>JAATGP010000033.1 GCA_015654635.1 Alphaproteobacteria bacterium | reverse complement strand
TCCTGTGCCTCGGGGCGCAGGTAGATGAGCAGATTTCGGCACGAAATGAGATCGAGCCGGGAAAATGGCGGATCAGCCAATACATCCTGCACCGCAAACACGATCGTGGCGCGAAGCTCGGGCAAAATACGATAGCCGTGGTCGTCCTTCGAGAAGAAACGGGTAAGCCTTGCAGCCGATACCTCTGTCGCGATCGTCTCCGGATAGAGACCCTCTCGGGCCGTCGTGACAGCATCGGGGTCAACATCGGAGGCGAAGATCTGCAGCTTGATCTCCCGCTTCGCCGCTACGATTTCCTCGCGAAAGAGCATGGCGAGCGAGTAGGTTTCCTCGCCCGTGCTGCACCCGGCGATCCAGATGCGCAGCGATTGATCGATGGAATGGCTGCGGACCAGATCAGGAATGATCTTTTCGCTCAGCACGTCGAATACTGCGGGATCGCGAAAGAAGCTGGTGACATTAATGAGCAAATCCGCGGCAAGGCGATCAAGCTCTTCTTTATCACCCCTCAGGACATCAAGATAACGCTCGATGTCGTCGGTCTCGATAGATGCCATAGCCATACGGCGCTCGATCCGGCGCCGCAGCGTGCCTTCCTTGTAAAGTCTAAAATCATGGGCCGTTTTTTTTCCGGAGGAGATCAACGATTTTTGGCAGCCAATCCGGAGAGGGGTTCCGTTTGTCGGGAGCAGAAGCCGAGCGCGTGAGCGCCATTCGGCGGTGAAATTTGAGGAGCGCTCCTGGAATGCTTGCCAGTGGAAGGACAAGATCGACCGCGCCGGTTAGAATTGCGCTTCTCGGCATTCCGTCGAAAGCAGCCTCGTCCGGATCCTGTGCGATGACGAGGCCGCCCTTTTCCTTGATAGTCTTCAAGCCAAGGCTGCCGTCGGCGCCTGTCCCCGAGAGGATCACGCAAATGGCACGTTCCCCGTATTCCTCCGCCAACGAACGCAGCAAAAAGTCGAAGGGCATGCGGGCGCCGTGGCGCGCTTCAGGCTGTGAGAGGTGCAGGCCACCATTGCTGACGGAGAGATAGCTACCCGGCGGAATGATGTATAGGTGTTTGCGTTCAAGCAGCATGCCATTGGTAGCCTGCACCACGGTCATCGAGGTGCGATGGGCCAGCAGCTCCGCCATCATGCTCTCGTGCGTGGGATCGAGATGCTGCACGAGGATGAAAGCCATGCCGTTGTTGGATGGCAGAGCACCAAGAAGCTTGGTGCAAGCCTCGAGCCCCCCCGCCGAGGCGCCTATGCCGACGACAGGAAAGTCCTCTGATTCATGGGGCGACTCGCGTTCATGGGGCGGTTCGCGCCCTCCTAGGGCTTCCCCCCGTGTACTTGAGCGACCCGATTTGGCCTGAGAGGATCGTTTTTTCAGCATTGCACTTTCACGCGCAGACCATCTCTAGGAGAATTTCAGGGTAATTGACGTATCCGAGGCGGCAATGACCGAGATCCGCTGCTGCTGCCCCCAGGTGGTCTAGTAAGGAACATTCTGCCACGGTTGGCCACATATCGCTAATGGTATAGCGCGCTGGAAAAGCCACTGGATTGAGTAGTTTCCGAGTCTGCCCGTAACTCCGTTAGCTCCATATCCTTGCCTACAAAGCATTTTTAGTCGGATTCCTGTCGCTCAGCGGCTTCGGATCCGCCCGCTGGCAGCAGTTTGCCGGATGGGTTATCAACAAGCGGAGTGACATGACATGAACAAGGATCGCATTGCTGGCGCGGCCAAGGAAACCAAAGGCGTGATCAAAGAGACGGCCGGTAAGGTCTTCGGCGACACGAAGCTGACTGCTGAGGGCAAGAGTGACAAGGCCAAAGGCGCGGTTCAGAATGCTGTTGGCCGCTTAAAGGACGTGCTGAAGAAGTAGCGGCGTGAGGGAGTGCCCGGGGGCGACCTCAATTCTGCTCCCGAGAGCGTCTGCCGTACGTCATAAACCTATCAAAATGGACGACCGATGGCACGTTCGATCAGAACGCTAGTTGGGGCTACCTTTCTCGCGGTATCGTGGATCGGCTCGGCCTTTTCGCAGCTCTGCAAACTGTCACCCTGATGAAGGTCGCCCCGGTGCCGCTGGCTCCAGACTACCGAACGTCCGACGTGGTGGGTATCTGCGGCCAAAATTCGTACATTTTTAAGAGTGGCGTCGTGATCTGCATACCCCGTCGAGCCCTTGGTCCCGAGGGCGTCAGGATCATCTATTCCATCGATACCAGCGTAACGTCTTTCCGCTCTGGCAGTCGCGGTCCCATCTCACGCATCTCGTCTTGCGGCAAATGCGAATATTACCGACGTGGCATGGACGCTCATTGCATCGTCGGCGGCCCGGCGTCGACACTGCGATCAATGCCTCGGCGTATCGGCAGCCTTCCTGCTCTGCCTGGATCTGGTTGCTCCCTGAGGCATCATCGCCGCCAAAGACATCCGGCCAAATTCAACTCGGTTGGCCAGCTCGCATCGTCCCGATGCTGGCGCGGTCGTAAGGAGGTGCCCCATGACTGATCGTCGAGCGAATGCGTTTGCCATGGCAGGTTTGGAACAGAGCGCCCCGAAAGTCTATCTGGTGGGAGGAGGCATTGCCTCCCTTGCCGCGGCTGCGTTCCTGATCCGGGACGGCGACATCTTCGGCCACAACATCACCATACTAGAGGAACTCGACAGGCTTGGTGGAAGCCTCGACGGCGCCGGCACTCCAGAAACCGGCTATGTGCTGCGCGGCGGTCGGATGATCGAGAGCAAATACCTCTGCACGTACGGCCTCTTTGCTTCGATCCCGACGCTCGACGAGAGCAGGACTGTTACTCAGGAAATTTTCGCCTGGAACGAGACGATGAAGACATCGTCCAAATCTCGCTTGGTCCGTGACGGTCAAAGGCAGACAGCGCCCGAATTCGGTTTGAGCGAGAAGCACATCCTGACCATTGAGCGGCTGGCGCTTGAACCCGAAGGCCTGCTCGGCCGCAGCAGCATAGCCGATCAGTTTGACCCTACGTTCTTCAAGACCAATTTCTGGCTCATGTGGTGTACCACCTTCGCCTTCCAATCCTGGCACAGCGCAGTCGAATTCAAACGCTATCTGGTGCGGTTCGCGCATATGGTTGCCGGCTTCAACCGCCTCCAGGGAATCATGCGGACCACCTACAACCAGTATGATTCTATGGTGCGGCCCCTGCAAAAGTGGCTGGACCAGCGGGGTGTGAAATTTGCACTGAACACACGGGTTACCGAC
This sequence comes from Alphaproteobacteria bacterium, assembly GCA_015654635.1. GTDB lineage: Bacteria > Pseudomonadota > Alphaproteobacteria > Micropepsales > Micropepsaceae > Rhizomicrobium. Next base: position 61,808 of record JAATGP010000033.1, on the reverse strand, counting down.
CTGGAGTTCTGCGAGAATGACGGCACGAAGAGCGTAGCGCGCATCCTTTATGAGCGGGCGGGGCAGACCGGAGAAATTTTTGTCGATGCCCGGGATTTCATCCTTGTCACCCTGGGGTCGATGACCGAGGCATCCAGTCTCGGCACGATGGACACAGCACCCACGCTCAAAGGTAAAAGAGACGGCGGAGCCTGGACGCTTTGGGAGAAAATCGCTGCGGGCCGACCGGAGTTCGGGCGCCCGTCAGTGTTTACCGACCATATCGATGAGTCCAAATGGGTGTCGTTCACCACCACGTTGCACGATCCGTCGTTCCTGCGGCTCGTTGGAGATATCACCGGTAATGTCCCTGGGGAGGGTGGCCTGATCACGTTTCCAGAATCCGGCTGGCTGGTCTCGATTGTGGTTCCCCACCAGCCGCATTTTATCGGCCAACCCGAGGATATCGGTGTATTCTGGGGCTACGGCCTCCACGTCGACAAGCCTGGCGACTTCGTCAGGAAACCGATGTCGGCCTGCACCGGGCGCGAGATCATGACGGAGGTTCTCGGACATCTGCGGATCGAAGCCGAAGCCACGGCCATCCTAGAGGCTTCCATCTGTATCCCCTGCATGATGCCGTTCATCACCAGCCAGTTTCTGCGCCGCGAGAAGAGCGACCGGCCGCAGGTCATCCCGAAGGGCTGGAGCAATCTCGCCTTCATGGGGCAATTTTGTGAGTTGCCGGATGATGTGGTGTTTACTGTCGAATATTCGATCCGCTCCGCACAGGCCGCAGTCTATGCATTGCTCGATCTGAAGCGAAAACCCCCGTCCGTCTATAAGGGGAAATTCGATCCGCGCGTGCTCCATAAAGCATTCAATGCTCTGCACGATTTGACGTAATGAGCCGATTCCGCGTTACTAGAGCGGTGCGTGTTCTGACGGAATCGGAGGGTTTCCCTTAGGTGTTCAGCCGTGCTTCACTTCCCGGATTGGGAGGTGATTTGCGATGACTAAAGCCCTTTCGTTGGATATTCGGCGTCGTATTGTGCGGTTTGTGGCGAGTGGGCATTCTCGGCGGGAAGGGGCGGCCCATTTTGAGGTTGCGCCGTCCTGCGCGATCAAACTGGTGGCGGCGTATGCGCAAACCGGCAGCTATGCCCCTCAGCCGGAAGGCGGCTGGCGCTACTCCAAACTCGATCCGCACCGAGCCTTTCTGGAACGGCGTATTGCTGACAAGCCTGACATCACCATGTCGGAGCTGGCCGCCGAGATTGCGCCATTGGACGTGAAGATCGCCCCTGCCTCGCTGTCGCGCTGGTTCATCCGGCACGGCTATCGCTTTAAAAGAACGCTGCCGGCATCGGAACAAGAGCACCAAGACGTCAAGGCGGCGCGTGAAGCTTGGCGCGGGCGCCAGCCATGGATGGGGCGCGAGCGCCACCGGCTTGTCTTTGTTGATGAGACTGGTACCACCACCAAGATGACGCGGCTGCGCGGGCGATGCCTCAAGGGGCAACGGCTCAGGGCCAAAGCCCCCTTTGGCCATTGGAAAACCCAGACCTTCATTGCTGGCCTACGGGATCGCCGCCTAACCGCTCCCTTCGTGGTCGATCAGCCAATGAACAGGCGCATCTTCGACACCTGGGTCCAGACCCAACTGGCACCAACCCTGGCCAAAGGTGATGTCGTCATCCTCGATAATCTGGCTGCTCACAAAAGTCCCAACGCCGAGGCGGCCATGCGCGCCCAAGGCGCCTGGATGCTGTTCCTGCCGCCCTACAGCCCAGACCTCAACCCCCATCAAGATGGCCTTCTCCAAGCTCAAATCCCACCTTCGGGCCAGAGCCACCCGCACTATCGACGAACTCTGGAAAGCCATCGGCGACATCTGCGAACTCTACACCCCCACAGAATGCAGCAACTACTTCAAGGCCGCAGGATATGACCTCAATTGAACGTATGATGCTCTAGAGGGGCGCTATGAACACTCTCGGTAACACCTGTTCGGCGCGTTCACACGTTTAGGACGCAGAACCCCGATGCACTTTGCACTGTGTTTCGTTGCGGCATCGGTGGGATAAGCGTGGAAGAGTCGAGTGTCGGCTCATCGAACACGGTCCGCGCGGTAATGCTAATGCGTCGCCAATCTTTGATCTTGGCGAACATGTTCTCGATCTGGTGGCGCCGACGATCGAGTATCAGGTCCTGGACCTGAAGCGGTTTGGCATACCAACATTCCCAACGGAAATTTCCACGATTTTTCGAGCGATGTTCTCAGGCGAGAGAACAAAATCCACACACCCACTTGCTATAGCGCTTTCGGGCATGTCGGGGTGGGCGGCTGTCTCCGGCTTTTGGGCAATAATGATGCCTCCCGATTCCCGTATGTCGCAAAGCGCTGCGGCCCCATCGCCGTCATAGCCGGAGACGATGACGGCGATAAGTTTACCATCCCAATGGCCGGTTAAGGAACGTAAAAAGACTGTAATAACATTAGACCATCCCCGGGGCTTTGATATTGGCTGTAGACGAAACTTGCCATTCGACACATGCAGATCGCGCTGTCCCGGGATGATGAACACGCTGTTTGGCCGAATGATCAATCTATCGGTGATGAGCTCGACGGGCATCGGAGTGCAGCGGGGCAGTATTTGGTGTAGCTGCGTGGCGACCGCTCTCAAATGATTGACGATGACGATCGCAACGCCCATGTCTGGGGGCAAGTGCCGCAGCAACCGTTCGTAGGCGTCGAGACCACCTGCCGAGCCGCCGACACAAACCACCGGAAAGTTCTTTGGGCCACTCTCTGTCTTCATTGGCAACGCATTCATTCCGTCATCAGCTGGCGATGATAACAATCCGGTGCATTCCTTCAGCACTACTCAAAAGTATCATCTTGTGGTGATCTGGTTCCCACGTTCGCTTGCCGAAGAAGAGTCGATCGCATCGGGGGCCGTCCCCTGGGCTGTTGTGAAACTGCCGGTACGAGCTCCTCATTCGCAACGGATGTGCTGGGAGCACACTCGGTCGACTGGGGACAACTGGAACGAACAATCTGGCTCATGAAGACCTCCGAGAGAAGAACGAAGCCCCTAGCAGCGAGGCAAAGCATGACGACGTTTCGAATGTACGCCTCAACAGCGACGCCGGGACTTTAGTACGTTGCCACCTGAGAAATCTGGTAGGAAGGTTCGGAATCCACTCAGTCCGTCACTGTTGGCGTTAGGGGTGTAGGAAAGTACCCGTCAGGCCTGAAAACCATCCATTGCAGGCGTGTGAGTTTGATCGCCACCGTCTGTGAGTAGATTCCGGGTCTGGCGTTAGAAGCTCAATGATCTTTATCGTGTCGCTGCCGGCGTCGCTGTCACTGAAAAAATCGTGGACGACACCCCGAAGATCCGGCCCGGAGAGTTTCGCCATCGCTCGATATTACAGAATTGTATTCACCGTAGAAGACGCAGAAATATTACAGAGAATAGATACCCCCAGCTTCGTTTGTTGAGGAGAGAGTGAGCTTGTAATGCTGAAATGGGCGTTCGCTTTTCTTGTTTTGGGACTGATCGCCGGGCTTCTGGGATTTATTGGCATTGCAGGAGCATCGATCGCCATCGCGAAAATTCTGTTCTTTATCTTTATGGTAATTTTTGTGGTGCTGGCCGTGGCAGGCCTCATGCTGGCGCGCCGATCAGGTTGATGAAACACTGTAATGTTTGGCCGAAATCACGCGGCATGCCTTTGAGGAGGAGGTCTATGCCTCCCAGCAAATCAATGCCAATGGCTCTGTTGATGCCCGCTCTTGCGCTCATGCCGTTGGCGCTGCGGGGGGCACGCAGCCTCATATCGGAAGATCGAAGAACGGCCATAGAGAACGAGGGTATCTATTGCGTCCAATGACGACCACCGACTGCGCCATCGATAGATACGTTACTCTACTAAGGCCTGGGCCTTGGCTTCAAATGAGCAACCTACGGCTCATTGGGCTGAGCCGAGGAAAATCGTCAACCGGTATTGGACGGTCCACACTATGACCGAAGAAACGCGCCAAGGCCAACCTTCGGATTCTGTGGCTGAAGGTTCGTCGATTTCCTCTTTTGAAAGGCCCTATGGACCTTTGGACGGCCGCAGCCATGGGGAGGGCGTGCGGGATGCAAACGCGTGGCTCGCCGCGGTCGTCGAAAGCTCTGATGACGCCATTGTCAGCAAGACGCTTGACGGCGTCATAACTAGTTGGAACGGCGCCGCAACAAGGCTGTTCGGTTTCACCATCGCGGAAGCCATCGGCCAGCCCATCCTCATCCTGATCCCAGATGACCGTCAGCATGAGGAGGCCATGATCCTGGCGCGCATACGCTGTGGCGAGCGTGTTGAGCACTTCGAGACGGTCCGTCGGCGCAAGGATGGCAGCTTGGTCGACATTTCGCTGACAGTATCGCCGGTTCGAGACGATCACGGGAGCATCATCGGGGCGTCCAAGATCGCGAGAGACATCTCGGAGCGCAAGCGGCTCGCGGACCGCCAAAGCCTTCTACTGCGAGAGATGAATCACCGGGTCAAGAACCTCTTTGCGGTGACCTCCGCTCTCATCACGTTGAGCGAACGGACAGCGCATGGCGTGGCCGGCCTAGCGGAAGACCTGCGGGGCCGAATGGCAGCATTGGCACGTGCGCATGATCTGACCATGCCCGACCTTTCAGGCGCCGTCGATGGGGAGCGAACAACAACATTGTTCGCGTTGCTTGAGGCGATTCTTGCACCGCACGACAATGGCACCAAAACTCGAACGAACGTCCAAGGCTGCGACGTTTCCATTCGTGGCCCGGTACTGACATCGGTGGCGCTTGTGCTGAACGAATTCTCGACCAATGCTACAAAATACGGCTGCCTGTCCATCGAAACAGGTACGTTGTTGATCAAAAGCGCGGTCGAGGGAGAGAACCTCGTGCTCATCTGGGCCGAAACGGGCAGAGGTGCTGAGGTACGGATACCACCTGCCGGCAGCGGCTTCGGTAGCCAGCTCGAACGGGCGGCAATCGAAGGCACGCTCCATGGGAGTCTCACCCGCGTTTGGGCTCCCTCTGGTTTGACCATTACGATGCGCGTGCCTCTATCGCGTCTGTCGGGTGAAGTCTGAAGAGTTCTCTTCCCGCCGATCACGCTCGGGCTTCTCAGCGGGCCCGTTTATCGAAGGGCATTTTTCACATAACCTTGGTGTTTGTAACTGCAAAACACGATCACATTTTTGCCGATCTTCTCGCATTTTCCGGGCGCTCGGATCGCCGCCAAGATGGGCTGCGGCGGCTTTTGGTAGCGTTGATGCCGAGGATATTGCGACTGCTCTTGCAGCAGTGGGCTTTGACGCTGGCGTCTGTGCTTTGCGGCGGGTGGCGCGGATCATTACTGCAAGTTCTTGATGGGTGGCATCGATCTCCGCCGGCTGGCCTCCCTTATCGAGCGCGACGAACACACGGCGGATGAGATTGGGCATGTCGGCGGTTGAGACGCAGTTGTTCAATACATGCGCCGGGGCGATCTTCGTCGTTAGTTGAATGAAGATGTCGACACCAAATGGGCGAATTCGCAACCGCTGCGGCGGAAATCGGAGCTGGCGTCATTTACGAGACCGACGGCCCGCCACGGTCGCGCCCGATGGTCCAATTGATATCATCACCTTTCAAGATGCCGAACACCCGTTGATCGAGGTGACGGTCGAGCACCGGCCGCCACGGCACGAGGGTAAATTCGCGAGATTTTTCGATCAGGGCGAAACGGCCCGAGGCTAGCTCGACGGGGCGGCGATAGATGCCTTCAACGCGATCGCCGGGGCGAGTTTCGACATAGCCGAGCCCTCCAGTTCATTGGAGAGCTGGCCGGCGACGCGCGCAACTTCACGTTGGCGCAGGACGCCGAGCAGATTGGCGCGACATACGATGCTCCCTGTTCTTTCTGGGCGAGTCTCTGATCGATCAGCCATTACCGCCGCGCCTGAAGCGCTTCGCGCACCGCGTGGCCAAGGCTCGCATCGCGCAAGGCGTCGAGCTCCGCCGCGAGCGCCACGCGATCAAGCCAAGTCGCCCCGTCGCTGCCGATCTGCCGTTCGATTAGGATCGCTGACAGAGTGTCAATGATGACCGGCGCGGCTTTGGCTTGCTGCGCTTCGAAGGCGGCTGCCTTCTCGACATGATCGGAGCTGATAACCCAGGTGCCGTTGGCCTCACGTTCGACGGTTCATGACGCGACGCATGGCTTCGAGGCGGCGGACGTGAGTCTCGGCGAAGGCTTCGGTGGTGCGCGGATCGTGGCGCAGATGGATGTCGATCGAATAGCACCGCCATGGGCAGCGGCGATGTCGGCCACGGTGCGGTCGACGTCGCGCGCCTCGATCGGTCCTGGCGCGATCCACACCACTGCACCGGTAGGGATAAGGTCAGTGGCCTCGCCCTGACCGATCTCGACATAATAGCTGCGGCCATCGGTACCATCGACGACGAGATAATGCCGGTCATTGAGTTCGTCGGAAAGGCCGCGCTCGATCACCCGTCCGGTGACGGCGCGGCCCTGGGCGGGATCGAAGATGGCGTAGTCGGAATGGGTACGCGCCACACCGCGTTCGGTCATTGCCCGCTGCAAGGTGCGGATGATATCGCCGCGTCCGCCCATACGCCGCAGCGTGTCGTCGAGACCGTCCGCCAGGCGCCATTGTCCGGGCTGGATTTCTTCGGCGAGACCCAAGCGCCCCAGCGTCTGAAGCCGGCCGGCGCGAAGCGTCTGCCAGAAGGGATCGTGGCTTGCGACGGCAACGACGCGGCCTGCATCAATTTTCTTCATGAAGCGGTGGTCGAGGGCGGTAAGGCGTTCCTGTTCGACTTCACGGCGCAGGCGACTTTTGATTTCGATATCCGTGCGCGGGCTTAAGTCGAGCGAGACCAGCTCGGCGGCGCGTTCGCGCAGGCCATGGGAAATATAATCGCGGGCGATGAGAAGATCGCGCCCGTCATCGGTCTTGCCGCGCACGATGATATGGGTGTGGGGATGGCCGGTGTTGAAGTGATCGACCGCCACCCAATCGAGCTTGGTGCCGAGATCCTTTTCCACCTCGATCATGAGGCGGCGGGTGAGCGATTTGAGGTCGTCATAATGCTCGCCATCCTCGGGCGATACGATGAAGCGGAACTGGTGGCGATCGCCGTCCTGGCGCTCGAGAAATGCCTTGCCGTCGGCGCGATCGGAATCGGCGCTGTAGAGCGCGCCCGGTGCACCTTCACGGGGCACCCCGTCGCGCTGGATGTAGCGCAGATGGGCGCGGGCCGCGTCCATACCTTTTGTCCGGTCGAACCGCATGGGGCGAACCTTCACGACCACCCTGCGCTGGCGAACAGTCTGATTTGTAGGTGTGCGTACAGATGGCGGCAAGAGCGTAAATAAAGGCGATTTCCATTCTCCGTCGTATGCGCCACTCCTGATTCGCACAGGAGATCATCGTGACACCAACCAAATTTCTTACCGGTCAGATCATTATGGTGTTTGCCGTCGCCATCGGCGGCATGTGGTTTGCGCTCACCCAGTTGGACGCGGATAATTTTGTCTCTATGTTCACCGACTATGCCGGTGTGGTGGCGCGACGTTATCCCTGGATCCAGGATTGGACACCCATCAATGAACCGCTGACGACCGCGCGGTTTCTCACCCTGTCGGACGCAGAGGTACAGCGCACCGTGGCGTTCGCGATGGCCGAGAGCTTGGCGGCAGGAAGCGCCGCTATCGAGGTGACAGGCGTTCATCTTAAGGTCGATTCGCGCGAGGCTTGGCAGCCCGACGCCACATTCTTCGAACTGATCCGCGAGCGGGCAACCATCAACGCCATGCTGGCGGAAGTGGCGGGGGAATCTGTCGCCAAGGGCAAAGTGTCGGAGAAGGTCAAGACGCAGAAACAGATCATCGGCGACTATCTTACGGGCTGGATGGCGTTTCCGTTCCGTGGCTATGGCAGTGGCACCTGTTCCGTCGCCGCTGCCGCGCGCACGGCGCGGGAGTTAGCCCAGGCAGCGTGACTTGGCGAACGGGCAATGGAACGGGCGGCAGCAAAAGCTGTCGTCCGCTTCTTTGCGAAACACGCGCGAAGCCCCGCGCCTTGCGACGCGGGGCTCGTTTCGCCCACAGATCGGGTGCCCAAGACAGCCACACTATCGTCGGCTACAGCGCGTACAGCGCGAGTTTCATGCGCGAGATTCTTCCATCCATGCGCCGGATCGCGGCGCATTCTTGTAAGTTCGCCGTCATTTTGCGGTTGATCCACCACGCATCTGATACGCCTGGAGTAGACGCGAGCGGCGGAGTGCGTTTGCCCTGTTGGGCAGGTCATGGGGGCGGATCGGCGTCGATATTCGCGGGCCCTTGGCGGGCCATTCTTCGTTTGGATGATCCGATGCGGGCGCTGTCTCCTTTCCTGTTCGGGACCATATCTCCTTTGCTGTTGGCTTGAGACCTATGGGCGGGTCCGCACCGTTTGAAACCGTCGCCGCCAACTATTTTCCCCGCCGTGTGCGCCGCCAAGGCGGCTTTCTGCACGGCTCCTCGCGGGGTCGCTATCGCTCAAAATAGCTGCCTCCTCCGGTCCTTCGCTGCGCTACGGCCGAGGGTTCCACGGGGCGGAACGCCGCCCATCACGGTTCGCCATCGCAAGGGAGAATGGTCTCCCGGCGAGCCAAATGGAGATTTCAGTGTCCGCAATCGGTCACGTCACGAAGAACAAGGACGCCAGCTACAAGGGCCAGCTCAAGACACTTTCGATCCACGCGCCCATCGATATTCTACCCAACACGGCAAAGAACGGCGACAACCAGCCGGACTATCTCGTCTACAGCCAGGCCGTCGCAATAGGTGCGGGCTGGATCAAGAAGGGCAAAACATCCGGCGAAGACTACGTGTCGCTGAGCCTCGCCGATCCGGCATTCGGACCGAAAACGCTCTACGCCAATCTCGGGCACGCGGCAGGCCAAGACGACGAAAACGTGTTCGCCGTCATCTGGAATCCTGTCGATTAGAGATGCGAAACGAGCCCCGCGTCGCAAGGCGCGGGGCTTTACGTGTATTCAAGTACACGTCGCGCACGGCGAAAATCGCCAGCCCGGTTTATAGCCGGTCCACAGCCGCCGCTTATTCGCCCATGCTCGCTCAGGGTACGACGCCGCCCGTCGTTCCCCTCGTTTGAGATAGGACAAGGAGAGTCATGGACGACAACGGCCCGAAGATACCAGCAGCGAAACTCGCCAGCCCTTTTCTCACAACGCCGCAAGCGGCGGACTTTATTGGCCTGTCGGATCGCACATTGGAGAGGATGCGCACCAAGGGACAAGGCCCGGATTACCGCAAACATGGGCGTTATGTGCGCTATCACATCAACGACCTCAAAGCCTGGTCCATAGCTCACCTACATTGTGCCACCGGTGTTTAAGATGAGCACAGTCACCAATTCGGTTGGGGTTGCGTCCACCGAAACCCGCGTAAAGCGACCTCGCACCGTCGCAATAGTCGCTTCAGTTATCGCGATTGCGGGTTTGGCGGCGCCATTTTCCCATCCGCCCCGGCTAATCTGGAACGCCAGTGCCAGCGCGCCGATTGGGCTCTATGAAGTGCGGTCCCAGGCGCCATTTGCGCGCGGCGAACTGGTACTCGTCCGCCCGCCGCAATGGGTGCGCAACTTCGCAGCAGTACGTGGTTATCTGCCAGACACCGTGCCGATGTTAAAGCAGATTACGGCCGAAAACGACGACACGGTTTGCCGTGACGAAGACGCGATTACCATCAATGGGCGTGTCGTTGCACGCGCTCTATCGGCGGATCGGGCAGGGCGCCCACTGCCCGTGTGGTCGGGGTGCCACAAGCTCGGCGAAGGCGAGATATTTCTTCTGATGGACGGCGTCCGTGCCTCCTTCGATAGCCGGTATTTTGGGCCCGTTCCAACAAGCGCGATTATTGGAAAGGCAGTGCCGATATGGACACGGTGACGATGTTCGCGGCTTGTGCGCTGACCCTTGCGTCGCCCCCAAGCGGGTTTCCCTGTGGCAGCACACCAGACCCATTGCGAGTCAAGGACATACCGATTGGTATGCGTTTAGCAGTCGATGTTCCGCCAGACTCTGGCACTAAAAAGGCCACGCACACCGCATCCCGGATCGACCGCTGGGAGAGCTATATTGGTGAAGCGGCGCAACGTTTTGCCATTCCGCAAGAGTGGATTCGTGCCGTGATGCGCAGCGAAAGCGGGGGCCGTACTGTGCTGAATGGACAGCCTATTACATCGGTTGCGGGTGCGATGGGGCTGATGCAGCTCATGCCGGGCACCTATTCGGATATGCGAAGCCGTTATGGGCTCGGCTCCGATTCTTACGATCCCCACGACAATGTTCTGGCTGGTGCTGCCTATCTGCACCTGATGTACCAGCAATACGGTTATCCGGGCTTGTTCGCAGCTTACAATGCTGGTCCTGTGCGCTTCGACGGCTATTTGTTGCGGGGGAAATCACTGCCAAGCACCACGCTATCCTATGTCGGCAGTATCGTTCCCGGTGTTGAAACGACGATGGCGCGGGGCGGTTTAGCCTGTCAAAATGTTACGTCAAATGCAGTCCTTCCCATCCCCAATAGCCGTCATTATGCACCAAAGCAGAGGCTTTTCTTCGCTCTGAGCCAGCCCTCAAATGCACAATTTCTTACGCCCCATGAGGCTGAAATCCCGCAGAAATCACCACACGAGAGCACAACAAATATTGCATCCAAACGAGGGTTCGTGGTCCAGAATCCAGTGACACAGACCGGCGGATTATTCATTCCGCTGTCTCGCACCAATCCCTGACAAATTGTAGGAGAGCGTAAGTGAGAGTAGTTGAGAGTATGAGGGTTGGTTTGTTGTGGTAGCGCAAGATAAAGCGATGGCGCCATAATGCGCTATCGTATTGTCTGCACATCTCTATTCATGGCGCCATGCCCTGATGGGATAGCGCCACGCTGGCGACAAGTCCTTGGGCGCACACGATGTGCATGGCGCCATATCGCCGACGCGGAATTTCATCGCATGCTCGCCTGCAACGATCACGCTGACCCTTGAGGCGTTCATGGCGCATGATGACGAGTTCGAGCCACGGCTCGGCAAAATCCGCGGGACCAGTGGCAAGCAAGCGCGGACTTATCTGCAGCGCGTGTTGCAGTCGGCGGCGCTCTCCGGCGGTCGCAGCTCCGCGGCAGGGGCAGGCCGCTTTCATGGCAACCGGATTGGCAGGGGTTCTGGCGTAGGCCGTGTGCTGGCCGCGCGCGACCGCTATGCCAGCTTTCGGGTGCGCCGGGTTATCATCAAAACCCGGATCGTGGCGTTCAAGGGGCAGGGGCTGAAAGCGGCCAAGCTGCATCTTCGTTATATCCAGCGCGACGGCGTTACCCGCGAAGGCCAGCCGGGCGAGCTTTACGACCGTGACAATGACCGCACTGATGGCAAAAGTTTCATCGAACGCGCGGAGGGCGATCGTCATCAATTTCGCTTCATTGTTTCCGCCGAGGACGGGGCAGAATACGACGACCTCAAACCCTTGGTCCGGCGTCTCATGGAACGGATGGAAGAGGACCTCGGAACCAAGCTCGATTGGGTCGCAGTCGATCATCACAACACCGGTCACCCCCATACGCATATTATCTTGCGAGGGCGGGACGAGCTTGACCGTGATCTGATCATCGCCCGCGAATACATCACCCATGGGATGCGCGAGCGGGCATCAGAGATCGTAACGCTCGATCTGGGCCAAAGATCGGATTTGGAAATCGAGGATCGGCTACGGCTGCAAGTCGAACAGGACCGCGTGACCGATCTGGACCGCAGCCTGCGGCGGGACGCGGGCGCGGACGGGTTGGTGCGGTCTGGCAGCGGGAGCGGCGATGCGGTCAGTCAGAGCCTCCGTGCCGGGCGGCTGCAAAAGCTCGCGAAGCTCGGCTTGGCAGAGGAGTTCGCGCTCGGTCAATGGAAGCTCGCGGAGAATTTGGAAGCCACCCTGCGACGAATGGGCGAACGCGGCGACATCATCAAGACCATGCATCGTGAAATGTCCGCCCAGAAGGTCGTGCGAAATGCGGGCGACTACGCCATCTACGATCCGGCCGATCCGGAAGCGAAGCGGATCGTCGGCCGGGTGATCGCGCGGGGGCTCTCGGATGAGGATAAAGACCGGCACTACGTCATCGTCGATGGGGTCGATGGCAGGACGCACTATGTCGATATCGGCCGAGGCGATGCTGTCGAGGTGACGCCGAATGACAGCATTGTCGCTATCACACCCAAGCGCAGTGGTCCCAAGGCGGTTGATCGCACAGTCGCCGAAATCGCCGCCACGCATGGCGGGTGCTACAGCGTCGACATCCATTTGCGCCATGATCCGACCGCCTCAGCGGCCTTTGCCGAGACGCATGTGCGCAGGCTGGAGGCCGTGCGTCGGCTTGGCGGTCAGGTCGAACGCGAGGTAGACGGAAGCTGGAAGATCGAGTCGAACCATCTTGAACGGGCGGCGGCGTTCGAGAGCAGTCAGGCGCAATTGAACCCGGTCACGGTCGAGACCTTGTCGATGCTCCCGCTGCAGCGACAGACGAGCATCGAAGGCGCGACCTGGCTTGACCGTGAATTGGTCACGGAGAGGCCAACTGCCATCCGTGATCTGGGCTTTGGGCGAGAGGTTCGCGATGCAATCACGCGGCGCCGACAATGGCTCATCGAACAGGGGTTCGCGCGCGCGGAACAAGACCGAACGCTGTACCGTGGAGACATGTTGACCCAATTACAGGGCCGTGAACTCAAGCGCGCTGGTGGACAGCTTTCGAGTGAACTGGGGCTTGCCTATACCGAGGCCCAACCCGGGACACGGATCGAAGGCGTCTATCGCCGCCACATCGATCTTGCGAGCGGACGGTTCGCGGTGATCGAAAAAAGCCGCGAGTTCACGCTCGTACCCTGGCGGCCAGTGCTCGAACGCAATCTCGGAAAATCCGTGTCCGGTGTCATGCGGGGGGATGCAATCTCCTGGACGCTCGGACGCCAGCGCGGAGGACCATCGATTGGATGACACAAGTTGGCGGCCGGCACGGTAAAAAGTTTTGGGCAAGGGTGCGGTCGTGTCGGTTTGGGATGGTGTACTGCTAGCGCGGAGCGCAGCGGCGCCATAACCACACTCCGCTCACGCGGCACCATTAATCTGCCAAACTATGATTCTGAGGGTCGTGGGTTCGAATCCTGCCCGGCGCACCATTTCCGTCCAAAAGTACGAACCCCGCCCAACTGGTCGGGGTTGGTCATTGCCGCAGCGATTGCGGCGGGTGGGCCGGAGATGACGGCCTTGCGGTCGTCCACAACAATGCTGACGACGAGCCCGTGCAGATAGCGCTTCTTGAGTGAGGGCGGCGCTTCCATAAGCCTTTGCTTCAGGGTGGCGGAGACAGAGACGGCTTGCTGCTTGGAAAGAGCCTGCCGGAACTCCGGTACGCCAGATTCGAGCTGGGCCACCAGACCGGCACACTCTTCCCGCCGGGCGGTCAAGTCTTCGATCTTGGCCCGGATTTGCCTCATGTCCGGCAAAGTCCCTTCGGCGACGGCAACAATCAGCCGATCAATTTGCGCGTCAATCTCTTTGCACTGCCGTTCCAGGGTCATCTTTTGGGCGCGGGCTTCAGAAGTGGTTTTACGGCGATGCTGGACAGCGGCACCGAGAAGTTCGCAGAGCCGGGTGGGCGTCAGAAGCTGGTCAGCAAGGGCACCCAACACAAGTTGGTCCAACTGAGCCTCCGGAACGCAGATGGGCTTGCCACAAACCGACCGACCTTTCAGATGCCGTCCAGAGCAAGCGTAGTAGCGGTAGGTTCGTCCCGTCTTGCTAGTCCCTGTGCGCAGCATCATGGGACTGCCGCAGCTTTCGCAGCGGACAAGACCGGTGAGCAGGACCTCGCTGTTGGTGATTCGCGGAGGGGTGATGTTCGGGCGCCGCGCGTGTAGCAGTTCCTGAACGTGATTGAACGTGTCCGGTGAGATGATCTGCGGAACGGGCACAGCGACCCATTCGGACTTATCCCTCAAGCGCTCCGTCCGGCCATCGTGCGTATTGTAATAGTGGACCCCAGAATAGGCCGTGCGGGTCAGAATGGCGTGCACGAGGCTGGTATAGAACGGATTGCCGTTCCGGCCCCGGAACCCACGGGTATTGAGCCAAGACGCAATGTCCTTGACGCCCATCGGACCTTTGGCCCCGTCACCGTCAAGGAACAACTTAAACACCTGCCTGACGGTTGCCGCTTCGCGTTCCTCGATCGCGAGGTGCTTCTTGACGCGTTGGCCACGCTGCTCGACGGCAACCGTGCAATAGCCGTAAGGCGCCTGTGATCCATTCCAGAATCCCTGCCGAGCATTCTCTAGCATGGTGCGCGTGACGTGCTTGGAAGTCTCCGCACTGTTCAGCGCATCGGATGCAGCAATGACCGTTTCGGCAAATTCGGCTGAGGCGCCTTCGCCAAAATCCTGGGTCATGGAAACGAGCGATACGGCGTGTTTCTGCAATTTGCGCTTCGATACGACATATCCCGCCGTGTCACGGAAGAAGCGTGACTGACTGTGCACCAAAACAACATCATAGGGGGACGGATCGGTACAAGCCGCATCCAGCAAGCGCAGAAACTCGGGCCGCTTGTCGTCGCGGGCGCTGGCGCCTGCATCGATAAATTCCCGCACAACGACCCAACTACGCTCTTGGCAGAAACGGCGCGCTTGGGCCAGCTGGTCCGGTATGGAAATGTCGTTTTCGGCCTGCCGGGTGGTGGACACCCGCGCATAGACGGCAACCCGCTTGGTCATGGTTCCTCGTTGTCGTTGGCCACCGGCCAATCGTCCAACAGAGCCGCGAAGACTTCAACCTCAACCTGAAGAATCGGCATATTTTCTGGGAGTAATACTTCAACTTTTCGGACCACTGGTCCTTCCGGCGGAATGTTGTCGTTGGCGGCTTTGGGCAAGGTCGTGTTGCCGCCAGTTTTGCGGCGACTCATGAGACATCACCTTGGCGTGTTACATTAGGAGGTGCGCCGAGTTGAGCCGAACGCGTGGCCTGCAGCGGTTCGCCCACGCGGTAGTTCTGCGGATCTTCCATCCAGCAATTGATCGCCGACTCACGCCAGCCGCAACAATGTTCGCTGATGCGGACTTGATTGGGAAAGGTGCCATCCTTCATTTTGCGATAGATGGTGGAGCGGCTGAGACCGCTGCGCTGCAGCACGGTCCGCATCCGCAAAATCTTGTCAGGCTCAGGCATGAGGCCATCTTCAATCGTGTGAGGATGATGTTTGTATGCAGGCCCTCGGAGTCAATGACAGCTCAGATGCACCGCCTTGTGGTTTAAGTGTGCTCCAGCGTAGGTGAAGGTACGTGAGGGTGTTTGAGCGTGTTAAAAGGATGCTTTGGAACCCGAATATTTTTCCGCCGCTGATGCATTTTTGTCATGCGCATCCTTCCGGTGCGGGTAGCTATCTCTCCACTTCCTTTTTGGAACCGACCTGTTCCGGATTTGGTGCCTCTCCCAATCCGCATTTTGCAATCGATCCGATCCCAAGCCCCACTTCGGTTGGCAGGGGCCTGTCAAGACCGGCGAAGCCGCCCGCGAAGCGGGGCATGCGCCTTGACCGGTCCTGCCAACCGAAGATTCCACAGGACCGGATCGCGGGCTATCTCGTGCCACTTACGGCCAATTGGTGACGATTTCGATGATGCAGCCTTCGCAACTGCTTGCTGGCCTTGCATAAGCAACGCTCCAAAGCGTGCCGGTCAGTATTGACGATACGTCCGCTGAAGGGGGGACTCTGCCTGCACTACGGTACCCTGCATTCGGCGCTCGCCTTTAAAGGCAAAGATACCCAAGAGGTGTCACATGAAGCGCTGGTTGTAACTTTATTTCCTGGAGGGGCGTCGCGTTTTTCGAACGATATGCTGGGGCCGACGCCCTGGGCGCAGATTCTTTGGCAATGTGTCGCGTTCCGAGGTCTCAACGACAAGCAAGGCAACCGGCACGCCCAATGCTTTAGCCAACCGATCTATAACCAGGACCGTTGGGTTGCGCTTTCCGCGTTCGATCTCGCTCAGATAATTCAATGCAATATCCGAATCAAAGGCGAGCGCTTCTTGGGACATATCGCGACCAAGCCGCAAACGGCGCACATTGACACCGATCTGCCGGAGAATGTTCATAACGGCAGGCAAACCGGTTGTGGCTTTTTGTTCTATGCACTATCATTCATTGAATGATAGTTTACGCTTTCCATGCGTTCTTTAGACGAAGTCACAATGGGATACTCACCACCGCTGCTACAGCCGCCATGTTTTGCAGCCGAACGGGTAGCTGGTGAGGGCTGGTAAATGGGATAGCCACAGTTGAGACAACCAAATATGAGCAAGTCATCATCGGGTTCATTGCATTCCCTTGATGTGGCCCTTGGTGCCCGTATCCGGCTACGACGCACCGAGCTTGGCCTCAGCCAAACACAACTCGGGGCACTTGTCGGCGTTGCCTTTCAACAGATTCAAAAATATGAGAGCGGTGCCAATCGCGTGAGCTTTTCGCGTTTGGCGACAATCGCTCGCGCACTGTGCTGTTGTATCGCTGATATCGTGACGCCTTTTGATGGGGCGGAGACGTCCTCCATATTTTCGCGATATGTCGGTAAACTGGGCGAGCCGGGAGCTGCAGATCTTCTCGAGGCGTACTGCTCCTTCGTTCGCGCCAGCATCGGCGCGCCATTCTGAAGCTTGCAGAGCAGCTTGCAGAAATAGCGCCCACCGGCGTTGGGACCGGTCCAGCCTGCAAGGCTCTCGAGCACCCGCTTCACAGCAAGTGAACCGCTACCGGAGCTCCCCGGACTTCCTCCAAAAATGAGTATCGTCCGGAACCTTGGAAGGGGTACGGACGATGAAGCGTTCGCGGTTTACGGAAGAGCAGATCATTGGGGTTTTGAAGGAGCATGAGCCCGGGCCGAAGACCGCCGATCTGTGTAGCAAGCACGGGATCAGCAGCGCCACCTTCTTCAAGCGGAAGGCAAAGTACGGCGGTATGGACGTCTCAGATGCTTCGTATAAGATATTTTATGGAAGGTTTCCGTATATGTATCATAATAAGGCAATTGGTATTCGGGCGCCAGAGCGTAGCCAATACGCACGAGCGATGACAGATCGGTTGCGTAATTTACAATAGAACTCCTCCCGCACGCGGATCGAGCACTATGCGGCCCAGGGTGCTTTGGACAGAGAGACGCGATCAAATCTTGCAGATAGGCGTCTTCTTATCGATCTCCAGCACCCAAAACTGCGTCGCATGGCTGGCGGAAAAATTGTTGTCTGAGACAAACACAAAAGAGCGATTGCCATTGGCAAGGCGACGCCCCCAGCTGATGCCTTCGATATTGTCAGCAACCGGATGACCCAACGTGGCAAAATCGAAGAGCAGTTCCTTCTTCATCGGCCGGTACGTTTGACCCGCGAGACTTGGCAAGGCGGCAACATCGCTGGTGTCGACAGTGCTTGCGCAATAGAGACGAACGAAGAAATGATAATCGCCATCATCCTGGCGAATGCCCGCGCGCTCTAGGACCAATAAATGATGGTCATCAATCGCGAGAATCTCACTCACACCATTGTCCGCGACACGGCCAGCCGATTGCGGCAGCAGCGGATCGACCTCGTAGACATATTGGCGGGTACGATTTTTCGCCGTCCGCAAGAAGCGGACCGAGGCGCCCACCGTCAACGTCGGCAAGGGGCCATCCTGAAACAACGGGGCTTCCATGCCAGCCCAAAGCACCCTTCCGCCCTTGCTGTAAGACAATCCTTCAAGAGACAGATTTGTCCGCGGACCTGTTTTCTGGCCCGCATCGAAGGCCAGTTGCGGCGGTAGAGGGAGGCTGGCCAAAAGATGCCCCTCGCGGTCGAAGCGGCGGATGGCGGGACCAAAACCGTCCTTGCTGTCGCCCTCTGTGGTGATGAGCAGTGTGCCGCTCAAGGGATCAAGACGCAGGCTTTCGCTATCGAGCGATTCGCTGCCTTTGCCGGGCGGCGGATAGGGTTCGCCTTTCGCATCGCGCAACACGGTGGTGGCGGTGACGACCGGTAGGCCGACATGGGCGGCGTCGTAGGAGAGTGTCACGCGCACAAAGCGCGCCGGTGCAAATTCGGATTTGTCATCGCTGATTGCCAAAAAACTGTCCTTCGCTGCATCGTAATCGAGCCCCGATAGTCCACCGATCCGCATCCCATCTGCCATCGCACTTGTCGGAAGCTCGCCCACCCCAACAAGCCGCAAGCCGGCCGTTGCAAGCGGCGCCGTGCCCATCACCAACGCCAGGCCGATAACGCTTAAGCGAAATAGTTTCATCTCCATCTCCTGCATAGGCGATCGGCCCTGCTACAACGCCCAGACCACACCGATAATGGTTCCTGCCACGCAATTGACCAAGAAGGCCGTCGCCAAAGCGCGAAAGCCCAAAGGCACGATGTCGCCTGCGCGTTCCGGCGCCATGGTGTTCAGCGCACCAATCAAAATGGCGACACTGGCAATATTGCCGAAACTGCAGAGCGAGACGGCGGCCATGATTTGGGCCTTGGCCGAGAGCAGCGGCAGCATTTTGGCGAGTTCCACATAAGCCACGACCTCGTTGAAGCTGAGCTTGGTGCCCAGTAAGGACGCGATAGCAGCGATATCCGGCGCCGGCACACCCATCAGCCACGCAACCGGTATGAAGGGAATTTTCAAGACCACCGTCAGGGTCAGAGGCCCACCTTGATGCGGCAGGGCAGCGAGAACCTGATCGATAAGCGCCATGATGCCGATAAAGACGATCAGAAGCGCCGCAATGTTGAAAGCCATCTTGGCGCCGGTGAGCGTGCCTTGGATGATGGCATCAAGCCCACTTTTATAATGGGTCCCAAGCGACATCAGATCCTGGTTCGTTCGCGGCGTTGGCACCAGCATACGCGCCGCCCCAATCGCCAGCGGTGTGCTCACCAGGATGGCGGTCATCAGCCAGGCAAAGGCTCCCGGCAAACGCGGCCCCAGAAGAGCGGCGAGAAATACCAGATTGGAGCTCGCCAGCACGGCGAGCCCATCCACCATGAGGATGAAGATTTCACCGCGCGACAACCTTGCGATCAGCGGGCGGATCAAGAGCGGCGCCTCCACCATGCCGAGGAAGATGCAGGCCGAGGTCGCAACCCCTACCGGACCACTGACGCCAAACAACAGGCCAAACAATCTGGCCAAGGCGTGAACGATGCGCCGCAAGATTCCCCAATGCCACGCCAACGCCGAAAGCGCGCTCACCAAAAGAAAAGAGGGCAAAGCCTGAAAAGCAAAAATGAAGGGGATGGCTCCGGCGGCGGCAAAGGGTTGGGGACCACCGCCCAGATAGCCAAAGACGAACTGCGTGCCCGTGCTGGCGGCGCGTTGCAGGCTGTTGGCGCCTTGGGCGAGCCCCTCCATCAAGCCAGCAATGGAGGGAACCCTGGTGAGCAAGAAAGCAAGGCCGACGGCCCAGAACACTCCGATCAAGAGCGGACGCAGGTTGGAGAGCCGACGCTGCTCTGCCATCGCCCAGAAGCAGGCCGCAACGACGGCAAGACCCAGCCCGGCCCGCATGAATTCATTCACCCGCTCACTCCGTGACCCACTGGCGACCGATACGCCCTCTATTTGCAGATTAAGATTGACCCCAGCCGCACACCAGTGTTCCAGTGAAACTTCATATAACAGTCACTGAAAATTTCAGGAGCCGCTGTGTCGACTGGGGACACCAAGGACGCGCCGCAAAAGCGGATCACTCTGAAGCACGTCGCCAAAGCAGCCGGTGTTTCGCTGGCGAGCGCCTCTTACGCCATGAACGGTTCGGGTTCGGTGGGTGAGGAAACCCGCGCGCGCGTGCTCGAAGTGGCCACGAGTCTTGGCTATCGCCAAAACCTGGCCGCCAAGGCGATGCGGGCCGGGCGCACGGGGGCCATCGGCCTCGTCATTCCGGACGTCACCAACCCCCTCTTTCCCAGCCTTATTCAATCCATCATGCACCGGGCGCAACAGGCCCATTACAGTGTTATCGTGGTGGACACAGAAGGCGTCGAGGCCAAGGAAAGCAACGCGATCAAATTGCTGGTGGAGCGCGGCGTTGATGGTCTTGTCTGGTTTCCGATCCGCGACCGCACCGATGCCGGACGTTTCTTGGAAAACGTGCCCACGGTGGTGGTCGATCGCACGCTGGCCAATTTCGAACTGGTCCAAGCCGATTATGCCGGAGGCGGACGCCTGGCGGCAGAATATCTCGTGGGCCTTGGGCACAAGAATATCGGCGTGATTTCGGGCCCGAGCGATGTGCTGTCCATGACCGAACGCTGCCAAGCCGCGATGGATTATATATCGGCCCACGTCCATCTGGCCTTTTGCAGCGAGAATGCCTTTTCGACTGATCTAGAGGCGGATGTCGTCCGCCATGTGAAATCGGGCAAAGCGAGCGCCTTGTTCGTCGGCGCCGATCTCATCGCCATCGGCATCTTGAAACTGGCCGAAGCCGAAGGCATCCGAATCCCCCAAGACCTTTCGATCGTCAGCTTTGATGATATTCCCTGGGCTCGGCTATCAACCCCACCCCTCACCACCATCGAAATGCCGCTGGAAGATATGGCGACCGAAGCCGTAGATATCCTGACGCGCCGGATCGAGGGCCATCCCGAACTGCGCCGCAAGATCGTCTTCGAGACCAGCCTTATAGAACGCCAATCCGCGGCACCGTTTGGCGGCAAGACCAGCAAAGCCCATAAATAAAGGGCATGCTCCCCCCGGCTGGGCCAAAGGGAGCCTTTGCTTCAGAAGGGTGCGCGCAGAGAAACCGTAATCGTGCGCGGCGCGCCGATGAAATAGCGCTGCAGCGAGCGGCCCGGAAGACCGACCTCGGCTTGGCTCGCCGTGGCTTCGGTGACGGAGGCGATGTAGGTCTCGTCGAGCACGTTGTCGACATTGAGCTGTAGCATCGCTCCTTTGATAAAACCGAGTTCGGGTAAGGTGTACCGCGCCTGAAAGCCCAAGAGCGCGAAGCCGCCGATCCGCTCGACGCCGATTTCCTTAAAGCTTGTCGGCGCGACAATGTCGCCGCCAACCCGGCTGGTCTCATAACGCAGCGTTGCGGCCAGACGCAGGTTTTCGAGCGGATTAACGCCGAGTTCGAGCATCCCGCTATGCATCGGAATATCGCGCACGCCGGTGCCCGGAATGGCCGCGACCGAATCGGACGCCAGTCGCGCCGCCGACCCCAAAGGCGCATCGGCGTAGATGGCGCGCTGATAGGCGTAGGAGGCATAGAAATCGAGGATGTTCCATTTGGCCTGACCCGCAAATTCGATACCGGAAAAATGTTCGCCGGGGATATTGGCTGCCTTGGTGGCGACATTGCCGCGCATGATTTCGAAGGGATCGGTGACCGTCGGATCGTTTGGCACAATACCGATCGCATTTTTCAGGATGACACGATAGCTCTGCAGCATCAGCATATACCAACTGCCGGTGTAACGCAGACCGAGGTCGAGATTTTCCGTCTGCGTCGGCTTTATCGTGGCAGGGGAAATCACGGCTGTGGAGCCCAAGAAGGCATCTTCGGAAATTCCGGCAAAGTTCTTGGCAAAACCGCCAAAGACCTCGAGCCCCTCCACCGGCCTATAAGAAATCGATAGCTTCGGCAGCAGCGGAGAATCGCGCACGAAGTTCAGCCGCGCATTGTATTCGAGCGGCGAGGCGGCTTTGTATTTGATCGAGAACCACGCCAGGCCCGCATCGACACGCAAGATATCGGGAATAATCGCGAAGGAATCCTGCCCATACAGATAGAAAGTGGTGATGTCGGTGGCGCGGGCATATTGGACGTAAGACGGAGAGGCAACCGTTTGCAGGCCGGTGGTGGCGGCATTCAGGATGTGGAAGAAATTGCGGGTTTCGGTCGAATTGCCGGTTTCGATCCAAGCACCGAGGCGCACGCCGTTGCCGGATACCAGGACGTTATCGGCTTTGAATTCGGTGGTGAAGCCGAAGCGGTCGCGCAGACGCGGCGTCAGGCGCAAGTCCACTGGGCCGCCCAGAGTATTGGGAGCCGATGCGGTGATCACAGCGGGGCGAATGGCGCCGCCCGTCGCGTTATACCCCGTAACGGCAGAGGGATCGCCGCCCGACAGCGTCCGCTGGCTGTTCTGATAACTCATCGAATAACCGCTCAGCGTTTGATAATAGGGATTGAACGTCACAAGCACGTCCTCGCTGAGGCGCAGCCCGGCATTGATATAAGCCAGCACGTCCTTGCGGGCGCCGCCCAATGCGCCGCCATAAGCGACATCGGTCGCAGGAATGCCGGTCAATGTATCCGTGGCACGGTCGGAGCGTTGATCGGCTTGGAATTGCGGCAGGGTGACGATGTTAAAGTCATTGTTGAATTCGTTGTTGTAACTGACCCGCCCTTTCAGGAAGGAGCCATCGGCGAAGTCTTTGACCACTTTAAATTCGTAATGGCTGCGCTCGTCATGGCCGGAATTCGGATTGGCCCAGACGTCGTTGTACATATGCGAGTAACTGCCATAGAAGCTGAGACCCGGCGCCACCTCGCCGGAATCCAGGCGGATAGATTGGCGTTGAAAATCGGCATCCCCGACCCCGCCTTCCAGGGCACCGCCAAACTCCGCTTTGGGATCGTTGGTTTGAAAGTCAATCGAGCCACCCAAGGCAAAGCGCGATGGCGCCGCCAGATCGCCGGCGCTCTGCGACACGGCGATGCGTCCGATATTGGCGGAATCAATAAAGCGTTGCGGCGGCGAACCGCCGTTGAAGCGCGCATCGCCCAAGGGAATCCCGTCAACGCTGAGGCCGAGCTGTTGCTCGTTGAGGCCGCGTAGATAGAGCTCGAACGAGAAGCTGCCGCCCCGGCTATCGCCAGTCGAGGCGAGAAGGCTCGGTACCCTGTTGAGAGCCTGGGTGATGTCGGCCCCCAGCGGACGACTTTCGATATCGTCCGCGGTCACGGTGAAGCTGGCGCGGCTTTGCCCTGCCCCGAATTTCTCGGCGGAAATCACCACGGTTTCGAGCGCCTGCGGCTCTGCGGTCTGCGCAGCGGCCGATGACATCAGCGCCACCAGCATTGTGGACCCTAAAGCGGACGCCTTGAGTGAGACGTATGGCATTTTGGAACTCCCCCACCTTCACAACTGAAAATATGAAACGTTTCACTGAATTTCAGTAATTGGGGGTGCCGAAAGGCGCAAGTCACAGTTTTACGACAGGGTTGAGACGCCGCCCCACCTCCAGCAGCGCATGGATTCCCGCGTAGCGATTTTGGCGATCACGCCCCTCGCCGTTACTGGCTGGTCTGATCAAAACGCGTAAATAGTCGCGTCCTGAATGTTGTTGAAAAGGACAATCTGGCGACGGCGCCATCCGTCAATTCGCCGACTCAGAACGGGAGGTATGGCTCAAACCCCACCGTTCCGACCATAAGCTGTTGAACTATTTGTCTTTCTTGCCCTTGGTAATTGCGCAATTGCTCACTAACAATAACGTTACTAGGGCGACATCATCTGCCCGCCATTTTGCGAACTACGGCCTATGAAACACCAAGCCAAATGGAACACGGTTGCGAGTTCGTTCTTGCGACGCCAAAGCCTTGTCGTCGCAAGCAACAACGAGCGCCAGGTTCTGGAGTTGGTTCGTCGGCACAATGGGGCTAGTCGCGCCCAGCTTGCTCGCTGGACAAGCATAACCAATCAGTCGATCTCTCGCATCACCGCGGACCTGATCGCACGCGGCCTGTGCGAGTTTGGCGAAGCGATGCCCGCCGCCAGCAAGGGGCCTGCTGCGCTCTCCGTCCATCTTGCGCCAAGCGCGGTCTATACGATCGGCGTCATCGTTGATGACCGATGCGGTTTCGATCGCCTTGATGAACTTCGTGGGTGAAATATTGCATTCCGAAGTCATGCGGCCGGCCAACATGCAACGTCAAACGGTCCTCGAACTGGTGAACAACTGGATCGTCAGCGCCCCAAAGCAACTCGCAATCGAGTCAGACCGGCTTCTCGGAATGGGCGTAGCCGTCACAGGCTATTTTGTCAGCGAAGGAGGGCAGGTGAATCCGCCCGCAGGGCTTGACGGTTGGGCGCTGGTGGACATCTCACAGCTCTTTGGTGGGTTCACCGGTTTGCCGGGGTAACACGCTCGGTAATGCGCGCCGGAAGACTGATCGTCTTCCGGCGAAAAGACTAGAACGCGGTGTTGGACTTGTTGCGCATCCGCTTGAAGCGCGTAAAACCCAAATTCACGAAGGCCATGGTGTCGAATTCGGTCATGCCTTCCGCGGTTAAGCGGCTCTCGGCGTAATCGGGCAGATGATGCTGCGCGCATTTGAACTCGGTGTTGGGGATGAGCTTGTTCATGCGTGAGATCGATCCGTAGCATTCCATCGTGGGACATTTGTACATACAGCCCGCATTGACGAACAGGCGCACGCGGGATTTGTCGGCGATGGTGGCGAGGCCCTCAAGATCGTCGTTCATGATGGGGTGCAGCACAACGACATCGTACTTGTCGAGAAAGCCCGACAGCTTGTCGAGCGTGCGCACCTGGTTGATCACCGAGGCTTCGACCTCGAACAGAGGGAAGTCCTCACGGACCCATTTGGCGAGTTCGGCGCGCGCGGTGATCACCGAATTTCCTTTGCGGTGATACTTGGCAAGAAACGGCTTGCTCGACACGTATTCGTCCCGCGAGGTGACGATGTTCTGCAGGGGAATACGATAGCCGATGCCGTGATCGTACATCCAATGGATGTCGGCCTCGGACAGCTCCGGCCCATGGTAAATGCGCCCGCCATATAGCGGCGTGTATTCCCGAAAGGCGAAGATCGATTTGACGGGAATGTCTTCGAATAAAATATCGAGGAAAGCCGCCACGGAATTTGACGCCGACTTGCCGCGCGCCGAGACCGAGAAATCCAACGTCTCCGAAAACATGCTGTCTCCTATCGCTAATGCCTGTGTTCATTGTTGCACGGGCACCGAGAGCTGCAGCGTCATGGCGCATAGCTTCGCATGCCAATTCATGGGTCAGGTCCTATAGCCGGTCAGCGCGTCGCCCAACGCGTCCCGCAGTGGCGCAAGCCAAGGCTCGTAATGGCGCCATTGCGCGAGACCTTCGCGGGTGATGGGCTGACGTACCTGTTCGGAACTGGGCGTGCGCACGCTGCGCTGGGTCTTATGGAAGGCCAGGCACGCCGGCTCGAAAGGCAGCCCGCAATGCGACAGCATACGCCTCACGCTGCCTTCAAGATCGTCCACCACATCCTCGTACGGGACCTTCAATATCCGTCCGGGCAACACATTGTCCCAGTGCCGCATGAGGTCGAGGTAGATGCGATAATGGCGTGCGATGTGACGGGCGTTGTAGGTGAATTCCTGGTTGGTGGTGCCGAACAGCTGTTTGAGGTTGCCGAAGCAGCAGGCCATGGGCTCACGCCGCACATCTATGATGGCCGCTTGCGGCAGCATTAGGTGGATCAGGGCGATATGCCAGAAATTGTTTGGCATCTTGTCGATGAAGAACGGCCTGCCCTGTCTGCGATAGGTGCGGGTTTCAACGAGGAAGCGCTCGCCGAGCACGCGGGCATCCTCCGGCGTTAGCTGCAGCAACACCTCGGGGTGCAGCGGCAGGCCGCAATCGGGGTCATGGCCGCAGAGTTCGCCGACATAACGATCGATTTCCGTCAGTTCCTGTGTCCCCTCTACGTGAGGATGCGAGGCCAGGACCTGCTCGATCAGGGTCGAGCCTGAACGCGGCAGCCCCAGGATGAAGATGGGCGCCGGATCGTCCACGCCCCAGCCTTTGCGCGCGGCGAAGACATCGGCCGTGAACAGCTGTTTAATCCGCAGAGCGCTGGCTTCCGCGACCTCCGGGCGATAGCGGCTGGTGGCGCGCCGTACGCTATTGCCGCGCAGATAGTATTGCCACGAGGATGCGTAGTCGCCCCGGTCCTCTAGCGCCTTGCCCAGGGCGAAACACAGGTAGACGCGGTCCATGTCCTCTATGGCAGGCTGCAATTCCGCGGCGCGCATGCGTGAGATTTCAGCGTCGGTGAAGCGATAGGTTTTGAGATTGGCAAGGCCGAACCACGCCACGCCGTAGTCCGGCCGCGCCGCCAAGGAGGCGCTATAGTCCGCAATAGCGTCCTTCTGCCGGCCCGTGATCTTCAGGGCGTTCGCCCGCCACACCCGCAGGTCCGCGGCTTCCGCTCGCGAGGGCAGTGGGCCGGCCAGCAGCTTCTCACAGACAGCGATCACAGGCTCGTGGTCACCCAAACCGATGCAAGCGGCGCCATAGTGCTTGAGGTATTCGCGGTTGTCCGGCTCCTGCCTGAGCAACTGCTCGGTCTGTTGCCGCGCCGGCAGGTGCTTCTGCTGCTGCAGGAGCACAGCGGCGTAGTCGAGCCGTGCCGCGTGGTAGTCCGGCGCGCGCGCGAGTACCGCATTCAGCAACGCTTCGGCCTCTCCGAGGGCGCCGCGCTCCTGACATATGCGCGCCAGCAGGCGCAGGGCGCCCACATTATCGCCATCTAGGCGAAGGTAATCGCGGATGACATCCTCTGCCGGCCCCAGGTCGCCATCGGCGAACAAGCTGTTCGCGACCACCACTTCCGGAGGCAGTTGTTTCAGCGAATCCAGATTCTTTGCCGCTGCGGCCGCCTGTGCGGTGTCGCCCAGCATGCGGTAAAGCTGTTCCAGCATGTCCCAGCTCGTCGGCAGTGTCGGATTGAGGCGCACCGCTTCCCGCAGCGCTTCGATGGCCGCCGGCCCATTCCGAAGCAGGATATAGCAGTGGCCCCGTTCCTGATAAAGGCGACTGAACCGAGGATGGAGCGATTGCAGCAGCGTGAGGACGGTCAACGCTTCCGGAATGTGCTGGCCAGACCGCAGGCCACTGGCTTTCTGCAAAAGGGCGTCGCGCTCGGCGGAATCGTCGGATGAAGTCATGGTGCTGCTCCGGGCATGCCTTCGAACGTATAGCCGAACAATTCGAGATCCTGAGCATAGCGTGCGGTCACGCCGTCGATCAGGGTCTGATCATAGTATTGGCGATAGTCGCCGCGCTTTGTGCCGTTAACATGCTCAAGCGGACGGGAGAATATTCCAATACGCGTGCAGATCGCATCATAGGAATGTTGCATGTCCTCAACGCGGCCTATCATGTCGGTCAGCAGGGTCTTGCCGTCATCGTCCACGAGCAGCGAAGCTTGCGATTGGAAAAGGATATGATGTTCCGGGGGATCGTCTAAAAGGAGGTGTCGCATCACCTCCCGCGGCCGCTGCCGGAATATGTCGCCACCGCGCAGCATGAAGGCGCAATAGGAGACGAAACGGTCGAACGGATTGCGGACAAAGGCGAATTTGAAATAGCGGTCGAATGTGTCCTGGCCGAGATAGGGGCGCACCTGCCGCAGTGACAGATGGCCATGCTGGAGCGCCGCCAGATCGGCCCACGGAAAGCGCTTGTTGACAAACAATCCCGCCTGTTCGACGTCTCTGTCGCCCATCTGCTCGCGCAGTGCCTGCCGCACGGAATGTGTGCCGGTCTTGGGCACCGCGGCGAAAATAAAACGGTGATGGTGGGAAACAATCACATCTCATCTCACAAGGAAAACGCGCGCCCACCAGAAAGAGGGGCGCGCGCATGTTATGATATGCGGCCGTCTCAGAACCTGTAGCCGGCCCCGATCATGTAGGTCGTGCCGCTCTGGGTTTGGGTGTAGAGATACCGGGGCTGGCCAAAGAACTCCGTCTCCTTCTCGTTTGTCAGATTGATCGCATCAAGCGTGAGCTGGAGCTTGTCGGTGATGTTATAGGAGGCCGCGGCGTCCACATAGGTTGTCCCCTCGTAGCCGCGCGTGGAGGCACTAATGGCGGAGGAGTTATCCCGCCCCGTGTAATAGTGGCTGCGGTGGTTCAATGATGCACGGGCGCTCCAGAGGCTGGTTTCGTAATAGAGTGTGGCGTTGTAGCTGGTCGGCGAGATGCCGGTGATCGCCTGGTCTGCGTCCACATAAGTGTAATTCACCACCGCGCCAAAATTGTCGAAGGGTGCCGGCAGGAACCAGAATTGGCTCTGCGCGGCCAGTTCGATGCCGGTTAGTTCCTTCGTGCCCGCAATGTTGATCGGCATCGAGAACTCATGAACGATGGTGTCGCCGGTGGCGCCCGCAACAGAGCTGACCGGCACGCCCGTCTGGCTGAAGGGGATATTTTCAAGGGTTTCAGAGCCGATGAAGTTCTTCAGGTATTTCTGGAACACGCCCACCGAAAGCAGGCCCATCTTGCCGAAATAATATTCCGCCGCGAAGTCCAGTGTGGAATCTAAGAAGGGTTTGAGGTTGGGATTGCCGCGGGATGCTTCGATCTGGCCGGAGTCGCCCACGGACGCACTGCCTTCGGCTGCTAGCGAACTCAGGGTCGGCCGGTTCAGGTTTTGCGTGGCGGAGAAGCGCAGTTGCAGATCGTCATTCAACTCCAGCACCGTGTTCAGGGCTGGCAGCAGGCCTGAATAGTCGCCTGTCACGTTCGCTGTGCCGAGATAGGCATAGCTGTCGCCTTGGATCCAGCCAGTGCTGCGGGTATGGGTGTGATAGCCGCGCAGGCCGATATTGCCGCGGAAGCGCTTGCCGAACATTTCGCTGTCCCAGTCGACCTGCGCGTAATAGGAAACAGTCCCTTCGTTGACGTTGAAGACCTGCTCGATGTCCTGGATCTGGCCACCCGTCCCGTCGGGCTTGGGTCCAAGCCGGTGATATTCGTTATACTTCGCGAAGGCCTTGCCATAATCACCCACCAGCCACGACCCGAAGCTGTTGGTGAACACGTCGGTGATGCCGACTACGGAAGTGCCCCGCGCCTCGCCATTGGTTCCGTTGACGTTGCCGTCATAGAAATAGTTGGCGCCATTGTTCGAGAAGTCGTGGTAGGCCACGCCCGCCCGCAGCGTCAGCGCATCGCTCAGCTTATAGTGCGCATTCAGCACGCCTTCCTTCAGTTCCGAGGCATTGTTGAAGGCGCGATAGTAGAAGTCGTCCATCGCATAGTTGGCCGGATCGGTCGGATCCCAGTTCGGATACTGGAACGAAGCCGTGCGGCCGTCGTCGCCGTAATCGGCAATTATATTGCCCTCGGCGCGCATATAGAGCTTGTCGTCATAGGGGGTCTTATAGCTCGATTTCTCATAGCCGAAATGGCCGTCGATCGAGAAGCTGTCGGACGCGTCCCATTTGCCGGTCAGGGCCACTTGGTTGAACGCGCTTTCGTTCAGCTCCCGGCGGTGCTCGCTGCCGAAGGTCGAATTGGTGACATCGATGTCGGTGACATAATTATTTGCATCCCACGCAAGATTGTTGATGACCGACGGCTTCTGGAAGATGGCCGGCCAGGGCGAGCCGGCCGGTGTATCGAACGCCCAGGAGGCCGTCCCGGACGCAAGGGGGCGCGAAGCGAGATGATATTCGTCGCGGTGGGTGGTGAATTCACTGTGCAACACGTCGAGCGTCAGCAGCAGGTTTTCCACCGGCTTCCACTGCATGGCACCCGTCACGCCGAGGCGATCCTGCTTCGCGTTCCAGGAGTCGATGCGGTTGCCGTCCGGGATATACAAACCGCCAGCCAGGAACTTGTCCTGCTGTGCGGCGCTCAGATGGGAGATGTCCAAGCCATTGGCCACCAGGCTCTGCGCGCCCGACTGACTTAGCTGGTCGTAGTTGTAATTGTCGGCGCCTTCTTCGGTTGTCTTGCGGTGGCTATAGGCGACCGAGACCGCCACGCCGAACTTGCCGTTCCAATTATAGCTGAACAGGCCGGCGACGCGCGGTTGCAAATCCTGCGTATATTGATTGGAGCCTAGCTTGGCCGTTATCGCGCCCTTGAAGCCCTCTTCGTAGTCGAAAGGCTTGCCGGTGAACAAACCGACTGTGCCCGCCATGCCGCCTTCGTTCTGCGCTGCCTGGAAGGTCTTTTCGACTTCCACCTTCGAGAACAATTCCGAGGCGAAGATATTGAAGTCGAAAGCGCGATCGCGCGAACGCTGACCGCGGGCATCCAACGCAGAGTCGTCGTTGCCCAGAACTTCCATGCCGTTGAGCTGTACGCGGGTGTAATCCGGGCCAAGGCCCTGCAGCGAGATCTCACGGCCTTCGCCCGCCTCGCGGGTGATCTGTACGCCTGGCAGACGCTGCAGCGATTCGGCCAAGTTCAATTCGGGAAATTTCGCCATATCTTCGGCGACGATCACGTCTTCCTGGATGACCGCCCCCTTCTTGATGTCGCGCGCGGCACCCAGCGACATTTGGTAGCCGGTGACGACCACCGTTTCGACTTGATCGCCCGCGGCCTGCTGCGCGAGGGCAGCTGACGAACCGGCGCCTGCGACCAGCGCCGCAACGCTGGCCATCAATACGCTTTTGAGGCTCGGGCGCGACACCCGAGCGAGATGTTGATTGGACATAAGTACCCCTCCACAACCGATGTGAACCCGGCCGTTCGATGGAACGGCCATCACAAGTCACGCCGACTGTGCCAATCAATTACGGAGCATTTTGTTCTGTCTCATTGCAATAATGTGACATTATGTGGAAATAATCGAATTATGTGTGGTAGTTGTGTGGAGTTTCGCGGCATCGGCGAGGGTTCGTACTGGCCGATTCCCTGAGAATTCTGCACTTGGCACCAAGGTGGCGCCTTTCCGGGCACCTTCTTCGGCCAATTGGTGGGTCTAAGGTTGTGGGTGGCCCTGGGTAACGCAACGCGCGATTGGTCGACATTTGGTCATCGGACCACACGAAAGCGCCACAACAGAACCCGCTTAGCGCCGCGGCCAACGTCAAGGCATTGCTCTCGGATTAAAGGGCTATGCAGAGAAGGCATCTGCGCGCCGGTCTTCATTGTACCGCGATGTCGCTGCGCTCAATTTCTGCGGAGAAATTTTTCTAAAACAGCAGGCGTGGGCGCCAAAGCCACGTGTGGATATTCGCGGCTAATCGAATAAGCGGCGACGGGGCATAGCTCAAAGAACGACGCGTCCGTTGTGCCACAGCCTGCGCACCACGGGCGTCTTGCCGACAACACCGAAGCGCAAAAGATCGGCGCGCAGGCCCGAGCGCAAATGGCCGCGGTCGCTGAGGCCAGCGATATCCGCCGCTTTCCAGGTTGTCATCGCCAGGGCTTGATGCAGGGCAATGCCGTAATCCTGTTCCAGCTTGACCACCGCTTGTAACAGGCTGGCCGGGACATAATCCGACGACAAAATGTCCAAGATTCCCAATCGCGCGAGATCGATGGCGGAGACGCCGCCGGAATGCGAGCCGCCGCGCACCACATTGGGGCCGCCGGCAACGGTTGCCATGCCCAAGCTATGGGCTAGGCGCGCCGCTTCAATCGTCGTGGGAAATTCCGAAATCACAGCCCCCATGTTGCGGGCGGTCTGCACATCGTCTTCGGTGGTATCGTCATGGGTGGCGAGGGGGATGTTTTTGCCGGCCAGCATCGCCGCCAACCGTGGCCAATTGCGCGCCACGTTGGCGGGACCGGTCTTCATCTCGTGGCGGACATTGGCTTCGAATTCCTCGTCGCTTTCGGTTTTGGAAATGCGATTGTAGCGTTTCAGATCGTCAAGATTGCGCCATTGGCGCTGCCCCGGCGTGTGATCCATCACCGAGACCATTTTTACCAATGGGTGATCGATATAGGGCGTCACATCCTCGATCAGCTGAGCGCCACTCAATTCACAACGCATATGGATAAGATGATCGACGTGGAAGAGGTCTTCGGCCACGCCTTGCGAAATCGCCTCGATGGTGTAGCCGAAGATCGAGCGGCGATATTCCTTGGCGCCATAAGGCGTACCGGCCGAAATTGCATCATAGACCGTGGTGATCCCGGCCCCGGCCAGATCGTTATCATGCGCCAGAGCGGCGGCGAGACCATCTGGCCAAAACACGCCGGGGCGGGGCAGGAAATGCTTTTCCAAATTGTCGGTATGGATTTCCACCAGACCCGGCGAGAGATAATCACCCTCCGCATCGAGCGCCTCTGGAAGTGTTGACAGACTTTGGTCGACGGCCGTGATGCCGGTCTCGTTGAAAACAATCGTGCCGCGAACGACTTCCCTTTCCAGGACAAGGCGGGCATTGGTGACAATGGTATCGCGCATAATCAGGCAGCCTTGCGGGAGGAGAGTTGCATAACACGGGTTGCGATGCGGCTGCTGACCGCATCGTCGTGGAAAATGCCGACCATGGCCGAGCCCGCCTTGCGCGTTGCTTCGATCAATTCGACCACGATATCGCGATTGATCGGATCCAGGGAAGCAGTGGGCTCGTCCAGCAGCAGCACAGGCGTGGGGTCGACGAAGGAGCGGGCAATATTGACCCGTTGTTGTTCGCCGCCGGAAAAGGTGGCTGGCGCCAAGCCCCACATCTGCTTGGGCAAATTCAGCCGCGTCAGCATGGCTGCGGCCCGCTCCGTGGCTTCCGCATCGCCAACCCCGCGCGCGAGCATCGGGTCTTTGACAATATCGAGTGTGGAAACGCGTGGGATGACGCGCAGAAATTGCGAAACGAAGGATAGCGTGCGACGGCGAATATCGAGCACGCGTGAGGTTCGCGCGCCAACGATGTCGACCATCTCGCCGTCATGGCGCAGTCGCACCGCGCCCGCCACGGGTTTGTAATTGCCATAGAGTATCCGCAGCAGCGTGGATTTCCCGGCGCCGGAGGGGCCTTTGAGAATCACCATCTCGCCCGCCGCAAGATCGAGATCGACATGATCCAGCACATTCAGAACAACGCCGTTCTGGTTGTGCAAGGTGAAGGTTTTTCGCAAACTGCGAGCTTCCAGCATGGTGGTCATGATCTATCTGGCCTCGATTATGCGCTTAAGACGGCGGAGGTGAGAAGTTGCGTATAGGCATGGTGCGGATCATCCAGAATCTGGTCGGTGAGGCCTTCTTCGATGATGTGCCCGTCTTTCATGACAATCAGACGATCCGTCAGCAGGCGGGCCACCGCCAGATCGTGGGTCACGATGATCGCTGCCAGATGAAGATCGCGCACCAACACCCGCAAAAGATCCAACAAGCGTGCCTGAACGGAAACATCGAGGCCACCTGTGGGCTCATCCATAAAGACGAGGCGTGGCTCGGCCACCAGCACACGGGCGATTTGCAGACGCTGCTGCATACCACCGGAAAAACTCTTGGGACTGTCGTCGATGCGGCTGGAATCAATCTCCACTCTTTGCAGCCAATCGGTGACGCGGGCGCGCATCTTGCCGTAATGGCGGTCGCCGCGCGCCATCAAGGATTCGCCGATATTGCCGCCTGCCGAAACATCCAGCCGTAAGCCATCGCGCGGGTTTTGGTGCACCATGCCCCATTCGGTCCGCATCATGGCGCGGCGGTTGGCTTCATCGAGGGCGTAGATGTCGTGGTCTTTTTCGCCGCGGCGAAAATGGATCGTGCCTTCGTCAGGGGGCTCGAAACCCGCCAGCGAGCGCAGCAGGGTGGTCTTGCCAGATCCGGATTCCCCGACCACGCCCAGCACTTCGCCGGGCCACAGGTTGAAGGAAGTATCGCGGCAGCCAACGCGGCCGCCATAAAGCCGGGTGACGTTTTGGACGCGCAGCAAAGGGGCTTGCTCGATCATGGTGCGCTCCCGGTAAGGTGGACGGATTGCGCCTTGGTGAGC
Source organism: Alphaproteobacteria bacterium (assembly GCA_015654635.1). Lineage (GTDB taxonomy): Bacteria > Pseudomonadota > Alphaproteobacteria > Micropepsales > Micropepsaceae > Rhizomicrobium. Next base: position 27,986 of record JAATGP010000033.1, on the reverse strand, counting down.
TGCGGCCCTTCATGGCCTTCGCCTCTGCGTGTTTCGCAGTAATGGGTGTCGGAACAGACGAACATGCGCTCATTGGCGTCGTTGATGATAACCTCATCGAGGTAAGAGGTGGTCGAGCCGCACAAGGCACAAGGTTCGTCCCAGCGCTGCAACGTAAAGGGATAGTCCTCAAAATCGAGGCTCTTCACTTTGGTATAAGGCGGTATGGCATAGAGGCGTTTCTCGCGCCCGGCCCCAAAGAGCTGTAGCGCAGGCGACATATGCATTTTGGGATTGTCAAATTTCGGGATGGGTGTCGGTGAGGCGATGTAGCGGTCGTTGACCAGAATCGGGTGCGAATAGGTCGAGGTGACTTCGCCATATTGCGCGATGTCTTCATAAAGGCGGACATAGATGGGGCCATACTCCGCCCAGGCGTGGATTTTGCGCGTTTCGCTTTCCGACGGTATCAGTTTGCGCAAAGGCTCGGGCAGAGGCACTTGATAAACCAAGATCTGACCGTCGCGCAGCGGCTCTTCGGGAATGCGATGGCGGGTTTGGATCAAGCTGGCTTTGGTGGTCTCTTCGGTCGTGGCGACGCCGGTAACGCGGGCGAAGAAGCGCCGGATCGAAACGGCATTGGTGGTATCGTCAGCCCCTTGATCGATCGCCTTCAGCGTGTCGTCGGGACCGATGATGGCGGCAGTGATCTGAATCCCGCCGGTGCCCCAGCCGCGTGCCAAAGGCATTTCCCGGCTGGCGAAGGGCACCTGATAGCCTGGAATGGCGATGGCCTTCAACAAAGAGCGGCGCAGCATCCGTTTGGTCGCTTCATCGAGATAGCCGTAATTGTAATCGGGATCGTGCTTGGGGGGCTGCGTCACGGCGTTTCCACCTTTGTCGAAGCGGACTGTTCGGTGCGCATGCGGCGCACCAGTTCGAGCTCGCCTTGGAAGTCGACGTAATGGGGCAGTTTGAGGTGTTCGAGAAAGCCCGCCGCTTCCACGTTATCGCAATGATAGAGCACGAACTCTTGTTGCTGCGCGGGATAAGTCGGCGTCTCGCCAAGCTCCGTGCCTTTTAAGGCCCGGTCCACCACTGCCATGCTCATGGCCTTGCGTTCGTTATGGCCGAAGACGAGGCCGTAACCGCGCGTGAATTGCGGCGGCACCTCTTTGGAGCCGGTGAATTGAGTGATCATCTGGCATTCGGTGATGGTGATATCGCCAATGTCGATGTCAAAGCCCAGTTCTTCCGGCGTCAGGCACACACGGATTTCGCCAACCCGGATCTCGCCCGCGAAAGGATGGTTGTGGCCATAGCCACGCTGCACCGAATAGGCTAGCCCCAGCAGAAAGCCTTCATCGCCGCGCGACAGGCTTTGCAGACGCGCTGCCCGTCCGGCTGGGAAGGTGGTGGCGTCGCGCGTGATGTCTTCCGGCGTGGCGTCCCTGCCGAGCGGCGCTTCGCGTTCGATCAGCCCTTCGTCACCCAGAATGTCGAGCACGCGCGGCATTACGTCATCCAGGGCTTCGGGAGCGGCGACAGCTTCCGTTTCATTGTCGCTGCCCGTCAGAGCAAAATCAAACAGCCGATGGGTATAGTCATAGGTCGAACCCAAAACCTGCCCACCCGGCAAATCCTTAAAGGTCGCCGAAATGCGCCGCCGTATCGCCATGACAGTGGTGTCGAGCGGTTCAGACGAACCCAAACGCGGCAAGGTGGTGCGATAGGCGCGCAGCAGGAACGCCGCTTCAATCACATCGCCTTGTGCTTGTTTCAAAGCCAGCGCCGCAAGATCTTCATCATAGAGCGCGCCTTCATTCATTACCCGCGCCACAAGAAGCGCCATCTGCTCTTTGATTTGCGCGACGGTCACTTCGGGCACAGTGAGATCGCCGCGCCGGGTTTCCGCCAAGAGCTGATGCGTGGCGGCAATCGCCGCTTCACCGCCTTTCACTGCCAAATACATCAGAGCGTCTCCACCACGGTGATTTGCGTGGTGCGTGGTAGGCCCATGATCTTGGCTCCCACCACGAAAAACAGATCGACGCCGAGCGGAAAGCGCTCCGCATTGGTCTCGACTTCCTGCCAGAAGCCCGGCCGCAATCCTGATGGGGCGATATCGACCGATGTGCGAATGCCCGGTCCGTGCAAACGAATGCGTGGTCCGTTGAAAAAGTCGCTGCATTCCAGCAGCACAGTGGCCGAGCGGTCAGGATAGCATTCGTCGCCAGCCGCGAAGTCCCGCAACAAGGGCTCAGCGCCCTTGGCGAGAAAGGCAAAGCTCGCCTCAAGCGGTATTGCGGTTGCCTTCGCACCGCTGTGAAAGCCAAGCCAAGCCGCGGCGGGATGCTCGCTGCCACGCGGCAGCCAAACCGGTGTGGTGTAATCGGCCAGGGTGAGAAGTATTGCTGCCGCGGCCAGCGGCAAGCCTTCAACAGCAGCGAAGCCATCGCGATCCAGGTTTTGAATCAGGCCGGGGCGCGCCAAAGCATCTTGCAGTTTGCGGTAGGTTGCTTGGCTATCGAAGATGGGGGCGGCAAAGCCGCGCCCAGGATCGCGCGTTGCTGGATCGCGCATCACTCCTCCCCTCGGACCAGGGTGAAGAAATCGACTTTGGTGGCAGCGGCTTTGCGCGAAGCCAGCGTGCGCGCCTCCTCTTGGGCGCAGGCCAGCGGTGCCACGACGACCCCAAGCAATTCCTCCCTTCGACTTTCGTCTTGCAGTAGGGCATCCAGCTTGGCGGCGAGACGGGCCTGTTCGCGGTCGCGCCCCAGCGCATAAGAAAAGCCAAGATGGTCGCCAATTCGCACGACGCAGCGGGTGACGGTGGCCTCCCCAAGGTTGAAACGCGCACCGCTGCCGCCTGCGCGGCCTTCGACCATGACCGTGCCGGTCTCGGCGGGGCGTAGCAGCTCATCGGTGGGGAGGGGCGGTAATTTCTGCAACAAAGTCGCGATATCGCTGATTTTGGCGCGCGCCAGAATGCGCATCCAATCTTTGCGGTGATATGTGCGGCCTGGTTCCATCTGGCGCGCCCTCCTGAATAGGTCTATACCTATCGCATCAATCATGCGGTAAGGTCTAGACCTATTGGGCGACGATAATGTGAAATCTGTTGAGCCGGTGTGGAAACGCATCGCGGATGATCTCGCCGATGAGATTGATTGCGGCACCTGCAAAGCGGGGGATGCACTGCCAACCGCGCAACAGCTTTCCAGCCGTTATGGCGTCAATCGCCATACGGTGCTGCAGGCTTATCGATTTTTGGCCAGTCAGGGTCGCGTCTCGGTGGAGCAGGGACGGGGCACCTTTGTCACTGCGCAGCGCATTCCTTATCCGGTTGGCCGCCACGTCTCCTTTCGCACCAACTTGGCCAAGAGTGGGCTGGAGAGTTCCAACACGGTGCTCGATGCGACAGTCACCACCGCCGAATTCGCGCCGTCGATTGGGTTGAGGTCCGATGCCAAGGTCTGGTGCATCCGGATTTTGAGCGTGGCGGGTGAAGTGCCGGTTTCGATCTCGACCCATTATCTACCGGTGGAGCGATTTCCGGGTTTTCCCGAGCGGCTTACCGCCCATGCTGGCTCGATCAGCGCGACCTTAAAGACTTATGGGATCTCGCAGTACCAGCGCCTCAACACCCGCCTGCATGCCCGTCTCGCCACCGCGATGGAGAGTCGATTGCTACAAATCGGGGAGCCGGGTTCGGTGCTGCATTCCGCCGGTGTCGATGCCGATCTGGCGGGTTTGCCCTTGCAGGCCGTTGAGACCGCTTTTGCTGGCGGCCGCATCGAAGTCGTGGTCGAGCCGGAATAGCTGCCCTTACGGGGCGCGTGTGAGATAATTACGAATATTTGGGACGGATGTTGCGGTTTTTCCGCAAAATCGGGCACGTACCAACACGGTATCGCACAATTGTCATCGTTTTCGGTTACGGCCTTGAGGCGAGGCAGCGGCTCGTTTCATCCGGGCAGCGGCCTGCGACGACCAGAACAGACACCCATTACAAAGCCACCCACCCATGTCGTTTTCCATAGAATCTGAGCAGACTGAGCTGGCATCCTTCAACAAGTGCCCCAAGCAAATGAATCAGAGCAGCCGTCTGCACGAGATCCTCGAACTATTAGAAGTGAATTCATCCTGTTCGATTACCGAACTGGCGTTGCGCTTCGCCGTCTCGGAAGAGACCATTCGCCGGGATGTGCGCGCCCTCGAAAGCAGCGGCCGGGTGCGCAAGGTTCATGGTGGCGTGCGCCTGCCGGATAATGTCTTCGAAGCCGCCTATCATCAGCGCATCAACGAAAACGGCGCCCTCAAGCGTATTATCGGGCTGAAGGCCGCAGAGATGGTCACGGACGGTATGACCTTGCTGATCGATTGCGGCTCGTCGACCTATTGGCTGGCCAAGGCCTTAAAGGCTCGCAATCTCACAATCATCACCAATGCTATTGAGGTCGCGCGCGAGATGACCGGGCGCAACAACGCACGCGTCTATTTCGCCGGTGGTGAGATTTTCGACAATTATTGCTCCTGCTTCGGCGCGGAAACCCAGGCCTTCATGCAGCGCTTCACGCCCGAGATTGCCTTCTTCTCAATCGGTGCCATTGAAGCAAAGCGCGGACTGCTCGATTACTTTCTTCCCGAAGCCGAGTTGAAGCGCGCTATCGCGCCTTTGGCACGCAAGGTCGTGGTGCTTGTCGATTCTACCAAATTCGAACGCCATGGCCTGATCCGGACCTTGGATTTCAAAGACATTCACGTGTTGATCACGGATGCCGATCCGGGCGCTGAATTGCGGAAAGTCATGGATGGCGTGGACATAAAAATCGCGACGCCATCGAACTAAGTGGCCGCAGGCGCTGCCCGCTATGGGTATGAGTGTTGTGTCGGGGGTGGTGTCAGATGGTGCATATATCGGCCTATAGAATATTGGCTTGCAGTATTGCCGCGGCACTCTGTTTGGGGCTTGTCGGTTGCAGCAAAGAAAAACAGCGCCTGGTCGTCTACACGGCGGCTGAAGCCGATCAGTTGCCGGCTTACGAAGCCTCGTTCAAAAAAGCCCATCCGGAGATCGATCTTGTTTGGGTGCGCGATTCCACCGGCGTCGTCACCGCCAAATTGCTGGCGGAAAAGAAAGCGCCTCAGGCCGATGTTGTCTTCGCGCTGGCGGCAACGTCTTTGATCCAACTCGACGACAAGAAAATGCTTGCCGCTTATCCGCCGAGAGGGGCGGCGGGGCGCGATCCTCGCTTCAATGACAGCCGCACACCGCCGCATTGGAGTGGTGAAGCCCTGTGGTCGACGGCGATCTGCGTCAACACCGTGGAGATCGCCAAACGGCATGTCCCCGTGCCACAGACTTGGGACGATCTCATCAAGCCGATCTATCGCGGCATGATTGCGATGCCCGATCCAGGCTCTTCCGGCACAGGGCTTTTGACGGTCTCGGCTTGGCTGCAAATGTGGGGCGAGGCCAAAGGCTGGGCCTATATGGACCGGCTGCATCAGAACATCGCGCAATATGTTCATTCCGGTTCCAAGCCCTGCAAAGATGCGGCGCGTGGCGAAATTCCCATCGGTATCGCCTTTGATTTCCGAGCCGCCAAAACCAAGAGCGAAGGCGCGCCCATCGATATCGTCATTCCGAAGGAAGGCGTCGGCTGGGATATCGAATCCTCTGCCATCATCGCAGGCACCACGCACCGCGCGGCAGCCGAGGCCTTTCTCGATTGGGCAATGTCGCCAGAGGCAATGGGCGTCTATGCTAAGAGCTTTGCCGTGATCGCTGTACGCAAACTCGCCGCGCCGGTGCCCAATCTTCCGACCGATTTGTCGTCGCGTCTTGCCAACGTTGATTTGCAGTGGTTGGCGCGCAATCGTACGCGTATTATCGCAGAGTGGACCAAGCGTTATGCCGCCACAAAGGCCGCAACACCGTGACCCTGTCCACACAAATCGCGACAGAAGGCTGTGCCGAAGTGGCGCCGTTCCTTCGCTTGCGCGGCATTGCCAAACAGTTTGACCGAGTTGCCGTTCTGCGCCGTATCGATCTGGACGTACCGCGGGGGAGTTTTACCTGTCTTGTGGGCCCCTCCGGTTGTGGCAAGACCACTTTGCTGCGGGTGCTCTGCGGTCTCGAAACGGCTGACGCTGGCGCCATTCTCTGCGACGGCCAAGACATCACGCAACAGCCAGCCGCGGCGCGTCACATGGGGCTGGTTTTCCAATCCTATGCCTTGTTTCCCAATCTTCGTGTTGAGGACAACATTGCTTATGGTCTTAGCCGTCGTCTAAGCCGCAGTGAGCGCCACCGTAAGGTCAACGCGCTGCTGGACTTGGTTGGGCTGACGGGATTTGGTCGGCGCAAGCCGAATGAATTGTCAGGCGGACAGCAGCAGCGCGTCGCCATCGCCCGCGCTTTGGCGCCCGAACCTTCGGTCCTTCTCCTGGATGAACCTTTGTCGGCTTTGGATGCGCAATTGCGGCTTCAGTTGCGTGGGGAATTGCAAACTCTGCAAAAGCGGCTCGGGATCACTGTGGTGATGGTAACGCATGATCAGGCCGAAGCGCTGGCCATCGCGGATCGTATCGCGGTGATGCAGTCGGGCTGGATCGAACAACTGGGCACCCCCTTTGAGCTTTATTGCCATCCCGCCAACCGCTTTGTGGCAGGCTTTGTCGGCCGCATGAATTTCCTTCCCGCTACGGTCGCGGGTGTTGGCGCGGTTGTGCTGCCATCCGGGACGGCACTGGCGCTCGATACGGCGAGCCTTCCTAAGGGCACTGCGGTCGAACTCGGTATCCGGCCGGAAAATATTGCTTTGACCGGGCCCGGTGCGGGCGCTGGTATCATCTTGCCGCTGCGCATCTTAGGGCGGGAATTTCTCGGCGCTTCGATGCGCCTTGACGGGGTGCACGAAGAAAGCGGCACAGCTATTGCGCTCGATCTGCCTTTGCATCGCGGCATGGCGCTTCAAGCGCAGACGCATATCGAGGCCTTTCTTCCCGCCGCCCATCTGCATCTCTTCGCCGCCGGAACGCTATGATTGCGCGGCTGAACATTTTACCAACGACTGTGATTGCGCTGCTGTTTTGCCTCTTGGCAGCGATTGCGTTGGCCTTTCCGGTCGGCGTGTTATTCCTTCATTCGGTATTGACGCCAGATGGCAGTCTCACCATCGCCCATTATGCGGCCTATGCCGCCACGCCGGGTTTGCTGCGCGCCCTGAGTAACACGGCAATCTTGGGCAGCGGCGTTGTACTTGTCGTTCTGCCGCTGGCTTTCATTTTTGCCTACGGTTTGGAACGGACCGTATTGCCCGGCAAGGGGATGCTGGCTGCTGCGGCTTCCCTTCCACTTCTCGTTCCTTCGCTGCTACCGGCCTTGGTGTTGATCTATCTTTTCGGCCGTCAAGGTCTGTTTGCTCCATTTCTCGGCGGCAGGACAGTCTATGGTTTGCCGGGTGTCTTGCTCGCAGACGTGATAGCCGCACTGCCTCATGCCGTGATCATCTTGCGCACGGCACTGCGCGCAGCCGATGCCAGGCTCTATGAGCAAGCAACGCTTTTGGGGGCGAGCGGTTGGCGGAAATTCTTCACCATCACGTTACCCGGCGCGCGCCATGGCCTTGTCTCGGCGGCGCTGGTGGTATTCGCCATCACCATTACCGATATTGGTGCGCCCAAGGTGATTGGTGACAATTTCGATGTTCTCGCGATTGTCATCTACAAGCAGGTTCTAGGGCAGCAGAATTTCGAGCTTGGCGCCGTTGCCGCCATTTTGTTGATGATCCCTAGTCTTCTGGCCATTGTGATTGAACGCGCCGCCGCCAAGCGCCACGCCGCGGTGATGTCGGCCAAGACGCGTCCATTACGCCCGCAGCCAAGCCCGATGCGGGACCGCCTTGCGGGCATAGTGTGTTATGGCACGGCCGCCGCCATCGTTCTGATGTTGGTGGTTTGTCAACTCGTCGCTTTGGTGCGGCTGTGGCCCTATGATCTTTCCTTGACCTGGACGAATTACGCGCTGGACCGCTACGACGGTGGCGGCTGGGCCGCGGTGGGCAATTCGGCGCTCTTGGCGTCGATGACGGCAATCTGTGGAACGGGCTTCGCCTTCGCGGGTGCCTATGTCAGTGAGCGCTGCAAGGCTGGCGCGTTTTTTCGCGGTCTATTTTCGCGCTTGGCACTGTTGCCAGCAGCGGTTCCAGGCTTGGCGCTGGGCCTTGCTTATGTCTTGTTCTTCGATGATCCCGCCAATCCTTTGCGCGGTCTTTATGGCACCGTCGCGATTTTGTTGATCGCCAACGTCACCCATTATTACACGGTGGCGCATTTGAGCGCTGTCGGCGCGGTGAAAGCTATCGACAGCGAGTTGGAAGCCGCCGCCCAGATGCTCGGTCGCAACGGGCTCAGCGTGCTCTTGCGTGTGGTGGTGCCGATGTCGGCGCCGGTGCTGCTGGAGATTGCACTTTATCTTTTCGTCAATGCCATGACGACGGTGTCGGTGGTGATGTTCCTCTATCCTCCGGGCTTCAAACTCGCTTCCATTGCAGTGCTGGCGATGGACGATGCCGGTGATCTCGCCGCCGCCGCCGCCATGGGTATGATGATATTCTACGTCAATCTCGCCGTTCGCCTCGCTGGGCAATGGTTTTTTGCGCACGGCCATCGCGTCGTTGGCAATCGCGCGCCCACATTTCTTGTTGAGGCTGTGTCATGACGGAAGAGGCTGGTATGGATTTGTCGCCCTTGGCCATGGTGGTGTTCGATTGGGCTGGCACCATGGTCGATTTCGGCTGCAAGGCGCCGGTCCTGGCTCTCGCCAAAGCCTTCGCGCTGGAAGGGCTCAGCATTGCAGAGTGCGATCTGCGGGCCGATATGGGGCTCGCGAAAAAAGATCATGTTCGCGCCCTCCTGGCACGTCCGGTCGTTGCCGAGGCTTGGCTCGTCCACAAGGGCAGCCCGTCCGACGACGGCGATGTCGAGCGACTCTATAAAAACCTTGAAGGCGTGATTACCGAAGCCGCCGCCGACGCTGCGGCGTTGATTGCGGGTGCCGATACGCTGGTGCGGACTTTGCGCGCCAAAGGGCTGAAGATTGCCTCGACCACTGGCTATACGCGACCCATGATGGATGCTGTGCGCCAGCGCGCAGCGGCACAGGACTATCTGCCGGATCTTGTGACTTGCGCTGGCGATACGTTGCAGGGACGCCCCAGCCCGTTGATGATGTATCGCAGCGCTCTCGAATTGGGTGTTTGGCCTATGTGTCACATTGTGAAGATTGACGATGCCGCCTCCGGCATTGGTGAAGGTCTTACCGCAGGTGCTTGGACCATCGGTCTTGCTGCATCTGGTAATGGTGTGGGGCTTTCGGAAGCGGAGTTGGCGGATTTGGGCGCGGAGGAGCGGGCGTTGCGCATCGCCCAGTCTCGGCATGTGCTCGAAGCGGCTGGCGCCCATTACGTGGTTGATACCGTGGCGGATTGCCTTGGTGTATTGATTCATATTGCAGCGCGTTTGCGCGCCGGGGCCAGACCCTGATTGTAATCGCCTCAGACCGCCTTTTAGGGACGCGGCGAACCTGCGCTAGCGTTCCGTACCGTGGAATAATGCAATCATGACCAAAAACAAACACCCCGACCGTTTCGCCGAATTCCAGGAGGGGGATGTCAACCTCAGCCCGAACCATGCTGTGTGGCTCAGCGAGCATGTCGATGACGAGACCCGCACCTTGCTCGACGAGGATTCGCGCTGGTTTCTGCACCAATCCTTGTCGACGCCTTGCCTCGATGTCATCGAGCGCGCCGAAGGCATTTACCTGATCAACACCGCTGGTCGTCGGATCATGGATTTCCATGGCAATGCCGCGCACCAGTTGGGCTATGGCCACCCTCGTGTGGTTGATGCAATCCAGCAACAGCTGCAAACGCTCCCCTTTTGCCCGCGCCGCTATACCAATCGCGTGGCGATCGATTTGGCCAAAAAATTGGCCAGCTTGGCACCAGGCGATCTCAACAAAGTGCTCTTTGCACCTGGCGGCACCACCGCGATCGGCATGGCACTTAAGCTCGCCCGTCATGTCACCGGTCGGCATAAGACCGTCTCGATGTGGGATTCCTTTCATGGCGCCTCGTTGGATGCGATTTCCATTGGCGGCGAGGCACAGTTCCGGCGCGGGGTAGGGCCTTTGCTTCCTGGCACGGAGCATGTGCCACCACCCTCTATGGCTCGCCGCTTTTTCGGCGATGATGCCGACGCTCCCATGCGTCTTGCCGATTATATCGATTACGTCTTGGCTGTTCAGGGGGATGTCAGCGCCGTTATCGCCGAGCCGATGCGCTGGACGACGGTGGAGGCGCCGCCGCCCGGTTTCTGGCAGCGGGTGCGCGAAAGCTGCGACCGCCATGGCGCTTTGTTGATTTTTGACGAAATTCCCAGCGGTTTGGGGCGGAGCGGCACGATGTTCGTGACGGAACAAACCGGTGTCGTCCCCGACATGCTGGTGATCGGCAAGGGGTTGGGCGGTGGCGTCTTTCCGCTGGCGGCGCTGATTGCACGCGAGAATCTCGATGTTCTGCAAGATCGCGCTATCGGCCATTACACGCATGAGAAATCTTCGGTTGGCTGCGCCGCGGCACTGGCGACCATCGCGGTGGTGGAAGATGACAATCTCGTTGGTAAGGCGGCAACGCTGGGCGCAGAAGCGCTCGCTGTGCTCTCGGAAAAATTGGCAGGCCATTCCGCTGTGCGGGCCGTGCGCGGCACCGGGCTCTATTTCGGTATCGAAGTCGAAAGCGCCGAGCTGGCGGATGCGATGTTATATCGCTGTTTGGAGCGCGGACTCAGTTTCAAGATCGGCGGCGGTACGGTCATCACGCTATGTCCCCCGCTCACCATCACTGAGGATGAGCTGTATCGCGCCTTTGATATTGTGGCGGACGGGTTTGCCGCGGCGCAGGCTTAGGCGCAAAGCCGGATTTTTATCGGTAAATCAGCGCCTTTGCCGCGCTGCGCAACGACGGCGCGTGGCGCAAACAAACGCGCCTTGTGTGATCATGTGTTACTTATCCATCTTGAAACCTCTCTGCCGGCTTGCCCCGAAAGGATCCCTGGCTTCCGGGGCTCTCTTTGCTTGGCGTGCCAGTGTGGCAAAGTTGGGTATCTTGTGACACTGCGACCGTCTGTGAAGTAATTCTCAAAATTCTCCACACATAGCTGTCATAGAACGATCTTAGTGTCCGGGCGCTGATGCAATTTGGGGCGCGTTCCGATGGCCAATAATTCCCGCAGACGTTTTCTACAAATCGCTGCCGCGACCGGCGGCGCGGGCGTCGCCGCTGCCACGCTCCCACAAGCCATCAAGAACCTTTTGGCTGTTCCCGCCGCGCGACGCACCGGCACCATTCAAGACGTTGAGCACGTCATCATTCTGATGCAGGAAAACCGCTCTTTCGATCATTATTACGGCACGCTGCGGGGCGTGCGTGGGTTTTCCGATCCCCATCCTATTGCTCTTCCGGGGGGGGATCCGGTTTGGCAGCAGCCCGATCCGAAGGGTGGGGCGCTGTCACCGTTCCGCTACAACACCAAGACGACTTCGGCACTGGTTGCCCCCAGTTTGGATCATGGCTGGAAAAAGACCCACGATCTTTGGAAGCATCACGACGCCTGGATCGCCAAGAAAACCGAAATGACGATGGGCTATTTCACGCGCGAAGACATACCGTTTCACTATGGTCTCGCCGACGCTTTCACCATCTGTGACAATTACCATTGCTCGGTGTTTGGTCCAACCAATCCCAATCGTTTGTTCCTGTGGACTGGCACGAGTGGTCTGGCTGTTGGCGATGATCGTAAGCAAGCAATCGATAATCCGGATGGGGATTCCAATAGCACCGCCGACCAAAACAACGACACCAAGAGCTTCCCGCCCTTCAAATGGACCACTTATGCGGAGCGTCTCGAAGCGGCTGGCATCGATTGGAAGCTCTATCAGGAATACGACAACTTCAGCGACAATCCGCTGGCCTATTTCAAGCAGTTCCGGGGCCTCGATAAAGAGTCTAGCTTTTACAAGCGCGCGCGCAGTTGGTCGCCTGGTGCGAATGCTTACAACATTCGCACTTCCCACGGCGAATTCCAAATCGCCGAAATGGAGGAGGCTATTAAAGCCGGAAAGTTACCAAAGGTCTCCTGGATCGTGACCTCCACCATGATGAGCGAGCACCCGGCGGGATCATCGCCTGCTTATGGCGAAATCTTTGTCTCCAACCTACTGACCATGTTGGCCGCCCATCCGGACGTTTGGTCCAAGACTGTTCTCTTTATCAACTACGATGAAAATGACGGTTTCTTCGATCACATGCCGCTGCCTATTCCTGCCATCAGCCCCGAGATGGGCAAGACGACGGTTGCTGCAACGGGGGAAATCTACAAGGGCGTGCCGTTCGGGCTCGGTCCGCGGGTGCCGATGCTGATCGTGTCGCCTTGGACCAAAGGTGGTTTTGTCGATTCCGAATTGTTCGATCATACCTCGGTGTTGCGCTTCCTAGAGAACCGTTTCGGCGTCAAGGAGGAGAACATCTCGCCATGGCGGCGTACCGTTTGCGGTGATCTGACCTCGGCCTTCGACTTCGCGCAGCCGCGCGAGGTCTGGGATTTCGACGTGCCGGACACATCGCATTATGCCGCACAGATCGATAAGGCGCCCGATCTGCCGCCGATCAAGCCGGTGCACGGCGAGCCTATGCCGCAACAGGAAAAAGGTCAGCGCTTGGCGCGGCCGCTACCCTACAAGCTGCACTGCGATGCCAAGCTGAGCGATGGCCAGCATCTGGCGATTAGCCTCAAGAACGAGGGTCCGGCAGGGGCGTGTTTCATTGCCTATGCCGAAGGCGAGCAAGAAGGGCCATGGTTTTACACGATCGAAGCGGGCAAGAGTCTTGACGATCAGATTCCGGTAAAAGGACCGCATTACCACTTCACCATTCATGGCCCCAATGGCTTGTTCCGCGCTTATAAGGGCGAGGTACTGAGCGCCGGGCTCCACGCCGAACTCACAACAGATGCCGCCTCGGGAATGGTCACCTTGGCCGTTACCAATGCGAGCGCTATCGACCAGGCACTGACGATCGAAGATCGTTACACCTCTGGCAGCGCCCGCCAATATCAAATCGCGGCCGGCAAGACGGTGAGTGAGCAGTGGCCGATTGCCGCCCATGATCATTGGTATGATCTCGATGTCAGCGCAGACGCGCAGTCCTGGCGTTTTTCGGGCCACGTCGAAACCGGAAAGATCAGCCGCTCCGATCCGGCGCTGGGGTGATGTCGTGACGATGCGTGGCTTGCTTGCATCCATTGGGGTCTTTGCCGTGATTTTCGCGTCGGCTGCTGGTGGCAATGGGCGCAGCTGGCTGGCGGGCGATCATCACGTCCATAGCGAGTTCAGCGGCAGTTATCCCGATGCTGCGCGTGTTGGGGATATTGCCTCTTACGCCATTGGCTCCGATGGCATCTATCCCATCGCGCGCAATGCGGAGATGGCGAAGAGATTTGGGCTTTCCTGGATGGTGGCGACCGATCATGGCGGCCCCAATCTCTCGCGCCTGCATTATGAACGCTCCTATCCGGCCCTGCTGCAATCGCGCAAGAGCGTGCCGGACGTCATTCAGTTCTACGGTATGGAGATGGATACGCCGGGCGGCGATCACGCCAGTCTGATCCTGCCCATCACGCCGGACGAACGCGAGCGCTTGTTACGCTTGGAATCGACTTATGCGTCGAACGAGCTTTATCCGCACGATCCGGCACGCGACCGCGGCACGCTGATGTTGGACGCCTTGCGGGCGATGGATGGGCTTGTCCCCAAGCCGCTTGTTTTCGCCAACCATCCTTCGCGCGGCTCCAAATTTGTGGGTGATCCCGAGGGCGGCCATACGCCTTCAGACTTGCGCGGCTGGAACGATACAGCGCCAGATGTCGCCGTTGGCATGGAAGGCGCCCCCGGCCATCAAGCGGCGGGCTTGCGGCAAGGCACGCCGGAAAAGCCCATTCGTGGCCGTGGCCTCTATCGCAACCTACCGACCTTTGGCGGTTTCGATGTCATGACGGCGCAGCTCGGCGGTGTGTGGGATGCGATGCTGGGGGAGGGGCGGCATTTCTGGATCACGGCTAGTTCCGATTCCCATCGTAACACCGCCGATGGTGGTGAGGATTTTTGGCCTGGCCAATATGCTAAGACTTATGTTTATGCCCGCCGCGATGCGGGCGACATTCTCGACGGTCTGCGCCAGGGCCGCATTTTCGCGACCACGGGCGATTTTATTTCCGCTCTCGACGTCACGGTTTCGTCTCGCCACGCCAAAGCCGTGATGGGCGAGACCTTGTTCCTCCGGGCTCACAGCGCACTCACGGTTACGATCCGTGTACGTCAGTCTGCAATGCCAAACGCCGTGGGACAAAGGCCGCGTCTCGATCACATCGATCTGATCGCCGGTGCGGTGACGGGGCGAAAGAGCGATCCAGCAGCGATGACCAATCCCACCACCAAGGTCCTGCATCGTTTCACGGCCCGCGATTGGCGGCATAGGAAGGACGTCTACACCATGCACTTTGTCGTCAAGGATGTGACGTCCGATCTCTATTTGCGTCTGCGTGGGACCAACACGCCTCAAGGCGAACCGGATGCCGATGCCAAGGACGAAAATCCTTGGAACGATCTGTGGTTCTATTCCAATCCCGTTTTTGTCTCTGTGAAGAGGTAAGCGCATGCACTGGCTCGCGAGCGTCGCGCTGTCGGCAATGATGGGCGTGCCTGCACTGGCGGCAGAGCCTTGTACGTCTACGACGGCGCTCGAAGGCCCTTGCCAGGCAAAAGATGTTTCGCTGCACATGAACGACATGCAGGTGGTCGGCACGCATAATAGCTATAAGCGCGCTATTCCGCCTGCGGAACTCGAACTCATCCGTCAACGCTCCCCTGAGGCGGCTATAGAATTGGACTACAGCCACAGACCGCTTTCCGAGCAGCTTGATGGTGGCATGCGCGCGCTCGAAATTGATGTGGTCTATGATCCGCAAGGCGGCCGTTATGCCCACCCCCTCCTACCCGCCATTGCCGCCCGCTTAGGTCATGATGAAGCCTATGATGCCTCCGCGATGCTGCTGCCGGGCTTCAAGGTGATGCATGTTCCCGATGTCGATATGCGTAGCCAGTGTGCGACCTTCATCTTGTGCCTGCAACAGATCAAGGCATGGTCGGATTCTCATCCGGATCATGTTCCGCTGGTCATCACCATGAATGCCAAAGACGGTGAGGCGGAGATTCCCGGTGGTGTCGTGCCTTTGAGCTTTTATGCGACGGCCTTTGCCGCCTTAGACGCGGAAATTCTCTCCATCTTTGGTCCGGAAAAACTCATCGTCCCGGATTCTGTGCGCGGCAGGCACAAGACGCTCCGGGAGGGCGTGTTGGCAGGGGGGTGGCCAAAGCTTTCCGAGGCGCGCGGCAAGGTGATGTTCGTGCTGGACGAGGACGAGGAGAAAAGTTGTCTCTATCGCCGTGGCCATGCCTCGTTGGAGGGCTTGGCGATGTTCATCAAATCAACGAGCGAGACGGCGCCGCATGCGGCCTTTTTCATCTTGAACGATCCCATCGCTGATGGTGCTCGCATCAGAGCCGATGTGGCGGCCGGCTTCATGGTGCGGACGCGGGCCGACGAAGGCACCCATGAGGCGCGCGAGAACAACACCGCGCGTCGCCAAGCGGGTTTTGCGTCTGGCGCACAAATCATTTCCACCGATTATCTCGAGCCGCGTCGTGATTTCGGACCTTATCAAGTGGCGCTGCCAGAAGATGGGCCGGCACGGTGCAATCCCGTCCGTCGTGATAAAGCCTGCTTACCGGTATCGCCTCCCCACTGAATCCAATGTCCGCCGCACTAAGCTGCAGCGGACAAAATGGGTCGTTTGGCGCCCGGATATCGGTAAAGGGCGCGGATGCGTGTTTTAAATGCAGGCGATTTCATCTCTGCTATGGACCGCTCTCGCCTTTGCTCTCGAATCTCGTACTGGATGAGCTGGACCGCGAACTTGAACGACGTGGCCACCAATTCGTGAGGTATGTAGATGACTGCAACATCTATGTACGTAGCGAAAAGGCTGGCCGACGGGTCATGCAAAGTTTGACCCGTTTCATCGAACGCCGCCTCAAGCTTCAGATCAATACGCAGAAGAGTGCGGTGGCCCGGCCGTGGCACCGTTCATTCCTCGGATTTACCGGGAGGAATGAACCGGAGTTCCGGCGCTGTATCGCCAACAAGGCCCTGATCCGGTTCAAACACCGGTTCCGCGAATTGACTGGCCGATACAGGGGCATCAGCTTGGAGCGGGTAATCCGTGAGTTGGGTCCATTCCTTCGCGGGTGGGCCGGCTACTTCGGCTTCAGCCAGATGCGCGAGTTGTCAACGCTGGATAGCTGGATCAGGCGGCGCCTTCGTTGCATCGTCTGGATTCAGTGGAAGACGCGTGGTCGGCGTTACCGCGAACTCCGCCGCCTCAGAGTCCCCGAAAAGACGGCGAGTGCTACCGTCTGTAGTCCCAAGGGGCCTTGGCGATTGAGCTTCGCGGAAGCCATGCATCGCGGCTTCACCAATGCTCGCTTCCGTCGTTTGGGCCTGCCACCATGGAAAGTCTTGTGGGCGCTTAATCCGCCGAACCGCCGTGGTACGGACCCATACGCCCGGTGGTGTGGGAGGGGCAGCATCGCGAGATGCTCCCCTATCCCGATTGACTGGCCCGGCCAACCGAAGAACCCAACAGGATCTGACCGACGGATGCATGCGCTTAACGATCACGGTTGAGCGGCGGGAACAACGATGATACAGCGTGCATTTTGCTTGCGGGTTTTGTTTCGGCAGACCTCGAGAGCTTGCCGGTTGGCGATGACGATGCGATCCCCGAAGACGATGTCCTGCCATAGCTGCGGCGCTGCGGTTTGGAGCAGATGTTCTCCAGCCGCGACTTGATCCATGCCTAGTATCGCGGCTGCCTTCTGTTCCGGTGATCCGCGATGGTCGGGAGGGTTTCGCGCCCACAGGCCCGCGAGTGTAGCCCATAACACCATCCCAGCAACGAGGCCGCCAGTACCTGTTGCAATCAGCCAGTTTCGTTGTGCTTTCGCAGAGTGGACTGTTTGCAACTGAGCGTTCAGCTCCTGTGCGGCACCCCGCAAAACGGTGCTAGCTTCCATCAGCGCCAATTGATCGGCGCGACGGGCAGTTTCCCCGGCAGCGGCTATCTGGCGGGCCAGTTGGTCTGGGGTAACGGACAAGGCGGGCAGCGCCGCAAGAACTTTAAGCTGCCGGGCTGTGATCGCGCCAGCTTGCAGAATATTGGCGAGCGTCTCGCTGTAATCGGGGATCGTCGCACGCTCGGCGGCAAGACCGCCCACGGCCCGGCGAACGAGGGCCACTTCTTCGCGCAAGGCCTCGAACGCAGCGGCGGCCGCATCGTCAGGCGGGGCCTGCGATGGTTCGCTACCGGTTGACGGCTGGTGGATTTCGCCATCGCGTGGGCTTTGGATTTCGTCGCTCATGCCGTTCTCCCAGGCTCACAGGTTTCGCGTTCACAACCCCAGTCCGCGTCCACGACCGAGCCCTAGATGGTCCATCAGATCGGCGCCGATGCTGCGGCCGGTGGACATCTCCAGACCCAGTTCCACTTTGCGGTTGCGCAGGATCGATTCGACTTGCGGATCGCGCTCCAGAGATTTGGCCATCCCCGCCATGTTGCTGCGCACCGCTTTTGCGCCTTCAAAGTCGTAGGCCCGTTCCACACGACCGCGTGCACGCGACAAGCCTTGCCATTCGGCGACAAACCGGTCGGCGCGAAGCGCGGGATTGGTGCGAATCTCGGCCTCGATTTGCAGAGCCCGGATGATCCTATCCGTCCGACCCTTTGCGGCATCCGAGAGCAGCGCGGGATCACGGGCTATGGCGCTTTCCATATCGGCCGCCATCTTGGGCCGCACTGCATCTAGAGCAGTGCGCGCCTTTTCCAGGGTGCGTTCCTGTTCCGGCAACACCGGCAGCTGTCGAGCCCGCATGCGGTCGATATCCATCCGCGCCCGCGCATACCGGCCAATGGCAGCATCGCGCTCAGCCGCTCGCTCCGGTGACCCCCGTAACGGCTTGGCAACATCACTGCGATCTGCGGTTTGCTGGCGGTCCATCCTGTGGTCCGGCACCGGCATTTGCGGCCTGAAGGAGGCGAACAGCCCGCGCTTTGTCTCGATGTGCTGTTGCCTGGTATCGTGCGCCCGATCCAATCCTGGCACTACCTGGCGGCGTTGCAGATCCGCGGCAGAGGGATGGCGGGATCGGTCATCCCCGATTGCGCGGGTTGGCTCATTGGGTTCCCGCGCGTAGTCGCTCGCCATATCCTTGGCCCGCTCGCGCGACAGGACGCGTGCGAGTTTGGCATCATCGGTAAAGTCGTCGCAACCAAAGTGGAAGTCTACCCGCTCGCGATGGCGCGAGAGGGCGACATAAGCAGCGTGCCGGTCCAAGCCCGGTGTGGCCAGCACATGCACCCGGTCCACCGTCACGCCTTGGGCTTTGTGGATGGTGGCGGCGTAACCGTGGTCGAGATGGCTGTAATCTTTGAGGTCAAATCCAATCTGCCGCCCGTCATCCAGGCGCATACGCATATGGGATGGCGACACGGTTTCGACGGTGCCGAGCGTGCCGTTCTTAATCCCCAGACCCCGGTCATTCTTGAGCATCATCACTCGGTCGCCGACCGCGAAGCACCGCTTGCCGCGTTCGACGGTGGTCGTGATGTCCTCGCCCAGGTCTCCGGCCTCCCGGAGCTTTGTCCGGGCCAGCTGATTGAGGTTCTGGACCTCCTCATTGGTGTGGGTGAGGATGATGCGCGATTTGCCGGGAGAGGCTTGGCGGTCCCGGTCCCAGCCATCGACCAGTTTGTCCCGCGCCTCTTCGCGGGTTTGCTCGGCAAGGACCATGCCGTGATCACGGTACCCGTCGAGCGCTTCGTCGGTCCGCCCGGTCGCCAGATGACGGGTGGCGTCCCGTTGCCAGGATTCGCGCTGGCGACGAATCTCGGTGATCTCGACATGAGGGTGGTGTTCGTTCAAGGAGCGGAACGCGGCACCGGCCTCAATGGCTTGCAACTGCTCGGGGTCGCCGACCAGAACGACCTTGGCGCCCCGGCGCTCGACTTCGGACAGAACTCGCTCCAATTGCCGCGAACCCACCATGCCCGCTTCGTCGATCACCAGGACATGATTGGAGTCTAGAATCTCGCGGCCTTGCGTCCATTGATGTTCCAGACTCGCAATGGTGCGAGACGCAATCCCGGAGCCGTTCTCCAGGTTTTCGGCGGCAATGCCGGAAAGTGCTATCCCGCGAACCTCAAACCCGGAACGCTCCCAAGCCTCTTTGGCCACCCCCAGCATGGCCGATTTGCCGGTTCCGGCATAACCAATGACGATACCGAGGTCTCGTCCCTCTGTGATATGGGCAAGAGTGGCTCGCTGCTCACGGGACAAGTCGAGTCCGCGCGTCTCGGCGCTAGCCAAGGCCCGTTCCCGGCTACCCGCAAAGACGTGATGGTGCTGGCGTTGCGCCAACCGTTCGGCAGAGGAGTGCAGGCGTTCTTCTATCGCTAGCATCTGTCGGCTGGTGAAGCGCTCATCGGCCCGGCCGTCTTGGCCGATCCGCACCAAATCCGGCGAACCCTCCACCGCTGCCATAACGGCGTTGAACTGCTCCAATCCATCGGAGTGGCGATGCACGAACATCGCCAAATCCCGCCGGGTGAAGGTCGCTTGCCCATGGGTGATGGCATCCAAGGCAATCGACGGGTTGGCGAGGATTTTCTCGCCATTTTCTCGGGCAATTTGGCGGTGATCTTCCAGCCGCTCCGATTCCAGCCCGTCTCCAGCCATGCGCGCCGCGGCGGGGCCGATCTTGTGCTGGGGTTCAAGGTCGATACCTTGGTCTTCGAACGAGCGATGATCGATCCGGGCGTCAATACCAAGTTCAGCCAAACGCTCATTGACGTGAGCGCCCCAGGCTTCGCGCCAATGTTCTAAGAGTTCGGTCCGGTTCCACTCCCGCACCTTGGCCCCGAAACCGTTCTCGTCCACACTGCGCATCGTCAGCATGACATGGGCATGGGGCTTGGCCATTCCATCGGCGCCGATGTCCCAATGCACAGCGAGGTCGGCGATCATGCCTCGCGATACAAACTCTTCCCGCACGAAGTCCCGCGCCAGTTCGATCCCATCGGACGGATCAAGCTCGCGTGGAATGGCGAACTCGATCTCGCGGGCAAGCTGAGCGTCCTTGCGTTTCTCAAAAGATTCAACGCTATTCCACAGCCGCTCGCGGTCGTGAAACTCATCGGGAGCGTTCTCCGGCGTCATTACTTCGGAATGGATGACACCGCTCTTGTTTGTAAAATCGTGATGGCGGTCGAGGCGCTCGTCATAGAGACGCCCTGCCGAGCGATAGGCGGCCGAGGCCAGCGCGCTCGATCCGTTCGCCCGACTGATCACTTTGGCCGATAAGTGATAGATTGCCATGCCTGTCATGTACGCGTTCAAGCGCACGTCGGCACGACGTATAAGCGCGCCCTCGCGAGAAAAAATCCCGTGAGGGATCGTTCCGTACCACACTGTCTCAGGCCAAATGGAGTATTCGAGAAGGGCTCACGCTATTATGCTCACATCGCAAATGACGGAGTCCGACATGCGCAAACCTCGTGACTTTGACGCTGCTCTCAAGACCCTCACCGAAAAGACCAAGGCGCTCAAGGAAACCAAGCGACGCCAACTTGGAGACCTTATCGTCGCCACCGGCGCTGACGCGCTCGATATCGACACCCTGGCTGGTGGACTCGTCGCCATGGTGCAAACGAAAGACATCGCACAGAAGAAGCTCTGGAAGAAACAAGGCGAGGAGTTTTTTCGGAAGGCAGAAGCCGCTCAAGGGGGAGCTACAGGCCAGCACGAAAGCTCTGCGCCGGGCGACAGCCTCACATCATCGCCTGCAAGCCCATCAAGCAAGAAGTGATACGCGTGAGTGGGTCATGAAGCGCCGCGAACGTACTCGTCACCTCATCGAACTCGGCGGCCTCGTAGTCAAATCCGGGCTCGTCGAGCTCACAAACGATGATCGCGCCGCACTCTTTGGTGCCTTTCTCGAACTGGTGTTCCTGCTTCAGCCCGAGATCCGCGAACAGAACATCGCCGTCTGGCGACGTCGTGGCAGTAGGGCGTTCAAGGAGGAACGGAACGAACGAGATCAGCGGGTTCTACGCGGGGTACGGCCCGGAAAACTGGACTTCTGATTCTGACTGCCCGCGGAATTTAGCCTCGCTGATTGCCCGGTGTCATAGCTAACAGACTGATGCTGCTGTCTGCGTTGATAACCCTGCCAAGTCGTGGCGCATTCAATAGTGCATGAATGAGCTCGCTCCGGTTGCCTGAGTTTTCATCACGTCTGATGTAGTAGCCTGTTAAGGATTAGGTCGCTGAATATGCTCAGGCGTGCGCCTGTGGGTAGTTCTCGTGGATTGCGAAGAGGTTGACGGAGATGGGCAATGCAAAGTTCTTCATTCCTGTCCTGGGACTAATCGTCTTAATCGTGTCGTTTAATACTGGCCGACACCAAAGCGACGAAACCAATATTATATCCATCGTCATTGTACTCTCGATTATGCCTGCAATCATCGTGGTGTTTAGATTGTATAACTTCTTACGATCGCGTCGCGTGCGCAAAGATTCTCGAGACTAATGCAAGCTCCTATTTTTGTTTCGCGAATGCTCTGGAACTCCAGTGACTAGCAATGGTTGTCACTTGCGAGGCGCCTCCAAGGTCAGCGGTGGTTACAGAGAGGGCAATCACCCGACAGATACCGCTCTACGCGTGCCGCGTTCGCTAGCATTATCGTGAACAGCGCGTCATTAAACACCTTGTACATATCGAAATCTCTCCTGGCGACGTCATTGGAAGGCCGGCTTGGATGCTGGAGCCGATTACCTGTACGGGGCTGGATTTGGCCACGCCATATGACTGCCCCGTTCGACTTACCCGTTTAATCACTGACTGCAGTTTCCGGTGAGGTCTTTCCATCGATTTTGTCCGCCGTGAAGAATTCCCAAGCTGCTGATTTTGAGTCGGAAACGGCGGTTGGGAAGTAATCGATTTTGCCGGAATTGAAGGGATCAGACGGCGGTTCCTTGCAAAATGGATTCGTGATTCCTGCGTCTTGGGCGAGTCGATGCGGGGATGGGATGAAGCCGCGAGAGTGTCGTGAGACGGGAGATCAGGACCTTTTCCGGTCGCGCTTGGATCAGATCATCGACATGGGGCACGCGCTGGTGAAGCTGGCGCAGACGGTCGATTGGCGTTTCCTGGAGGAGCGATTTGAGGCAGCGTACAGCGACGGGCCCGGCCAACCGCCGTTGCCGACGCGGCTGATGGCGGGGCTTGCGATCCTGAAGCACACCTATAGCCTGTCGGACGAGGTCCTCTGCGACCGCTGGCTGGAAAGCCCGTACTTCCAGTACTTCTGTGGGGAGGAGTTCTTCCAGCACCGCTTGGTGTTCGATCGCTCGTCGCTGACACGCTGGCGCCAGCGGATGGGCGAGGAGAAACTGCAGGCCTTGTTGCAGGAGAGCCTGGCCACGGCGGTCCGCACGGACGCGCTCAAGCCGTCCGATTTGTCGCGGGTGGTCGTGGACACCACGGTGCAGCCCAAGAACGTGATGTTCCCCACCGATGCGCGGCTGTTGCAGCGGGCGCGGGAGATTCTGGTGCGACTCGCCAACAAGCACGGTGTGGAGCTGCGCCAATCCTATCGTCGTGTGGGCAAGTTCGCCTTGATCAAACACCAGCGCTATGCCCACGCCAAGCAGTGGAAGCGGGCCAACAGGGCCTTGAAGAAGCTTCGGACCTATCTGGGCCGGGTGATCCGCGACATCCTCCGCAAGACCGCTGACGACGAGGCGCTCAGGAAAGTCTTCGCCCCGATGCTGTCGCGGGCCAGTTCCGTGCTGCATCAGCACCAGCATCAGCGTGGCCGCAAGATTTACAGCCTTCACGCGCCCGAGGTGGAGTGCATCGGCAAGGGCAAGGCGCATCGCCCTTACGAGTTCGGCGTGAAGGCGAGCGTGGCGACCCCGATCAGGCACGCCAAGGGCGGTCAGTTCGCCATCCACGCCAAGGCGATGGCGGGCAATCCCTACGATGGCCACACCCTCAAGACGGTGATCCCCGAGATCGAGGCGCTGGTCGGCAACACGCTTGAGCGTATCATCGCCGATGCGGGATACCGCGGCCACAATGCGCCGCCCCGATACAAGTTCCGCGTCTACACCGCGGGCTAGAAGCGCCGTATGACACAAGAGATCAAGCGCCAGATGCGACGCCGGTCAGCCATCGAGCCCGTCATCGGGCATCTGAAGGCCGAGCACCGGATGGACCGCAATTACCTCGCTCACCACGCTGGCGACGCCGCCAACGCCGTTCTCGCAGCGGTCGGATACAACTTCAGCCTCCTCATCCGCTGGCTGAGGTTTTTGTTGTTCTGATTGTTCTGCGGCTCGGCCGCGGTTCTTCAACTCAATCCGGCCTGAAAACCGCATTCTTCACGGCCGACGATTTTCGAATCGGCGAGGGGGAGCAAAATAATGGCCAAGCCGCTCAGCTGGTTTCTGCAACCCAGCACAGTTACTGGATGGCATCATGCCGACTTAGCATTGCATCCGTGACCGTTATACTTCGGAGAGGACATGCCGAATGTAGACGCTCCTCACGCAGCTGGCCATTATTTTGTTCCAGACCGCCGACACCGCTACGGGAGGCTTGACGATGACGAACGTTGACCAGCTGCCATCAGCAGCGCCGGAACGCAAAGCGGTCGAATAGGTTCGAGCAGCCTACATACAAAGGGGCTAATCCCAGAGCAACCGGACTGACCAACAGCAGCTCGAACTCGAAGCTTCATGGGTGTGATATGGCTTGGGCAACCGCAGTTCATGCTCCTCAGTACGGTCGGATGAGTGTCCACAAAAGTGTAGCCTTGATACTTAATGTCTTGCCGACCGCCAAGGGAATGCTAGGCGAGAGGCACGACGTCAACTGGTTCCGTGACGCCCTTGCCCAACGCGGCATCGCCGCCACATCCCGTCGAATCCAACTGCAAACTTCCCCCGCGATCGCCGCTCTATCGTTGGTGCAACAAAATCGACAACTTGTTCGCCAATCTCAAAGACTGGCAACACATCTATATCCGTTACCATCGCTGCGGCCACACCTTCTTTTCAGCCATCTGCATCGCAGCGTTCACAATCTTTTGGATCAATCAATGACTCTGAATCCTAAATACGTGCCCAAATTGGATACCGCGCCCGAATTCGACTCGTATCCCGTTATAGTTGTTCGGTATATTGCGACATTATCCGATTACTGTTACGCTATTCCTATAATTACAGTATTAATATAATTGTCACAACACTTGATGGGTACGGCGACTTGTTCTTGTGCCTGACAGTTGACTATAGTGGCCTCGCGTAGCACGTTAAACGAGAAATTGGGGCGTCTAAGTCTGATGTGGGTTAAATGGCACGGAGCCATTCGACGGAGGTGGGAGGCGTGGTCGCTGGCGCACGCTTCTTACTGGTCTAAGTCGAACACAAGAACAGCGAACGCCTTTTGTACTCCAAGTGAGTCGGTCACTGTTTGGCGAAGGTCCGTCAATGAAGTAACGCTCGCCGCCTCATTTTCCCAGCCATCCCAATCGCGAGCTCCCTACTAAACGCAAAAGCCAAACTGTGGAGAATGGCGATGAGCATTTGGACGACACTCGTTGAGGTGGCATACGACACCGCCGTGGACACGATGAGCGAAGTTGGGTCGAAGAGTGCTGAGTTCGCTGCCGACATGCTCCAAGTGTACGGTCTTACGGCTGACGAGGCCCAAGCACTCGTCGATGAAGATCCACTTGCTGCCTCAATCGGAGTGGCAGTTGCTCTTGCTGCAACGGCTGCGCTTGCGTATTCGGGCGCGGGAATTGCTGAAGAGGCGGCAGCGGCTATAGCGGAGAGCGGCGCCCTTTCGACCGGTCAGGCTACCATTGCCACCACTGTCCTGCGAGCGATACTGGCGAACTATGCTGGGGGAAAAGTTGGCGACCTTGCCGCTCAACATCTCCATGATCTGTATCAGAAACAGGAGCACGATACGAATATAGCGGAGGCCGACCGCCTGCTGCGGCGTTCGATCATTGATCCACTCGTTATTGATTTTTCAGGCAACGGCATCAATCTGACAAACGTCGCCACAAGTTCGACATTTTTCAACTGGACACCAGTCGGTTTCGCAAATCATGATTTCGCTAATCAGACCGGATGGATCGGCAGCGGTAACGGATTTATTGCAGTCGATGCGAACGGCGACGGCCGCATCGCAAGTGACGAGTTGATCAACTCATTTTATACCTTGTCGGCGTACGACTCCAACCATGATGGCATCATCAATGCCAGTGACGCGCAGTTTGATAATCTGCAGATTTGGGTTGATGCAAACCAAAATGGACAGACGGATAATGGCGAGCTGATATCGTGCCATAAAAGGCCTTTGCCTTGAGGGGCTGCCGCGCAAGCCCGACCGGCCAATGCAAAGCCTCGCCCAGGGCATATGCGCAGGAACCGGAGAGCACAGGGAGCGCGAGCATGCCGGTACCGATGATTCCCAGAGCGAACACCAGGAATGCGAACCCGCCGGCTATGGGCCGCAACGCTTCGGCTGCCTGCGACGACGTTTGGATATCTGTGATTCCATGTGTGTTTAGCGTCGCCGCGGTCGTGAGCATGATGCACAGCGCAACCACGTTGGAAATCGCCATTCCAAACCAGGTATCGAGACGAATTCGTTCCAGTTCGAATGGGGCTTGTTTTGGCGCTTGTTTCAACGGCTTCGCTTGCGGATTTTCTTTTTCATTCTCGACTTCTTCTTCGGCCTGCCAAAAGAACAGATAGGGGCTGATCGTGGTTCCGAATATGGCAACGACGACGGTCAAGTAGCTTGCCGTCCATGAGATGTGCGGTACGACGAAGTGGTGGGCGACATCGAGCCAATCGAGTTTCACGGCGAACAGCGTCGCGACATAGGCGAAGAGCGAAAGGCTAAGCCACTTCAGAACTGACACATATCGCGAGTAGCGGACGAAGACTTCGAGCAGGACGGAGACAATTCCGAAAAGGGCCACATACAGAAGTGCCGGACCGCCGATCAGCAATTTGAGAGCGGCGCCCATCGCGCCGAGATCGGCCCCCAGATTGATCGTGTTGGCCACCACAAGCAGCCCGACCAGCGCGTAGAGCGCCCAGGACGGGTAGTTGCGGCGCAGATTGCCGCCAAGGCCGTGCCCCGTCACACGTCCTATCTGCGCGCTGATCTGCTGGATGGCGCACATCAGCGGAAACGTCAGCAGCAGTGTCCAACCCATATTGACGCCGAACTGTGCTCCGGCCTGGGAATAGGTTGCGATGCCGCTCGGATCGTCGTCGGAGGCGCCGGTGATGAGCCCCGGCCCCATGATCTCTCGCAATTTCGGCCGCTCGGGCTGTTTCACCTTAGAGGCGCGCTGCGGGCCGGCAGGCGTGGCGTTATTCATCTCGTCCTCAATGCACATTGAACATAGACGGTCGCATTGGCTCCAGGATCAGTTCGGCTGCGGATAGCGGCGGAGCAACGCCGTCTGACGCCAATGCAGTTTCACCAGGTGCCATGTGGTGAACTGGGTAAGAACAACCTCTATAGGAAGATGTGTGAGCGAGTCATGGAGCGAGCGCCGGCGGTTTCTGGTCTTGTTCATCCGATGGTTCAGGAGTTCGATCACAATTTGGAAACGCGCCGGTACAGCAGACGCGTCGTCGACGGCGGGTAGAAATTCCCGCTCTAAAGAGGCGTGCAGGTACCTTCCACTTGAAGCGCTTCCCTATCAGGGCACATTCCTCACCTGAGGCTCGCGGTCCCAGATGCGCCCTGCCGAAGCGGCTTTGATAAAGTCGGCAATGGAGCTGCGGTCCAAGGAGATCAGTCCGGCATCACGATCGGGCGTGGCGTCCGACATGCCGGCCTTTACCCAGATCGGCGCGGCGGTCGGCAGATAAGCGATTACCTTTAGATGCCCGTAAGCATCTCGGAGGAAATTGACCGCATCGGCCTGAAGCGCCAGTTGCGCGCCGCCCTCCAGGGACGGGATGACGGCCACGGCATCGAACAAGATCGACGGCCCGCCTCCAACTTTATGATCCGCTGGAACAACTCCGCCGGCCGTTTGCACGCCACCGATCCTAGGCGCCACGATTTGGTAGGTGGCTCCGGCCCCTTCTACGGCGGCCGTCAGCCCTGCGATCAAAGCAGTATCGGCACCGTCCGCGACCAGACAGCCGATCTTGCGGCCCTTCAATGTCGGAACGGCTTTGGCAATGAGACTCAGGGCAGGCGAGAGCGGCATATCCTCTGCCTCGACTGCTGTGTCCGCTGGCGCGATCTCGTCGATACCCAGGCCTTCGGCGACGCGTAAGGCGAGGTTCTCGTCGATGTGAATCAGCCGGGAGAGGACGGCCTCGCGTACGCGCGCTACGACACACTTGCTGAGTTCAAAGGCGAGCGCCGCGACAATGTGGTTTTTCTCCGGCTCCGTCTGGCTGGCATAGAACAGCCGAGCCTGCGTGTAGTGGTCGGCAAAGCTCTCTGGTCGGATGCGAAGCTGCGCACCTTCCTCCGGTGCCGCGAACGTCTGATAGCCCCGCGCGGGGGCCTCCCGCGCCACATCAGCGCCCAGGCTCGACGGTTCGTAGTTGACCTGTCCTTTGGGCACGCCCATCTGCATATGGCCGTCTCGCTGCAGGTTGTGGAAAGGGCATTTCGGCTGATTGATCGGAATCTGGTGGAAGTTGGGGC
>JAATGP010000029.1 GCA_015654635.1 Alphaproteobacteria bacterium | reverse complement strand
CTGCTTGGGAGCGCTGAGGCGATCGGCAATGCTAAAGGCCAATTTGAGGTCATCTCGAAGGCAGAGCGGCTATACCGGCATATCGGGCGCACTCGACCGGGCGAGCCGGGCTTTTTATTTGGAGCCGCCGATGGTGCGCGCCAACCGGTACGCGCGCCACAGAGCCAGACGCCTTCCCGGCACGTTGCGCTTGCCGAGGGGTGCCGCCGATTCATCATCGAGACATATGCACCTGCGGCGGTGCTGATCAACCGCAAGCTGGAATGGCTTTATTCCCTTGGACCCACGGAACGCTATGTGAACGTGCCGCAAGGCCCTGCGAGCTACGATCTACTCGCGATGGTGCGTCCACATCTGCGGATCAAGCTCAGAGCAGCGATCCACCAGGCCATGCTGGAGAAGACGCGCATCGTCATCCCGGGTGGCCGGACGAACTACGAAGGAAAGCTTGGGTCCTTCGACATCGCGGTCCAACCGGCTTTGATCGATGGTGAAGATCTGCTGCTAGTCTGCTTCATAGACAATCCGGCGCCGGTCCGTAAGCAAAGCCGGGCTTCTACCCCACCTAACATAGAAGATGTCGCCGAGCTCGAACGGCGATTGGAAGCCACGCAAACGGAGCTTCAGGCCGCGATCTATAGTCTCGAGACATCAAACGAGGAACAAAGAGCGGTCAACGAGGAGGCCTTGTCCGCCAATGAGGAATACCAATCGACCAACGAAGAGCTACTCACGTCAAAGGAAGAGCTGCAGTCGATGAACGAGGAACTTACGGCCCTCAACAGCCAGCTTCAGGAAACCTTGGAACGACAACGGACGACCGCGAGCGATCTGCAAAATATCCTCTACAGCACTGACGTCGCGACGATTTTTCTCGACCTCGGCCTCAATATCCGTTTCTTCACGCCGGCGACCAAATCGCTCTTCAGCATTATCCCGACCGACATCGGCCGACCGCTCGCCGACCTCAATTCGTTAGCCGCCGATAGCGATCTGCTGATCGACGCTCGCACCGTGCTGCAAACGCTCTCGCCGATCGAGCGGGAAATCCGGGCGCGGGACGGTCTATGGTACGTCCGTCGGATACTGCCTTACCGCGCCCAGAATGACGCGGTGGAAGGTGTCGTCATCACGTTTGCCGACATTACCGAACGCCGGCGAGCCGCCGATTCGCTGGAGTCCGCCGAGCGCGAAGCACAGCAGGCCAATATCGCAAAATCCCGTTTTCTCGCTGCCGCAAGCCACGACCTCCGGCAGCCGCTGCAAGCCCTCACCCTGATGCGAAGCGTCCTGAGAAGGAAGATCGATGACGGCAAGAAGGAAGAGGCGCTGACGCTCGTTACACGCCTCGATGAAACGTCCGCCGCCATGTCGGGCATGCTTAACACACTGCTCGACATCAATCAGTTGGAAGCCGGGACGGTACACCCGCAATTCATCAAATTTCCGATCAATGATCTGCTTGACCGACTGCGGGATGAATTTACGTACCATGCCGTAGCGCAACGGCTTCATCTTCGCGCCGTCGGATGCAGTCTTTCGGTTTATAGCGATCCACGTTTGCTTGAGCAGATGCTTCGCAATCTCCTGTCAAATGCGCTCAAATACACAAGGCATGGCAAAGTACTACTGGGATGCCGCCACCACGGCGGAACGCTGAGCATCGAGGTTTGGGATACCGGCATTGGCATTGCCGAGCAGGACCTTCAGGCAATATTCGGCGAGTATCATCAGCTCGGCAATGCCGCCCGCGAACGTAGCCTCGGACTTGGGCTCGGGCTATCCATCGTTCAACGCCTAGCGACCCTGCTTGGACATTCCGTACATGTCCGCTCGCAGCCAAGCAGAGGATCTGTCTTCTCCATCGATGTCACGCTTCCCCCGAATGGAACGCGACGCGATGGAAATTTTCCGACGGCCGGAAATGGTCATGTGAGCAGCCCGACTCGCCGCACTGGCGCAATCCTGGTCATTGAGGATGACAGAGAATTGTGTGAACTCCTTGAAGTAGTTCTCAAGGAGGAAGGCCATCGTCCGGCAACGGCGCCTGACGGCCCGGCGGCATTGGAATTGGTCATTCACGGCGGTTTTCGACCTGACCTCATTTTTGCGGATTACAATCTGCCGAATGGAATGGACGGGCTGCTCGTCGCTGCAAAGATAAGAGAAACACTGAATCACTGGATACCGGTCATCGTTTTGACGGGCGACATCTCGACGGACACCTTGCGACGTGTCGCCAGTCAGGACTGTGTGCAGCTCAACAAACCTGTCAAGGCTACAGATGTCATGCAGGCTATCCAGCGTCTACTCCCGATTTCACAGCCCGCGCCGCATCCGCCGCTCGTGCGCCGATCCGAAGCCGTCCAGCCTGCCGAGACCCCTGTGATTTTTGTGGTCGATGATGATAGCCACGTGCGCGAGGGGCTGCGCAGCTTGCTCGAGACAGATGGGTACACCGTCGAGGATTTCGACACATGCGAAGCATTCCTCGAAGCCTACCACCCAGGCAGCGAAGGATGTCTCCTGGTGGATGCCTATCTGCCGGGAATGACTGGCCACGAATTGTTGCAATATCTGCATGATCGCGGCTACCAATTGCCGGCCATCATGATCACCGGCAACAGCGACATCCCAATGGCTGTCGCGGCCATGAAGGCCGGCGCGTCGGATTTCATCGAGAAGCCCGTTGGTCGCGACGAGCTGCTCGCCGGCGTAGAACGCGCGTTGGAGCAATCGCGGGACGCGACCAAGCTGTCGGCATGGCGAAGGGAGGTGTCCGAGCGGGCTGGCAAGCTCACTTCACGGGAGCAGCAGATCATGGAAATGGTCCTTGCCGGTCATCCCAGTAAGAACATCGCCGTCGACCTCAGTATTAGCCAGCGCACCGTGGAGAACCATCGGGCCTCGATTATGAAAAAGATGGGCGCCAAATCGCTTCCAGCCTTAGCCCGGTTGGCGCTGGCTGCTGCATCGGACTCGGACGACCAATCCCGCGTTTGACGCTGAATATCGGGGGCGCCACCCACCCATGTAAGTCTCCGAGCGCGCATCTTACTATGCTGCACCGGATGCCCTGTGCCGAATCGCCGAACCAAGACGGTCCCCACGGGTGGCCATCGCCGCTAGGCACACGACCTAGACTTGGGAATCCTCTAGTTGTGGACACGCCTTAGCCCTTGTCCGACCTATTCCTGCGATGACTCATTCGTCGCGGCAATTAGGTCTAACATGTGTTTCCGCATAACCGGGTTCTTAATCGCGAGAAAAGCTAAGTTCAATCGCAGCCCTTCGCGACTTCGCATGAAGGTTTCGGCGCGTTTGAGGTCAGCCGTTGAAAGATCTTCTATCTGGTTCGGCTCGCCATCAAGTCCTTCATAAAATTCGATCAAGTCTGTTCCGAGAACTCGCGCGAGGATGAACAAGCGACCAGCGCTAATCCGGTTTGCGCTGCTTTCATATTTCTGCACCTGCTGAAAGCTGACCCCAAGCGCCTTCGCGACTTCCTGCTGGGCGAGTCCCGCGAACATTCGACGCCGTCGTATTTGCGCGCCGACGTGAGTATCTATGTCCCTGGCCTCGCGGTTGGCTGGCGTTTCATGCCTCGACTTGGCGCCTCTCATAAGGAGGGGTGAACCACGTGTTGTGGTGTTGGATAGCTTGCCCAGAGCAACATATTCACGTCCTCGCCGTCCTGAGACAGCGGTAGGACCAGTTCCGAATAGATGACCGGCGGACCATACCCCTGGATACAACACTCTACGGAAATAGGTGTTTTGGTCTCGCTTACCTTGGCGACTTGGTCCGCCACTCCCTGTCGCAGGACTGTGCTGACCCGTGCGACTGGTTGCCCCGTCATGTCTCCGCCGAATCGGAAAAATAGACCGGTGCCGCATAGGCGAAAATTCCTCTCCCCGGTGACATCGACCAGTGCCAAATGGCCCAGCCAGGGCTTGAGCTCATGAATGTCGAAATCGTTCCGCGACGGCATTGGCCGCGTCTGGCGCTTGGCATCCCAAAGCGCTTTCAGGCTTGTCAATTTGGCTTCCATTTAATTCACCCGGCGCGTTGCGGACGCGACTGCTGTCCCATCCAGAAACTATCAGATCAAGTTGGGGCGGCAGTGGCCACCACTTGACCGATGGAGCCATCCGTATCCAAAGGCGGGTGGAAGGCTGCGCAAGACCGTGCGCCGAATATGAGCGAGGAAGCAGCAGCCGCGCGCACACCCGCACGCCCCCATCTTCAGAGACCGCCGAATCGCCTATTATGGTTAGATAGCAGAACTAGTTATTCTTGTCAACAGAGTTGTGTGTTTTGATAACAAGTGATCAAATTCGTATGGCGCGCGCGGGCCTTCGTCTGAGCGTCCGTGAGCTCGCCAAGATCGCAGATGTCTCGGCGATGACGATTACGCGCCTGGAAAACGACCGCTCCGGCGGTTACGCCGCAACATTGACAAAGATTCAAGACGCCCTCGAATCCGCTGGTGTTGAATTCCTCTATGGGGAGGCGCCGGGAGTTCGCCTTAGGCTCCCAAAGCAGAAGAAGCGCTAAAACGAGCACTTGCCCCCTCCTTGGCGACGGCTGGCCCGTCCGGTGAACACCCGCCCGCATAGCAACCGACCCGCCAACGATGCGGCCGGCAGGACAAAAGCGCTACACTGCTAAAGGCTCGGCCCCGCCCGATGGGACCAGAAGCAAGAAAAATCGTACTCTAATAGTGGTTCCTGTACCTACCGATTCCGAAGCGATGATCGTGCCGCCTGTCCATCAAATGTAAATCCCGCATCGCTGCGGGAAACGACATGATACGAGGTACTCTAGTTTTGAAGCCTCGCCAAATGCTCAAGCATGGTTTCTAAGAGATATTGCATTGAACTCAGCAGGTTGAATGCATCATCTAATGGCGCTCCGATTTTTCGAAGGTGTTCAATGAGAACCTTCTGGTGGGCGATGCGCCTTTCTTGCTCCGACACATGCCGAAGCTCCATGTCAAGGGCCGTCTCACCAATTCTCATGGTGTCTCTCGCACACTATGGCCGCTCTCACGTCGAGGTGTTCAAACAAATCATCAAGCACCCACAGCCTAGCAAGAACACTCGCCGCCATGGTACCCTCACCATTCTAGCCATTAATGCTCGTGCTCCGCCATGTTAGGGCAAGCACTCTGGTACAGACACAGCCAGAAGACGTTCTGCGGGCCCAGCCAGTGAAATTTGCGCCCCAAGGTGTAGTAACATGCCGACATACCGGAACGGCGAAATAGACCCCGCAAAAGACGGACTGGCTCCGGCAGACATCTGGCAGGAGCCGATAGACCGGCTGCTTGCACGCCTCACGGCCACGCCTGCTGGTCTTGATGCGGCTGCGGTGCAGACGCGGCTGGCGGCCTATGGGCCGAACGATGCTGCTACCGTCAAACGCTCGCCGCTGTGGCTGCAATTCCTTGGCCGCTTCCGCAGTCCACTGGTCATCATCCTGCTCGTTGCAAGCGGCCTGTCCGCGGCCACCGGCGATATGGCAAGCTTCATCATCGTGGTGACCATTGTCACGATCAGCATCACCCTCGATTTTGTCCAGGAAGTTCGCGCCCAGAATGCGGTTGAGGCGTTGCGACGCTCGGTGGCGGTGCAGGCAAAAGCACGCCGAGGGGGCAAGACCCTGTCCGTGCCGGTGGACCAACTGGTTCCCGGCGACATCGTCGAATTGATCGCAGGCGATCTCATTCCAGCGGACGCCCGTCTCTTGGAAAGCCGCGACCTGTTCGTCAACCAAGCGCTCCTCACTGGCGAGCCCTACCCAGCCGAGAAAAAGGCAAGCGATGCCGCCTTAGGCGCCGAGAACCCAGCTGGAGCCTCGAATGCCGTTTTTGCCGGAACCTCGGTGATCAGCGGCACGGCAACGATTCTGATCTGCCGCACCGGCGACAAGACGGCGCTCGGCAATCTCGCGACAAGCCTAGCCGAAAAGCCGCCTGCCACAGACTTCGCTGTCGGCATTCACCGCTTCGGCATGTTGATCATGCGCTTCACGGTATTGATGGTTCTGTTCGTTCTGGTGGTGAATATCTCTTTCCACCGGCCGATGCTAGAATCGTTGATGTTCGCGCTGGCGCTTGCCGTCGGGCTGACGCCTGAACTGCTTCCCATGATCGTGACGGTGACGCTTGCCCGCTCCGCGACGGCGCTGGCCAAACGCAAGGTGATCGTGAAGCGGCTTACCGCCATCCACGATCTGGGCGCCATGAACGTGCTGTGTACCGACAAGACCGGCACACTGACCGAAGCCACGATCAAGTTGATGCGGACTATCGACGGGCGGGGCGCCGAAAGCGCACGGGCCTATGCCTATGCTGCCGTCAACAGCCGGTTTGAAAGCGGCATGAAGAGCCCGCTCGACGACGCGATCCTCACCGCGCAGCCCTTCGACATGACGGGCTGGCAAAAGATCGATGAAGTGCCGTTCGATTTCGAGCGGCGGCGCATCTCCGTTCTAGTCGAGCATGAGGCAAAGCGGCGTCTTATCGTCAAGGGTGCGCCGGAGGATTTGCTGCATCTGTCCGGCTGCTATGAGGACGCGAATAGGCAGGAACAGCCACTCGATGCCGAAACGCGCCGCGTCTTTGAGGCGACACTGGAGGGGCTCGGTGCGCAAGGCTTCCGCGCGCTCGGCATCGCAACCCGGATGGTCGATGACAGCCACCAGACAGCCGTCATCGGCGATGAGAGAGACCTCACATTCTCGGGCTTTGCTGTTTTCCTCGACCCGCCGAAAGCCAGCGCCGGAGCAACCATCCAAGCGATGGCGGCGGCAGGCATCACGGTGAAGGTGCTGACCGGCGATAACGAACTGGTGAGCCGGCATGTCTTTGCCACCATCGGTGTGCCGGTGACAGGTGTGCTCACCGGGGATGCTCTAACCCGCCTTTCGGACGAGGCGCTGCTCGGACAATTGCCGCAAGTCAATTTGTTTTGCCGGGTCAATCCGCAGCAGAAGCATCAGATCATTCTTGCCCTAAAGCGCCTCGGCCATGTTGTCGGCTTCATGGGCGATGGCATCAACGACGCGCCCGCTCTGCATGCTGCCGATGTTGGAATCTCGGTTGACGGCGCGGCCGATGTCGCACGGGCGGCTGCCGATCTTATTCTGCTCGAACACGACCTGTCAGTGGTACGCGATGCGGTGGTCGATGGGCGGGGCGCGGTTCAGAACGTGTCCAAATACGTCTTGATGGGCTCCAGCTCGAATTTCGGCAACATGTTCAGCATGGCCGGGGCGGCTTTGTTTCTTCCGTTCCTACCGATGTTGCCGATCCAGATATTGCTCAACAACCTGCTTTACGATGTGTCGGAAATCGCGATCCCGTTCGATGCGGTCGATCCGGAGGCTACCGCCAAACCCGTGAAGTGGGACATCAAACTGATCGAGCGGTTCATGCTGGTCTTCGGGCCGGTCAGTTCCGTGTTCGATTTTATGACCTTCTACGCGCTGCTCTATCTCTTTAGCGCCGGGGCGGCGCTGTTTCAGACGGGTTGGTTCATCGAGTCGATCACGACCCAGATATTGGTGGTCTTCGCCATCCGGACGCGGCGGCGTTTCTACCAGAGCAGGCCGCACAGATTCCTTATCGCTATGGCGCTCGGGGCTGTCGCTGTCGCGGTCGCCCTGCCTTTTCTCCCATTGGGCAAATGGTTCGGCTTTGTGACACCGCCGCCGCTGTTTTTCGTCTATCTGGTCAGCGCCACCGCTGCCTATCTGGCCCTCGTCGAAATTGTTAAAGGCCTTTTCTACCGCTACGCAGCAACACGGTGACCAATATCTGGCTTGAAGTTGTCCGAAAACGAAGGGCCTCGGCTTATCTGCTTAACTTGAAGGGAGAGAGATTGTCGGAAGAACCGTAAAAGGCAAAACCGGGCTCGCAATCGCTTCATAAGGAAAAAGCCAGGCGCCCATCCCGGAATTCCGCTGGCAACAGACGCGACGGTTGCCGTCACTGCGTAACGATAGCTTCTCTGGTTTGGATGGCCATTGGCACACAGAGAACATCGGCAGGCATTAGAAAAATAGAATTTTCTACGAACACTATAAGCGCAAGCCAAATTTCCACCGATTTGCGGCCGGCAAGCGATATGGTCCATGCACAAAGTTTGCGGGTCACGTCAATCCTTGCACGTCAAGACTGTACATGGTCCCTGCTCGAAATCTCACAGCCACCTTTTCGTCAGCGGCAATGCGATTTCGACTTTTGTTCCACTGCCTTTTCCACTCAAGTAAGTATCCCCCGGCAAAGCTCAGGGCTATCGCATATGGCGAATGAGTTCGAAGAGGAAGTTGTCGTACCATCCTGCCCGTTTGATTTTGAGGCGTGGAGGAAGTAGCGCTCGATCGGTTTATCTTTGCCGCGGCGACAGACAATTTTCGCCACCGCTTTTAATCCCGCGAAGGCGTGTTTGGCGGCCATGCCTTGTGCAGAGGTCACGAGTGCAGTGCGACTTTCCTTACGACCGTGGCGGCTATCCATGCTCTTGGCCGGTTCGGTATTTTTGGTCCGCACACCAGCGCGGCCTTGGCGTCGCGCAGAAGGCCCGACTGGTTGTCCTTGACCGCCAACACGTAATCGCCGCCGCGCCCGGTAATGGCCTCGACCATCTTGCGATGGCAATGCAGCGCATCGGCGGTGCCCCCACAGCCCTTCAAGGCCACCAATTCGATCAGCTTGAGCGCGGCCCCGGCTTCGTCGTTGTTCTGTGCCAGAACGTTGGCCAGGACCATCCGGGTTTGCGCGCGCCAAGCCGCCACCATCAGGCGCGGCATATGACTTTGGCCCGCCTCATAGGCGCCCCGCAGCGACTTACGTCTATCGCCACAACACCTTTGGTCTTACCCAGCTTGGCCGCCGCCCCAAACACCGCCATGAATTCTCGAAAGGATGCCTCGAACGCCTTGGGATCGAGCATCCGGAACAGGCGGCTGAAGGTGTCGTGGCTGGGGATGCCGTGCTCCAGCGCCAGCACCTGACGCAGAAGCGCCTCCTTCGCAAGCCCGTAGTCTTCCATGTCGCTGCACGAGGTCGCCCCGCACAACGTCGCCAAAAAGGCGATAAACAGCACCTCAACCAGTTCATGACGGGCGCTGTCAGCCCGAGGATCGGGCAAGTCGCTGAAGATCTCGTCGAAACGCGTCATCAGTATCTCCAAACAAATCAGGAGATATCTTCAGAATCCAACCCAAAACCGCGCGCAACCCCGAAAATCCCATATGCGATTCCCCTGCGGCAAAGCCGGGGGCTTTAGGAAGAGAGTCGCTCAAAGCGGCTGGTAGGACGCGCTAATGCGCCCCCGGTGTTTGGAGCCGCCTAAAGGCGGCTTAACGCCATAGGTTCATCTGCTCCAGACGTTGGTCTTCTTCCTCTTAGTGGCGGATATACTCTCGTACCACCGCTTTGTCTCGACCGACAGTCGAGACGAAGAACCCGCCGCGCCGATCATCTGGCGCTGGAGAGCACCGATCGTACCGCCATGGCCGCAATCTCATGGACCCATCCGCAGAATCAGCTTGTTGCGCTGCGCCGGCAGAACCAGCAAGCCGAAGCGGCAAAGCCTGTCGCCGAAGGCGTTGCGCTCGCCAATCTGAAGTTCCGCTACGCGATCACCAGCGACAATCCACCGTGACGCCCGGTGCGCCCCTGGGATGACGGCAACAAGGTCTATATCGAGTTCCCCGCACGCCTCGACCAGGGTGAAGCCCCGCCACCTTTCGTCGTCGGCGCCTCGGGCGACAGCCAGTTCGTCAACTATCGCGTCAGCGGTCATCACTACATTGTCGATCGCCTATTCGCCGCGGCGGAACTCCGCCTTGGCGAGAAGCCGCAGCAGATCGTGCGCATCACGCGCACCGATGGCGCGCAGGATGGGAGGGCACGGCCGTGACCGACGCGCCCGATTCCCATGCCGCATGCTCAGGATTGCCAAGCTCCCCGATCGCACGCCCATCAAGATCGGCTTCACCGTGACGCCGGACCTTGCCCGTGCGCTGGCCGACTACACCGCGCTTTACAATAAGACCTATGGCGATAAAGCCGAGCTGGCCACCTCTTACCCTCGATGCTCAAGAGCTTCCTTGCTGGCGACAAGGTATTCGTCAAGGCCCGCAAGGGCGCCTCGGCGGGGAGCTGAGCGATGGAGGTGATCCCGCATCCCTTCGCTGACGCGCTGCTTATTTCGGCCGGTCGGCCAGCCGTACCATCAGATCCATGCGTTCGTGGAAAATTGCGACGACCAGCGAAGGCGCGTCATCACGCGGCACAACTGTAATGCTAGATGAGCAACAAGCCCGGAGTTCCGCTCTCTCCTCCGGGCTGGCGGCCCGACGTAATCACGGTCAAGGTCAATCAACCCATTGGCCTCGTCTCTTGTCCGATACGTTTTGTTCGTCCTGCGCTCGGTCTTCAGCGAAGAGAAGAAGCACTCCATTGCCGCGTTATACCAGCAATTGCCCAAACGGCTCATTGAGTATGTGATACCGTGATCGGCCATCAGCCGCTAGAATTATTTGCCAATGCACTGACTGCGGCGTTTGGAGTGCTGCAGCAAAGCGTTCGATTTGCCCCATCTCCAAATCGCCATCATCAGCGCATCGTTGACAAGTTAGATCGTCATGGCGGCGCTCATCGACCAACCGACCATCCGGCGCGA
Source organism: Alphaproteobacteria bacterium (assembly GCA_015654635.1). GTDB lineage: Bacteria > Pseudomonadota > Alphaproteobacteria > Micropepsales > Micropepsaceae > Rhizomicrobium. The sequence goes on along the minus strand of JAATGP010000029.1, from coordinate 32,141 downwards.
CTGCAGATCGATCACCGCCGCGACATACAACCAGCCTTCCGCTGTCAAGATATAGCTGAAATCGGCAATCCATTTGCCTTTTGGGGCGTCGGCTTCGAAGGTGCGATCAAGCACGTTGGGCACGGCGACACCGACATGTCGCTCACCCAAATCAGGCGGCAGGCGGTGCATCGCAGACGAGCCTTTAAGCCTCAGCTGTACATCAATCGCTAAACGCGATGCAGGCCACGACTGGCCCCGACCTCGATCAGGTCGCGCCACATCCGCCGCGCCATAGGTCAGATCATCGACAAGAAAGCTCGCTTACACCTTGGCATCCAATTTCTCGTTACTCCGGCTGCGTGGTCGCGTCAGCCAAGCGTAGAAGCTACCACGCGTCACCCCAAGCACAACAAACGCTAAACAGCTCAGACATACTCAGATCATGGGGCGATGTATAATTAAATCTCACGCGCGGACGATGTCTGTACGCCCTTAACCCTTCCACCAACCGGTGCTCAGCTCGGCGTGAAACCGGGATCGCAATTGGATGCGATTTGACAACCATGGGTTTTTCGCCACAGATTGCACAATCCAAAGGCTGGAGATATCTCATGAAATCGGCTTTGCGTAACGCGGCGCTGGTCGCCAGCCTGTCGGTGACTGCCGCGCTGGCCGTGCCGCTTCCGCCGCCCGCCACTCCGGCCGGCAACGCGGTCGACACAGTGCAGGGCGTGAAGGTCGCCGATCCTTATCGTTGGCTAGAAAATGCCGCCGATCCAAAAGTCGATGCCTGGAGCGATGCGCAGAACATTCGCACCCGCGGCTACCTTGACGCTCTGCCCGACCGCGCCGCGGTGAAAGACCGCCTGACCAAGCTGATCAAGGCGTCCTCGCCCGCTTATTACGAGCTGCTCGCCCGTGGCAGTCTGGTGTTCGCGCACTACTACGATCCCGCCAAACAGCAGCCGTTGCTGGTGACAATGAATGCCAGCGCCGATCCGGCCAGCCGCAAGACGCTGCTCGATCCCAACAGGTTGGACGCCAAGGGCCTGACCGCCATCGACTGGTTCGTGCCGTCGGGTGATGGCAGCAAGATTGGCGTGTCCTTGTCCAAGAACGGCAGCGAGGACGGTACGTTGCATGTCTTCGATGTCGCCACCGGCAAAGAAGTCGGCGAGCCAATCGACCGGGTGCAGTATCCCACCGCGGGCGGCAGCATGGCGTGGAGCGCCGATGGAAAAGGCTTCTGGTACACGCGCTATCCCGGCGCCGAAGCGCCGGAAGCCGAACGGCATTTCCATCTGCAGGTCTATTTCCACGTCCTCGGCACTGAGGTGAAATCCGACAAGCTGGTGCTGGGAAGCAAGGATGGCCTGGAACGGGTATCGGAAATCTTCCTCGACAACCGCTTCAATCGGCCCGCCATCATGGCAATGGTCCAGCGCGGTGATGGGGGGATCTGGGCATTCTATGTCCTGAAGCAAGGCGCCGCGCCGGTTCAGGTCGCCACCTATGCCGACAAGCTGGTCTACGCCACCATCGGTCCGGACGACGGCATCTATGCCATCAGTCGCAAGGAATCGCCCAACGGCAGCGTGAAGAAGCTGAAGCCGCCCTTCGCTAGGGGCGCGCTAGCCGACGCACCAACCATCGTGCCGCAAAGCGGCGTCGCCATCCTGTCGGGTGGCGCGGAACAGAATGAGTCCGACCTCGATTTCGACGCCCATCATTTGTTCGTGCGCGACATTATTGGTGGCCCTTTGCAAGTGCGGGTGTTCGATCTGAACGGCAAACCGCTAGGCAAGCTGCCGCTGCCCGAGATCGCATCCAACACCGAGATCGAAGGCTTGGCGAATGGCGATGTACTCTATGCGGTTTCGACCTATCTGCGGCCGCGCTATTACGCGCGCTGGAATCCGGCGACCGGCAAGACCGCAGACACGGCGCTGAAACAGACCTCCCCGATCTCCTTCGCTGATACCGAAGTCCGCCGCCTGTTCGCGCCCTCCAAGGACGGCACCAAAGTGCCGATCAATGTCATCATCAAAAAGGGTGCCAGACTCGACGGTTCGCATCCCGTGCTGCTCTACGGCTATGGCGGCTATGGCATCAGCCAGTCACCTAATTTTGCGGGGCCGACGGTGCGGCTGTGGCTCGACGCGGGCGGCATCTACGCCATCGCCAATATCCGCGGTGGCTCGGAATATGGCGAAAGCTGGCACCAGAACGGCATGCTGACCAAGAAGCAGAATGTCTTCGACGACTTCGCGGGTGCCGGACAATATCTGATCGATCAGCATTATACCGCACACGGCAAGCTCTCGCTGCTGGGCGGTTCCAATGGCGGGCTGCTGATGGGCGCCGAGATCACCCAGCATCCGGGCCTGGCACGCGCGGTCGTGTCGGCGGTGGGCATCTACGACATGGCGCGCTCGGAGCTTGACCCCAATGGCGCGTTCAACACCACAGAGTACGGAACCGTGAAGAACGCGGCAGAGTTCAAGGCGCTCTATGCCTATTCGCCCTATCATCGTGTTGTGAAGGGCACCGCCTATCCGGCGGTGCTGATGCTGACGGGCGCCAATGATGGCCGCGTCAATCCGATGCATTCGCGCAAATTCACCGCGGCACTACAGGCCGCGACGTCTTCGAAGAACCCCATCCTGCTGCGCACGAGCAAAACCAGCGGCCACGGCATCGGTAGCTCGCTGGACGAGCGCATCAGCCAGACCACCGACGAACTGAGCTTCCTCTTCGATCAGCTGAACATGAAATATCCGGCTCCTTGAGGCGCTGCGCAGTCGGGAAATCGCATTGGGATTTGAAAGTGTTTCCAGTATGAAAGAATTAAGCGGTTGGTGGCTAGGCGGACATCACCGCGAATACTCTCCCCATGCCCTGTTTGTACAAAAAATCGAGTTATAAGCAAACGGGTGATTGCTACTGAACTACTGAAGTGTACAGCATCGATTTAGTCCGATCCCGCCTTACGCAGCCTCAACACAATATTGGCACTTTAGTTGGACCAGTATCAGCCGACCCGAATGGCTACAGCTGCTTTTTTGCCGACTATGTGTCACAGGTGGATTTTGTCCGCCAGTTACTTCAGAAACCGCCGATATCCGTGCGCCATTAAATCACGCCCGTGGCGGATCGCGCGGCGCACTTGGTCGCGCAAATGATCGCGGGGATCGGTCCAATCGCGCTCAATGCGGGCTTCACCGAATAGAGCGATGCCGATATCGCGGTGTGATGCGTCGGCCTGCCAACCATCGAGCGCCTGGACGACATGGACCAACCGGTTGGCGCGGCGTTCGCGCGGATAGAGGAATGGTCGCAGCCAACCATGCTTGACGAGGTCCGCAAGGCGGCGGACGGCCCGCAACCGTCTATCAGTACGGGCCGGTGACGGCAGCACCGGTGTGACGAGCAGTGCTTCCGCAAGAGGCGTATCGCCAAATACGGCGAGTTGCAGCGAGCGCCCATCCTGCGCGAGTAGCACGTCTTGCCGGGATTGCGCATCAGGCGGACATACCGTCGTACGACATTGCAGGTTTTCCAGATTGAGCGTGCCGGATGCAGTACCTTCGCCCATAGCAGAGGCTGCGAGTGGCAACACCTCGTGGCAATCCGTTATGCGCCAAAACACATTCGCGACCAGCGCATCTCGATCCGGGTTTTCAAATCGCAGCAACCCAAATTGACGAGCAGTGTTGTTCTCGGGCGGGGTTCCGATCGAGCTATCGGCGACTGCGTTTTTATAGGCGCTCCGATACCCAGTATTACGCCGCAGAAACTCCCACGCCCACGCAAGATGGGGTAAAGCAGACATCCAACGATAGCTCGCCTGATCTGGCCAACACGAATTGCGAACGGGGTCTTGGATCGTTTGGACGACGAGTTTCATACGCACTTCTCACAATCATTCCCCTCTGAGTTTCCCTCTTGTGTCGCGCCCGACTTAGCAACGGCAGATATTCTTTGCACGTAATTTTTCTGCGCAAGACCAACACCCGTCTAACGAGCGACCTTTGATGGCAAAAGTTAGACGTGTCCGCAAACGCGGAGCCTATGAAGAAATATCCATTATATATCGACGAAACCGGCTACGTCGCTGCGGCCCCAGATATGGTGCAGAATCGACAATCCCGTCGAAAAGAGCACCCATTTAGTGGCATCAGTTCGCGGGGCCTCAGAGAAAACAATTCCGTCTTTGCCGAATTTGTAATTCGTGGCCGCCAAGTAGCGTCAGTCGTTGCTGACGTTTCTGGAACACGAAGCGATTCCGATACCTGACGGCGAATGAATAATTATTTATTCGCTTGGGCGAGTGAGGCGGCAATGGCGGCGATCGAACGAAACAACACCAGCGGTTCATCTTTGGACGGCACAAAGCCTCGCCGCCGCCAAAAGGCAGCCGCTTCTGCATCCACTGCGTTGACCAAAAGCGCCCGGCCGCCGACGAGGGCGGCAGCCGTCACGCAACGTTCCAGCGCATGTTTGATGAGACCGGTTCCGATGCCGTGTCCGGCCCAGCTAATGTCTGTCGCAAGCTGACCGAGCAGAAGACAGGGAACCGGATCTGGCGGCTGGCCGGTGCGGATAGCGCGCGGCAGCACGCTCGGAACGATGGCGGTCGGTGCCAGGCCGTAGTACCCAACGACCCGCCTCGCCTCATGAACCACCATGACAGCGGTGAAGCCCTTCTCCTGATTGAAGAGCGCCCTCGTCTTAAGCCAACGATCAAGTGTCGGCTTTCCGCAAGAGAACTCGGAAACCTCGTGCTCTGCCGTTAACGCCTCGGGCGACGAGAGCGCCAAGATTCAGCGTTTTGTGACATAACCCGGCTCCCAAGGAGCGGGTCGTTTGGCAAGTTCTACCATCTCAGAGACCGGCGCTGCCGGTGCCGAAAGAACCTTGAGGAATTCCGCAAAGCCCTTGGCGCTCATACGAATCAGCGGATTTTCCAACAGCACCTCCTCGGCCGCACGCACCGCAGCGTCGCGCATGAAGTCCGTGCGGGATCGGCCGCGCAACCCGGCAGCGCGATCGATCATCGCGATGTCAGAGACAGGAAGGCGCATCGAGATCGGGTTTTCTTTACGTTCAGCTTTGGCAGTCATAGGGCACCTCTTCTTGCGAATTATAGAAGGTGTAGTGCAAATTGCAATACCATGACGGATGGGTGTTGGGAAGTACCAGATTTCCAACTCCTCAATCCCTTAGCGACGTGGGCAGTCAAACGGGTATGGGTGTAACCACAGGTCTGAACGATTATGTCGGCGATGCCAAGCCGCCAGATTGTGTGAAAGGTCTGTAGATCAGTGATGCAGCCCTTCGCCTGGTTGCACCTGACGGAGGATGGGGGGGACTACAGAGATACACGACGCTCGCATGACCTTCTCAAGACGTTCGCCCTGATGCGGTGGCAGGTCGGCATTTCCAAAGTGGAATGCTGGCAGTGATACAAACTGACGAGCGGAGGGAGGCTCCGAAATTACTCACGTTATTCGCATGAACGCGATGTAACGGTTCCGACCACGGTCAAACTCAGGGAATACTGCCGTTGCTGATCATTCAGCCAAGGCACTGAGTAATTTCCGAACCTGTGTGCTCGGATGACCAACCGCCTACGCTCCGTGCAACGAAGCGGAATATCCATAGTGCGCAGAAGTGATTTATTTGCCCTCTGACGCAGTTTGCCGCGGTCAATAAGCAGCTGTTGTGATTCTGTAGCAGCTGTAACGAAATCCAGGAGAAACAGCATGCGAAAGAGAAAACCCGTCGAACCGAAGGTTCGCGATTTGAGAGACTTGGCGCCGGTTAAAGTTGCGGTTCCGGACGTCTCCGGTGAGTTTGCCGGTGCGGTGCCGTCGTCTGAGACCGATGGGCAGAATATCGTGTCACCCAGCATCGGTCATGAGCCTCCGGGCCAAGGAACGAGCGACTGACGCTTCTCAGCAGACGACAGCACACACAGCGCGGCGTTCCGAGTGGGAGCGTTCGGGAGCATCATTGCTGTGGCGTCTATCCGTCTCACTCTAACAAGGTGCAAAATCATGTTTCCCTTCAGCATGTTTATCATACCGCTTGTCCTACTCCTGGTCATCGTCTTGATCGGGGCGAGCGTCAAGATTTTGCGAGAATATGAGCGTGCTGTTGTCTTCACACTCGGTCGCTTCGAAAAGGTCAAGGGGCCTGGCCTCGTGCTCATGATCCCGTTTGTCCAAGAAATGGTGCGCGTGGATTTGCGTATTCAAGTGATCGAGATTCCGAGCCAGGACGTGATCTCGCGCGACAACGTCTCGATGAAGGTAGACGCGGTGCTCTACTTCAACGTCGTCAATCCCGAACATGCGATCATTCAGGTTCAGAACTACCTTCCCGCCACCAACATGCTGGCGCAGACGACCCTGCGCGCCGTGCTTGGGCAGCACGAGCTCGATGAAATGCTGTCCGAGCGGAAGAAGCTCAGCACCGACGTCCAAGCCATCCTCGACGCCCAGACCGAGACCTGGGGAATCAAGGTGAGTAATGTCGAGATCAGAACTGTCGAACTTACGGAAAACATGGTGCGCGCCATCGCAAAACAGGCCGAAGCAGAGCGCGACCGCCGCGCCAAGGTCATTCATGCAGAAGCGGAATTCCAGGCATCCCAGACCCTGGTCGATGCCGCCAAGATTCTGGGGAGTATTCCCGCCGCGATGCAGCTGCGCTACCTACAAACGCTAACGGAAATTGGTGCGGAACAGAATTCTACCGTCGTCTTTCCGATGCCGATCGACATCATCAAGCCGTTCCTCGAGATTCTCGACAATGCTGGCAAGGCCAACGGCGCTACTCTTATCGCTCCCAAAGACGGCCAGCGTCAGAAGGCTTAAGGATTCATTTTCCAGTACGGCAGATAGAGGAATTGCAGTTTTCTCGTGCCCACTGCTGGCCAAAGGATTTCACAATGTTAAGGCACAAATCAGAGATCACCGGATATGCCATTCATGCCAGCGACGGCCTCATTGGTAGTGTCAAAGACATCCTGTTTGACGACACCACTTGGTTGGTACGTTGGCTTGTAATCGATACCGGTAATTGGCTTCCAGGTCGCCAAGTCCTGCTTCCTCCTAACGCCTTGGCGGAGGTCAATCACATTGGCCACCAATTTTCAGTGCGATTGACCAAGGAGCAGGTCCAAAAATGCCCTGAGATCGAATCCGACCGGCCGGTGTCCCGCCAGATGGAGACTACTATTTATGACTACTACGGCTGGGCTCCTTATTGGGGCAGCGGTTCGTATATGGGTTTCGCAGGCTACGGTGGCGGTTTTCTCGTCAACACAGCGTTGCCATCCCCAGAATTGATCAAGCGCGAGAAGGCAATCGACGACGCACAGCGAAGCAAGAACGATCCCGATCTGCGCAGCATCAATGAGGTGATCAATTACCAAATCCTCGCCAGCGACGGAGAGATCGGGCAGGTCGAAGACTTTCTAATCGAGGATGAAGACTGGAGTGTTCATTACCTGGTCGTCGACACGATGAACTGGTGGCCCGACAGAAAGGTTCTGATCTCGCCCCTGTCTGTGCAAAAGATCGATTGGAAGCATAGGCAGGTGAGCCTTGGGGCCAATCGTCAGAAGGTTAAGGACAGTCCAGCATACGATCCGTCGATGGCGGTCGATCTGGTTTATGAGAAGAACCTCAATAAACACTATGGTGATCTGCGGTTGCAAGAAGCGTCATAACCGATGCCGTCGGCCGTGAGTGGCATCTTGACGACAAGCTCGTCATCAACAATTTGAGGAAGCCCAGATGTTTCACAGCGGCATGAATGATTGGTATTTTGGTTGGGACTGGTTTCTTTGGCTCGGCTTCATTTTTCTGTTGTTTTCGAGCTTCGGGAACTGGGGCTATACCTATCGCGTGCATCAAAAATACAATGGGTAACCCCGCAAGCAAGCACTTGATATCCCCAATAAGCGATATGCCCGCGGAGAAATAACGCGGGAACAATACGGTCAACTCAAGTCCGATATTTTGAGTGCTTAAGATTGATTGAGACCATTCGCCTTTTTGTCTTCGACGTTTGCGGTCGACATACGTCGAGATCGTGATCGCCCCGACTTTTCGCCCTCAACGGTATCCGAAATTGTCCAACAAAAAAATTGGCGCCGGTATGAACGCGGAGAGTCATCATAGGAATGCGCCAAAACTTGCTCGTCGACACGACTGGAGACGTCGACACGCCAGTATGCCGTCGCCGCACTGGCGACGAAGCGGACGGCTGTCCTCGACGCCGACGCACTGACTTAATTTATGGAGGCGCCGGAGGATATGTTTCGCGCGGTCGACGAGCCCTGCGTGATGACCCACACGTCGGGGGGGCCATGCGGCCGTTTTATTTTGAGGGCCACGAGCTGGAACGTGCGCGCCGCCGCCAAGCAAAGCGGAACTATTATTTTGTTCACGGCGCCGATACCGTTATCGCCGCACCGGACGCGCGCAACCATCAATTCCAATGTGCCAGCTCAGCTTGCAACCAGCGAGAGCGGCGATCTCCTAACTGGATTCATCGCCGCACTACTGGCACAAGGGATGGCAGAGTTCGAGACCGCTGCGTCTGGCTTCACGGCGCAGCAGCCGCGGAATTCGGGCTGGGGCCGTCCAGAGGATCTGCCAGACATTCTGCCACGGGCGCTCCAAAAGCTTAGACTGCAAACGGATGGCCAGTCAGCCGAAAATCATATCACCTTTGCCCTCAATCAGGGCTCTAATCGGAACAAGGACGAGATCATGAAGGCCATGGTGCTCAACAGGCCGGGGACCCCGCTCGAATGGACCGAACTGCCCGACCGTCAGCCCGGCTTCGGTGAGGTTCGGGTCAAGGTTCTCGCATGTGGCGTCTGTCGTACCGACCTACACGTTCTGGACGGTGAGTTACCAGACCCGAAATCACCGGTCATCCCCGGCCACGAGATCGTTGGCCGAATCGATGCGATCGCACTAGGTGTTGCAGGTCTGGTCATGGGCGAGCGGGTGGGAATTCCCTGGCTCGGCCATACTTGCGGCGTCTGTCCCTATTGCGAGACGAAGAGGGAAAACCTCTGCGATGCACCAATGTTCACCGGCTACACGCGTGACGGTGGCTTCGCGACCACGGTCATTGCCGACGCGCGCTTTGCGTTTCCGCTCGGCGAGACCGGCAGCGACGTGTCACTGGCGCCACTGCTATGCGCGGGATTGATCGGCTGGCGCTCCCTGAAGATCGCCGGCGACGGTAAGCGGTTGGGAATCTACGGTTTCGGCGCCGCCGGCCATATCGTTGCTCAGGTTGCCAAGTGGCAGGGCAGAGAGGTCCTCGCCTTCACGCGGCCAGGGGATACCAGCACGCAAATCTTTGCTAAAGCTCTGGGCGCTACCTGGGCAGGCGGCTCTGATGAAATGCCTCCCAAGCCGCTCGACGCGGCGATCATTTATGCAACCCAGGGCGATCTCGTTCCGCAGGCGCTCAAGGCGGTTCGCAAGGGTGGGCGCGTGGTTTGCGCCGGCATCCACATGGGCGACATACCCAGCTTTCCATATCGAATTCTTTGGGAAGAGCGGCAACTGCTGTCAGTAGCCAACCTCACCCGGCAGGACGGGATCGATTTTCTCGCGCTCGTCCCGAAAATCGGCATAGTCGTCAAGACGACGGTCTACCCGCTCCAGCAAGCCAACAAGGCGCTGGAAGACTTGCGGGCCGGCCGGTTCGATGGAGCCGCGGTGCTCGTACCATGACAACCGGTCATGGCTGAAAGGCTGCGACGAATGAAAACCCGGACGGATGACTTCAGCGCGCAGGCGACGGGGTCAACAGTGCTCACATCCACCGGCCCCGGGATGACGATAGCAACGTCACGGAGTCTGGGCTTTGTGCAGGATATCTAAAAGCTTCGGAAATGCGGTGAGATAGCTCTCGAGGGTTTGAGGATCCTTGCCTGTGAGGCGCCGATAGTCATTGGCCACCGGCGCTTGCTCGCCCGCGCCGATCGTTTGAAACCAACCCACCTCCAGATCCTGGGCCAGTTCCGGCGTGCCGGTTTGGCTCAGCCGCCGCCGTGTTTGCTCGGCCGACTCCGCCCGGTAGTGCAGGACCCTGCCGGTGGCGACCGAGAGGCGATGCGCGACATCGGCGACGCTGAGCAGCTCAGGGCCTGTAATGTCGAGAATGCCGCCGGGCAGATTTGCGACCGCCGCAGCGGCGGCCTGCGCTGCATCCTCCCGGGAAATGAAGGCACCGCTGCCATCCCCTCCCGGTCCCTGGATGACGCCCAGCTGGTCGAACTTGCCGAGGAACATATCCAGGTAGAAGGCCATACGCAGCACGGTGTGTGCCACGCCCGTCTGCGCAAGAAATTGTTCGCTGGAGTAGTGATCGCGGCAATAAGGGTAAAGTGCGTTTGGCCCCGAGCCTTTCAACGACAAATAGACGACATGCTGCACACGGGCGCGGGCCGCCGCCTCGAAGGCATTTTTGTGCAGGAGCGCGCGTTTCCCGGGGGGCGCCTGCCCGGAAATGACAAAAGCCGTGGCGATTCCGGCAAATGCCGCATCGAGCGTCGTGGGGTCGTTGAAATCGCCGCGGACAATTTGCGCGTCCTCAAGCCTCGGCACGTCGTCCGGATCGCGAGACATCAGCCGGAGCGGCCGTCCCGCAAGCAACGCCGCCGTTCGCCGCGCCACGCGCCCTGAAGCGCCCGTAATAAGGATCATGCGATTGTCTTCCCGTCGATCATCTGGCCGCTGTTCCTGTCGCAGAACTGCGTCTCATACTTCCACGTAAGGGCCGCGATAGCCTAGCAAGCCGCGGATGTAATCGTCGCGCTCCTGTGCCTCCGCGTTCGGGTGGGAGTGCCGCATCAACCCCTTGATGTCGGCCAGCGCGGAGAAATTGCGCGCGTCGAGCCATGTCTCCAGGCCACCAAGCAAGGTTCGCAGATGTCCGGGGCCGTGGCGAAGCAAAGCCGATGCCGTCATGACGGCATCAGCACCCGCCAGCAGGTATTTGACCACTTCATCTGCGGTTTCGACGCCCGTGCCTGCCGCAAGCGATGCGTGTAACAGCTGGCCGGAAAGTAGGGAAAGCCACAGCAGCCCGAGCCGGATTTCGGTCGCGCTGCTGAGCGAGATATCGTTGCACCAGGAGAGACGGACGAGATCGATGTCTGGCTGGTAGAGGCGATTGAACAGCACCAACCCGTCGGCACCCACATCGTCAAGCCGCCGCGCCACCGCTCCGAAGGCGGAGAAGTAAGGGTGCAATTTGACAGCCACTGGAAGTTTGACTTTGGCGCGGACGGCCTGGAACAGCGCTACGGCATCGGCTTCGGCTTGGCCGCCGGTCACCGAAGGGTCTGACGCGATCCGATAGATGTTGAGCTCGAGCGCCGTGGCCCCCGCTTGTTCGATGAGCCTTGCGGTATCGACCCAGCCGGCCTCGGTCGTTCCGTTCAGGCTGGCGATGATCGGCAAGTCGACCGCGGCGCGGGCCTTTGCGACCAGTTCGAGGTAACCGACCGGCCCTGCGTTGTATTCGACGGCGGCTGGAAAATAGGAACCTGCTTCCGGAGAGCTGTCGGCGCCGACGCTCGTCAGCAGGTCGACCAACCGCTCTTCCTCGCGGATCTGCTCCTCGAACAGCGAAGGCAGAACCACGGCGCCGGCGCCCACATCTTCCAATTGCCGGATCATGCCAACATCCGCAGAGAGGGGTGAAGCCGACACGATGATTGGATTACGCAGCGCCAAACCGAGATAACGTGTGCTGAGATCCATGGTCTCTCCTTAGCCTTTGCGCTTGCTGGCGTCGGGTTGGAACCGACTGCCGTCGCGGCTGGCGAGTGCTTCATATTCTGCGTATTTCTCAAGGACGGCGCGCTGCGCCAGGATGAGCAATTCCGCGGCCTCTCGCGGCTTCATGGTAGCCAGACTGCGATAGCGCAGCTCGTTGTAGGTGTACTCCTTTAGTGAAATCGTTGGCCGTGGCGAGTCGAGCCGGAACGGTGCTTCGCCCCCGTTGCGCATGGCCGGGTTGAAGCGGAATAGCGGCCAATAGCCGGAAGCCGTCGCCAGTTCTTGCTGTCGCATCCCATGACGCAGATCGAAGCCGTGCGCGATACAATGGCTGTAAGCGAGGATCAGCGACGGTCCCGGCCACGCCTCGGCTTCGCGGAACGCCAGGAGCGTTTGCTGCGGGTTAGCGCCCATCGCCACCTGGGCGACATAGACATTACCGTAAGCGATGGCTTGCAAGGCAAGGTCCTTGCGCGCGACACGTTTTCCGACCGTCGCGAACTTGGCGACGGCGCCGAGCGGCGTCGCCTTAGAGGCCTGGCCACCAGTATTGGAATAGACTTCCGTGTCGAGTACCAAAACATTAACGTCGCGCCCACTCGCGAGCACATGATCAAGACCGCCATAGCCGATGTCGTAAGCCCAGCCATCACCGCCGACCAGCCAGATGCTGCGGCGAACTAGGTAATCGAGCACCGATAAGAGATCGAGCGCGCGGGACTCGTCAGTCATCGCAATCAACCGCTGCTTCAGGATGGCGACGCGCGCCCGCTGCGCGAGGATTTCGGACTCGCGAATCTGCGGCGCGGATAGGAGGGCCTCGACAAATGCCGCGCCGAGTTGCGGCGCCAGATCGCGCAAAAGGCGTGCGACCATGCCGCCGTGCATATCGGCGGCCAACCGGAAGCCAAGGCCGAACTCGGCGTTATCCTCAAACAGCGAGTTTGACCAAGCCGGGCCGCGGCCTTGGGCATCGGTGGTCCAGGGCGTGACCGGCAGATTGCCGCCATAGATCGAGGAACAGCCGGTCGCGTTGGCGATCTGCAATCGGTCGCCGAACAGTTGGGACAAGAGCCGCAGATAAGGGGTCTCGCCGCAGCCGGCGCAGGCGCCGGAAAACTCGAACAGCGGTTCGAGAAACTGGATGCCGCGCACATTGGCAAAATCCACCAAGGCGCGATCGTTGGCCGGCAGACGTTCGAAGAAGGCGATATTCTCACGCTCAGTCTCCACGAGCGCGGGCGCCTTAGGGGCCATGTTGATGGCCTTAATTCCGGGTTCGCGCAAGCTGTGTGCGGGGCACACCTCGACGCAGATGCCGCAGCCCGTGCAGTCCTCCACATAGAATTGCAGACTGAAACGGCTGTCCGGATAGCCGCGCGCGTTGACCGGGGCGGATTTGAACGTGGCCGGAGCCGGATTGTTCGGATCAGCCAGCCGGTCGTCATCATAGAACCGCGCGCGGATGACCGAATGCGGGCAAGCGAGCGCACACTGGCCGCATTGGATGCACAGATCGGTTTCCCAAACCGGAACTTCGTCCGCCACGTTGCGCTTTTCCCAGGCGGCGGTGCCCAACGGAAATGTGCCGTCCACCGGCATGGCGCTGACTGGCAAAGCATCGCCCCGTCCAGCCATGACCGCGGCGGTGAAGCGCTGCACGAAATCCGGCGCCGACGGCGACACGATCGGTTTGCGCTCGAAATCGCTGCTGACGGTCTTCGGTATGGCGACTTCACACAAATGAACCAGCGTGTGATCGACGGCCGCAAAATTCTTCGCCACGACGTCGGCGCCCTTACGGGCATAACTCTTCTCGATCATGTGCTTGATGCGTTTGACGGCTTCCTCGCGTGGTAGCACGCCCGAGATGGCGAAGAAGCAGGTCTGCAGCACCGTATTGATGCGCCCACCCAAGCCTGTATCGCGGGCGACTTTCGAGGCATCGATGACGAATAGATGCAGGTGTTTGTCGATGATCTCCTGTTGGACCGAGCGCGGCAGGTGATTCCAGGCTTCATCCGGGCCGTAGGGACAGTTGAGCAGGAAGGTGGCGCCAAGGGCCGCGAGCGCGAGAACATCGACAGTGTCGAGGAACGCGAACTGGTGGCAGGCGACGAAGCTCGCCGAAGCAATCAGATAAGGCGCGCGGATCGGATGCGGGCCGAAACGCAGATGAGAAACCGTTTGCGCCCCGGATTTGTGCGAATCGTAGACAAAATAGCCCTGGGCATAGCGGCCCTCGTCTTCCGCTAGGATCTTGACGCTGTTCTTATTGGCGCCCACGGTTCCGTCCGCTCCCAACCCGTAGAAGACGGCGCGGACCACGTCATCTGGCTCGATTATGAATCCTGGATCGAAGCGCAGACTACTGCCCGAAACGTCGTCATCTATGCCGACCGTAAAGCTGTTGCGCGGCTCGCGCTTGGCCAATTCGTCGAAGACCGCCTTGACCATGGCGGGCGTGAAGTCTTTTGACGACAAGCCATAACGGCCACCGATGACGCGCGGCATGACCGGCCAATGACCGGCGGCGGTAGCCTGGGCCAGCGTGGTGACAACATCGAGATAGAGCGGCTCGCCGGCCGATCCGGGCTCTTTGGTGCGGTCCAGAACCGCGACCGCGCGCGTGGTAACCGGCAACGCCGCCAGGAAATGAGCGGCAGAGAACGGCCGATAAAGGCGCACCTGCAGGACACCCAGTTTCTGCGGCCCTGTCCGGTTGAGAATGGTCGCGGTGTCGCGCGCAGTCTCGCCAGCAGAGCCGATCAGTACGATCACGTGTTCCGCATCAGCCGGACCATCGTACTCGAACAGCCGATAGGCTCGTCCCGTTAGCTTGGCGAAGTTCGCCATCGCCTGTTCGACGATTGCGGGCGCGCCGGCGTAAAACGGGCTGGCGGCCTCGCGCGCCTGGAAGAAGGTGTCCGGATTGTGCGTCGTACCACGCACCACGGGATGCTCGGGCGTCAACGCGCGGCCACGGTGTGCGCGGACAAGATCGTCGCGGATCATGGCGCGGATGTCGTCGTCCGAGAGCAGCGTGAGTTTGTTCACCTCGTGAGAGGTGCGAAATCCGTCGAAGAAGTGCAGGAACGGAACGCGGCTCTCAAGCGTCGCGACTTGCGCGATCAGCGCCAGATCGTGCACCTCCTGCACCGATCCGGACGCGAGCAAGGCAAAGCCCGTGGAGCGGATCGCCATCACGTCCGAATGGTCACCGAATATGGACAGCGCCTGGGTCGCGAGTGAGCGCGCCGCGACGTGGAACACCGTAGCGGTTAATTCCCCGGCGATCTTGAACATGTTGGGCATCATCAAGAGCAAGCCTTGAGACGCCGTGAACGTCGTCGTCAGGGCGCCCGATTGCAGTGCGCCGTGCACGGCACCGGCGGCACCACCCTCGCTCTGCATTTCCTGGACAACGGGGATGTCTCCCCAGATGTTGCGCAGGCCGGCCGAGGACCATTCGTCGGCCAGTTCGGCCATCGTGGAGGATGGCGTGATCGGATAGATGGCGCAGACCTCGTTGACGCGATAGGCGACATATGCCGCCGCGGTGTTGCCGTCCATGATGGCGGTCTGCGCGGTCATGCCGATTGCTCCGGCGCGGAGCTTTCGGGTTCGGGTACCATCTCGATGGCATGGCAAGGACATTGCTCGAAGCACACGGCGCAGCCGGTGCAGACGGCATAATCAAATTTGTAGCGCTTGCCCGGGCCCAGCTTGACGATGGCCTGCTTTGGTGTTTGCTCCGGGCAGGCGGCATAGCATTGGTCGCACTCGAAGCAATTGCCGCATGAAAGGCAACGGCGCGCTTCGTAGTGCGCTTCGGCTTCACTTAAGCCCGCCGTCGTCTCCGCGAAGCCGCCGTCAAGCCGCTGTGCGAGCGACAGTTCGCTTTACACGGAGCGCGGCGCGTCGGCGTAGATCGGCAGATTGAGCTGGGCGAATTCGACGACCGGATGCTTGACGGCAGCAGGTTGTGTGTGACCACGCAACCAAGCATCGATGTGACGGGCTGCCTTCTTGCCGTGGCCAACCGCAGTCGTAACTGTGCGATCACTTGGCACCATGTCCCCACCGGCAAAGATACCAGCCCGGCCCGTCATCATACTCGCGTCGACGATTACCGTGCCGTCGGGTTTGAAGACGATGCCGGACACACCCCGCAAAAAGCCGCTATCGGTCTCCTGGCCGAGCGCGAGGATGATCGAATCGTCCGATAACGTCTCGAATTTCCCGGTTGGATGCGGCTTACCGTTCTCGTCCAACTCCATCACCTCAACCGTGAGTTCCCCCGCACCAATTTCTTTGATGGTGCTGAGCCACTTGATCTTTATGCCCTCCGATAGCGCCTCGTCGGCTTCGAAGGCTTGCGCGGGCATATGGGCACGGTCTCGGCGATAGACAATTAGCGCCTCTTCGGCACCAAGCCGACGCGCCGTACGTGCGGCGTCGATCGCCGTGTTACCGCCGCCATAGATGATAACGCGGCGGCCAAGGCGCGGAGGGTCCCCGGTCTGGACATGGTGCAGCAAGGTGACGGCATCAATGACATGTCCGGCATCGCGTGCCGGAATATCGACCCGCTTACCGATCTGCGCGCCAACGGCGATAAACACCGCGTCAAAGCGACCGTCGGTCTGCTCTGTGAGGACGTCCTCGACTTTATGGTTGAGCGTGATCTTAACCCCCATAGCTTCGATACGGCGCACTTCTTTCATGAGGTCGTCGCGCGGCAAGCGATAGGCGGGGATACCAAAATGCAGCATGCCACCAGGCAGGGGGCTCGCGTCACGAATCTCGACCGCATGGCCATGGCGAGCGAGATGGTAGGCCGCCGACAGACCACTCGGGCCACCGCCGACCACGAGGATGCGTTTTCCACTCGGCGCGGCGGCCTCGGGCGGGAGCCACCCCTGCTCCGCTGCCAGGTCGCCCAAAAATCGCTCCACGGCGTGGATGCTGACCGCGGTATCAAGTTCCCCGCGGTTACATCGCATCTCGCATGAATGATAGCAGACCCGACCATGCACGGCGGGAAAGGGATTATCCTGAAGGATCACATTCCATGCCTCATGGTATTTTCCCGCTTGTGCGAGGCCGAGCCATGCCTGCACGTTTTCGCCCGCGGGGCAGGCGTTGTTGCAGGGTGGCAAAAGGTCGGCATAGATTGGCCGTTGCGCGCGGATCGGGCCGGTTCCCTTGGCGTACAGCAGATCTATGATTGGAGTAAAATCCGCCTGTCGAGCCGCCATGTGAAATCTTCTTCCCCGGTTAACAGCAATCGATGGTCGGGGTCGCGCGCGTCGCCAACCGACCGGACTCATGAAAAAGCATCAGAACCAGAGGCTACACGATGAAAGGCGGGCTCTTCGGCGGCACTCGTGAACTATACCTATCGGCCAAATGAGGAATACGTTCGGAAACTACTCAGAACGGAAGGATAAATTCCACTTTGCTGATGACTGGGATTGGCGAGAAGTAACTTCCACATTTAGAGCGTGTCGGGCATGCGTTCCTGCCATCAGTGCGACAAGAGCGAGCAACATTCGGTGCTGCGCAGCAACGCTCGGGTAACGCCGCCAAAAACGAATTCACTGAAGCGGCTATGACCATATGCGCCAGCGACGACAACACCCGCACCACGCTTGTGTGCGATAGCGCTCAACTGCGATGCTTCGTCACCAATCGACCGCAAAGCCTTGCACTCTGCAGTCACACCGTGCCGTTTCAACCAGATGCCAACGTCGTCGATACGGTTACGAGCATCGGAAAGCTCGCTCTCCGCGGCAAGTTCAATGACCACCAGGTGTTTGGCCAGCTTCAGCAAGGGCAGAGCATCAAAAGCCGCCCGACGCGCCTCACGGGTGTCCTTCCAAGCCAAAACAACATTGTCGAGGTTGGGCTTCTGTACGGAGGCGGGAACGCAAAGCACGGGACGGCCAATCTGCATTATAAGTTCGCCCGCATCTGCCAGCCGCACCGTATCAAGCATGTCCGATGCTGCGACCGTCGTCAGCACAACGTCGGCGCGGCGGGCCTCTTTGGCAACGTAGTCCGGGAGCGAGGGGCACATGAGTGTGGAGCGCCATTCAAGCGCGCCGGCATTTGCGCGCAATGTGTCGCGAAATTCCGCCTCAGCTTTTTTAAGGTCCTGCATTTCCAGATCGCGGATCTGTGCCTGAACATCAACCGAAATATAGCTATCGTTATAATTCATAGCCATCATCTGGCTTCCAGCGATACCGATCACACTGGCATGCAACTGCTCCGCCAAATCACCCACGATACGCAATAGCGGCGCGTTGCTACGACCAAGTTCCACATGCACCATCAGCGTGGCGTACACCATTGATATTTCCTCGTTTGAAGATACCCTCCAGGACGCACCGGCGAATATCCACTTTTCTACGTTATGACGACAAGGTCGTTCTCGACATATATTGTTCCGGGGGCGGCCCAGCACGTGGCCTCGACCTCGGCGCGATCATGCCAGGAATGGACCGATCCGGTGAGCCTGACTTCACCGCCGTCGGTCGCGACCTTGATCGTCTTTGGATCAAATCGCGAACGATGCAACGCCTTGCTGATGTCGTGGCTGAGGTCAGTCACATTGACCCGGGGCGTAATCGTAATTAGATTGGTCAAAGCGACCACGCCGAGTAAGCTACGAATATCGTGTTCGGCAGCATCTTTCTGATAATGCCAGTCCACTTCTCCCGTTAACGTGATCCATCCCTTCTCCACTTTAAGCCCGATGGCGTTTTGGGGAACAGACACATCCCAGGCGAGGCGGTGCACGGCCGCTTGGGCGATTGCGCTATCATCCCGACCACTATCTTCTGGCAAGCATACCTCTAGTTCCTCTACTACAGCCTTGACACCCTTGACGCGGAGCGTGGCTGTCTCGGCGGCGCATTTTTCGATAAGGCTTCCCACATGACCGGTGAGTGCTATGACGCCACCGGTTGCCGTCACCCCGATATGGGCCGAGGTCACGCTTGGTTCCCAGCGTAGTTCGGCAAGAACAGCTTGCTGTAATTCGTTGTCGTGCGACATGACTTTCTCCGCTGTTGGCCGAAAGAAACTCTGTTTCAAATCTGTGGAGCAGGCACAATTGAAGCCCGACCACAGACATCTATCGAGCCCACTTTTTCGCGCTTCTCGATCGGGCCGTCCGGCATTTTGCAGACTATATGGCGACATGGTTGGAATAACAGATTCGGGAACTACCCAGTCAAGTTCTGGCAAGACCACAACGTGCGAGACAAACTTGGCAAAAGAACTCGCCTTTCCGTCAGCTTCGCCAAATTCTTTTCCGTTATTGCCGCGTGAGTAATTCCCGAAGCTGTCACTGGCGCGCCCTCGCCCTATGCTAACGGAACCCGCTGCCATGCGGCGCGATTATAGAGCCGGTTACACGGCAGGAGAATGTTGTGAGTACAATAAACATACTGCACGACGCGACACTCCCTTTTAGAGCGGACCGCGCGTTTGAAGCGCATTGGAAGTTTTACTTGGGCGAAGGCATAGGCCTTATTGTGCTGGGCATTGGCGCTCTGATCATGCCGGCACTTGCCAGTATAGGTGTCGCGTTGTTGCTGGGCTGGCTGTTGTTTCTCGGTGGTGTCTTCGGGCTTATCACAACATTCGTCGGTCGCCATGCGCCCGGTTTTTTGTGGTCCCTGCTGTCAGCGCTAGCTGCAATGGTTGCCGGTACCCTGCTCTTTCTGTGGCCAGCGGTCGGAGCTCTGTCGCTGACCCTGATTCTGACGCTCTTTTTAGTCGCAGACGGCATCGTTACGATTATGATCGCTCTGACGCATCGCCGAGCCCTCCATCAACGCTGGAATTGGTTATTGTTTAATGGCGTGCTCGATTTGTTATTTGCCGCCATAATTCTTGTGGCGCTACCGGCTTCCACGCTCATGGTCGTCGGCATCATTGTGGGTGTCGATCTTGTCTTTGGTGGGGCATCGCTGATTGCCCTCACGCTTGCGGCACATTGCGCTGCCTCGCCTACCATCTGAGCACCTTCTACGAAGAACGGCGCGCTGTCCGCGCTGCAAGATCACGGTCTGCTGATGTAACGGAGTGAATGATGTCTGAGATATCTGAAAATTTTTCTCTAGAAGCGACTATTCCAACGGCGCCTATCGAGGACGCCATTCGCCTGCAAAGTTATCGGATTTGGCAGCAAGAAGGCTGTCCGTTCGGCAACGATATCACACACTGGGAGCAAGCAAGGTTACAAGTCCAAGCCAAGAGCGAGGCGAAATACCAGAAGTGTTTCGTCCGCTAGAATGTGGTGACGCGACGGGTATCCTGTTGATGCTGGCGTCCTGCGAGCGCAAGGCGAATGCTAAGGTTGATACCGAACCGAGCGTCAAGAGGCACGGCTGCTTTTGAATTCTACCGAACGATTTTAGTGAAGGATAGAGTCATGACTTATCAAAGCGTCAATCCCGCCACGGGTGAGGTTATAAAAACGTTTAAGGAGCTTACCGATAAACACCTTGAGGGTAAGATTGCGGATGCGGCCAGCTGCTTTGAGAGTTGGCGGCACAAAACCTATGCCCAGCGAGCGACCATCGTCAGTAGGGCATCGGCCCTCCTGCACGACAAAGCCGACGCCTTCGCGCGCCTGATAACGTTAGAGATGGGAAAGCGTATCGGAGAGGCCCGCGCTGAGGTTCAATTCAGTGCCGATATCCTCGCCTATTATGCCAAGAATGCGGAACGCTTCCTGGCGCCGGTGATACTCCATCCCTCCGAGGGCAAAGGACACATGGAGTGCAGCCCAATCGGAGCTATCTTCTGTGTCGAGCCGTGGAACTTTCCCTACTACCAGCTTGCTCGTGTGGCTGGGCCGCATCTGATGGCAGGCAATGTATTGTTGGTAAAGCATGCCGGTATTGTGCCGCAATGCGCTGTCGCGTTCGAAAAGCTATGGATCGATGCAGGCGCGCCTGCCGAATTATATGTCAACCTCTTGATCTCCCACACACAGTCAGATCGTGTCGTTGATGATCCCCGCATCAAAGGTGTGGCGCTAACCGGCAGTATCGCAGCAGGCCGCAGTCTCGCCGCACGGGCGGGTCAAAATCTGAAGCCATCATCGATGGAACTGGGCGGCAGCGATGCTTTCATTGTGCTTGAAGATGCCGATCTGGACCATACGGTGAAATGGGCCGTTTGGGGCCGGATGTATAATGCAGGACAGACCTGCTGTGCGGCAAAGAGGTTCATCGTCGTCGAGAAAATGGCCGGCAAGTTCCTGGAGAAGTTTGCAGCTGCGCTGGCTGCATTGAAGGCGGGTGATCCGTCGGATGAAACCACGACGCTGGGCCCGCTATCCTCCGAAACGGCCTTGCTGGATCTTCTGAAGCAGGTTGATCAGGCCGTCTCGAACGGAGCCAAGGTTGTTATGGGTGGCGGCCGCATTGACCGGCCGGGGTCGTTTATGCAACCCACGATCCTGACCGATGTGAGGCCGGACAATCCGGCCTTTCGGGACGAATTCTTTGGACCGGTGGCGCTTTTCTTCCCCGTTAAGGACGAAGAGGCGGCCATTGCGCTGGCCAATGATTCTGATTTCGGTCTGGGCGGCTCCGTATTCACGCAAGACCATGCCCGCGGCCTGCGTGTGGCAAGCCGTGTCGATACCGGCATGATGTTCATCAACAGCATCAACTGGTCGGATGCTGAACTTCCCTTTGGCGGCATCAAGAACTCCGGCTATGGCCGCGAACTGGGCGACATGGGCATTCAGGCGTTTGTCAACAAAAAGCTGGTTCGCACCTTGGTGGCTGAGGCGCCAGCCTAACGCAGCTGCCGATAGAGCAAACAACGGCCTTGCGTAGTTTCCGAGCGTCTCCAGTCACCCGTACAGGTGCCACTATCCGCAGTGCCGTTGTTAGCATTCACCAACGCAAGTCGCCATCGAAGACAAGAGCGGCCTATCCATCGATAGCCCAGTCCCGAGTTTCGCCTTTTATTGCGGAGATCCTTATGAGCCAGATCATTCAATTCTGTCGCCCGGAAGCACCGGAAGGCGCCGGCAACGTGTTTGTCGAATGCGAGGGCTCTCCTGATGCGCATGTGCGCCGTATGGCATCCCTTGGATATGTCATGGTCGATGAACCGAAGCGTGGCGCGGGACGCCTACCGATGCGGTCAGAACTTACGCGCTAAGCTGCGATGGCAATCACGTTATCCGATAAGGGAAGCCTCGCTTGGACGATCCCTATAAGACGCTCGGCGTACCGCGTGATGCCAGTCAAGATGACATCCGCAAAGCCTTTCGCAAATTGGCCAAGAAGCATCATCCCGATCTCAATCCGGGCAATGCCAAGGCGGAAGAGCTGTTCAAGAATGCCTCGAACGCCAACGAACTGCTTTCTGACCCGAGAAAACGTGGCCAATTTGACCGCGGCGAGATTGATGCGGTTGGTCATGAGCCTCAGCCTTCCTATCGCGATCAAGCCGACGGCGAGGCTGGTCGCCGCTACGCGCGTGGGAGCGAACAGCCGAATGGCTGGAACGACGATGCGTTCAGCGATCTCTTCGGCTCGATGTTCAACGACGCGCGGCAGCCGGCTGAGGCTGTCTATGTTGCAGGCCGTGACGAACGTTTTTCGCTGACGGCGAATTTTTTAAGTGCCGTCAATGGAGCGACCAGCCGGCTTACCCTGCCCGACGGGCGCGTGTTGGACGTCAGAATTCCGCCGGGCACCTCAGAGGGCCAAGTGTTACGCCTGCAAGGACAGGGTGGCCTGTGCAGTAACGGTGGCCCATCGGGTGATGCGCTGATCGAAATCCAAATCGCTCCGCATCTATTTTTTACGCGCGATGGGCAAGATATTCGCATGGACTTACCCGTGTCACTCGTCGAAGCGGTTCTTGGCGGCCAGATTCAAGTGCCAACGCCTACAGGGCCCGTGCACATGAAGATCGTACCGGGCTCCGATAACGGGACGACGCTCCGTCTGCGTGGCCGGGGTGTGCCCGCGCATGGTGCAAAGCCGGCGGGACAACTTTATGTCAAACTACGCATTGTGATTGGCGCGCCAGACGCAGCGCTGGAGGAATTCCTGCGCAGCTGGAAGCCCGAACATTCCACAAATCCCCGGCGGGTTATGGAGGACAGTCTATGAAGATCGATGTTGTTGTGGCGCAAATGTCTGGCGTGCAACGCCCAGATTTGGAGCGTTGGATTCTCAAAAAATGGGTCAAACCAGACATGGGTTGCGGAGAGTACGAATTCTGCGAAATAGATGTCGCCCGCGCGCGCCTCATTCGCGATCTGCGCGACGACATGGAGGTCAACGAAGCAGCCCTGCCGGTTGTCTTGCTCTTGCTCGATCAGCTCTATGATTTGCGCCGCCGCATGCACGATGTCGGCGAGGCGATTGATCATACGGTGCCGGCGGAGGTGCTGGTGGATTTGGTCGTGCATCTGGCAAAGCGCAAGCTCTAGCAGGCTGTTGAAGAAGTCTTCCACGGGCGGGCGATGAAGTCGATTTCGTCGCCGTTGCGGACGCAGATTTGACCTTGGAGAGAGCCGTCGGGCTGAAGCTCGGTCCAACCATCGCCTTCGACTTGGTCCATTTCATCGCTGCCGCCCCAATCGAACTCGATATGCTCTTTGCCGCCGGCATTGTAGATATCGGCGGTGACGCAGCCAAATGTAAATTCGCCACCGCCCTTGCCGTCGAACCGGATGTAAGCGCGTTCGACCATGTCGGCGTAGTCGGCGTCATAGCCGGGCAATTCGACGATGCGCCACTTGCCTTTCATGTTGCGACTCCGAGCAGCCTGGGCAGGCAGACCAGATTGTAGGCGGCCAGTCTCATCGTGAAGGCAGAGCCCACACGGACGCATCCTCGCAACTTGACCTTGGCGAGCCCGGTCGAACTCTTGCTCCAGCCAAAGATCTCCTCGATGCGTTTGCGGCAGCGCTGACTGACGGCATAGCCGATGTGGCGCAGCGTCCGCCCATCGATTGCTGTTTTGCGCGGCTTGCCGGTCTTGGATAGATGTCCGTCGACGGCAATGTGCGGCGTGACCTGCCGTTCCCGCAAGTCGGCAATGAACGCCGTCACGTCATAGGCCTTGTCGGCACCCAGCGTGATCCGCCGGTTGCTCACCCCCAGATGGCGGTCGATCAGCACCAGCGCCTGTTCGCGCTCCGCCACGCCGGTCGCTTGGCTGACCACGCCGCCAACGGCCAGCCCGCTGCGGTTCTCCATCAAGGCATGGCCCATATAGCAGAGCTTGGCTGGCTCGCCGTCACCCTTCTTGTAGAGCCGGGCTTCGGGATCGGTCGTGCTCTCATGGGTCTCGTTGGAGCACTTCTCCTTGTGGAAGCTGTGCTCGGCATTGCGTCCCGGTCCGTCGTAATCGTTGTCCTTGCCGTCCTTGCGCCGGAAGCTCTTGATCGACGCCCACGCCTCGATCAGCGTGCCGTCCACCGCGAAGCGCTCGCTCGACAACAGCTTCTTCACCCGCGGCTGGGCCAGGATCGCGGCCAGGAACTTGGCGGCAATCTCACCTTCCAACAGACGGTCCCGGTTCTCCGAGAACACCGAGTGGTCCCATACCGTGTCGTCCACCCCGAGCCCGACAAACCAGCGGAACAACAGGTCGAACTCCAGCCGCTCCATCAACAGCCGTTCCGAGCGAACCCCGCAGAACGCCCGCAACAGCATCGCCCGCAGCAGTTTCTCCGGCGCAATCGAGGGGCGCCCAAAGTCGGTGTAGAGCCTGTCAAAATCCGCCGACAAATCGGCCAGCGTGGCGTTGGCGATCTCCCGGATCGTCCGCAGCGGGTGGTCTTTGCGAACCCGCGATTCCAGGTCAACATAGCTGAACAGAGATCCATACCGTTCGTCGCTCCCGCGCATCCATCATCCCCCGGCGCAACCTCAACGCCAGGGAATCATGTTCATGCGGTCGATGCCAGGGACTATTTCAACAGCCTGCTAGAGCTGACCCATCAATCCCATTGCCCAAGATGTTGCTGACTTGATAGACCGTCGACACTTTCCCAGCGCTCGCCCCGGATCAAGCAAGCGTGCCGCTGATCTGTTCGGCGAGAGCAATGAGCTTGGCGTCGAGCTTCTTTGCCGCTTCCGTCACGGCCGGATTGGTGAGACCGCTCATCAGCGTGGAGGGAAGATCATAGGCAACCCGCGCCTTCCCGTCATCGCCTTCGAAAATATAGATGCGGACGGGCACGTTGAGACCAGCGCCGATATGGTGCTTCAGCATGGTGATGGCGATCAGCGGATTGCCGATCACATACATGATCGCCTTGCTCGGCCGGTCGAAAAGCGCAAGCCAGCCGCCGTGATCGACGGTGAGAAAGCGCATGAAGCCGCTGCTGCCCGCGCGCGCCATGAAGATGCGCTCGAAATCGGTGGCGTTGTGGGCGTCAGCGGCGACGATATCGAAACCCTCTTCCACACTTCCGGTCGCCTGCTCGAAAGCGGTGATGACGTCTTCGTACGTTCGCACGCTTACATGCTCACGGTGTTCTACAGCAAGGGTCTGAATCATGTCTCGGTCTCCAAAAAATCATGATTGGAAAGGTCAGGCCACGTTCTCATGCCAACGGCGGAACAGCACACTCGCGTTCACGCCGCCAAAGCCGAAACCGTTGGAAATCGCATATTCCATTGCCATGGGTCTCGCGGCCTTGGCGACGATGTCGATGCCGTCAGCGGCCGGGTCCGGCGTTTCGAGATTGAGGGTCGGCGGTGCGATCTGATCGCGCAACGCGAGCACCGTAAAGATTGCCTCGAGACCTCCGGCCGCACCCAGAAGATGCCCGGTCGCCGACTTGGTGGCGCTGACCGCGATGGCGCCTTGGCGGCCGAATACGGCCTTGATCGCCTCGATCTCGCCCCTGTCTCCCACGGATGTAGAGGTGGCATGGGCATTGAGATGGCGGACATCCCCCGGCCGGATGCAGGCCTGATCGAGCGCAATCTCCATCGCCCGCTTGGCGCCGTCGCCGTTTTCCGGTCCCGAGGTGATGTGATAGGCGTCAGCCGTCGTACCGTAGCCGACGAGCTCGGCGAGCGGCGTCGCTCCGCCTGCCAAGGCATGATCGAGCGCCTCGATGACGAGAATGCCGGCGCCCTCCCCCATCACGAAGCCGTCGCGCGCAGCGTCGAAGGGGCGAGATGCCTGTTCGGGATGATCGTTGAAATCCGTTGATAGGGCGCGCGCCGCCGCAAAGGAACCGAGGCTGACGGTGTTGATGCAGGCCTCGGCGCCGCCGCATATCGCAACATCGGCCTCACCCGCCCGGATGAGACGGGTGGCATCGCCAATCGCCTGCACACCGGCGGCGCAGGCTGTGACGGGGGCGCCGATCGGTCCTTTGAAACCGTGTCGGATCGAGACTTGCCCGGCGGCAAGATTCACGAGAAACGACGGCACCGTGAAAGGCGAAAGGCGCCGTACGCCGCGCTGGTCTGCCGTTCGCACAGCTTCGGTGATGGCGAGAAAGCCCCCAATCCCGGAGGCGATGATGGTCGCGGTGCGCTGTTGTTCGCGCGGCGTGGCAGGTTTCCACCCCGACTGCATGATGGCTTCCTCCGCCGCCACAAGTGCGAGCAGGATGAAGCGGTCCATCTTGCGCTGGTCCTTGGCGGAGACGAGCACATCAGGATCAAACCCTGCGACGGGATCGGCGCTATGGTCGGGAATAGTTCCGCCGATCTTGGTGCCGAGATCGGCCACGATCGCATCGGGCAGCCGCCGGATACCCGATTGACCTGCCAAGAGCCGTGACCAAGTCGGCTCCACACCCACAGCAAGCGGGCTGATAGCTCCCATACCCGTTACAACAATACGACGCATTTGTTTTCCTGACGCGGGTTCCGCACGGCCTTCTTCAGCGCGACGGAGCCTCACCGCAATCGACCTCCACGGTCCCAGCGACCGGCCAAGAACTTACATATGACGATCATCATATATAATCAAGATGAGGTGGCGATATAAATTTTGGTATCGACACCGAACCGCCGGGCGTGAGCGGCAGCCACAACCACCGTCACCGCGACCACAAAGGTAGCGACGAACCTCGCGATTGATTTTCGTGCAAAGACACAGCCGGTTGAAGACGCGGGATAGACGGAACGCAAAGAGAAACAGCAAAAATTGGGCGAACCCTATATTCCGCTTGGAAGTTTGGATTGCATCATCTTTTTCCGGTCCATCTTGCGCCCGTCCACGACAAAGGTGCCATCGCCAACAGCATGGATCGTTCTTTTTTCTTTGCGCGAACTATCAAAATAGGCGGCAACACCTTCCAGGACGATGATGTTGTGCCGAGCGATGATATCGACCACCCGGCATTCGATATTGGCGAGACACTCTTTGATGAGCGGCGCGCGAACATGCTTGGCTTTCACACGCGTGAGCCCGAAGGTTGCGAACTTGTCCGTATCTTTCCCGGAGCATGTTCCCACACCGACGACCGTATCGATCAGGTCCACCGTCGGCAGCGAAATCACGCATTCCTTCGTTTCCTGAAGCGCGGCAAAGGAATAGTTCCAAGGCCCGCTCGCAATGGCAAAAGACGCCGAAAAGTCGAGCACCATGGTCCAGGTGATGGTCATCACATTGTCTTTTTGGCCGTCATTTGTCGTGACCAGGATAACCGGTCCCGGTTCTAACAACGTGAAGGCTTTGCCGATCGGCAGACTTTTCATAGCCGCCTCGTTTCTGCGCAGTCCGACCATAGCATAATGCGTCAGCGCTGCTCGGCGCCGAAGCGATACACCATCTCACCGAGGGCGGACTAGCTCTTGTCCAGATGCCAGCACGGCAGCCAAGAGCCCAGGAAATCGCTGGTCGATCTCACTGCGGCGAAGATCGTTCATGTGAACTGGGCCGTCGGTCCGGGTACGCACGAGACCGGCCTCGCGCAAGACGCGGAAGTGGTGCGACATGCTCGACTTAGGCCGCCCACAATCCAGCGCCGAACAGGTGGCTTCGCCGCCCTGCGCCAGTTGCTGCACCACACGCAGCCGCACGGGATCGCTCAGCGCGTAAAGCACTTGGCTCAGGGCCACCTCTTCAATGGCGGGATGATGGATCGTGCGCATGGCGGACGTTAGCGTGATCTTGCCTTTATTTCAATGTTCGAATATATTCGAACTATCGTATACCATCGATAGCGCTCCAGTGCCCCGCCTCTAGCAGGAGACCCCCATGCCATCCTTGTTTACCCCCTTCACGGTGAAAGACATCACCCTGAAGAACCGCATCGTGGTCTCCCCTATGTGTCAGTATTCGGCGGATGATGGCGTCATCACCGATTGGCATCACGTGCATCTGGCCAGCCTCGCCCGCGGCGGCGCCAGCCTAGTGATTGCCGAGGCGACCGCGGTCTCGCCTGAGGGCCGGATCACCCCGGGCTGCGCCGGTCTTTGGAACGATGAACAGGGTTGACGCTTGGAGCAAAGCGGTAACGGCAATCAAGGCTGCCGGCGCTGTCCCCGGCATTCAGATCGCCCATGCCGGCCGCAAAGCCAGCGCCAACCGGCCATGGGAGGGGGATAATCATATTGCGGCAGATGATCCGCGCGGATGGGACACCATTGCGCCCTCGGCCATCGCCTTTGGCGCCAATCTGCCCAAGGTGCCACGGGCCATGACGCTTTCCGATATCGAGCGGGTCAAAGCGAATTTCGTGGCCACCGCCCGCCGCGCCCGCGATGCCGGCTTCGAATGGCTCGAGCTGCATTTTGCCCACGGCTATCTCGCGCAGAGCTTCTTTTCGACTTGGTCGAATAAGCGCGACGACACCTATGGTGGCGATTTCGAGGGGCGCGCCCGCTTCTTGATCGAGACCCTCACTGCCGTCCGCGCGGTGTGGCCGGAACATCTGCCGCTAGCAGCGCGGTTCGGCGTCACCGAATTCGACGGCTCCAACGATCTAGAAGAAGGCATTGAGATGGTGCGCCGCTTCAAGGCCGCCGGCTTGGACATCATTGACGTCAGCATGGGATTCTCCACGCCGACAGCAGAGATCCCGTGGGGACCGGCCTTCATGGCGCGGAGCGCGTGCGCCGCGAGACAGGACTGCCTGCCACGACGAGCTGGTTCATTAGCGAACCGGCCCAGGCCAACGCATTGATCGCCGACGACAAAATCGATCTGGTTTCGCTTGGCCGCCCGCTGCTGGCGAATCCGCATTGGCCTTATCGTGCCGCCCGTGAACTCGGCATAGACAAAGCCGCTTGGATCCTCCCGGCGCCCTATGCACACTGGCTGGAGCGCTATCGCGCAGGCTGAAGGACTCCGCAAGCCGCGCCACCCATCACCGCAAGGATGTTCTTATGCGCAGAAAAGTAATCGTCGCGGGCGTGTATGGCGTGATCGGCCGCGCCGCTGCCATCCGGCTCGCGTCGCAACCGGATACCGAAGTCATTGGCTTGTCGCGGCGCGCCGAACATCCGATAGCGGGGGTCGAAGCGCTATCTGTCGATCTGCTAGACCCCAATCAGGTGCGCGAGCGCTTGGCTGGCGTGCGAGACGTCACCCACATCGTTTTCGGCGCCTATATTGAGAAGGCAACTGCCGCCGAGAAGAGCACGGTGAACGTCGCTATCCTCCGCAATCTTCTGGATACCGTCGAGGAGACCTCGCCAACTCTGCGGCACATCAGTTTTTATCAAGGTGGCAAGGCTTATGGCGCGGACCTCGGACCGTTCAAGACACCAGCTCGCGAAGACGATCCGCGCTTGATGCCGCCGAACTTCTATTACGACCAGGAAGACCATCTAAGAGTACGCCAACAGGGCAAGGCGTGGACCTTCACCGCGTTGCGGCCAGAAGCGGTCTGTGGCTTTGCGACCGGCAATCCGATGAACCTTTTGACCGTCATCGCGGTCTATGCCGCGATCTCGAAGGAACTTGGTATTCCGCTACGCTTTCCCGGGCCCGAGGCCGCCTATCGAGCGCTCTATC
The DNA here is from genome assembly GCA_015654635.1 of Alphaproteobacteria bacterium. Classification (GTDB taxonomy): domain Bacteria; phylum Pseudomonadota; class Alphaproteobacteria; order Micropepsales; family Micropepsaceae; genus Rhizomicrobium. Next base: position 2,340 of record JAATGP010000029.1, on the reverse strand, counting down.
AAGTGAGCTCTGCCGAAATTCTGGCGGAAGCCACAGATTGGGCCGGGACGAGTTCCAACGCTTCCAACGAAATATTCAATATCACGAATGGCGACTACTTTCGTTGGCAGCACCTGTGGCCGAAGCTTGCACGCATGTTCGAGATGGAGTGGGCAGATCCCATCCCAATGTCGCTGGCGACGTATATGGCCGACAAGAGCCCTCTCTGGGACACGATGGTCGCCAGATATGGGCTTATTCCCATCCCGTACGACAAGGTGGCGTCCTGGCCGTTCGGCGACTTCATCTTCGCCAGCGGGTTCGACAACATCAGCAGCACGATCAAGGCGCGACGGGCGGGCTTCCAAGCCTGCATCGATACGGAAGAGATGTTCCGCGGGCAATTCGAACAACTACGCGCGATGAAGGTAATTCCGCTCAACATCTCGAAATGACCTAGAGCTTCTTATGACGTCGCTTCTCGACGATGAACGTAATCCCAAGGTTTTCCGAAACTCTGTCCTACAACAGAAAGGAACCGCTCACGCCATCGAGAAACACGTTCAAAAATCAAAACTGTACCGGGGGGCCGAATCCTTTCTTTTCCGCCAGTTTTCTTCAGGAGTCACTTCTCCGAGCAGAGAACCTATGCCCACCCGGCAGCACACGTCCGTCGCGGCTGCGCAGGTCTCGCTACATCGGGACAGTCTTGGCGTGGAACTGCTCTGCCACCCAGTCGATGAACACCCGAAGGCGCGGCGATAACTGGCGCGTCTCCTTCTTCGCAGTCGTCAGACGAGTTCCGCCAACGCCGAAGCTTCGAAGCCGCGCAGACCGGCCGCATCTCCGGCGCGGACCTTGGCAACCCACTGCGGATCACTGATCAGAGCGCGGCCAACCGCGATCAGGTCGAACTCGTCGCGTTCCATGCGCGCAATCAGCCGGTTGAGGCCAACGGTGGTTGAGGCTTCCCCGCTAAAGGCGGCCATGAAGTCACCCGACAAACCCACCGAGCCTACGCTGATGGTGACGGCGCCGGTCAGCTTTTTCGCCCAGCCCGCGAAATTGAGACCGTTCTCGCCGTCGATCTCCGGAAACTCCGGTTCCCAGAAACGGCGCTGCGAGCAATGGAGCGCGTCCGCCCCCGCCTCGACCAGCGGCTGGAGCCAGTCGGCCATCAGGTCCGGCGTGTCCGCGAGGCGGGCGGCGAAATCCTGCTGCTTCCACTGGCTCAGGCGGATGATGATCGGGAAGTCGAACCCAACCGCGGCGCGCACGGCGGCGATGATCTCGGCCGCGAAGCGGGCGCGCTCGCGGATCGTCGCGCCGCCATAACGATCGTCGCGGCGATTGCTGCCGGCCCAGAAGAACTGGTCGATGAGATAGCCGTGCGCTCCATGCAGTTCGACCGTGTCGAAGCCGAGCCGTTTGGCGTCCGCCGCGGCCATGGCGAAAGCCGCGATCGTATCGGCAATCGCCGCATCGTCCATCGCAACTCCGCGTTCGACGCCCGGTGCATCGATGCCGGACGGGCTCTCGACCGGAGCCTCGGGTTCCCACTCCGTCTGAAAGCTCTTGACTGCGCCGGTGTGCCAGAGCTGCGGCCCCATGCGCCCACCCGCCTCGTGCACCGCATCGATGATGCCCCGCCAGCCGGCAAGCGCCGCCGCGCCATGGAAGAAGGGAATTCCCGGATGATTCCGCGACGCCGGGCGATCGACGACCGTCCCCTCGGACAGGATGAGACCTACGCTGCCCTCCGCGCGGCGCCGATAATAAGCAGCGTTGGCCGCGCCTGGCACGCCCTGCGGCGCGAACGCGCGTGTCATTGGCGCCATAACGATGCGGTTGGGAAGTGATAGCGACTTGAGCTGAAAGGGCCGGAACAGGATATCGGGGGATGGCAGGGTCACGTGCAGCAGCTCCATGGCGAAGGGAACACTCAAAGTATATTTCGTACACCTAGCGCCAATCAGGCATCTTAGATCACCTAGGTATATGCGATGCTGAGGGCACGCCAATCCCAATTTCGATTAAAATATTTTCCCGTCGATGCTTAACGCTGCAGAGTCTCGTGGTTCACGATCCGAACGGGCTTTCCATCCAGCCAAGCCGTCACAGCTTCCACAGTGTCGGAATAGACAACCCCCAGAAGTTCGCGGGTGACGTACCCAAGGTGGGGGGACAGCGTCACGTTCGGCAGGAACCGCAACGGATGGTCGGGCGGCAGCGGCTCGGCGCCGTAGACGTCCAGTCCTGCTCCGGCGATCCGTCCGGCTCTAAGCGCCGCGATAAGAGCCGTTTCATCGACGATCGGGCCTCTGGAAGTGTTGATCAGATAGGCGCTCGGCTTCATCAGGG
>JAATGP010000060.1 GCA_015654635.1 Alphaproteobacteria bacterium | reverse complement strand
TGGGCCAGCGCGGCCTCAACATCATGGAGTTCTGCAAGGCGTTCAACGCCAAGACGCAGGACCAGGAAAAGGGCATGCCGATCCCGGTGACCATCACCGTGTTCTCGGACAAGTCCTTCACCTTCGAGATGAAGACGCCGCCCGCGTCTTACTTCCTCAAGAAGGCCGCCAATTTGCAGGGCGGTTCCAAGCTGCCGGGCCGCGATTTCGTCGGCTCCGTAACCAAGGACCAAGTCCGCGAGATCGCCGAAGCCAAGATGAAAGACCTCAACGCCAACGATGTCGAGATGGCCATGCGCCTGATCGAAGGGTCTGCGCGTTCGATGGGCATTCAGGTTCGGGAGTAGGATCGATGGCAAAAATTTCCAAGCGTTACAAGAAGGCCGTCGAGGGCGTCGATGTCGTCAAGGCCTATGCGATTGAAGAAGCGGTCAAGCTGATCAAGGCGCGCGCTACGGCGAAGTTCGATGAGACCATCGAGCTTTCAATGAATCTCGGCGTCGATCCGCGTCATGCCGATCAGATGGTCCGTGGTGTGGTTTCGCTGCCGTCGGGCACGGGCCGCAGCTTGCGCGTTGCCGTTTTCGCCAAGGGTGCCAAGGCCGATGAAGCCCGGGCTGCCGGTGCGGATATCGTCGGCGCCGAAGATCTGGCCGAAACGATTCAGAAGGGCGAAATCAATTTCGACCGCTGCATCGCGACCCCGGACATGATGGGCCTCGTCGGCCGTCTCGGTAAGGTGCTCGGACCTCGCGGCATGATGCCGAACCCGAAGGTGGGCACTGTGACCATGGACGTGAAGACCGCGATCAGCGACGCCAAGGGCGGCGCCGTGGAATATCGCGTCGAAAAGGCCGGTATCGTGCAGGCCGGTGTCGGCAAGGCAAGCTTTGCCGAAGATGCCATCGTCGCCAACGTCAAGGCGTTCGTCGATAGCGTCGTCAAGGCACGGCCGCTGGGCGCCAAGGGCACCTATGTGAAGAAGGTTTCTCTCAGCTCCACCATGGGCCCGGGCGTGAAGGTTTCGCTCCCGTCGGTCAATGCGGGCTCGGCTGACGCGTAATGGAAATTCGCAGGGCGAGGGTGCCAGTCGCCCAACACCCTGCAAACAGTTTCCGGTCGGCGATGACCGGAATACCTGTCCGAGACCGTTGGGGCCTTTAGGGGCTTAAACATCCCAGCGCAGACGGGGTTCGGATTTGAACCCTGGGGCAGGATTCGCAACAGGGCGGTGCACGGATCGTCACGTGTATCGGGTGATCCGGCGAAGCGAAAGCAGAGCCGGAAAAAAGGAGAGCACAGTGGAGAAAGCCAAGAAGACGGTCGTCGTCGAAGAGCTGAAAGGCGTCTTTGCCGAGTCCGGCTCCGTGGTTGTCGCCCACTACAAGGGCTTGACGGTGGCACAATTGAGCGATCTTCGCACGCGCATGGGCGCGGCCGGAGCTTCGTTCAAGGTTGCCAAGAACCGTCTGGCCGTACGTGCGCTTTCGGGTACGCCGATCGAAGGCATCAGCCATCTCTTCAAAGGCCCCACGGGTATTGCGTTCAGCAAAGACCCCGTAGCGGCTTCGAAAGTGATGGTCGCCTATGCCAAGGACAACGCCAAACTCGTTGTTCTGGGTGGATCGGTGGGATCGGTGGCTTTGGATGCCAAGGGCGTGGAAGCCCTGGCGACATTGCCGTCGCTCAACGAGCTGAGAGGCAAGCTTATCGGCCTCATCCAGGCTCCGGCCACCAAGATTGCAGGCGTCATTGCGGCGCCCGCAAGCCAGCTGGCCCGGGTCATCAGCGCGTATGCCAACAAAGAAGAAGCGGCGTAAGCGACAACCTTACCATTCAAATCCGTACACTGAAAAAGGACATTTACCATGGCGAATATCGAACAACTGGTTACCGACCTCTCGGCCCTGACGGTCCTCGAGGCGGCTGAACTCGCGAAGGCCCTCGAAGAAAAGTGGGGCGTTTCGGCTGCTGCTCCGGCTGCTGCTGCTGCTCCGGCTGCTGCTGCTGCCGCTCCGGCTGCTGAGAAGACCGAATTCACGGTCGTCCTGGTTGCCGCTGGCGACAAGAAGATCAACGTGATCAAAGAGATCCGTGCGATCACCGGCCTGGGCCTGAAGGAAGCCAAAGACCTCGTCGAAGGCGCTCCAAAGGAAGTCAAAGCCGATGTGAGCAAGGACGAAGCGGCCAAGATCAAGAAGCAGCTCGAAGACGCTGGTGCAAAGGTCGATCTTACGTAAGGAGGCGCGGCGGCTTGAAAAACCGCGAGCGCGTGCATATTTCATACCAGCATCGCTCTTCCGGGACGGGGAACCGCCCCGGAAGAGGCGGTGGTTTTCGCTTTAAAGCGCAGTCCGGGCAGCGCATTTGTTTTTTCCCGGACCGTGCGCCACGGCTTGGCGGGTTACACGGAAGGTAAGGATCGGCGGATGGCTCTTTCATTCACGGGACGCAAGCGGCTTCGCAAGTACTTCGGCAAGATGGTCGAAGTTGCGCAGATGCCCAATCTCATTGAGGTCCAGAAGACCTCCTACGACCAATTCCTCCAAGTGGATAAGCCCGAAGTGGGCGTGCGCAAGGATGAAGGGCTGCAGGCGGTGTTCGCCTCGGTATTTCCGATTCAGGATTTTCAGGAAGTATCGCGCCTGGAGTATGTCGATTATTACTTTGAAGAACCCAAATATGACGTGGAGGAGTGCCAACAGCGCTCGATGACCTTTGCGGCGCCCTTAAAGGTGACGTTGCGTCTCATCGTGTTCGATGTGGACCAGGAAACCGGCGCCAAGTCGGTCAAGGACATCAAGGAACAAGACGTTTACATGGGCGATGTTCCGTTTATGACCGAGAACGGCACCTTTGTCGTTAACGGCACGGAGCGGGTGATCGTTTCGCAGATGCATCGTTCGCCGGGCGTCTTCTTCGATCACGACAAGGGCAAAACCCATTCCTCGGGCAAGCTTCTCTTCGCCGCCCGCGTCATTCCCTATCGTGGCTCCTGGCTCGATCTCGAATTTGACGCCAAAGATATCGTGCATGTGCGCATCGATCGCCGCCGCAAGTTGCCGGTGACCACACTGCTCTATGCCCTGGGCCTGGATCAGGAACAGATTCTCGAGAGCTTCTACAAGAAGATCGCCTACAAGCGTCAGAAGGACGGCAGCTTCGTCACCGCGCTTGAGCCGGTGTGGATGAAGAACGTCAAAACCAACACCGAGTGGAAGAACGCAAAGACCGGCGAAGCCATTATCGAGTTGGGCGGCAAAGTCACCCAGCGCGGCCTGCGCAAGTGGCAAGAAGATGGCGTCAAGATGATCGCCATGGGTGTCGAGGAACTCCTCGGCCGCTATTCCGCGCTTGATATGGTCAACCCCGAGACCGGCGAAATCTTCGTCGAAGCGGGCGAAGAGCTGACCGAGGCCAATCTCGAAGTGCTGGCGGAAGCCGGTTTCGACGAGATTGAAATCATCAACGTCGATGGCATCACCATCGGCGGCTATATTCGCAACACCATGGCGGTGGACAAGAATCACAGCCGTGAGCAGGCGCTAATCGATATCTACCGCGTCATGCGCCCGGGCGAGCCGCCCACGCTCGACACGGCAGAGACCTTGTTCAATCAGCTCTTCTTCGACTCCGAGCGCTACGACCTTTCCAGCGTCGGCCGTGTCAAGATGAACATGCGCCTGAACCTGGATGCGCCCGACACCATGCGCGTGCTGCGCAAGGACGATATCGTCGCCATCGTCAAAGCCCTCGCGGAGTTGCGCGATGGCCGCGGCGAAATCGACGACATCGACAATCTCGGCAATCGCCGCGTGCGGTCGGTTGGCGAGTTGATGGAGAACCAGTTCCGCATCGGCCTGTTGCGCATGGAGCGCGCCATCAAAGAGCGGATGAGCGCCGTCGATATCGACACGGTGATGCCGCACGATCTGATCAACGCCAAGCCGGTGGCCGCCGCGGTGCGTGAATTCTTCGGCTCCTCGCAGCTGTCGCAGTTCATGGATCAGACCAATCCGCTGTCGGAAGTCACCCACAAGCGTCGCATGTCGGCCCTTGGACCGGGCGGTCTGACGCGCGAACGTGCCGGTTTTGAAGTGCGCGACGTGCATCCCACGCATTACGGCCGTATCTGCCCGATTGAGACGCCGGAAGGCCCGAATATCGGTCTCATCAATTCACTGGCGACCTATGCCCGCGTCAACAAATACGGCTTCATCGAAAGTCCTTACCGCCGCGTGCACAACAAGCACGTGACGGACGATGTGCAGTATCTGTCGGCGATGGAAGAGGCGAAGTACACCATCGCCCAGGCCAACGCGACGCTCGACAGCAAAAACCGCATCACCGACGAGCTTGTTTCTTGCCGCCGCCACGGCGATTACCTGATGACGACACCCGATCAGGTGGACTTCATCGACGTGTCGCCCAAGCAGCTTGTGTCGGTCGCAGCCGCCTTGGTGCCGTTCCTCGAGAACGATGACGCCAACCGCGCCCTCATGGGGTCGAACATGCAGCGTCAGGCCGTGCCGCTCTTGCAGCCGGAGGCGCCGTTCGTCGGCACCGGTCTGGAAGAAGTCGTGGCGCGTGACTCTGGTTCTGCCATTTCGGCCCGCCGGGCCGGTATCGTCGATCAAGTGGATGCCACCCGTATCGTTATCCGCGCCACGGAAGAAGAAGATCCCACCAAGCCGGGTATCGACATCTACCGCCTGAAGAAGTTCCAGCGTTCCAACCAGTCAACCTGCATCACGCAGAAGCCGCTGGTGAAGGTCGGCGAACGTCTGGCCAAAGGCGACATCATTGCCGATGGTCCCTCCACCGAGCTGGGCGATTTGGCCCTCGGCAAGAATGCGCTCGTCGCCTTCATGCCGTGGAATGGCTACAACTACGAGGACTCCATCCTCATCTCCGAACGCATCGTGCGCGATGACGTCTTCACCTCGATCCATATCGAGGAATTCGAGACGATGGCACGCGATACCAAGCTCGGGCCTGAGGAAATCACGCGTGACATTCCCAATGTCGGCGAAGAAAACCTCAAGAACCTCGACGAAGCCGGCATCGTCTATATCGGTGCCGACGTGAATGCGGGCGATATTCTGGTGGGCAAGGTGACGCCGAAGGGCGAAACCCCGATGACGCCGGAAGAAAAGCTGCTGCGCGCCATCTTCGGCGAAAAAGCCGCCGATGTCCGCGATACCTCGCTTCGCGTTCCGCCGGGCGTCACCGGCACGATCGTCGAAGTGCGCGTCTTCAACCGTCACGGCGTTGACAAGGACCAGCGCGCCATGGCGATCGAGCGTGCCGAGGAAGAGCGTCTGGCCGAAGACCGTGATGACGAACTCTCAATCCTCGAGCGCAACATCTTCGCGCGCTTCCAGGAAATCCTGCTCGACAACACGGCGGCGTCCGGCCCGCGCAACATGGCGCCGGAAACTAGGCTCGTGCAGTCGGTTCTGGACAGCATTCCGCGTCATCAGTGGTGGCAGATCGGTTTGCGCGACGAAAAGGCGATGGCCGAGATCGAAGGCTTGCGCAAGCAGTACGACGAATCCAAATCCCGCCTCGACAAGCGCTTCGCCGATAAGGTCGAAAAGTTGCGCCGCGGCGACGAGTTGGCGCCGGGTGTGATGAAGATGGTCAAGGTCTTCGTGGCGGTGAAGCGCAAGCTGCAGCCGGGCGATAAGATGGCCGGCCGTCACGGCAATAAGGGCGTGATCAGCCGCATCCTGCCGATCGAGGACATGCCGTATCTGGAAGACGGCACCGCGGTCGATCTGGTGTTGAATCCGCTGGGTGTGCCTTCGCGCATGAACGTCGGGCAGATTCTCGAAACCCACTTGGGCTGGGCTTGCGCCGGCATGGGCAAGAAGATCGGCGAGACCCTCGATAAGCTTAAGCGCGACGGCAAATACGAGCCGCTGCGCCGTCAATTGAAGACGATCTACAACAACGACGAACGTCTCAACGAAATTGACGATACGGGCTTGGCGGATATGGCCGAAAACCTGCGTGCCGGTGTGCCGATTGCCACGCCGGTGTTCGATGGTGCCAAGGAGCCGGACATTGTTGACATGCTCCAGCAGGCGGGCTTGCACGAAAGCGGTCAGTCCACGCTCTATGACGGGCGCACGGGCGAAAGCTTCAAGCGCAAAGTCACGGTCGGCTACATCTACATGCTGAAGCTGCATCATCTTGTCGATGACAAGATCCATGCCCGCTCGATTGGTCCCTACAGCCTCGTTACCCAGCAGCCTTTGGGCGGCAAGGCACAGTTCGGCGGCCAGCGCTTCGGTGAAATGGAGGTGTGGGCTCTGGAGGCTTACGGCGCCGCTTACACGTTGCAGGAAATACTGACCGTGAAATCGGATGACGTCGCCGGCCGCACCAAAGTCTACGAAGCCATCGTCCGCGGCGAGGACACGTTTGAAGCGGGTATCCCCGAAAGCTTCAATGTGTTGGTCAAGGAAATGCGTTCACTCGGCCTCAATGTCGAGTTGGTGAACGGATAGACGTTTGTGAGGTTCCCCGCGCTTCGACGCCCATCCTATCGGGCCCGGCGCGGCAGAACCTGGTGAGGGCCTTCACCCGGGGCCAGTCGAAGGGTGAAGGCGGCATGATCGAATACAGACGCGAACTCGAAAGAGAGTCGAAATGAACCAAGAACTTATGAACGTCTTTTCGGCCGGTAAGGAGGTCCCAACCTTCGACCGGATTAAAATTTCGCTGGCGAGCCCAGACCAGATCCTGCGCTGGAGCCACGGCGAGATCAAAAAGCCGGAGACGATCAATTATCGCACCTTCAAACCGGAGCGCGATGGATTGTTCTGTGCCCGTATTTTCGGGCCGGTGAAGGATTACGAATGCTTGTGCGGCAAGTACAAGCGGATGAAGTACAAGGGCATCGTCTGCGAAAAGTGCGGCGTTGAAGTGACGGTGCAGAAAGTGCGCCGCGACCGCATGGGCCACATCGAACTGGCCTCGCCGGTTGCCCATATCTGGTTTCTGAAGTCGCTCCCGTCGCGCATCGGCTTGATGCTCGATATGACGCTAAAGGATCTGGAGCGCATCCTCTATTTCGAAAACTACGTCGTCATTGAGCCGGGCCTGACCCCGCTCAAGGAGCGTCAGCTCCTGACCGAAGACGAGTTCTATAAGAGCCAAGACGAATACGGCAACGACAGCTTCACCGCCATGATCGGCGCCGAAGCCATCCGCAACTTGCTGCAGGCGATCGATCTGCCCAAGCTGGCTGAGGATCTGCGCGCCGAAATCGCCACCTGCAACGGCGGCGAAAAGCCCAAGAAGCTCGTCAAGCGTTTGAAGGTCGTCGAAGCCTTCATCGATTCCGGCAATCGCCCGGAATGGATGATCATGACGGTTATCCCGGTCATCCCGCCGGAACTGCGCCCGTTGGTGCCGCTCGATGGCGGCCGCTTCGCGACGTCCGATCTGAACGAC
>JAATGP010000039.1 GCA_015654635.1 Alphaproteobacteria bacterium | reverse complement strand
TCCTTCAGCCCCTTGACCATCAGCACGGCGACGAAAATTAGCGCCGGTGCGGTGGCAAAGGCGGGAATGGCCTTGGCGAGGGGGCTGAAGAATAGCGCCAGCAGGAAAAGGATGCCGACCACCACAGCCGTCAGCCCGCTGCGTCCGCCCGCCTGGATACCCGCGGCGCTTTCGATATAGGCCGTCACCGGCGAGGTGCCGAGCAGGGCTCCCAGCACGGTGCCTGCGGCATCGGTGGTTAGCGCCCGGCGGGCATTGGGAAAGCGCCCATTTTCGTCGAGCAGATTGCCCTGATAGGCCACCGCCGTCAGCGTGCCGGAGGTGTCCAGCATATCGACCAGCAGGAACACCAACACGCTGGTGGCAATCAGCGCCGCTGGGGCGCCCTCGAAACGCAGCGCGAACAGGGTGGGCGCTATGGAGGGCGGCAGGCTGCCGATCGCTTCCGGCGCCGGGCTCACGCCAAAAGCGATGGCAGAGATCGTGACGGCCAAAATGCCGATTAGCACCGCCCCCAGCACCCGGCGATAGGCGAGAGCAAAGATGATTGCCAGCCCCGCGCTGGCCAGCAGCACTTCCGGGCTCGCCAAATTGCCGGCCGTGACCAGCAGGCCGCCATGGCCCCCGGTCACGATACCGGCATTGCTGAGGCCGATGAAGGCAAGGAAGAAGCCGATCCCTGCGGCGATGGCGAGTTTCAGACTCTTGGGGATGGCATTGATCAGCCATTCGCGCGCCGGGGTGATCGAGATCAGCACGAAGAGGATGCCGGAGAGAAAGACGCAGCCCAGCGCCAATTGCCAATCGTCATTCAGCGCCGGAACCACGGTGTAAGCGAAATAGGCATTCAGCCCCATGCCCGGTGCCAGCGCCACCGGGAGCCTCGCATAAACCCCCATCATGATGGTCGTCAGCGCGGCGGAGAGGCAGGTGGCGACGAACACCGGCTCATAGGGCAGGGCGCCCGTCGCGTGCAGGGTCGAGGGGTTGACGACGACGATATAGGCCATCGTCAGAAAGGTGGTGAGCCCGGCGACAATCTCGCGCTGTAACGTCGTTCCGTGTGCGGACAATTGGAAAAAACGCGCGATCATGCTCTTGCCCCCGGCCCAAATCAGAGCCTCAGGCTAAAGCGCGCGGCACCGCCCAGCAACGCGATGAAAAGCAAGGAATGGAGGGCTAAAATGCGAAAGGCCGGGCGCTGGCCCGGCCTTCCTTCCGCAGGGTCCCCCCGACGGATACCTCTCCCCGAACTTGGCCGTTCACGAGCTAGTGTGGGCCTTTTTTTCTTCGGCTTATGTGCCGCCGTAGATAGGGGAATTTCATGTAATTGTCACGTTGTATTGCGTAAGCACTGTCCCCTATATGCCGAATATTTCGCGAACCTGTGTCTTAAGGGCAGCAATGACAGCGCTGCCATTTACAGCTGCTAAAAAGGTAGCGCTATCATATGCGGCGCCTTGACAGGGGCACTCCAAGGCCAGAGCTTCGCAGCATGCGTATCTGGGCGGGGTTGGTGCTTTGTCTGTGTTTGATTCTCCCGGCGGCACGGGCCGAAGGCCCATGGCACATTGTCAAAGACCATTGGTCCGCTGCTGACGAGGAAGGGTTTGGGCGCTTTGTCCGGGCCCTCGGCGAGAGCAAATGTTCCTCCTCCCAAAGCTGCCTGCGCGATCCCGCCAATCCCTTCCGCGCCAGCGATCAGACGTTCCTCGACATCGATACCGATTGCGCCAAGTGGCCGTATCTGCTCCGTGCCTATTACGCCTGGAAGAACGGCCTGCCGTTTTCTTTCGTGGACGGATTTTCCAGCTCCGGCGACGAGAAGCACAACACCACGGGCAACCGTCCCATCAGCCGCCGCGATTTCATCGACCGCGGCGAGGGCATCAATGGCCCCTCCGCTGTGCGGGAGGTGATCGAAACCGTGTCTTCCGCCACCTATCGCAGCGATGCCGCTCAGGCTCAGGGGGTGCTGTCCGATTTCTATGCGCCCGTTATCGCGCCTGGCGTCATTCGTTCGGGTACGGTGATTTACGATACCAATGCCCATGTCGGGATCATCTACAAAATCGATAGCGACGGGCGCATCTATTACATGGATGCCCATCCCGATTTCACCATCACCCGCAGCGTTTATGGCGGCCAGTTCGGGCAAAGCCCGGCCAAGCTCGGCGGCGGCCTGAAAAACTGGCGCCCGCAACAACTGAAAGGCGCCCATGGCGACGGCAAGGGGCATTTGATCGGCGGGCGCATCGTGCTGGCGGGCAACGCAGGGATCGCTGATTTCTCGCTGGTGCAATATCTCGGCACAGAACCCAACCCGAAGGGCGACAGCAAGAAGGCGCGCTTTGTTTATGATGGCGAAGAAATGGGGCTTTACGCCTATGTCCGCACTGCGATGTCAGGCGGCAAGACCCGTTACAATCCGCTGCACGAGCTGCGCGTGGCACTACGTGGCTTTTGCAACGAGATGAAGGATCGCGCCAGCACTGTCAATTTGGCGATTTCCGAAAACATCCAAAACCAGCCACATCCCTCGCAGCTACCGTACAACATCTTCGATGCGGGCGGCGATTGGGAGAAATATGCGACCCCTGCGCGTGACGCCCGCCTGCGCGCGGGCTTTGCGGAATTCTATCGCGAGATGGCGGCGATGATCGATTTGTGGGTGAGGCGCGATCCGCGCCTGGTTTATGACGGCACCGATTTGCGGGGCGATCTGCTCGCCGCTTACCACGCGCAAAGCCAGGCTTGCGATCTGACCTATCTGAACTCGCAAAAGCGCCCGGTGCCACTGGATTTGAATGAGGCAGCGCGGCGCGTTTATGTGCTGAGTTACGATCCTTACGATTGCGTCGAGCTGCGCTGGGGCGCCTCTGGCGAGGAGCGCAGCACTTGCTCGCAATCGGGGCGCAAACTGCGCTGGTATGAGGCCCAGCAGCGCCTGCGCACTATCACCGAACGCGAAACCCATCGCGCCTATGATCTCGACAGTCTGGAAACCCTGCGCCCCGGTCCGCCGCCGCCGCCCGTTGATGTGCGAAACCTGATTGAGACTATGCGGTATCAGGAGCCGCTAGCGCCGATGGCACCGGTGGGGAGATAGCGCGCGGCCTGGTTAAGACACCAGCACACGCTGCCATTCGGCGGGCAAAGATCGCCATCTTACTTCAAAATATTCCTGTATTCGCTTTTGACCAAATTGCAGCCGAAACCTATGGCCGGATCGTTGCTCAATTGGGATGGGTTTGGGGCAGGGATCTCGATGGCATGATCGCTGCCCATGCCATCGCTACGGCGTCAATCCTCGTCACCAACAACGAGGATGATTTCCGCCATATTCCGGGTCTTCAAATCGAAAACTGGGCCTCGGCCTGAGCATCAAATCGCCATTTGCCCCGAAGCCTTCCGCCGCCTATGAAGGGGGCTCGCTTCGCCGCTGACTTATCCCCAGGATATCCACAATGCGCCTTTCCCGCTTTTTCCTGCCCGTCCTCAAAGAAACCCCCTCCGAGGCGCAGATCGTCTCGCACCGGCTGATGCTGCGCACCGGCATGATCCGCCAGGAAGCGGCGGGCATCTACGCCTGGTTGCCGCTGGGCTTCAAAGTGCTGCGCAAGGTCGAGCAGATCGTGCGCGAGGAAATGGACCGGGCTGGGGCCATCGAAATTCTGATGCCGACCTTGCAGCAATCCGATCTTTGGCGCGAGAGCGGGCGCTATGACGCCTATGGCCCCGAGATGCTGCGCATCACCGATCGCCACGAACGCGAGCTGCTGTATGGGCCCACCAACGAAGAGATGGTGACGGAAATCTTCCGCGGCTATGTGCGCTCCTACAAGGCGCTGCCGCTGAACCTCTATCACACCCAGTGGAAATTCCGCGATGAGGTGCGGCCGCGTTTCGGCGTCATGCGTGGCCGCGAGTTCCTGATGAAGGATGCCTATAGCTTCGACATCGACAAGGAAGCGGCGCGCCGTTCCTATAACCGCATGTATGTTGCCTATCTGCGCGCCTTCGACCGCATGGGGCTAACGGCCATTCCGATGCGCGCCGATACAGGCCCCATCGGCGGCGATCTTTCCCACGAATTTCATGTCCTGGCAGAGACCGGTGAGAGCCAAGTCTATCTCGATAAGAACTTGCTCGACATGCCGATTCCGCCCGCCGATACCGATTTCGATGGCGATCTGGCACCTATCGTGGAGGCCCGCTCGGCGATGTACGCCGCAACCAGCGATGTGCACGATCAGGCGCGCTTTGAAGCCGAGGTGCCGGAGGAGCGCCGCATGTCCACGCGCGGCATCGAAGTCGGCCAGGTTTTCTATTTCGGCACCAAATATTCCGAGCCGATGCGCGCCAATGTAACGGGCCCCGACGGCAACGATGTGCCGGTGGAAATGGGCTCTTACGGCATCGGTGTGTCACGCCTGCTCGGCGCCATCATCGAAGCCAGCCATGACGACGCCGGCATCATCTGGCCGGAGCCGGTGGCGCCCTTCGATATCGCCCTCATCAATCTTAAAGCCGGCGATGCCAAGACCGATGCGGCCTGCGAAGAGCTTTATGCCAAGCTGCAGAAGGCTGGCAAAGATGTGCTGCTGGATGATCGCGATGACCGCCCCGGCGCCAAATTCGCCACCGCCGAGCTGATTGGCATTCCGTGGCAAGTGGTGGTCGGCCCCCGCGGTCTGGAAAAGGGTCTCATCGAGGTGAAGAACCGCAAGACCGGCCTCAAGGAAGAACTCTCGGTGGAAGCGGTTCTGAACCGGTTTGCGAAGGGCTGACGGCCAGCCGTCTTAAGGGATGATCTTTTCCTGCCGCAAGCGGGCAAAGAGCTGGGTGAAGGATTGCTCGCTCGGGATGGAGCCCATAAAGCCCATCTGGCGGCTCTTCGACATGTCGGTGAGGACTTCAAAGGGCCGGCCAAGGTCGGCATCGGTATGCCAGAACGAAGCCACCTTGTTCAGGGCAGGCTCCGTGAGCTGATATTTGTTTGCGATTTCGGCCCAGACCGGTGTCGCATCGGCCATCTGCTGCTGCAGCGTCAGGGGCGTGGCATCTGGCGGCAATGCTTCGACACCCAACCATTGGGCCAATTCACCCCACAACCATTTCCAACGGAAAACATCGCCGTTGGTGACGTGAAGCGCTTGGTTGCGCGCGGCCGGTTCCAAGGCAGCCCATTCCATGTGTTGGGCCACGATGCGTGCGTCCGTCACATCGGTCAGGCCGTTCCATTGCAGCAGATTGCCGGGAAATCGGAAGGGACGGCCGGTTTCTCGCGCGATGGTGCCATAGACGGCCAATGTCGTGCCCATATTCATGACGCTGGTGCGGGCGTGTCCGATAATGGTGTGGGGGCGATGGATGCTCCAGCCAAAGCCGTCCCGCGCCGCCGCGACGGCCACCATATCTTCGAGAACGTAATAGAAATTCGGCAGTTCGAGACGCGGCAGGGTTTCGCGCAGCGGCGTCAAGGGCGGTGCCACCTTGCCATACATTTCAAACGGCCCGATGAAGCTTTTAAGCCCGCCCACCAAGGCGAAATGCTGCACGGAATTTTTGCGCTGCAGGACCGCCAGAAGATTGCGCATCATGGCGCCATTGACGCGGATGTTCTCGGCTTCCGTTGGCTGGCGTGACCAGGTGGCGAAAAAAACATGAGTAGGGGAAATGCCGGTCAGGGCTCGTTCCAAACCGTGCTCGTCGAGAAGATCGGCGGCTTTCATCGTTACGCCGGCGATATCGTGGCTCGGATTGCGGGCCAGCCCAACGACCTCCCAGCCCTTAGCGGCAAGATGCTCCGCCAGATTGAAGCCGACGATTCCCGTCACCCCAGCGATCAGTGCCGTCCGTGTCATAGCCGTACCCTTTGTTCTTTTGCGAGAACAGATATGGGCCGGGAACAGCCGTTGATTAAGCCGGAAAAAGGGAATTCACTGTCGCTCCGGAGGATATAATGGCCGATCGCGGAACAGTGCCCATCACCGACATCGCGATGTTTATCGCGGTGGCACAGAACGCGAGTTTCACCCGCGCTGCGGGCCAACTCGGTACCAGCAAGTCGAATATCGGAAAAGCTGTGCAACGGCTGGAAACCCGGTTGGGGACCAAGCTGTTGCAACGGACGACGCGGGCGGTTCGTCTCACCGAAGACGGCGAATTATATCTCGAAGCCGCGCGGGCCGCACTGGAGGGCTTAAAGGAAGCCGAAACCGCCATGGCGGCGCGCAAAGCCCATCCAGCCGGCCGGGTGCGGCTCGACATTCCGGTGGGCTTCGGCCGTGTGCTGCTGCCAAGCTTTGCTACCATCCGGCAGCGCTATCCCCTCGTCACACTGGATGTTTCGCTCAATGACCGTGCTTCCGATCCGGTCGGCGAAGGATGGGACATTGTGCTGCGCATTGGGGAGTTGCCGCCGGGAGGCAGCATCACCGTGCGCAAAGTGTGCGCCTTGCAGCTTGGGCTCTATGCGTCACCGGCCTATCTGGCGGATCATCCCCGCGTCACGGCGGTGTCCGATCTCTTGCAGCATGAGGCGGTTGTATTCCGCGGTGCGTCCGGGCGTTTGCGTTCTTGGACCGTCAGCGACAAGGGAACATTGGCGGAGGTCGTGCCCAAGCCCGGTTTGATCTTCTCCGATGGCCGGGCGCTGGTGGAAGCGGCTATCGCGGGGCTCGGCATTGCCCAGATCTTCGACCGCGTGGCATCCCCGCACGTGGCTGCCAAGGACCTCAGTCATGTCTTGCCCGCTGCCGATGCGCCCGGGCCTCCTCTCTATGCCCTTCTGCCGCTCGGACGCCGTATGCCACCCAAAACCAAGGTGGTTCTTGAGCAACTGGCGGCAGACCTTAAAGCGCCCCGCCGCAAAGCGCAGACCTGAGCGTCTGTTGCGTCGCCAACGAGGGGCTGATCCATGACGTCGAATTCATAAAATGCGTACTTGGCAGAAGCTCTTCGCTGGGGCGGGTGGGCGTTGCGCCATTAACTATGGCTCCGGTGACAAAACTCTGTATAAACCGTCCGCGATACAGGCCTTGCTCCATGACGAACACCCGCCCTTTTGCCCCCTTCGAATGGATGCTGGCCGCGCGCTATTTGCGCGCTAAGCGGGCTGAGAGTTTCATCTCCATCATCTCGGTGATTTCGCTGGTGGGTATTGCGCTGGGCGTTGCCACGTTGATCATCGTCATGGCGGTGATGAATGGTTTTCGCCACGATCTGATGAGCCGCATCTTGGGCCTCAACGGGCATATCATCGTGCAAGGTTATGAAGGGCAGGGCATCGCCGATTACGACGCCATGGCGGCGCGCATCACCAAGGTGCCGGGGATTTTGCACGTGACGCCGCTGGTCTCGGGCTTCGCTGCGGTCGATGCCAACGGAGTAGCAACCGGCGTTCAGATCCGCGGCATCCGCAAGGCTGATTTGCAGGCCCTCGCCATGGTCTCCAGCTCGCTATCGCCGGTGGCGATGCAGACCTACGGCGACGATACCGTGCTGATTGGCGTGCGGCTAGCCCAATCGCTCGGTCTCGCCCCGGGCCTCGATATGAAACTGATGGGAATGCATGGGAATGTGACGCCCTTCGGCACCACGCCGCGAGTGAAGAATTACACCGTGGCAGGACTCTTTAACATCGGCATGAGCGAATACGACCGTACCATCGTCTTCATGCCGCTGGATCAGGCACAGCTTTTCTTCAATCTCGGCGATAGCGTGCCCAGTCTGGAAGCCATGGTGGCCGATCCCGACCGCGTTGATGATCTGGTTGCGGCGGTGCAGCAAGCGGCAGGGCCGAATGTGCGTGTCATCACCTGGCGCGAAACGCAATCCACCTTCTTTGATGCCGTGCAGGTGGAGCGTAATGTGATGGCGCTGATCTTGACGCTGATCGTGGTGGTGGCGGCGCTCAACATCGTTTCCGGCCTCTACATGCTGGTGAAGGACAAATCTGCCGATATCGCGATTTTGCGCACCATGGGGGCCACGCGCGGTGCGGTGATGCGGGTGTTCTTCATTGCCGGTATGAGCATCGGCGTGGCTGGCACCTTCATCGGCTTTCTTATCGGCGTTTTGTTCTGCGCCAATATCGAATCCATTCGCCTGCTTTTGATGAAGCTGACTGGTACCTCGCTGTTCAATCCGGAAGTCTATTTCCTCAGCCACATGCCTGCGGAAATGGATGCGGGCGAGGTAACGGTGGTGGTGCTGGTGGCGCTAAGCTTAAGCTTCCTCGCTTCGATTTATCCTGCGTGGCGGGCGGCACGGCTCGATCCGGTGGAGGCGCTTCGTTATGAGTGATGGCACAGCCCTGGAGCTTCAGAATATTGTACGGGTCTTCCGGGAGGGTGCGGGCGAGCTTGAGATTTTCCGCGATGCCAATGCGGTGTTGATGGCGGGCGAGATCGTCGCTTTGGTCGGTCCGTCCGGTGCGGGCAAATCCTCGCTGCTGCATATCGCGGGCCTCTTGGAAGCGCCGACCTCCGGCGACATCATTATCGGTGGGGTGACGGTTGCGGGGCTTTCGGATAGCGAACGCACGGCAATCCGCCGCCAGACCATCGGCTTTGTCTATCAGGCTCATCATCTCTTGCCGGAATTCTCGGCTCTGGAGAATGTGGTCCTGCCGCAGATGATCGCCGGGCTGTCGCACAAGGAGGCCAGTATCGAAGCCACGCGGCTTCTCACGATGATGGGGCTGGAAGACCGCCTCAGCCATCGCCCCGCCCAGCTTTCGGGCGGTGAGCAGCAACGCGTCGCCATTGCCCGGGCGCTGGCCAATCATCCGCGCATTCTCTTGGCCGACGAGCCGACCGGCAATCTCGATCCCAAAACGGCGGCGGGTGTGTTTGATGCGCTGGTGGCGTTGGTGCGCTCGGAAGGTGTCGCTGCGCTGATTGCCACGCACAATCTGCAACTTGCCAGCAAAATGGACCGTGCCCTGGTGCTGCATGAAGGCAAATTGCTTGATGCAGGCAAGTTGGGGACGCCGGTCTGAGCGATCGCTTATCGTGTCATGACTCAGCATCGCGCCCTCGCTAGAATGGCGTGAAGGCAAAGGAATTTGCGCATGAGCGAGACGTGGACGAAAGTCGATGCTTACCTTTCGGAAGTCATTATTAAGCTGGACCCGTCCTACGCTGCTGTCTCAATCGCCAGCAGGGCGGCGGGACTGCCCGATATTGCGGTCAGCGCCGCCGAGGGCAAGCAGCTTTATCTTTTCGCCAAGATGAGCGGCGCCAAACGGATATTGGAGATCGGCACGCTGGGCGGTTATTCCACACTGTGGCTGGCGCGGGCGCTGCCACAAGACGGTCATCTCACCAGCCTGGAATATGATCCCCACCATGCCGAGGTGGCACGGGCAAATTTGGCCAGAGCCGGGGCCGCGGATCGTGTCGCGATCAAAATCGGCGCTGCTCTCGATCTGTTGCCCACCCTCCAAGGCCCGTTCGATTTCTTTTTCATTGATGCCAATAAGGATGACTATCCCGAGTATTTCCGCTGGGCCCTGAAGCTGTCGCGGCCGGGCAGCGTGATCGTTGCCGACAATATGGTGCGAGGCGGCAAAGTCGCGAACGCGCGTAGCGGCGATGAGGCGGTGGAGGGTGTACGCCAGACCATGGCGCTAGCGGGTGCTGAGCCGCGTGTCACCGCCACCGTGATCCAAACCGTTGGCGCGCGCGGCTATGACGGCTACATGCTGGCGGTGGTCAACTAACTTGGCCCTGCGTGGAAACAAAGCCCCGGCTTAAATCCCGAAAGGCGTTCACGCCAAGCCGCGTGCCTCGCGGAATGATCACGTTTTGTTCTTGACAGAACATATAGCGAACAATAACCTGTGTACATCGCTGTGGATAGACGGTGGATAAGCGCGGGAGGGTCAGATGGCTTGGTTCAAGGATGCATTGGCTGGCATTGGTCTTGTTGTCTTTTTCGCTTCCGGGCTGGTTCTGACCGGGGCTGCACAGGCGCTTCTCTCTGCGGGTTAAGTCAGCTGTGGATGGATGGCGGAACGGCCTCGCCGCCGGAGCGTATCAGCCATAAAGCTGTGCCAGAAAGCGGGGAGAGGCTGCGTCCGTGGCGGTCAACAGTGCAGCAGAGGAGATGAAGGCGCCGTCGGGGGCTGAGCTTTTTGCCGCTCTGGGCAGGAGTGCTTCTGCTTGGCCAGGCATCATCAGTGGGCTGGAGGAGCGTTTCTCGCCGCTGGAGCTGGAATGGCGGCCCTCTAGCCTCGCTTTCGGGCGGATGTGTGTGGTGCGCTATAGAGGGCGTGTGCTGGTTTATCTGACCCCCATGGCGGGCCAGCTTCTGGTCGGGGTGGTGCTGGATGAGCGGGCTTGTGCGGTGGCGCAGGCCTCCGCCTTGCGCGAGGCCATCAAGAGGATGCTATCCGACACACCGCCTGCCGCCGGCGAAGGGCGGGGAATCCGTTTCGTGGTCAAAACCACCGCCGATGTGACGCAAGTGCTGCTGCTGGCGGAGTGTATCATGGCTGAGGTGCGGTATGGCTGAAGCACGCAAGCCTGCGGAATTCGTACATCTCAGGGTAAAGAGCGCCTATTCGCTGATCGAAGGGGCGATCCGGTCCAAGGATTTGGCCAAGCTTGCGGTGGAGAACGGTATGCCCGCCGTCGCCGTCGCCGATGTGAACAATCTTTTCGGCGTCTTCGATTGGACCGATGCGGTTTTGAAAGCCGGGGTGCAGCCCATCGTGGGCTGTCTTTTGGCAGTCGAGGTCACCGGCGCTCAAACACTAGGCTCCAAGCCCAAGCCGCCTTATCTGCCGGTCTATGTCCAGAACGAGACGGGCTACACGAATCTCTGCAAATTGCTGTCGCGCTGTTATCTGGATGTACCGCCGGGCGACTGGCCGCATGTCACGCCCGACCAGCTGGCGGAATTCAACGAAGGCATCATCGCGCTGACCGGCGGTCCCGGCGGGCCGCTCAACAAGCTCGTTGAGGCGGGCCAGATGGAGGCGGCGGAAGCCGTTCTTGATAAGCTCGCGGCGATTTTTCCGAACCGGCTTTATGTTGAGCTGCAGCGCCATGGCCTCTCCGAAGAGCGGGCGGCTGAGCCAGGGCTGATCGATCTGGCCTATGCCAAGCGCCTGCCGCTGGTTGCCACCAACGACGTCCATTTCGGCAAAGCCGATATGTACGAGGCCCATGATGCCCTGCTTTGCATTGCCGATGCCGCCTATGTCAGCCAGGAGGACCGCCGCCGCGTCACCCCCGAGCACCGCTTTAAATCGGCAGCCGAGATGGCAGCGCAATTTGCCGATCTGCCCGAGGCCATCGCCAACACGCTCGAGATCGCCCGCCGCTGTGCCGCCAAGCCCAAAAAACGCAATCCGCTGCTGCCCTTGTTCGAGCCGGTTTCCGGCCTTTCCGCCGAAGAGGAATTGAAGGCGCAGGCGCGTTCGGGGCTGGAACGGCGTTTGGCCAAGCACGGGCTTTATGCCGAACGCTCCGCCTATGATGCGCGTCTGGATTACGAACTCGACATTATCATAAAGATGCAGTTCCCCGGCTACTTCCTGATCGTCTCCGATTTCATGAAGTGGACGCGCGGACAAGGCATTCCGGTTGGTGTGCGTGGTTCCGGTGCAGCGTCCTTGGTGGCCTGGTCGCTCGACATCACCAATCTTGATCCCTTGCGTTTCGGCCTTTTCTTCGAGCGCTTCCTTAATCCGGAACGTATCTCGATGCCGGACTTTGACATCGATTTCTGCCAGGAGCGGCGCGATGAGGTCGTGCGCTACGTGCGCGACAAATACGGTCACGATAAGGTTGGCCACATCCTGGCGCTGGGGTCCTTGCAGGCCCGTGCGGCGGTGCGCGATGTGGGGCGTGTTTTGCAGATGCCGCTCGGCCTCGTCGACCGCATTGCCAAGCTGATCCCCAATCCGCCGGGCAAGCACATCACCCTCGACGAAGCCATAAATGGCGAACCGCGGCTGCAGCAAATTGCCGACCAAGAGCCGATTGCCGAACGTCTCTTCAACATCGCGCGCAAGGTGGAAGGGCTTTTTCGCAATGTCTCCACCCATCCCGCTGGCGTCATCATTGGTGACCGCCCGCTCGAAGAACTGTTGCCGCTTTACGCCGATCCGCGCTCCGATGTGCCGGTGGCACAGTTCGATTACAAGGGCGCGGAAAAATCCGGGCTGGTGAAGTTTGACTTCTTGGGCCTGAAGACGCTTACGGTGATCGCCAAGGCGCAGGAGCTTTTGCAAGCCCGCGGCATCGCGCTGGACACCCAGTCCATCGATTTCAACGATCGCACCACGTTTGAAATGCTTGCCAAGGGCGACAGCGTCGGCGTCTTCCAGTTGGAATCCACCGGCATGCGCGATCTGATGCGCAAGATGAAGCCCGATCACATCAACGATCTTGTGGCCCTTGTGGCGCTTTATCGCCCAGGCCCGATGGATTCGATCCCGAAATACATCGCGGTCAAGAACGGCAAGGAAGCGCCGGAATATCTGCATCCCAAACTGGAGCCGATCCTCAAAGAAACCTATGGCGTGATGACGTATCAGGAAGACGTCATGCACATCGCCCAGGAGCTGGCGGGCTACACCATGGGGCAGGCCGATAATCTGCGCCGCGCCATGGGCAAGAAGATCGTCGCCGAAATGGTCAGGGAGCGTGAGCGCTTCCTCAAAGGCGCCCTTGAGCGCGGCGTCTCGCAGGACGCCGCCGAACAGATTTTCGATCAAGCCGCCAAATTCGCCGGCTACGGCTTCAACAAGGGCCACGCCGCGGCTTACGCTCAAGTGGCTTATCAAACCGCCTTTCTGAAGGCCAATTATCCAGTCGAATTCCTGGCCGCATCGATGACGCTGGATATCGGCAACACCGACCGCCTCAATGTCTTCCGCCAGGAGGCGCAGCGGCTTGGCATCAAAGTCTTGCCGCCGGATGTGAACCGCTCCGGTGCGGTTTTTACCTGCGATGCCGACAAGAAGGAGGTCTATTACGCGCTTGCCGCGGTCAAAGGTGTTGGCCGTCAAGCGATGGACCATCTGCTGGAGGTGCGCCACACCGGCGGCCGCTTTAAATCGGTTGCCGATTTTGCCGACCGCATCGATCCCAGGCAGTGCAACAAGCGCGTCTTTGAAAACCTGACCCGCGCCGGGGCTTTCGAGAGCCTCAACAAAAACCGCCGCCAGCTGATAGAAGGGGCCGATGTCATTCTGGCCTCAGCCCAGGCCGCCACCTCCGAACGCGAGAGCGGGCAGGTCAGTCTGTTCGGCGGCCCCTCGCAGGCCAAGGCCGAACTGCGCCTGCCGCCGCTTGCGGATTGGCCGCCGCATGAGCGCCTTTCGGAAGAATTCGACGCCATGGGCTTTTATCTTTCCGGCCATCCGCTCGATCAGTATGCGGTGGCGCTGAAACGCCTGCAGGCCGTGACCTTTGGCGAGGTGTTGGAGGATCGGCGCAGTTCCTCCCAACCGATCATTGCGGCGACCGTGATCAAGAAATCGGAGCGCCGCGGCAAAAACGATCAGATGTATGCCTATGTTTCTTTCTCCGATGCGACCGGCATGTTCGAGGTGATGTTCTTCTCCGAAGTCCTCGCCACGTCGCGGCATTTGTTGGAGGCGGGCAAATCGGTTTTGGCCAAGCTGAGTGCGGTGTGGGAAGGCGACGAGCTGAAATTGCGCGCCCTCTGGGTCAAAGACCTCGACGCCGAAGCCAGCCAAGCGGGCGAGGGTTTGCGTCTGCATCTGACCGATGCCGCGGCCTTGGGCGGTATTGCGGCGCAGCTCAAGCATCCCGGCAAAGGCGTCATCAGCGTGCTGGTGCCCGGCGGTCCCGGCCAGCAAGTGGAAATCGCGCTGCCCAAGCGCCACCTCGTCACCGCCGCCATGAAAGATGCTCTGCGTGCCGTTCCGGGCGTCGCGGTGGTGGAGTCGGTATAGGGACGTTGTTACCGGCGGGGCCCGGAAAAGGGGGAAAATCTGCTCCGCCACCCGGAAATATTGCTGCGGCAGTGTGGATCTTCCCGTAAGTGCCTGATTTGTCATGCTTCTGTCCCCACCCCCGGCAGATTCACCGCTTGCAGTTGCGAAAATCCCCGCCTATAACCCGGCCATTCCGCGCGCGAGGTTGGGTTTCAAGAGGTGTTCTCTTGACCCCGTCCGGTGTCGGGAGCGTCCGCGAGAGCGGGAGCGGCCAAACGCAGTTTTGGTCTATCTCCATTCTCAACGGCGTCTTCCGATTACTCCTCGCGCTAGGTCAAACCGGAAAAGGAGATATTTTCCATGGCACTGCCAGAATTCACCATGCGCCAAATGCTGGAAGCGGGCGCTCACTTTGGCCATCGCGCACAGCGTTGGAACCCCAAGATGGCGCCGTATCTGTACGGCTCGCG
The DNA here is from genome assembly GCA_015654635.1 of Alphaproteobacteria bacterium. GTDB lineage: Bacteria > Pseudomonadota > Alphaproteobacteria > Micropepsales > Micropepsaceae > Rhizomicrobium. The sequence continues at coordinate 7,209 of JAATGP010000039.1, read as the reverse complement.
CAACGACATTCACATCATCGACCTGACCCAATCGGTCCCGCTGTTGCACCAGGCCCTTAAAGCCCTGCGCGATGTGGCGGCTGGTGGCGGTCGTATTCTCTTCGTCGGCACCAAGCGCCAGGCGGCCGATCCGGTTGCGGCGGCGGCCAAGCGCTGCGCCCAGTATTATGTCAACCATCGCTGGCTCGGCGGCACGCTGACCAACTGGCAGACCATCTCGAACTCCATCAAGCGCCTTCGTACGATCGAAGAGACGTTGGGTTCGGCGCAGGGTTCGGGCCTGACCAAGAAGGAATTGCTGAACCTCCTGCGCGAGCGCGACAAGCTCGAACGCGCGTTGGGCGGCATCAAGGAAATGGGCGGCCTGCCGAACATGCTGTTCGTGGTCGACACCAACAAGGAAAACATCGCGATTTCCGAAGCCAAGAAGCTCGGCATCCCGGTGACGGCGATTCTCGACTCCAATTGCGATCCGGACGGCATTGCCTATCCGATCCCCGGCAATGACGATGCGGCGCGCGCGATTGCGCTCTACTGCGATCTCGTCGCCCGTGCGGTGATCGACGGCCTGTCCGAGAGCCAGGTTGCTTCCGGCGTCGATGTCGGCGCTGCCGAAGAAGTCCCTGAGATTCTGGCCGAAGCCGCCCCCGCCGCACCCGAAGTGGCACCGGCCGTATAACAACTAGCGGAGAGATGTCATGGCGGAGATCACCGCAAGCTTGGTGAAGCAACTGCGCGACAAGACCGGCGCGGGCATGATGGACTGCAAGAAGGCGCTGACCGAAACGGGCGGCGATATCGAAGAAGCCGGCGACTGGCTGCGCAAGAGCGGCCTTTTGAAGGCGGCCAAAAAGGCAAGCCGCGTTGCTGCCGAGGGCCTCATCGGCATCGCAGTCGGAGAGCATTCGGGCGTCTTGGTGGAGGTCAATTCCGAAACCGACTTCGTGGCGCGCAACGACGAGTTCAAAGGCTTTGTGAAGTCGGCGGCCGAGCTTGCGCTCGCCGAGGGCTGCACGGTCGAAGCCCTGCTCGAAAAGAACCTTGGCGACAAGTCGGTGCAGCTCACGCTGTCCGAACTGATCGCCAAGATCGGCGAGAATATGAGCGTGCGCCGCGTTGCTGCGGTGTCGGTTAATCCCGGCGTGGTGGCCGCTTACGTCCATAACGCCGCTTCACCGGAGCTCGGCAAGATCGGCGTCTTGGTGGGCGTGAAGTCGGAAGGCGATCACGACAAGCTGATCAAATTCGGCAAGCAGGTCGCCATGCACATCGCCGCGACGGCGCCGCTGGCGCTCAGCGTCGAGCATCTGGCCAAGGAAACCGTGGAACACGAGCGCGAAATTCAGCGCGAACTGGCCCGCCAATCCGGCAAGCCCGAGAACGTCATCGAGAAGATGCTCGAAGGGCGCATGCGCAAGTATTATGAGGAAGTGGTGCTGCTCGAGCAAACCTTCGTCATCGATCAGGAAAAGACCGTCAAGAAAGCGGTCGAGGCCTTTGCCAAGGATCTCGGCACACCTGTGGAACTCGTAGGCTTCCTGCGCTTTCAGGTCGGCGAGGGCATCGAAAAGGTGACCGACGACTTTGCCGGCGAAGTTGCCAAAATGGCCGGGCATTAACGGTCCATAAAACGGGGGAATGCTTAGCCATGTCATCAACGCCGAAATACCGCCGCGTACTCTTGAAGGTGTCGGGTGAGGCGTTGATGGGCGAGCAGGCCTTCGGCATCGACATCAACACTGTTGATCGCATTGCCGCGGAAGTGAAAGACGCCGTCGAAGCCGGTAGCCAAATCTGCATGGTGATCGGCGGCGGCAATATCTTCCGCGGGCTTTCGGCAGCCGCCAAAGGTATCGAGCGGGCGACGGCCGACTACATGGGCATGCTGGCCACGGTGATGAACGCCTTGGCCATGCAGGCCGCGCTTGAACGGGTGGGGCTCGATTGCCGGGTGCAGTCGGCGATCCCGATGGCGACGGTATGCGAGCCCTACATTCGCCGCCGCGCCGTGCGCCATCTCGAAAAAGGCCGGGTCGTGATCTTTGCCGCTGGCACCGGCAATCCTTATTTCACCACCGATACCGGCGCCGCCCTTCGGGCCGCGGAGATGAACTGCAACGCCCTTCTCAAGGGCACCAAAGTGGACGGCGTTTACAGCGCCGATCCCGTCAAAGTCCCTACCGCAGAACGCTACGACTGCCTCACCTACCATGAGGTGCTGACGCGCGAGCTTGCGGTCATGGATGCTTCCGCCATCAGCCTTTCGCGTGAAAACAAGATTCCGATTATTGTGTTTTCGATTCACGACCGTGGTCAGCTTGCCGCGGTGTTGAAAGGCGAGGGGCGGGCAACGGTCATCCAAGATAGCGCTTGATGCAAGCGCTCGGGCAGGACAGCGCATAGGAGGCGCATATGGCCGAAACCTATACCAAAGACGAAATGGCACGCCGCATGAAGGCGTGTGTGACGGCGGCGAAAGACGATTTCGCAGGCCTGAGAACGGGACGCGCCTCGCCCCATATGCTGGATCCGGTCAATGTGGAGGCCTATGGCCAGCATATGCCGATTGCCCAGGTGGGCACGGTTTCGACGCCCGAGCCGCGCCTCTTGACGGTGCAGGTTTGGGATAAATCGATGGTCAAGGCCGTCGACAAGGCGATCCGTGATGCCGGTCTCGGCCTTAATCCGCAAATCGATGGTCAATTGCTGCGGATTCCGATTCCGGAGCTGAACCAGGATCGCCGCAAGGAACTGGCCAAAATGGCCCATAAATATGCCGAAGCGGCGCGCATCTCTGTGCGCAATGTCCGCCGCGACGGGATGGAAATCCTGAAAAGGCTGGAAAAAGACAAGAAGATCGGCCAGGACGACCAGCATAAACATGGCGAAGAGCTGCAAAAGCTGACCGACACGCACATCAAGGAAATCGATGACGTGCTAGCGGCCAAAGAAAAGGAAATCATGCAGGTCTGAGGCGGCCTTGGCTTGGTGCTCTTAGCACGTGCGCTTCAGTATTGCTCTGAAGCTTTGAGAGGGCCAGCATAGGGCCGTTGGTCTGGTCAGGTGATCAGTGTAACGGCCGGGGCGCGTAAAGTGCGCGTGAAGGACTTTGGCGATGGCCGCAGTGCAGGTTACGGAAACCCTTCCCAGGCATGTGGCCATCATCATGGATGGTAACGGCCGCTGGGCGCGCAAACGGCATCTGCCCCGCCAAGCCGGGCATGTGGCTGGGGTTAATGCGGTGCGCGAGGTGGTCCGTGCCGCCATTGATATGGGCCTGGAAGCGCTGACCCTCTATGCTTTTTCGTCGGAGAATTGGAAGCGGCCGGCAATCGAGGTGGGCGCTCTGATGGGGCTTTTCCGCCTCTACTTCCGCAGCGACATGAACGAGCTGATTGAAAAGGGAACGCGGGTTCGCATCATCGGCAATCGTACCCGTGTCGATCCCGATATCCGCGCCATGATTGAAGATTCCGAGAAGCGCTCGACGGGCAATTGCGGGCTCAACCTGACCTTTGCCTTTGATTACGGCGGCCAAGAAGAAATTGCGGCGGCGGCGCGGGAGTTGGCCCGGGCGGCAATGGAAGGCCGCCTTGATCCCGAAACCATTACGCCAGAGCTGATGAGTTCGCGCATGTTCACGGCGGGTTTGCCGGAGCCCGATTTTCTGATCCGCACCAGTGGCGAGCGGCGGCTGTCGAATTTCCTCTTGTGGCAGTCGGCCTATGCCGAGCTGTTGTTCGTGGACACGCTGTGGCCGGATTTCGGCCGCGAGCAGTTTCTTGAGGCGCTTAAGCAATTCACCAAGCGCGAACGCCGCTTCGGTGCTTTGCCGGAAGCGGTCGCGTGACGGAGTCGAGCGACAGCAAGGCAATAGCCCCGAAATGGGGGATCAAAGCGATCACCTTTTCGCGCGATTGGATCACCCGTCCGGTTTTCGCAGTGCTGCTGGCTGGCGCCATTATTTTTGCCATCTTCGCCGACAAGCCCTATCTCGAAATCGGTGCCGGCATCTTTGCCGTGCTGGGCGCGCGCGAATGGCATCGCATGGTGGGGCAGGGCCGCTATCGGGTCGAGATGGTTCTGACCACGGCGGCAGTCTGGCTCGCACTGGCTACCTTCCTCGTGCCCAACACGCCCTTGCTGCAGTCCATGTCGCTGGCGGCGTTAATCCTCGCAGGCGGCATGGTGGCGGTGTTGGTAACTGCCAGTGTGCGCCACAACAAACCGCTCTGGCACGCAGCCGGTGTGCTCTATTTTGGCTTGCCGGCGCTTTCCATTATCGCGCTGCGCGACTTTTCCTATCCCCGCCATCATCATGGCGAATGGGTGCTGGTGGGGTTGTTCGTTATCGTCTGGGCGACCGATACCGGTGCGCTCATCTTCGGCAATCTGATCGGCGGACCCCGGCTGGTGCCGGTGTTGTCACCCAATAAGACCTGGGCAGGCTTCATTGGCGGGCTGGCGGCGGCGGCCCTTGTGGAAGCCATCTTTATCCTGATTATGGGCGGCCATGTCCTGGCTGGGGCCATCTTTGGTGCCAGCATGGCGGTGATTGCCCATCTCGGCGATCTGTTCGAATCCTGGGCCAAGCGTAGTTTCCATGTAAAGGACTCCGGCTCCATGATCCCAGGGCATGGCGGTGTGCTCGACCGCATTGATTCAACCTTGGCCACTTTGGTGGCGTTGGCCGTGCTAGTGCTTGCACTTCAGCTCGACCCCTTATTTGGAGCCTATTCATGAGGGCGCTTGCAGCACCGCGCGGGAATGCGGAGATTCTGGAACTGGCACCGGTCCTGGCGCGCAGCGTGACAATCTTGGGATCGACGGGATCGATCGGGGTTTCGACGCTTGACGTCATCGCCCATGCCCGCGCCGTTTACGGGCCAGAGGCGTTTCCGCTCGAAGCCCTCACAGCGCAATCGAATGTCGAAAAATTAATCGCCCAGGCCAAAATGATGCGGCCGAAGCTGGCGGTGATCGGCGACGAAAAACTCTATCCCCTCCTGAAGGACGGTCTGGCCGGTACCGGCATCGAACTCGCTGCCGGTCGCAAGGCGGTGATTGAAGCGGCGATGCGGCCCTCCGATACGGTGATGGTCGCCATTATGGGGGCGGCGGCGCTCGAACCGGCGCTGGCGGCCGTGGCGCGCAGTGCCACCGTGGCGCTCGCCAATAAGGAATGCATTGTGGCCGCGGGCACGGTCTTTCATCGTGTCCTGTCGGCTTCCAGCGCCACGGTGCTGCCGGTCGATTCCGAGCACAACGCGGTGTTCCAGATTTTCGACGCCGCCGATAACGCCGTGATCGAGAAGGTCACGCTCACCGCTTCGGGCGGACCGTTCCGCACTTGGGGTATCGAACGCATTCGCGCCGCCACGCCGGCTCAGGCAGTGGCCCATCCCAATTGGTCGATGGGGGCCAAAATCTCGGTCGACAGCGCCACCTTGATGAACAAAGGTCTCGAACTCATCGAAGCCCATTTCCTCTTTGCCTTGCCGCCCGAAAAACTGGGCGTGGTGGTGCATCCGCAATCCATCGTGCATGCCATGGTGAGCTTTGAAGACGGCACCACGCTGGCGCATCTTTCTGCGCCGGATATGCGCACGCCGATCTGTCATGCGCTGGCTTGGCCGCGCCGCATTTCCTCGCCCTCCAAGAAGCTCGATCTGGCCGCCGTGGGTCAGCTCACCTTCGAGGCTCCCGATCACACCCGCTTTCCTTGCCTGCAACTGGCGCTCGATTGCCTCAGCCGCGGTTGCATGTCGCCGACCATCCTGAATGCAGCCAATGAGGTCGCGGTGGACGCCTTCTTGAACGGCCGCATCGGCTTTATGGACATTGCCCGCGTGGTTGAAACCACGCTGGATGAATGTCCGGGCGCCAATACCGAAGCCGAAACGGTGGAAGGCGTACTATATATAGACCTGCGGGCTCGCGAGATTGCCGAGACCGCTTGCCACCGCCGGACAGCCTGACGGCGTTAGGAGACACCATGCTGACCCTGATTCACGATATTGTCGCTTGGGCCCCGATCGGCATTCCGGCGTTTATCTTCGTAATCGCGTTTGTGGTCATTGTTCACGAGATGGGCCATTTCTTGATGGCGCGGGCTTGCGGCGTTGCCATAGATGCCTTTTCCATCGGCTTTGGCGGCGAAATCGTCGGCTGGACCGACAAGAAGAATACGCGCTGGAAGCTCTGCTGGCTGCCGCTTGGCGGCTATGTGAAGTTCGCGGGCGACGAAAATGCCGCCTCCATCCCCGACCGTGCTCGTCTCGCGCAAATGACCGAGGCCGAGAGGGAAGGCATCTTTATCTTCAAGCCGCTGTGGCAGCGCATCCTGGTGGTTCTGGCCGGGCCGATAGCCAATTTCATTCTCGCCTTTGTCGTCTTTACCTTGTTATTCGGCTTTTCGGGCACGCGCGTGCTCTCGACCTATGTCGGCGTGGTGGAGAAACCTTCGCCAGCCTATGAGGCGGGAATCAGACCGGGCGATAAGATCGTGGCGGTCGATGGCAAAGCCGTCACCCGTTTCGATCCGGACCTTATGAGCGCCATCCGCGATTCCAAGAGCAAGACGCTCACACTCCTCATCGACCGCAACGGCCGCACATTCGATGTGGTGGCAACGCCCCGCCTCATTGAGGGGCACCGCGGGATCGGTGTCCGCCCGGATATGCAATCGCCGGAAAAGCTGGTGGCGCAGTCGGTGCCGCTGGTCAACGCCCCGCTTCTGGCCGCCTACCAGTGTTACGGTATTGTGAGCACATCCTTGAATTATGTGTGGCGCATCGTCTCGCAAAAGGAAGACGGCAAGCAGCTAGGGGGACCCATTCTCATCGCCCAGGCGGCGAAATCTGCTGCGGCGACCGGATTTTACAGCCTGTTCTATCTGATAGCTGTCATTTCTGTAAGCATCGGGCTAATCAACCTTTTTCCAATTCCGCTCCTCGACGGGGGGCATCTTCTGTACTATGCATGCGAAGGCGTAATGGGACGGCCGCTTAACGAGCGGACCCAGGACGTGGGGTTCAGGCTCGGGCTGGCGTTGGTAATCGGTCTCATGATCTTTGCCACCTGGAACGATCTTGTCAGATAGTTTGGGAGGGTCTCGGCCGGAGCACATGGCATGGCGCTGTGTGCCGCAAGATCTGAGACGAGTCAGAGACTGGTGAATGAACACTAAGGCCCTGTTCGCCCGATTGA
>JAATGP010000026.1 GCA_015654635.1 Alphaproteobacteria bacterium | reverse complement strand
CCGGGAGAACAGGTCCACGACCGCCGCCACATAGAGCCAGCCCTCAGCCGTCCAGATGTAGGTGAAGTCCGCCACCCATTTACGGTTCGCCGAAGGGGCTGCGAAGGCCCGGTCCAGCACATTTGGCGAGATCGCATTGGTAGAGCGCTCGCCGGTGTCAGACGGCAGACGCCGCCGTTTGGGCCTTGCTCTTAAAGCCTCTTGTCGCATCAATCGTTCGACCTGGTGTAGGCCGCACGACACGCCATCGGCCAAAAGATCGTGCCACACCCGCCTGGCGCCATAGGTGCGGTCGCTCGCCAGGAAGCTTGCCCGAACCTTGGCCGTCTGCTCTTCGTCACTGCGGCTGCGCTGACTGCGCGGTCTTGTCAGCCAAGCATAGAAGCCACCGCACGAGACACCGAGCGCCCCACACAACCATGCCACAGGCCAGATGGCTCGGTGCTTCGCAATGAAGGAGAACATCACAGGCTCTCCTTCGCGAAGTAGGCCGCGGCTTTTTTTAGGATGTCGCGCTCTGCTTTGAGCTCGCCACTTCGCGCTTCAATCGCGCGATCTCGGCCTGTTCGGGCTTCTGCTGCCCATGGCCGGGAAAGGAATGCTGCGGATCGCCCGCAAGCTCCTTGACCCAATTGCGCAGCACCGTCTGGTGCACACCCAAATCTTGGGATGCCTGCGCGTAGGCCACGCCACGCTCCTTGATCAGTTTGACCGCCTCAAGCTTGAACTCTCGCGTAAACTTCCGTCGTTCCATGATCCACCTCCGGTTCCATAAAAACACCTAACTCGGTGTCTTCAAAACCGGCAGCAGCTCACTAGGCATCAACGGCATCAAGAGACGTCAGTGATGGTTTGGCTGTATGGCGGTGGCTTTGCTCGGGATATGGCAATGACCTTCCTGCCTTCGGCGGCAAAAATCTCGCCCGCCGCGTTGATGTTGTGGTGGTGATGTTGAACCAGCGGCTAAACATCCTCGGCGTTCTGGATATTTCCAAATACGGCGCTCATTACGCCCAATCCGGTAACGCCGGGATGTTTGACATCGTGGCGGCGCTGCAATGGGTACGCGGTAATGTCTTTATTTTTGGTGGCGATCCTGATTGCGTCACGATCATCGGCCAGTCGGGCGGCGGAGCGAAAGTTGGCACGCTGATGGGCATGCTGACCGCCCAGGGTCTGTTTCACCGCGCGATTGTGCAAAGTGGCTTCTTCTTGCCAAGCAACACCAAGAAAAATTGCATCGGCTGGCAAATCTGGTACCAGCTGAATTCGGTTTCGACGGCAGCAATCTCGCGCGGTTTCAGACGTTCCCCTCTGCGGCGTGCAAGCGGAGTGGTGCTGGCCAAGGCGAATCCGCAGCTCGAGATCACACAGATGCTCACTATGAGACGATGACTGGCTATGGTCTCGTGCCAGAGGTGTTGTCCGCTAAGACTATGCCCGCGATGATTTTCAACAATGCGCCACAAACTCTTTTGAAGCCGGATATGGGGGAGTTGAAAAGCACCAAGTGACAAACGTCTGAAAGGAACTTGAGGTATGGGATTTATTACCTCACCTCAAGTTGTCCACGATCCAGGTACGGCTTAAAGTTTGGATAGCGGGATTGCTGCTGCCATGGTTTCATAGCCGGCATCGTTCAGGTGGATGTGATCACCGCCGTTGAAGGCGGGGTTCAGTTGATCTGGTTTTTGGGGATCTCTGGTCACGGCGTCAAAATCGATCACAGCGTCGAAGGCTCCGCTGTTGCGAATCCAGGTGTTGACGGCTTGGCGGATGGCTTCCTTTTCAGGTGTAAAGGCAGGAGAGCCCGCGAAGGCTGTCATGGTGGCGCCGATGATGCGCATCCCGCGTGCATGGGCCCGCGCGATTAGTTGGCGGTAACCTTGGACGATCTCGTCGGACGAAATGATGTCAGTGCGTGAGAACCCTGGAACCATATTGCCGGAAAAGCCGATGTCATTGATGCCTTCCATCAGGATGATGGTGGCGGCGCCGGGCAGAGCCACGGCGTCGCGATCAAAACGGGCCAGTGCGCTGTCACCCAGACCTCTGGCCAGCACCTGATTTCCGCCAATGCCTTGGTTGACCACGGATAGGTTCATTTTTGCCTGAAAAATGCGGCGAGACAGGTAATCGGGCCAGCGCCGGTTTTGATCGGGCGTAGATCCCATACCGTCGGTGATGGAATCACCAAAGGTTACGACCGTTTTCACCGGCGTGCTGCCAGCCATATCCACCTCGCTGAGGAATAGGCGCGCTGAGAAGCGTCGGCCACTCATTTTTTCGATAATCTCGAAAGGTGTCGCACCCGGAAGCATATCGGCGCTCACGAAGTTGCCAGAACCGGAAATGACGCTCTGCTGCAGGCCCAGGAGGTGGAAGGTCTGAACCGGAGTTTTGTCGGGCAGATAGAGGCTGATTTCGAGGTTTGCGCCGTCCGGCAATGTCACCGCGATAGGGTCTGATACCACGGGCGCGCCTGCTTGGGCTGTAATGGTTGCGGAGCCGCCAAAGGTCAGCGGGGTCCTCACGATATGGCCCGTTGCATGGTAGCCCACAGAGGCAGCCCCGATGTGCAAGGGTGCTTTGCCGTATTCATTGGAGAGTCGGACACGCAATTGTGAGCCGCCATGGCTGACGGTGATCTGTTGCCGGATGGTCTGGTCGGCAATTACCTCCGTCGAGGGGCCAAAAATTGCCGGTGGAAGGCCCGCACAATCAAACGGGCTGGCCGTCCAACTCGCATACCAGTGCAACAAGGCAGGCTTTCTCGCGGCCGACTCCGCATGGCAGGATGATAGTGCCGCTGACGCTAAAGCGAACAACAGCCCTGCTGTGGCTCTTCTCCAATGGGCTCCGCGCATTTTTCTCCCCTCCGGATATGGCATTGGGACAAGGGTATTGCAAACGATTGCAATTCGTCAATCAAACATTGATGTGCACTTTGGCCGGAACAGGTGACCTGCTTCATTGGCCTTTTGCGTAATCTCGCTTCCGGTTTGCCGCATTATGCCAGGGATGTCGCGTAGATCGTGTTGCGACATAGGTTGATCCTGATGGCGAAACTCTTTTGGCGGCGCGGGAAAGCAAGTACAACTCTGTGGTCACGCTTGAAACGAAACTTGATCATGCCAAGCCCCAAAGATAATGGTCCGCCCAAAATGGCCGACATCGCGCGCCTCGCCGGAGTGCATGCGTCCACCGTGTCGCGGGCCCTGGCGGGAAGCCCGCTGGTGGCAAAAAAAGTGCGAGACAAAATTCTGCGAATCGCTCGCACTCAGGGCTACACGGTCAATGCGGCCGCGCGCAGTCTTCGCCTGCAACGCACCGAAAGCGTCAGTGTTGTGATTCCGCTTGGGCACGAAGCGGCACAGCCGCTGACCGATCCTTTCTTTGTGCAGATGATCGGGCATTTGGCGGATGAGATTACACAAAGGGGCCACGGGCTCTTTCTCCAAAAAGTTGTTCCGCCGATGGAGGACTGGCTCACCGAATTGATCGCCTCCAAACGCTCAGACGGAATCATTGTCATCGGACAGAGCACGGAGCATTCGGCGCTGGAGGCCGTTGCGGGGAAATACCAGCCTCTCGTCGTCTGGGGGGGCCGCATCGATCACCAATCCTATTGTACCGTTGGCTCCGACAATGTTGGTGGCGGTAAGCTGGCGACCGAGCATCTTTTGGCTATTGGCCGCCGCCGTATCGTTTTTGCCGGGGACATCAAGGTGCCCGAGTTTCGTCTGCGTCATAAGGGCTATGTGCAGGCACTCGAACGGGCCCCGGCTGGCACCGCCAAGAAACAAGTGGTGCCAACTCACATGACCGCCGAGAAGGTCTTTGAGTCCATGAGAACCTTCATCGGTCACCGCGAAAAGTTCGACGGCGTCGTTTGCGCGACAGATGTCATTGCAATCAACGTCATCCGCGCGCTCAACGCGCATGGTTTGCGGGTGCCGGAAGACGTCTCCGTCGTGGGCTACGACGACCTTTCGCTCGCAGCGCAAACCAATCCGCCTCTGACCACCATTCGTCAGGATATCGAGATGGGCGCCCAGAAACTCGTGGAACTGCTGTTCCGCCGGATAGAAGGAGAGGCCACGCAATCTGTTATTATGGCCCCAAAGCTCATCGTTCGCGAATCGACCGTTCGTTAGACCAAAACGGTTTTTGCGCTCCTTTCTGCGGAATTCTCGACTTCTTCCAGCGTCTGCAGGCGACGCTTTGCTGGATCAAAGACAAGGTTGACTGCCAGTCCGGCAAAAAGCAGGAAGGCAAAGCCGGTGGCCAGCCAGAAGCCGTATTGCACACCGCCGCAGGCATCGCTGATGGCGCCCATGGCTAGCGGCGCGGCCGCTGCCGATACTGCCGTGAAGAACAGGATTAGTCCGGCTGCCGCACCGTGCTCGGATTTACGGAAACAGCTGATGCCTTTGGAGTTCAGGGTTGGATACATCACCGACATGAATAGGCCGGAGGCAGGCAAGAGGACCGCACCTGTTGTGGGGCCTCCGATTAGCGCACCGGCAAAACATGCGAAGATGGCCGCCGAAAACAACGCCAGCATCAGTGTCCAGGGCACGAAACGGATCATCCAAGCGCCAAGAAAGCGGCCTGCGGCCCGCAGAACAAAGAAAATGGTGAGGGCATAAACCGGTAGCCAAGCAATGGAGCCTTTGTAGCCGGCAAGATAGGTTGGCATCCAGACATAGATGGCCACTTCCACAGCCACGTAGAGCATGATCAGGGCGGAGAAGGCGAGGGCATAAGGATCGCGAGCCATCTTTAGTGTGTGTGCAAAAGAAGTCGGTGTTTGTGCCGCAACCTTCGTCGGATAGCGAACGGTCAGCGAGAGGAGAATCAATATCGCGCACATCACGGCCGCAGCGACGTAAAGCCATTTCCATGACAGGCCTTGAGCGAGCAGGGTGGCGACGATGGCAGGACCGATAATGGCGCCGGTCGCAAAGAATCCTTCCACCGTGTTCATCAGTGAGGAATGTTCGGCAGTCGATGTGGTAACGTCGCCAATAAGCGCCAATGCGCCCGTCTTGAAGACAGCGACGCCGAGCCCGGAAACCGCCAGCAGCACCACGAAGTAGGAAAAGTGGCTACCGAAGGCGAACAGGGCAGAGCTCACGCCATAGAGAATAAGCCCGATTACAATGGTCCGCCGGCGGCCGAGTTTGTCCGCCATGAAGCCCAGCAGGATTGCACCCGTGGCGATGGTGGCCATGGGCACGTAATGGAATGTACCGGCCGCGGTGAGGCTGAGGCCGAAATCCTTGATGAGGTGTGGAATGACGCTTCCCACCGCATCACTCGTCATCGCAAACATCATGAACATCAGGCATGTCAGCCCCTTTAAAAGGGTCTTATTGCGTGCGTCATAGACGCCCGGACGATGTTGCATGGTGTTTCCCTCTCCAGTTCTCTTTACATTTATGCAATCGATTGTATTATGTCCTGCATGAAGAATAAAGTCCAGCTAATTACCTATGTGAACCGGTTCGGCGGTCAGACGCTTAAGGACCTGCATGGCCTAATGACGGGGTCACTGAAGGACGTCTTCGGGGCGGTCCATATCCTTCCCTTCTTTCTGCCAATTGATGGGGCTGATGCCGGCTTCGACCCCATCGATCATACTCTGGTTGATCCGAAAGTCGGATGCTGGTCCGATGTCGAAGCCTTGGCTCAGGATGTCGACATCATGGCTGACGTGATCGTCAATCACATGTCCGCCGAATCTCCGCAGTTCCAAGATGTTCTAGGCCGCGGCGCGGCCTCGCCTTACGATAAGCTCTTTTTGACCAAAGACGACGTATTTCCCTTAGGCCCGACGCAAGATGAGTTGTCGGCAATCTACCGTCCCCGGCCGGGTCTTCCTTTTACCAAAAAAATGTTGGGTACTGGCGAAGAGCGCGACTATTGGACGACCTTCACGCCCCAGCAGATCGATATCAATGTCGAGCGGGTGGAAGGTGAGGTGCATCTGGACGGCATTCTGAGGCAATTCCGCGAGGCAGGCATCCGCATCATTCGGCTCGACGCCGTTGGTTATGCGGTGAAGCGGCCTGGTAGCAGCTGTTTTATGATACCTGAGACTTATGCCTTTATTGATCGTCTAAAGAGCCGTGCGCGTGAGTTCGCTATCGAAGTGCTGGTTGAAGTGCATTCTTACTATCGCCAGCAGATCGAGGTCGCTAAGCTAGTGGACTGGGTCTACGATTTCGCGCTTCCGCCACTGCTTTTGCACGCTTTCGCGTTCAAAACAGCAAAGTATCTTGCGGAGTGGATTCGGATCCGGCCCTCCAATGCTTTGTCGGTTTTGGACACTCATGACGGCATCGGAATTATCGATATCGGTGCCGATGCGACCGACCGTATGGCCCGCCCCGGACTTGTTCCTGCCAAAGAATTGGATGCGCTGATCGAGATCATCCACAAACGCACAAAAGGCGAGAGCCGCCAGGCGACGGGGTCCGCCGCTTCTAACCTCGATCTCTATCAGGTCAATTGCACCTTCTTCGACGCCATGGAACGCGATGTCGAGCGTTACCTCTTGGCGCGCGCTATTCAATTTTTTCTACCTGGCATCCCACAAATTTATTATGTGGGGCTTATGTGCGGCACCAATGATGTCGATCTGCTTCGCAAAACGGGTGTGGGACGTGACATCAATCGCCATTATTATTCGCGCGAAGAATTGGAACGCCATTTGGAAACCGCCCCTGTCAGGCGGCTCTTGGAGCTGATTCGTCTGCGCAACACGCATGCGGCCTTCTCTGGAAAAATGACGATGGATATATTCTCTGATGCTGCGTTAGCTTTGCGCTGGTCGAAAGCGGCTGATTGGGCCCAGTTGGTTGTTAATTTCGAGCAAGGTTGTGGCGAATTGCGCTACACGGATGGCATCCATATCCGTCAGTTCATTTTTTCCGGTGTGGTGGAAGAGGCTGCATTGCAACACAAACCGTATAATGCTGCCGAGTAGCTTTTCAAAACTGGCCATAAAAACCGGGCCAGAAGAAACGATAGAGGAGGGCGCTATGGCTGCACGCCGCTTTGGTGCGATCGAGGCTGGTGGTACCAAGTTTGTCTGCGCTGTTGGTTCGTCCCCACAGGATCTATCGGTAGCGGAACGTATCCCAACCACAGACCCTGAAGAAACCATGGCCAAGGTCACGGCTTATTTTCGTGAAGAGGTGCTCCGCAGCGGTCCGCTTCATGCCATTGGGATTGCAAGCTTCGGCCCCGCCGGTGTGCGTCCCGGGGCTGCCGATTGGGGCCGCATTCTAAAAACACCCAAGCGTGGCTGGAGCCAAACCTCGTTGGTGCAGCCCCTAACGGCGGCGTTTGGTGTTCCGCTCGGCTTCGACACGGATGTGAACGGTGCGGCGCTGGCCGAATATCGCTGGGGCGCCGCAAGAGACTGTAACATCGCCACATATGTTACGGTTGGCACTGGCATCGGTGGTGGCACGACTGTGAATGGGCGGGCTATTCACGGGCTGCGTCATCCGGAAGTCGGCCATTTTCTACCGCGTCGCCATCCCGACGATGTTGCTTTCGAAGGCACCTGTCCATTTCATGGCGATTGCTTGGAGGGGCTCGCCTCCGGTCCAGCCATTGCCGAACGCTGGGGTGCATCGCTTTCGCATCTGCCGCAGAACCACATCGCCCATGAGATGATCGCGTACTATCTCGGTCAGTTGGTGGTGGCGCTACAGGCGGTCTTGTCGCCACGCCGTATCGTCTTTGGCGGCGGGGTGAGCAATACGCCGGGGCTCTTGGATCGGGTCGCGCATGCCGCGAAGGATCTCGGTAATGGTTATTTCGGAGACGCTGCTGACGTGGATGCCCTCGTCGTCGCGCCCGGTATCGGCCAGCAATCTGGCCTGCTTGGGGCTCTACATCTGGCGGAGAAGGCGTGGCAGCGAGCGTCGAGCAACACATAAAACCACTACCTAACCTGGAGAGCACAATGGCATTGGATAGACGTACGCTGCTCGGCAGCTTAGTTGTGTTAGGCGGAGCCGCCAGCGTGTCCGCGCCGGTGGTGGCGGAAGTCATTCCCTCCCGCCCCAGTTTTCCGCTACCGGAAACTGCGAGTCCCCAGCTTCAAGCGCTGATTGTCGAACGCAAGAACAACGTGGCCTGGAAAATGGTGCCAAAGGATGCCGCCGAATGGCGCGCCATCGTCAAGGCCAGCTCTACTGAGATCGAAAAGCGGGATGCGGCGTGGCCAACCAAATATGGCGTTACCATCCAGGAGGACCGTTTGGGCGACGTGCCGGTTTATTGGGTGACGCCGAAGGAAAGTCCTGCTCACAACCGTGATCGTGTGCTGCTCAATTTTCACGGCGGAGCCTATGTCTATGCGCCTGGCCGTGCCGGACTGGAAGATGCGATTTTGATGGCGAGCCGTAGCGGCTTCCGCATCGTCTCTGCCGACTACCGCATGGCGCCCGATTTTCCGTATCCCGCAGCCATCGACGATGCGGAAATCGTTTGGCGCGAACTCATCAAAAAAATAAAGCCTAAGCGAATCGGCGTCTTTGGCACCTCCACGGGCGGTGGCATTACCCTGGCGTTGATCCATCGTTGTAAGAAGAAAGGTCTATCGTTGCCGGGTGCGCTGTGGGCCGGAACGCCGTGGTCGGATCTCAGCAAGGTAGGCGACAGCTACTTCACCAACGAATTCGTGGATACGGGGCTTGTTTCTTATGACGGCAATCTCGGGGCCGCTGCTAAGGTCTATGCGGGCAGTCATGATTTGCGCGAGCCGGAAATTTCGCCGGTTTATGGCGACTTTGCCGGTTTTCCACCGACCCATCTGACCACGGGCACGCGTGATCTCTTCCTATCTCTGACGGTGCGCATCCATCGCAAGCTGCGCGATGCCGGCGTGGTGACGGATTTGACCGTGCTAGAGGCTCTGTCGCATGCCGACTATGTGGCGCTCCCGGATTCACCCGAATCTTTACAAGCCTATGGCGATGCCACAGCCTTCTTCCATCGCATGCTTGCCTAAACACCAAAGCCACAAGGCCGAAAATGGCCAACCTCTAAAAGGGAAGGACTACCGCCATGCAACGAACTTTGATTGCCTTGGTTGCTACCTGCTTCATCGGGGCGGTCTATGCCGCTGATACTCCCCAAATGCCGCCCAATCCCGTTACGGTCGATGCGGACGGCACGGTGCACGTTCCTGCCATGGACATTCCACCGTCGGAATACTTAAGCCCAGAAGGTAAGGCCTATCTTGCCGAACATCTCAATCTGCTGCGCAATCCCGCAATGCTGGTTCAGCCTAACGGCATTCCGCCATTTCTCGCCGGTTATATGAAGCGTCAGAAGGATATCTATGCCGTCGACAAACAGGATACGCAGATTGCCGGTGTGCACGCCTTCGTCTTCACGCCGAAAGGTGGTGTCGTTGCCAAGAACGCAAACCGTGTGCTGATCAATTTGCATGGTGGCGGTTTTCAGGAATGTTGGCCTGCTTGTGCCGAACTGGAAGCGACACCCATCGCGGCGTTATCCGGAATTAAGGTCGTCAGCCTCGATTATCGCCAAGGTCCCAAATACCAGTTTCCCGCTGCGAGTGAAGACGTTGCTACGGCCTATAAGGAACTGCTCAAGACTTACAAGCCCGAAAATATCGGTATCTATGGTTGCTCAGCGGGCGGCATGCTGACAGGCATGTCGGTGGCCTGGTTCCAGAAACATGGTCTGCCACGCCCCGGTGCCGTCGGCATCTTCTGCGCCGGTATGACGGTGGCGGCAGGATTCGGCGGCGATGCCAATTACATTTCTATGCCAGCGGGAGAGGGACGCATGATGTTCGTTCCGCCCAAATCGACGGGCGAGGCCAAGGCGCCGGCCAGAGGTGGGATGCCCTATCTGGCCAATGCCGATGTGAACGACCCTTTGGTTGCGCCAGCGACGTCTATGGAGGTATTGGCGAAGTTCCCGCCGACCTTGATCATCACGGGGACGCGTGGCTTCGAGCTGAGTTCGGCCGTCTATACCCATTCACGTCTGGTGAAGGCGGGTGTAGAAGCCGATCTGCATGTCTGGGAGGGCATGTTCCACGGTTTCTTCTACAATCCGGATGTTCCGGAATCGCGCGATGCCTATGCTGTGATCGTAAATTTCTTTGACCGCCATCTGGGCCAATAGCTTCCTCTGCTCCTCTAACGGGAAATGTCACGGTAACTCGCTGTGGCATTTCCCATTTGCATATGTCGGCAGGTAAATAGCAGCACTGCGGCTGATACCTCTCTTGCGCATATAGAGAAGCGATTCTGGACGATCAAAAGCGCGTGATGGAACAGCCGCTTTCGGTGACAAAAGTAAAAATACCCCAAAACAATCGATTGTTTTACTGTGTACTGGCCTGTCGAAGCTATGATGGCTTGCGTTAGGAATCCATTTTCGACGGCGAGAATACGCGCTTCATAGTTCCGTCTCGCGGTATAAATTGTTCGGAAATGCCCAATATTTCGAGCTTTTTTTAAAGCGTCGTCATTCACGACCCTACTGCGAATATCCCAGGCCGAATTCCGGCATCTGTCAGGTGTGGCCTCAAGGCAGCACTCTCGAATTTCCGCCGTTTTCGACGAAAGAAATAAGTGCAATCGATTGCATAGGTCATATCTTCTGCTATAGCCTGCACAGTAACCCGTGACCCATTGCGTCGAAGAAATGCAAATAACAGTCTTTGAGCAAGGGAATGCGGGAGGAAATATAAAAGAGGGTTGGAAACATGAAGCGCTCGCGCAGAAAAATTAGGCAGGCTTGGCTACTGAAGGTCGCTGCTTCAGCCATTGCTGGACCAGCGTTTGCACAAGCGTCAGGGGATGAGATGACGCTGGAAACGGTCGTCGTTACGGCACAAAAGCATGCCGAGCTACTGTCTAAGGCCCCCGTGGCAATTTCGGCAGTTAGCCAGCAGGGACTCGACAAGCTCAGCATCACTACGGCGCAAGATTTGGTTTCCACGGTGCCGAATCTTCAGACCTCGGTGAATGGCTATTCCACGCAGTTTCAGATCCGCGGCATTGGCAACAACAGCGGCAGTTATTCCGTGGTTGCGACCCAGGTGGACGGAATCTATCAGGCCAATTCGGGCGCATTGAATGGTGGGCTTTACGACGTCGCGCGCATCGAAGTGGCACGCGGTCCGCAGGGTACTGTGTATGGGCGGAATGCGACGGCGGGCGTGGTCAATATTTTGACCAACGATCCAGAAAAAGAATTGCGTGTATTTGGTGATGTCGCCTATGGCAATTACAACGACTTAACCACGAGAGCGGTTATCAATGTACCCGTCACGGATGGATTGGCAGTCCGCGCCTCTGTCGTGCGTGAAACCAACGACGGCTACTATCCGCGTGGCGCGGCCCCTCGCAACTACGACACCAAGGACATCCTCGCCGGTCAGCTTACGATTCTAGCGAATATCTCCGACAATCTGACTTGGCGTGTCGCCGTTGAGCATAGTGAAAATACCGGTACGCTGCGCTATTTGCATGCGATCAACTATCTCTATTATCCGATGGCGAATCTGAATACTGGCGTTCTCGGAACACCCGTTGTCGTGAACGCGCGCAGCAATCTCTTCAATCAGGAATCGGTCACCGACAACGCGTTGCGTATTCAAGAAAATGCAATACGGTCACGCCTGACGTGGAACGCCACGGACGAGTTCACAATTACTTATCTCGCCGGTTTGTCATCCTATGTGGACAACGGTATGAGCTCGGCGACGGGTGTGTTCTGGTCTTTCGGTAAGGGCAATCAAACCCAGTCGATGTCGCACGAGCTTGATTTCAATTACGAAACCGACAAGCTCAAGGCTGTGGTCGGGCTTTACAGCTATTGGGACAACACCGCCGGATATGGCGGCATCCATATCGGCAATACTGTGCCGCAGCCCCTGGCCAGTTATGTCTCGGCGAGCAACACGCCGCTCAACAACCCTGTTGGCTTCGAGCCCACTTCTTATGGCCTCATCGATATCGCGACCCATACCAAGAAGAATGGCAATCAGTCGGAGGCGATCTTCGGCCAGCTGACCTACAGCATTCTTCCCGACCTGCGGCTGACGACCGGCATCCGTTTCACCAAGGACTGGCACAATGTCGACACGCTGCAGACCGTGTGCCTGTTTAATAGCGTGAGTGTGACCAGCAGCAGTTCCTCATGCACCGTTCCCTTCGGCGGGGCAACGGAGACCTATCAGGCCAACAAATCCAGTAATGTCAGCTGGCGGCTTGGAACGGATTATGATCTCTCAGAAAATCAATTGCTCTATGCATCGGTTTCGACGGGCTATCGTGCAGGCGGTGTCTCTGGCAATGCGCTGTTGCCGGCACAATATCTCACCTACAAGCCGGAACGCGTCGTCAACTACGAGGCGGGATGGAAGAGCGAACTTCTCAACCGATCGCTCGGTTTGTCAGTTGCTGTATTTAATATGGAATATTCAAACATGCAGGTCAGTGCGATCGAGCATGACCTGAACGCCAATCCGACACCCGTCACGATTAATGCAGCCAAAGCGCGGATCAAGGGTGCAGAGTTCGAATGGAACTGGCGCATTACAGCAGTAGATACGCTAACTGGGTATGCGACGTATCTCGATGCGCGTTTCTCGTCTTTCCCCAATGCGGTCAATTCAACGGTCAATCCAGACGGCATTTACAACAGTTCTGTGGTCGCCAAATACGGTTTTGCTGCTCTGGCAACCAATGTGGCTTATGATTTTACCGGTAACTATTTGCCAAATGCACCGCAGGAATCGATCCGCATCGCCTATTCACATGTATTCGATCTAGACGAGAACGGCACACTCACGCCCTCAATCCAGGTCTTCTGGCAGGACACGTCCTACAACGACTTCGCAAACAATTTACAGGCGGTACGAAAGCCATACACGAAGTCAGACTTCAATTTGACTTACCAGTCTGCGTCGGAGCGTCTAACGGTGGAGGCTTATGTTCATAATCTAGAGAACCGGGCTGTCTGGCAGATCATGAATGCGAAGTGGGACGACACCCAAGGCTATCTCTATCCGCCAAGGACGTATGGCCTGCGCGTCGGTTACAAACTTTACTAGCCGTCCCGTTGTGCAAAAATTTTGGCCTGGTGTGGACACGCCCGTTACATTCGGCTTCGGAGCTTATCGCATGCCCCGTGATCGCTTTATCAGGCGACCGCAACCGGCACCGTGTCCTATCCAGACCTCAAACCCGAACATGCCAATAGTTATGAATTTGCGGCGACGTATGAGGCGATGCAACGTCCTTTCCGCGAAGATATCGCCAACGCCTTGCTGTCACCATCGCTCGTTAGCAGCTCAACCACGCTTTACAACTATGTCCAGAATGTCGGTCGCACTCGTGTGCCGGGCATAGCGTTGGTGGCAAACTGGAAAGAGCGGCGTTCATCCAAGATTACGGCGCTGTTCATAATTCTCATGGAGAGTTGCGGTTGCGCTGCAGCGTAAAATAGAGTGTACAATATATTGGGATTTCACCGAGTGCGGTGATGCGGGTGCATCAAGGACAATTGCGGAGGCGGAATATCGGTTTGCTCCAAGCAAGCCGTTCGTGGTCGCGCCTTGCAATCACCTTTTTCGCCCTCATTGCTTTTGTCGTTCAGAGCGGTGTTACCCAAACCCATATTCACTTTCCGGCAGGCTCTGGCGGGGCCATAACTGCCGGATACGCTGCATCCCCGGTCGATACGAAGGCCGGGACGTCACAAGATCGCGGTCAACATCCGGCAAATAACGATCCGGATAATTGCCCCCTTTGTCAGCAGATCTTGCTCTCCGGCGCGTTCATCACGCCATCTTTGGCGGTTCTGGTGCTGCCTTCCGAGGTGGCTCTTTCCATCCTGCGCGCACCGGCCGCCACCGCGGTTTTGCAGCCGCAATCGCACAACTGGCAAGGCCGCGCGCCTCCGCTCCACTAACTCCTGACCATTGTATCGATGGACCATCGCCTAGGACGGCGGGGCCATCGCTTTTCATGACGTGCTCTCGGTAACCCCGCGGAGTGCCCGGTCTTTATGGATAGTTGGAGTTGCTAATGTACCGCTCATTCTTGTTGCTCACAGCCGCCAGTGCCGCCGTTCTGTCGTTCGCTGCCTTGGCTCATGCCGATACTGCCGCCGTTGGCGAGGAAACCGTGACCGTCACGGCGGAAAAACTTGCACAGGCCCGTAGCGGTATCCAAACCCAGCTCGGCGCCTCGACCTATACAATCACCTCGACGGACATCGAAGCACAGCCCGGCGGCGAGAACGCGCAGCTCAATCAGATCATTTTGCAGGCCCCCGGCGTAGCGCAGGATTCTTTCGGGCAGTTGCATATCCGCGGCGAGCATAACGGTCTGCAATATCGTCTGAATGGTATCATCCTGCCGGAAGGTATCTCGGTCTTCAGCCAGACCCTCAATCCGCGCTTGGCCGATAGCGTCAAACTCATCACCGGTGCGCTGCCTGCGGAATATGGCGACCGCACGGGCGGCATCATCGATGTCGAAACCAAGACCGGCTTGGGTGCTCCCGGTGGTCACGTTAGCATCTATGGCGGCAGCCACAGTGAAATCACGCCGAGTTTCGATTATGGCGGTTCGTCAGGCAATCTCAACTATTTCGTTTCGGGCGACTACATGACCAATACGCTCGGGGTCGAATCGCCGGACGGAAAATCCGATCCCCAGCACGATCGCACCAAGCAGTGGCACGGCTTTGCGTATCTGCAGGATATTCTGGATGAACAGAGCAGCATCACCGCCATTGCTGGCACCTCCAACGACATGTTCCAGATTCCCAATCAATCGGGCCTGCAACCGGCCGGTATTGATGGGATCGTCGGTTTGGGTCCGATGGATTCAGGCAGCGGCGATTTTGCCCTGCGCGCCAATGGCCAAACGGGCTTTCCTTCGGAAAATCTTGACGAGCGGCAGCGCGAAATCACCCATTACGGCATCGTAAGCTACCTGCGTACGGCGGGTGCCTTCGATTTCCACGTTTCGGTTTTCGGCCGTTACTCCAGTCTCGATTTTACGCCGGGCGCCAATGTCGGCGATGTGCTTTATGATGGCGTCGCACAGACGGCATACAAACGGGACGAGGCTTACGGGCTGCAGGCTGAAGGCGCTTACCATCTCGGCGACAGCCATACCATCCGCTTTGGCGTGCTTTACCAGGCCGACGATCTTGTCAGCAACACCACCTCGGCCGTGTTGCCGACCGCACCCGGCTCGGCCACCAATTCCAATCCGAATCCCCTCTGTGCTGATCCAGCCAATACCTGTCAGACCTCCGACATTCCTATGATGATCGCGGATAACGGCAAGAAGCACGCCTGGAGTTATGGTCTCTATATCCAGGATGAATGGAAACTGCTGTCGAACTTGGTGCTCAATTACGGGGTTCGCTACGATCAGTTCAAGGCTTTCGATGCCGAGAACCAGATCAGCCCGCGTGCCAATCTGGTGTGGACACCGACGGAAATGACGACCATCCACGCCGGATACTCGCGCTACTTCTCGCCGCCGCCCTTCGAACTCGTCGCCACCACGGATGTGGCGTTGTTCGACAACACAACCTCTGCCGCGGATCATACCGACGACACACCCAAGGCGGAACGCGCGGATTATTACGATATCGGCTTCAATCAGAAACTTACCGAAGCGATCGATGTTGGCCTTGATGGCTTCTTCAAAGCCTCGCGTAACGAAGTGGACGAAGGCCAGTTCGGCGCGCCGATCATCCTGACGCCGGTCAACTACCGCTCCGCCCGCCAATATGGCCTGGAGTTCACCAGCACTTACAGCAGCGGCGACTTTTCCAGCTACTTCAACGCGGCCTATGAGCGGGCGGTGGGGCGCCAAATCGTCTCAAGCCAGTTCCAGTTCAGTTCGGACGATCTTGACTATATCGCGACCCACTACATTCCCAACGACCATCAGCAACTGCTCACGCTGTCGGCAGGCGCCGCCTACAAATGGGACAACACGCATTTCAGCGCCAACCTGCTCTATGGCTCCGGGCTGCGGCGCGACGGCGAGACGCCCAATGGCGATCACGTTCCGGGCTATGTGCAGGTCAATCTCGGCATCAGTCAGGACTTCGCACTCGGCGCTGTCGATGGGCTGAATGCGCGCTTCGATGTGATCAACCTGTTCGACGAAAAATATGAGATCCGTGACGGCACTGGTGTCGGCGTCGGTGCGCCCCAATTCGGACCGCGCCGCGGCTTCTTCGTTGGATTGTCGAAAACGCTGTAAAGGCTACCGGGCGGCTCAGACCGCCCGGAACGGCTCTTCTCGTCATGAAAGGATTCGTCATGGCACGGCAGGTAGTTCTTATCAGACGCTATTGCATCAATGGTCCGCATAAGCGCAGCACGCTGGCAACCGAATTGGTGGGCACATCCATCCGTTCGGCCGGTCCCAATGCCCGGATGAACGTCAGCGTCGCCGCCACCAGACATAGAGGCCGGTGATCGCGAGAACGGTCACGGAGATCCCAAGAACGAGCACGAAAATCCGCGACGGCCAACCCAGGATGCGCCCGGCATGGAGAGGATAGAGCGACCGCATGAAGGTACCGCGGCTGCCGTCGTTGTAGGGGTCGTCGCGATAGATCAGTTTGCCGCTGCGACTGTCGAGATAGTAAGCCACGGGCCCCAGCGCCGAATAGGTGTCGGTGTCGGGGCGGATAAACGACACGCCGTAAAGACCGGTCTGTTGTCCATAGGACGCAAAAGCCGGCACCCACCCTGGATGGTCTTGCGCCGCCAGTATTTCGGCAAGGCGTGATGCTTGCGAAAATGTCAGCACCGGCGCCACACCGCGTGACGCGGGGGCTTTGTCGAACGGCGTTGGCTCGCGCGTCCACATCGCGTTTGTGAAAGGCACGAACAATTCATCATAGAAGTTCATCTCGACGGATGTGATCGAGAGGATGAGAAATCCGATGAACAGCCACAACCCGCCGGCGCGGTGTAATTCCAGGCAGAATCGTGCCAGTCGCGTGTGGCGATGGACGAGCCACATCCGGCCCCAGTTCTTCCAGAATGGGCGTTTGCGCGGAAAGGTCAGATAGAGGCCGACAAGATTCGACAACACCCACAGAATTGCCACCACGCCCATGAGCCAGCGGCCGAACGCGCCCGCCAAAAGAGTGAAGTGGAATTGGTAGATCGCTTCGACAAGGCCGCGCCGGCCCCAGCCGGGGGTCACCTGGCGGGCGCCGATGACATGACCGTCCAGCGGCTCGATAAAGACCTCATCATAGCCGAGCGGTTTGCCGCCCCATGCCGGTGCTACTCGCAGCGCCAGCGACCGGCCTGCCTCAATCGCCAGAGGGGTTTGCGTAATGCGCCAGCCGGGATGCGCACGGGCTACGGCGTCGGCAAGCGCTGCCGGTGAGGAGGCATGCGCGGTATCGGCAGCGAACAGGTCCGGGTTAAGCGCGGCGTCGAGCTGCGTGCGAAACACCAGGATGCTGCCGGTTACGCCAGCAAAGATCAGGAAGAGCAGAATGGTTAGCCCGGAGTAGCGATGCAACCAGACCAACGTGTTGTGCACTGCAGCCTGCCGGACGAACCCCGCGCGCGTATCTGGGGGCGAGGCTCGTACGGTGGTATTCGGCATGGGCGGACTCACGAAGTCGCGGGAAACTTATGCCGCCCGCAGGTTCAAAACTTCCGGCTGAGTGTGACCGTAACATCCCGGCGCAGGCCATAGAAGCATTGTGTCACGTCGCTGCAGCGAGACAGATAGGTTCGGTCGAACAGGTTGCTGGCGTTGACCTGCATGCGCCAGTCCTGGGTGTCATAGTGCAAGGTGGCATCGAACAAGGCTACCGGCGGCGAACGAAGCGTATTGGCCGCATTGCCGTAGTAGTCACTGGTATAGCGCACGCCCAGACCGGCACCCAGACCGGCGAATAGACCGGTCTGCTGGGTGTAGTCCGCATAGGCCGAGATCTTGTTGCGCGGCACGATGGTGAGCTGCTCGTCGAGGTCGGGCCCATTGCTTTTCAGCACTTTGGAGTCCGTGTAGCTGTAGGATGCATTCAGGCTGATGCGATCAAAGATGCGCGTTACGCCTTCGAGCTCGAAGCCCTGCACGCGCACCTGGCCTGTCTGTACGTTGAAGAACGGATGCGTCGGATCGGAATCGGGCGTCAGCACGTTGTTCTGCACCAGCCGGTAGACATCGGCTGTGATCAGCGCATTGACGTTCTCGGGCAGGAAGGTCGGCTGGAATTTCACGCCCCCTTCGATCTGGTTGCCAGACGTCGGCTTGAACGAATGACCCTCGAAATCCGCACCCGATGTGGGCTGGAACGATGTCGCATAGGCGATGTAGGGCGCCAGACCGATATCAGATACATAGTTCAAACCGGTGCGATAGGTGAAATGCGCGGTATCCGTTTGGGTGCTGGCGTTCGTTTCGTTGAGCCAGTCATTGCGGCCGCCGAGCGTCAGTACCCAATGGTCGAGCTTCATCTCGTCTTCGGCATAGAGCCCGGTCTGGTTCTGGCGTTCATGTGTATAAGGCGTCATCGATGGTGTCGTGATCGGCTGGACATGCTGGGGATGGAACAGATCTACCGGCGGCGCCAATGCGAAGCCGTTGGAGGAAATATCCATGTAATTGCGGTAGTCGAGGCCGACGAGCAACCGGTGCGAGATGGGGCCGGTAGCAAATGTTCCGTTCAATCGGTTATCGATGTTGAAGGATTGGACGTTTTCATTGAACGGGAAGTTATAGCGCTGGACGGTGCGGTAATCGTCCGGGACACCATCGCCATTGGCATCGAGAAGGCCCGCACCATAAACGTCGAGCATGTGGGCATCGTCGCCGAAGAATTTCAGGTTCTGCACGAAACCCAGCCAATCGTTGATCTGATGCGTGAACTCATAACCAACGCCGAACTGGGTGCGGCGATAGTCATTGTATTTTGTGTCGCCGAGATTGGTGTCGGTCGGAACCTTGCCCAGCGGATTTGGCAGCGCCACGCCGTAGATCGGCAGGAAGCCGCCGCCATCGCCGCGAACATTGTCGTATTGGAAGTAGTTCAGCAGTGTCAGTGAGGTGTCCGGCGCAATGTTCCAGGTGAGGGAGGGTGCCAGATAGACGCGGTTGGAGCGTACACCCTCTGTCTGTGTGCCGCGCGTATAGCCGAGCGCCGTTAGGCGGCCGAGGAATTTGCCGCTGTCGTCCAGCGCGCCAGTGACATCTGCGGTGAGCTGCAGGTTGCTATACTCGCCATAGAGAATTTGTGCCTCACCGCCGAAATCGGCCTGCGGACGGCGGCTGGTCACGTTCACGATGCCGCCCGGCGGCGCCAGGCCATAGAGCGTAGACGACGGCCCTTTCAGGACTTCGACGGTCTGAAAGCCGTAGAGGTCGACACCTGCATTCGATACCGAGCCGACGGGCGCCTGCAGGCCGTCTATGAATTCAATGGGATTGAAGCCCCGCAGGGTCAGCCAGTCGTAGCGCTCGTCCGAGCCATAGTTCTCGCCCGTAACGCCGGCGGTGTAGCGCACCGCTTGGCCGAGATTTTGCCAGTTGAGCAAGTCAATCTGGTCTCGGGTAATGACGGATACGGCCTGTGGCGTCTCGATCAGCGGCACATCAATCTTGGCTGCATCGTTGGTCAATTTGGGAACGTAGTGAGGCGCGCTGACCACGACGGTCTCGGCGGTATCGGCAGTGTCGGCGGAAGCCGGCATAGCGAGCGCCAAAATCGCGACACCCGTCAGAAGTACCCCATAGACACGGGACGCCAGGCTGTTATCGCGTGTGGTTGAGCCGCCCACATCAAACTGGTGGACGGAGGCGGGAGCGCGACAAATCTGAGCGTGCGGAATTAATAAATTTGTTGGTTTCAATCTACCCACCAGTGCAATTGTGACTTACTCGCATCTATGGGGTAAGCGGGTGGATTGTCAATGCGTCTCAGACGCACAATTGCCGCAGGGGGCATCCGACGGCGTTATGGTGTCTCTGACTGGCAATTTATCCGCTAAGGCGAGGCGCTATCGTCTTAATTTCCCGCTCCAGCCGATGGCCACCCTTGCCCTGGCTCGTGCCGCGGAGCGCCGGTGTCCTCACTTGGCGAGTTGTTTGCGGATCGACGCCAGCTCCTTACGGCGCTGGGCGCTGGTTTTCGGATAGGCCATTTTCAGCTCTTCCAGGGTGTCGAGAACGATCTGGGAGACGATGAGCCTGGCGTTTTCCTTGTCATCGGCTGGCACGACATACCACGGCGCGTGTTTGGTGCTGGTCGCGCCGAGGCATTGCTCATACGCCTTCATATAATCTTTCCAGTATTTTCGCTCCGCGATATCTGCGGTGCTGAATTTCCAATTCTTCTCCGGCTCATCGATGCGTGCGAGGAAGCGCTTGCGCTGTTCCTCCTTCGAGAGGTGGAGAAAGAATTTCACAATGCGCGTTCCATTGGCATGGAGGTGCTTCTCCAAATCCGTGATCGAGCGATAGCGATCGTGCCAGACCTCTTTTGGGTCTTTCGGCAGGTCAGGAAGACCTTCGCCCGTCAGCAGCTCCGGGTGCACGCGGAGGACCAACACTTCCTCGTAATAGGAGCGATTGAAGATACCGATTCTGCCGCGTTCCGGCAGATCGCGCGTGGTGCGCCAGAGGAAATCATGCGCCAGCTCGGTGGCGCTGGGATGTTTGAAGCTGAATACTTGGCAGCCTTGCGGGTTGACGCCGGACATTACATGCCGGATAGCCCCATCTTTTCCGGCCGCATCCATCGCCTGAAAGATCAGCAGAACGGCATAGCGGTTGGAAGCGTAGAGTAGCTGCTGCTGCGCACTGAGCATTGCCACATGCTCTCGCAGCAGTTCCTTGTATTGCTCTTTCGATGTGTAGACCGGCTCGACCTTGGTTGGCCATTTCTGGAGATGAACCTCATCTCCCTCCCGCACGCGGAAGTCTTTCGCGTTGATTTTCATGATTTTTCCTTCCAGCGCTGTTATGAATAGCCCATAAACCGCAGTCAGAGTAGCGCGGATTTGCATGCCATAGGCCGACCCATTATGGCGTTATTCTGTCGGGGCATACGAGACAGTGTTGCGTCATGTGAATCCTTGGCAATCCGTGATTTTCCTTGGTGTCCCGGCATTGTCATAACGGCGGCAACCGTTGCTACCGTGTGGATCGCGACCGCCATGATGATAACGGTCGGTAAAGCGCTTGGCTTCCGTTAGCGAAGCGGCGACGGATCTTACTGGCTCGGTGGCCTGTCTTCAGCGACGATAGAGGCTGCGATGGCGCACAGCTCATCCAGCATGAAGGGCTTGTGCAGAATCTGGATGTCACGCGCTTTCAGCGGCAAAGGCAGTGGCACATCCGCGTAGCCTGTCATCAGGAGCACTTTGAGGCCGGGCTTCACCGCCAAGCCCGCCTCGATCAGGCCATAGCCGTCCAGCCGGGGCATCTTGATATCGGAGATGAGAAGCGCAATCTGCGGATTGGCTTTCAGCAGCATCAAGGCCTCTACCCCGTCGCTGGCCTCGAACACTGCGAAACCAGCATCTTCCAGCACCTCCACTGCGATCAAACGCAGCATCGCTTCGTCTTCTGCCAGCAGAATTTGCGGTCTGATGTCGCTCATGCGGTATCCTTGTCGCGTGGTAACAGGATGGTGATGGTGGTGCCGTCGCCGGGTGTGCTTTCGATCACCAAATGGCCACCCGATTGGCGCACGAAGCCGAATGTCATCGACAGGCCGAGCCCGGTGCCCTTGCCCAGTGGTTTGGTGGTGAAGAATGGATCTACAGCGCGGCGGCGAACCTCGTCGGACATGCCGATGCCAGTATCCGACACTGCCAATGACGCATAAGCGCCGGGGACGAACTCCTCGCCCAAGTCCGGCGGGGGAACGCTGAGGGTTACGTCGCTGGTCGCGATTGTCAGCCGCCCACCGTCGGGCATGGCGTCCCGCGCATTGATGGCAAGATTGAGGATCACGTTTTCCATTTGGTTGATATCGCAGCGGGCAGACCATCGGCCATCGAGGCGGGTAGTGATTTCCACCTTCTCACCGGCCGAGTGGCGGATCAATTCGGAAAGGCCCTTTATCATGGTGGAAAGCTGCACACGCTGTGGCGTCAGCGGTTGACGGCGGGAGAAGGCAAGGATGCGCTGCGTCAGATGGGCGGCACGGTTGAGCGCTTCATCGGCCGCAACGATATATTTATCCGCCGTCCCGGAGCTGCCCAGCTTGCGCTTTAACAGCAGCAAATTGCCCTTCACGATCATGATTAGATTGTTGAAATCATGCGCGATGCCGCCTGACAACTGGCCTACGGCTTCCATCTTGTGACTTTGGCGAAGAGCCTCCTCGGTCTTGCGCCGCTCTTCCATCTCTTGATGCAGACGGTTGTTGACCGTTGCGAGTTGCTCGGCGCGCCGCGATAGCGCCGCTTGGCTGATACTGAGCACGGCGATCACCAGCGCCCCCATGATGACCAGCAAGATGAGGCCGCCATAGCGCGCATAGCGCCGCTCCACCGGCTCGGTTACCGCACGGAGCAGAACGGTCCCCACGCGCGTGCCGTTCTGGCTCGCAGGAACAGTGACCTCGACGAAGTCCGGCCCGATCAGTGTGGTCTCTTTGCCTGGGCCCAACGGTAGATGTGTGCCGCCGCGCGAAAAGCCCGCCAGCAGATGATTCTGGTCATCATAGACGCCGCCGGCCCGTAACTCCGGATTGGCGGTCAGCGCGTCGACATATTCTTTGGCGGCGCGTTGGTCATCGAACACGATGGCCGCGGTGACGCTGGCCGCCAGGATTTGAGCCTGCTCACGCACATTCTTGACCTGTTGGGCGCTGTAGAGCTGTTCCTCATAGACCGCCATCAGCACACCCACTGTCAGCAGCAGGGCCGCCGCGATGAGGGCGCCGATCACGGAGGGATACCAGTCATGTCCCGTCATGGCTGACCCCGCTGCTTGACGCCGTGCGCCAAGTCCAGAAGCTTGGAACTGATGTCGAGGCCGCTTTGAGCTGCTGCTGCGTCGTCGATATCGAAGCGCACGTGATTGTCGGCGATGACGAAGCTGATCACGCCATGCTCCTTCAATCCGGAATCGGTCACCGTCACCACTGGTTTGCCGCGTAGCGCCTCCAACGCGGCATCCGCACTTGCCGCATCGGAGAGGAAAAGGATTTGGCAACTGGCGTCTGGCGCCGCGACATGGCGCACATGGACGGGGTGATCACCCAGTTTGGTGCCGTTCGCCGCCTGTTCCAGCTTGCCGGCAAAAGGATCGTCCCCCAACACGCAGATGCTGAAAGATGCGGTATCGGGCCATGTGATAAAAGGAATGAATTTGGTGAGATAGGCGGCCTTCACGGCATATTCGATGGCCGGATCAGCCGGCGCTGGGAATGCCATCAGCAGGCCGCCAGCCACCACCGCCAGAAAGAGCGAGCGGGGGCGCATCAGAAACGCAATCGGGTTTCGAGAAAGGCGCTGCGGCGGATCTGATCGCTGGCCGGATATTCCAAATGATGGCCGTGCAGCAGATTGAAGCCGGAAAGCGCCACAGTTAGGCTATCGGAAAGGCGCCAGCCCAGCCGCGCGTTCATTTCCACATATTCTGGCACATAGGGGGCGGGCAGGGCGCCGACATAGCGCCAATCCATATCGAAAGCGAGGTCGGGCGACAGATCCATCGAAGAGCGCAGCGACGCCTGGTGATGGGGATCGTTACCGGCCTGGGAAAGGTCGAGAACGGCGCTGGCGCCAGGCTTGAAGGAGAGGTCCTCATGCTGGATGTTGAAGCCGGCATTGAGGCGCCACCAATCGGTCGCCTGGTAGCTCGCCCAGGCTTCTACGCCATGGACATTGCCCTTCATCAGGTTTCCCCATCTCAGGGGCAATACCGTCACGGGGTCAGGCTCGATGGTGCGCAGATCGTCATAGACATTCTCAAAGCCCGAGACCGACAGGGTCACATTGTCGAAAAGCTGGCCGCGATAGCCGACCTCATAAGCGGTGACTTCTTCGGGCAGGAAGTTGGGATTGCCGGTAAGGAACGGTGTGGTACCGAGCTTCTCCACCACATCGGTGTCAAAGGGCGTGGGGGAGCGTAGCGCGCGCGAGATCGCCCCCCAAACCGCATGGGCATTGCTGATCTGCCAGGAAAGACGGCCACTGGGCATGGGCGCGATTCCGGAATAGGGATCGTTCTCCACCTTCACCCCGAGGGAGAGCTGCACGCTGTCACTGAGGGCGATGTGATCTTCGGCGAAAATGTTGGCAAGATTCAAGGTCCGGTGGCCTGGATTCCATAGCAGCGAGGTATCGGTTCCGTTGGCGTCGGAGATGCCATATTGGTTGATGCGATCGCCGATCCCCCACACGATGTTGTTCCAGCTTCCCAAACGGAAATTGTGCTGCAGTTCGATATCATAGGTGTTAAGGACAAAGGCACCGGCGTCGGCGGCCGCATGGCGCTCTGTCTCGTCATAATAGGTCAAGAGTTGCAGCGATGAGTCCCCGTCGAGTTGGTGCTGCCAAGTGGCGGTCAGATTGCCGCCAATAATCGTCCCGTGGGTGCTGCTCGTTTGGCCTTCGAACCCAGCATAAAGATCGCCTTGCAGTGTGACCTTATCCTGCTCCTGATCCCAATCCAGACGAAACCCGCCTTGCGGTTTGCTCCAGTTGTCATGTTGTGAATTGCCTGCCGTGCTGTTGAAAGCGCGCTGATAAAAGGTCTTGGCATAGACACGGTAACTCACCGTGTCATCCAGTTTGCCGCCGTATTGCAGTGCCGCGCTGCTGTACTGGTCGCCCGCACCCAATGACAAGAAGCCACCGGCGGTGTCTGCCGCTTTGCGGGTAATGACGTTGACGACACCATTGACGGCATTGGCGCCCCACAAGGTTCCGCCCGGACCGCTGATTACTTCCACCCGTTCGATATCCTCGGGTAAAACGTCTTGTGCATCCCAATAAACGCCGGAATAAAGCGGGCTATAGACGCTGCGGCCATCAATCATCACGAGCAGCTTGTTGGAAAAATTCTGGGCTCCGTTATTACCATTGAAGCCCCTTGCCGTGATCTGATAGGCGCTGGGGCTGGTTTGCATAATTTCCAAATTGGGGGCGAGCCGCAGCACGTCCGCTAGGCTCTGGGCGCCGGAACGGATCACATCGTCATGGCTGATGACGTAAACCGCAGCCGCAGCGCCGGAGAGCGGTTGTGGGGCCTTGGATACCGAGGTGATTTCCACATTGGCAAGCTGTTCAATGGTAAGACTTTGCACATCGCCACTGAATGCGAGCTGCTGGGCGAGCGCCGTCTGCGTTGCGAGGAATGCTGTGCCAGCCATCCATCTGAACAGGATTCCACGCACGCCGCCCCCAATTCCCGCCAAAAGACCGGTGACGATCAGACTCCGCCGGATTCAGCCATAAACGCCTTTACGCCATTGCAGGTTCCCAGGAAGGGAAACTTTTTATCTCTTCCTTTGGGGAAGTTCTGACCTCAACGCGCTGGCGAAACCATGCCGGTAAGATCAAGGCTGGCGCGATTTCTGGGCAAAAATTCTGGGTGTTCTTGGCGCAAAAAGGCGAGGAGCTGTTCGCGCATCTCGCAGCGCAAATCCCACACCAGCGACGAGTTCTTCGCACTCACCAAGACGCGCAGCTCAACCGTATGGTCTGTAAGATCGGTCACCTGCAGATTGGCGACACTGCCATCCCATTTCTTATCCAGCTTCACCAACTCCAAGAGCTTGGCGCGAATGGCCTCGATATCGGCTGTATAATCCACATAGAGAAGCACCGTACCGATGATGGTGGCGGAAGTTCGGGTCCAATTCTGAAAGGTGTTTTCGAGAAAATAGCTGAGAGGAACGATCAGCCGCCGCGCATCCCACAGGCGGACCACGACATATGTTGAGGTCATTTCTTCGATCCAACCCCATTCGCCTTGAATGACTACCGCATCGTCGATGCGAATAGGCTGGGTCACGGCGAGTTGCAGCCCGGCGATGAAATTGCTCAGCAGCGGCTTAGCGGCCATGCCGACGGCCAAACCGGCAATGCCTGCCGATGCGAACAGGCTAATGCCGTATTGGCGCACGGCGTCAAAAGTCATTAGCGCCAGTGCCAAGGTTACGACGCCGATCAAAACCGTCACGCTGCGCTTAAGCACATGGATCTGCGTAAGAGCCTTGCGCGCCATCAAATTGTCTTCGACGTCGGTTTTGAAGCGCGTCATGTAGTGGTCGATGGCCAAATTGCTGGCGAAAGCGGCGATCCAACCCGACAGCAGAACAAAGGCCGCGGCGAGAACGCGGTTAAGTATGTCCGTGGTACCTTTATCAAGCGGCAGAGCGGGGGCGATGAGCGCAGCAGCCAGGACAATAACAGCGTATTGGGCCGGAGCACTGGCGCGCTGCAGAATCGACAACACTACCGGACGGCGTTTTAGCGTTCGCTGGGCGAGGGCGCGCAACAGGCGGAATACCGCGACAGCAACAATCGTCGTCAGTAGCAGATAGGCGATAGCGACGACGCTATCGGGAAGCCATCCAAGGAAATCCCGCAACCAGTTCGTCTGCAGCCCATGTTTGGAAGATTCGAGGGATGCCCCGCCAATCATTTTATCGAAACTCTCCGCGATGTTGCCAGCCATAACGCTTGAACCTGCGACTTCGTTCCCATACGCGGTCGAGACTCGCATGACGGCATTGTCGATTTGTCTTGCATCAGATGGCTTGTGCATCAGGGCGGCGCTGTGCGAGCCTTAGGGGGCCGCTGGATGCCTCGCGTAAAGGAAGAGATGGCCGACACACCAGAGATGCCTCCTCATATCGCCGAGACGGTTCAGGCGATCACGGATCTACATTCCGATCACCACCGCAGTGCTACAGGCGCAGAGCGCTTTGTCGACCGGGTGACTGGATGGATTGGCCGTCCAGCATTTCTCATCGCGCTGCTGCTTGTGGTCGTTGCATGGATCGCGGGCAATGTTTTGGCCGAACGTGCCGGCGTCACGCCGCTCGATTCACCCCCATTTGATTTGACGGATCTGGTGTTGACCTTCACTGCTCTGCTGATTGCCGTCCTCATTCTCACCAGTCAACGCCGCGCCGACAGGCTTGCGCATTTGCGTCAGCAGATGACGCTGGAAGCCGCTCTGATGACCGAGCAGAGAGCCCGCAAAATCGTGGATCTTCTTGAGGAATTGCGGCGCGATAGTCCTCAAGTGCGCGATCGTCACGATCCCGAAGCCGCCCAAATGGCGACCAAGGCCAATCCCAGGGCCGTTCTCGACGTTATAGAGGAAAGTGCCAACGCCGTGGTGCGCTCCGCCGAACGCAATAATGACAAAAGTGATTAGAGGGCAATTTTGCGGTGATGGCTTTGCTCGGCAGAGCGCTTGAGCGAGGCGGTAATTTTCTTGGGATCGTTCCGTTTGAACACGCCTTGCGGCAAGTCCAAGGCGCCGTTTGTCCTAAAAACGAACGCAGTCTGGGCCTGGTTACGCCCTAGCGTGGGAGGAACTCTGGTGTGGCCGTTGCGTTAAGCGCGCATGGCACGCCTCGCAGATTACCACGCAAAAAGGAACTTTCGCGTCACCAAGGAGCCGCGCGGCCGTATCGTTCCGGCAGGAAAGCAGCTTCGCTTCGTCATCCAACGGCATGACGCTACGCGCCTGCACTTCGATTTGCGGCTGGAATTGGGTGGTGTGTACAAGTCCTGGGCCGTGACCAAGGTGCCGTCACTGGCGCCCTCGGTGAAGCGTCTGGCGGTGGAGGTCGAAGACCATCCCATCGATTACGGCACCTTTGAAGGCACCATCCCGGCGGGCGAATATGGTGGCGGTACGGTGCAGCTCTGGGACCGCGGCACTTGGGAGCCGGATACCCCTGGCGATCCCACGGCCGCCCTGGCCAAAGGTCATATCAAATTCACTTTGCATGGCGAGCGTATGCAAGGCGGCTGGGCCTTGGTGCGGATGCAGGACCGCCCCGCGAAAGGTGCAGGAAAAAACCGGCACAACTGGCTGCTGATCAAGGAAAAGGATGATGCGGCCAAGCCCGGCGATCCGGATGCTTTGGCGGCGGCGGACACATCTGTGAAAACCGGGCGCACGCTCAAGGAAATCGCGGAAGACAAATCCAAGGTCTGGCATAGCAAACCAAGCAAAACGGTGGCGCTGCAAATCGCGCCCAAGAAGCGCAGCGCCAAAGCCGCTGAGAAACCATCCCGGTTGCCCGGCTTCATTGAGCCGCAGCTATGCCACGTCACCGCCGCGCCGCCCGCGAGCGGCGATTGGGTGCATGAAGTCAAGTTCGACGGTTATCGCATTGAGATGCGGGTCGAGAAGAGTGCCGTGCAACTCTTCACCCGCCGCGGCCTGGATTGGACCACACGCTTTCCCGAGATTGCGGCGGAGGCAAAGGATTTGCCCGATGGTCTCTACGACGGCGAAATCGTTGCCTTGGGCGACGAGGGCGTATCGGATTTCGCAGGTCTGCAGGAAGCCCTCTCCACCGGCAAGACCAGCGCGCTTGTCTATTTCCTGTTCGACATTCTTCACTTCGGGGGGCACGATTTGCGGGAGGAAACGCTATGGCGGCGCAAGGAAATCTTGGCTGAGGTGCTGGAACGCCACGCCGTCCGCAAAACCCATCTGCGTTTTGTCGAGCATTTCGCCTCGACGGGCGAGGCCGTCTTGGAGGCTGCCTGCCGCATGAAGCTGGAGGGCGTGATCTCCAAGCGCCGGGAGGCGCCCTATCGTTCCGGGCGCAGCGATAGCTGGACCAAATCGAAATGCCGCGGCGGTCAGGAAGTTGTGATTGGCGGCTGGTGGGGCGATGCCGAGCAGCTGCGTTCGCTTCTTGTGGGTGTTTTCCGCAAAGGTGAATTTGTTTATATGGGACGCATAGGAACGGGCTTTAACGCCAGCCTTGCCCGCGAAGTGCTTGACAAATTAAAGCCGCTCAAGCGCGCCACATGTCCCTTCCAAGGCGATAACAAGCCGCCGCGCCAAAACGGAGTGAATTGGACGGAGCCCAAAGCAGTCGCCGAAGTGGAATTTGGTACCATCACAGCGGCGGGGTTGCTCAGGCAGGCGAGTTTCAAGGGCCTGCGTGAGGATAAGCCCGCCAAGACCATTGTCGCTGAGCCCCAGCCCGCGGCGCAGCGTTCATCCGCAAAGGCGACGAAAATGCCGCAAAGCGCCCAGATCGGAACCGAGCATCACCAAATCGCCGGGATCGTCCTTTCCCACCCGGACAAGGTTTTGTGGCCTGCCGCGAAGCCCACAGCGGCATTTACCAAGCTCGATTTGGCGGAGCATTATCAGGCTTTCGCCGAACGGATGCTGGCCCATGTGGCGGGGCGGCCGGTCACACTGGTGCGCGCACCGGATGGCATCGACGGTCAGAAATTCTATCAACGCCATGCTGGCAAGCAGGCCATCCAAGGTCGCTTGATAAAAGTCTCGGGCGAAAGCGAGCCTTACATCGCATTCGACGATGCCAAAGGCCTTGTCAGTCTTGCCCAAGCCGCGGTGCTCGAAATCCATCCTTGGGGTTGCAAATCCGACAAACCGGACGTGCCCGAACATGTAATCTTCGATCTCGATCCTGCGCCTGACGTTTCCTTTGATCGCGTCATCGCTGCCGCCAAGGATATCCGTGCCCGTCTCACCGCCTTGGGGCTTGAGCCTTTTGTCAAGACGACAGGTGGAAAGGGTCTGCACGTGGTGGCGGCCGTCAAAGGGCGCCCCCGCCATCCCCTCAGCTGGGCCGAGGTCAAACACTTCGCACAAATGCTCTGTCTGGCCATGGCGCGAGACAGTCCGTCGGCCTACATCACCACCATGGCCAAGAAAGCGCGCGCGGGAAAGATCTATCTTGATTACCTGCGCAATGATCGCACCGCGACGGCCGTCGCGCCGTGGTCGCCACGCGCCCGGCCACATGCGCCGATCGCCACGCCGCTGGCTTGGAGTCAAATCAAAAGTGGTCTGGATCCCCTGGCCTTCACGCTGGGTACGGCCAAGGTACTCTTGAAACGCGCCGACCCGTGGGCGGACATGGCCAAAAGCGCCGCACGGCTTCCAGTGAAGCTTTAACGGGCGCTACGCCGTTTGGGCGGCACTTTTGCCTTCAAGCTCTGCTTCAACGCTGCCATCAGATCGATGACATTGGTGTCCCTTGGCGCTGCCGCCATCACCGGCTTTTCGCCGCGCTCCTTGCGTGCAATCAAAGCCCGCAATGCGGCTTCGTAGCGATCTTTGAAATCGTCTGGTTCAAAAGCGCCTTGCTGCTGATCGATGATCATCTGGGCAATGCTGATCATTTTGGGATCGGGCTTTTCCTTCGGGATTTCGTCAAACATCGTTTCCGGATCGACCACTTCGTCGCGCATTCTGAGGCTGTAGGCAATCAACCCCCGGCCGCGCGGTTCTACCGCCATCAGCCGCTCACGCGTGTGCATGACGAGTCGCCCCAGGGCAATGCGTTTGGTGGCAGTCATGGCCTCGCGGATCACGGTGTAGGCGTCAAGGCCGGATTTGTCGGACGGCACGAGGTAGAACGGATCGTTCCAGAACAACCGATCGATGGCGGCGGCATCGACAAAGCGTTCAATGTCGAGTGTCCGCGTGGTCTCGAGCTTTACGGCATCGAGTTCGTCGGACGTGACGATAACGTAACGGTTCTTTTCGATCTCATAGCCTTTGACCAGATCGCCGCGCTCCACCGGGCCAATATCCGGGTCGGTCGGTACCATGCGAATGCGGTTTTTGGTTTTGGGATTGAGGAGGTGAAACGAGATGTCGTTGGTTTTGGTGGTGGCGCTGTAAAGCGCGACGGCACAGCTGACCAGCGATAAGCGCAGATGTCCTTCCCAAAGCGGACGGCGTGCCTTCGGGGTCACGTCACTGATATCATCGTTCGCCGGGCGCACCCGTCGCGGCTTTGCCGGCAGTTTCTTTCGCCTCGAACCGGCCATGCGAATCCACTTTTCAAAAAAGGATGACTGCGGGTAACGCCGCTGTGCGGGAACGGGTTCCCTGAAAACAAGAACAACCTGAAAATAGCGGAAACCACGGCCCGCTTAAGGAATTGAATACTGAGGGATTGAGGAGGCAAAGCCGGCGCGGGATAGTCCAACGCGCCCTCTCGCTGTTACCCGCCGTTCGGCAGGCCAAACGGCTCGAGCAATTGCTACAGCCGGCTTAAGCCGAAGCGACTGCGACCACCGCGGGCAAGCTTTCGAACAGCGGCTGGTTGTCGAATAACGCAAGCGGCGGCAATTGCGGATCGAGCGCATTGCGCCACTCTTTGTCCTTCCATATCTGCGGAAAAGAGCAATCTCTGCCCAAGGCTTCTTCCGGCAACGGCAGGCTGCGCCTCATCGCGGCGTCCGCGCACAGTCTTGGCACCGCCACCAGAAGCACTTTGCCCTCCGCCTCGCGCACAAATGCGAACACGTTCTCACTGCCGCTTTCGATGGCATTATAGGATCCCGTAAACAGCGCTGGCTCCGCCGCTCGCAGCGCCAAAAGACGTGCAATCAATGCCAGTTTGATCTCGCCGGTGCGCCAGTCCGCCAAAAGAGCAGATGGCGGCTTGGCGCTATTCAGCATCTCTTCTCGGATATGAAAATCGACGGCCCGGCGATTGTCGGGGTCAACCATGCTGAAATCCCACAGTTCCGCACCTTGATAGAGGTCCGGCACGCCGGGGCAGGTGTAGCGCAGAATAGTCGTTGCCAAGCTGTCGAGGGCCGCGGCGGGCGCGATCAGCGAGGAGAACTTCTCTAGCCGCGATAGAAAGCCATGATCCGGGTCCAGTATGCGGCGTATGAACTCGGCATGGGCGTTTTCGAAATCGGGATTGGGGTGCGCCCAGGAGGTTTCGAGCTTGGCTTCCTTCAGCGATTTTTCCCGCCAAGCCAAGAGGCGCCGCGTGAACGATGACAAACCTTCATCGCCCAGCCCGAACGGTCGTGACGCCACCAGCGTTTGATAAAGCTGATACTCGTCTCCGCCTCCCACGCCTTGCGGACGAAGGGGCGCATTCATCTCGAACCAAGCGCGAACTTCGCGTTCCCATTTCTCGGGGATTTCGCTCAGCACCGCGAGACGGGCGCGGGCGTCTTCGCCGCGCTTATGATCATGGGTGGCGGTGGCGAGCATGGCACCGGGAAAGGCCGCTTGGCGTTTGCGATTGGCCTCGTGAAAGTCTTGCGGCGACAGGGCGAAGCGCCGCGGCGAAAATCCCACGTCATTGCGCGAGAGCAGGCGTCCATAGCGATAGAAGGCCGTATCTTCGACCGCTTTGGCGGCGACCGGTGCTGCGAGTTGATTGAAGTGTCGCGCGGCTCTGGCGGCCGCGGGCCCGGCCTTATCGCCGCGCATGACGGCGGCAATTAGTGTCAGCGCGCCTTGCATATCGGCTTGTGCCTGCGCCGCAGCCAAGGCTTGCTCGAAGAACGGTCCCGGAGGCGGTTCGAGACTATCGCCCTTGGCGTATGTGCGATAGATGCGGAAGTGGACCAGCAGCAGCGAGAGCGCTTGCTCGAATGCCGCCAAAGACCCCATTCCTTGGTCGTCCAAACGGTGAAACGAAGCTGCCGCGCCACGCAGCGCACTGGCAAAGGCGGTCTCCAGCATTTCCCGTCTGGCCTGCAGTTCTTCGCATTCGAAATCGGCCGGGCGTCCGCTAAGGCTCGACCATAGTCGGTTGAACGCCTCCTCGGAGGAGCCGTCATGCTGGAAGGCGGAGACCGCGTTCATGAAATCGTAGCCGGTGGTGCCATCGACGTCCCACCCCGCCGGCAACTCTTCCCGTTCGGCCAAGATCTTTTCGACCAGGATCACAGCCGGCTCGCGCGGTAGCGCATCCGGACGGAGCGGCGTCATCGCCTCCAAACGGGCGCGAAGGCGGCGGCAATAAGCTTCCGGATCGGCCAAACCGTCGACATGATCGATCCGCACGCCGTCGATCATCCCTTCGCTGTAGAGGCGAAACACCGTGGCATGGATTTGCTCGAACACCGCATCGTCTTCGACGCGCAGGGCGGCGAGACTGGTGATATCGAAAAAGCGGCGCCAATTGATGCGCTCGCCGGCGTTGCGCCAATAGGCGAGGCGGAAATTCTGCTGCTCCAGCAGATCGTGCAAAACGCTGGGGTCTGTGTAACGCGACAGATCGGCCGCCGATGGCGTGGCAGCGCCGACCATCACCAACGCATAATCTTCTTTGCGCAGAGGGAAGCGGTGTTCGCTATAGGCAAAGGCGAATTTGCCCAAACGCTCGTCCCAGATTAGTGTAATATCGCCATCGGCCAAACATTCCGCGAGCGGCTTTCCGAGCAGCGGCACCAGCAGCTTATCTTTAAGAATGGTTTGGGCGGGCTCCCAATCGATATCGAACAGATTGGCGAAAATGCTGTCGCGGCCTTTTTCCAGCACGTCGAGCCAATAGGGATTATCCGCGGCACCCACGGCCATGTGATTGGGCACGATATCGAGGATGACGCCGATGCCGTTCTCGCGCAGCTTGCTGGAGAGCTGCCGGAAGCCTTCTTCGCCGCCGAGTTCGGGATTCACCCTGCCGTGATCGACGACGTCATAGCCATGGGTTGAACCGGCGCGCGCCATCAAAATCGGTGAAGCATAAAGGTGGCTGATTCCCAATTTCGTGAAGTAGGAGACAAGCTTCAGCGCATCGGAAAACGTGAAGTTGCGATGGAACTGCACACGATAGGTTGCACGTGGCTTCATGACTCGATCCAGACCAGTGTTGTAAACGGCGCGACAGTGCCGCCTTGTGCCTCGCCATAAATGGGCTTCGCGTTGGGAAGGTCGGTCCGCACCGGCGTACCCGAGAGATTGGTTGCTATCGTCAGCCGCGCGTTGTCGCCAAGGCGCCACACGGCCAGCACGGCCTTGTCGCCGATGGCACGGGCGTCGAGGCCAATGGTGCCTTTGAGCCGGGGGACTATCAGCGTCCGGCGAAGGTTCAGCAGCGTCTGATAGAAGGCCCGCCAGACAGGATCGCCGGGTCCGAGGTGACAGCGCTCAAAGGTCTCGAGGGCATTCGGATCTGGCACGTGGATTTCCCCGGAAGCGAAGGCAGGAAATCTGGCAAACTCTGCCGCTCTACCTTCGCGCACCGCTTCGGCTAAGGCGGGGTCCTGGTAATCGGTGAAGAACAGGAAAGGCTTGCGGGCGCCCGCTTCCTCCCCCATGAACAACAAAGGGATTTGCGGACAAAGCAGCTGCAGCACCACGGCGGCTTTCAAGGCGGGCTCGTCCATCAGGGTGATCAACCGTTCGCCCAAGGCGCGGTTGCCGATCTGGTCGTGATTTTGCAGAAAAGAAACGAAGGCTGTTGTGGGCAGATGCTCGCTGGATTGTCCGCGTTCCTGGCCGATATGGCCGGCATATTCGCCCTGGAAGGCAAAGCCTTCGCGCAGAAGCCGCGCCAGCTTGGCCGTGCCGTCGGGCGCGAAATCGGCATAGTAGCCCGCCGTCTCACCGGTCAGAAGAACATGCATCGTGTTGTGGAAATCGTCATTCCACTGCGCCGTGTAGATATCGAGCAGACCGGCAGCATTGTCTTCGTTTTCCAAAATCAAATGGTGGCTGGGGAATTCCGCGCGGATGGCATGTCCCAACTGCTGGAGAAATGCCGGGTCGTGGATGGCATGAACGGCGTCGAAGCGCAGGCCGTCGAAACGGAATTCCCCTAGCCAATAAAGCGCATTCTCGATGAAGAAAGATTGCACCTCAGAGCGGCGAAAATCGATGGCGTCTCCCCACGGTGTTTTTTGATCGTTGCGGAAGAACTGGGGTGCATACTGGGGAAGGTAATTCCCGTCTGGTCCGAAATGGTTATAGACCACATCGAGAAAGACCATCAGACCGCGGCCATGCGCCTCGTCAATGAGGAATTTGAGATCCTCGGGCGTGCCATAGGCTTCATCGGGCGCGAAAGGCAGCACGCCGTCGTAGCCCCAATTGCGCCTGCCGGGGAAATCGTTCACCGGCATCAGTTCGATGGCGGTGATCCCGGTCTCGGCATAATTGTCCAATTGCTCCGCCAGCTTGCGAAAGCCGCCGGCCAG
The DNA here is from genome assembly GCA_015654635.1 of Alphaproteobacteria bacterium. Taxonomy (GTDB): domain Bacteria; phylum Pseudomonadota; class Alphaproteobacteria; order Micropepsales; family Micropepsaceae; genus Rhizomicrobium. The sequence continues at coordinate 17,801 of JAATGP010000026.1, read as the reverse complement.
TCCCACATGCACCTCGCTGATCACGGCTTCGTGCCAGGGCCGCGGTTGCCAAGCGTTGTTCCGCCACGCATAGGCCCCGTCCGTGACAATGCTCCAACCGTGCGCATCGCCGTCCTGGCGGCGCGAGGCCGGATCAGGCACCAGCGTTTCACCGATGCGAAAGCGATACCGCGCACCAGTCGCCACATCACAGGCGACTTCCCACCAGCCTTCGACTTGGGCTTGCATGGCGAGCGCGGGCTGCCCATCCCGTTCCAGCGTCACCTGCTGGGCCCCTGGCGCCCACAAGCGAAAACGGGTGCCGCCATTGCCGCGTCTGGGACCCCAGCGGTAATCGGTCATTGCTGTGCTTCCACCAGCGTGGCGAAGAGCGCGGCGGCACGATCCTCCACCAGATAGGTTACGCCATCATAAGGCCCGGCGGCCCGCTCGGGATGGGCGGTATCGATCAACAATTCCCACGGCCAATTGGTATGGAGGGAAAAATCGATACCTTTTGATGAAGCGTTGAGCAGCAGCGAGACGATCTCGATTTTGTCACCCACGTTCCGCTCGGCGCGCCGCATGATGACAGCCCGAGCCTCGCCATTTGCCCAGTCCGCTTCGGCCAGGGGCTTGCCATTTTCATCAAGCCAATCGAGGTTTTTGATCCCGGGCGCGATTTCCTCTCCGAACAAAAACCGGGGGGAGTGCAGGACACCGAACCGGCGTCTCAGCGCTATAACCCGCGCCGTGAACGCTATTTGTGCGGCGCCGAGTTCCGTCTGCAGCAAAGTCCAATCAAGCCAGGAAATCTCGTTGTCCTGGCAATAGGCATTGTTGTTGCCGGCTTGTGAATTGCCAAATTCGTCACCTGCCAGCAGCATCGGCGTGCCCAACGAAGCAAACAGCGATAGCAGCATCGCCCGCTTGACACGTTCGCGCAGGGCAATAATGGTTTTGTCTTCGCTCGGCCCTTCGGCGCCCCAATGACAGGAAATGTTATCTGAGGTGCCGTCGCGATTGTCCTCACCGTTTGCCGCGTTGTGTTTGCCCTCATACATCACGATGTCCGCCAGCGGCGCACCGTCGTGACTGGCGATGTAGTTGATGGAGGCGGTGGGCCTGCGCCCGCCGAAAATATCAGCCGAGCCCGAAAGCCTGCCGGCCAATTCGGGTCTGTGACCGGCATCGCCCCGCCAGTAATGGCGCAACGTATCGCGATAGCGGTCGTTCCATTCGCCGAACGGTGGGGGATGATTGCCGAGCTGGTAGCCGCCAGGACCGATATCCCACGGTTCGGAAATCAATTTGACGTTCGCCAGCACCGGGTCCTGGCGGATCGCATCGAAGAAGCCGCTGTTGGGATCAAAGCCGTGATGTTCGCGGCCCAGCGTCGCGCCCAGATCGAAGCGGAACCCGTCGACGTGATAGGATTGAACAAAGTATCGTAACGAATCCAACACCATCTGTAGCGCGCGCGGACTGGCAAGATCGAGCATATTGCCGGTGCCGGTGTCGTTGATGGTGTGGCGCCGGTTGTCGTCGACCAAGCGGTAATAGCTGGCGTTGTCGATGCCGCGCCAGCTCAGCGTCGGTCCCAATTCGCTGCCTTCGCAGGTATGATTATAAACGACGTCAAGGATCACCTCGATCCCCGCACGGTGAAGGCGGCGGACGGCGCTGCGCAATTCGTTGGAGCCGCTGCCGCGGCCCATATAACTCGGTTCGGGGGTAAAGAAACCCAGGGTGTTGTAACCCCAATAGTTGCGTAACCCTTTCTCCAGCAAATGCCGGTCCTGCAGGAATGCGTGAACAGGCATCACCTCCACTGCGGTAATGCCTAGCCGTTGCAAATGTGCAATGACCGCGGGATGCGCCAAGCCCGCATAGGTCCCGCGCTCCCGCTCCGGCACCGCATCGAGGAGCTTGGTGAGGCCCTTCACATGCGCTTCGTAGATGACGGTATCCGCCCATGGCGTGTGCGGGGGCCTATCGTCGCCCCAAATATAGTCTTCCACTGTCACCACCCCCTTGACCATGCTTGGGGCACTATCGCGGCGGTCGAAACTCAAATCCTGGCGCGGCGAATGCAGGCGGTATCCGAATAGCGTGTCGTTCCAGCGCAGCGGGCCGGTCAAGCCTTTGGCGTAAGGATCAAGCAGCAGCTTGTTGGAATTGAAGCGGTGGCCTTCCTCAGGATTATAGGGGCCGTGAACACGATAGCCGTAAATTAACCCAGGACCAGCCGACGGTAGGTAGCCATGCCAAACTTGATCGGTATTTTCGGGAAGCATATAGCGTGCAATTTCACGCTGGCTACTGTTGAAGAGGCACAATTCCACCGCACTCGCATGCGCGGAAAACAATGCGAAATTTACGCCTAGCCCGTCCCATGTTGCGCCGAGTGGCGCGGGTGAACCCGGTTCGAGCTTTGCGGTGTTGGACGGCATGTGGTGTTCAATCTCCATGGGCCGTCAGGCGTCGCCAGCGGCAATTATAATGACAGCGATTGCCCCTCGGCAGAACCCTGCTCATTTATAACGCGCTCCCCCGGGGGAGGTTGCTTTCACTGTAAATTATTGAGGCCGCCGTAGCGTCATCAGACCTCGGCGGACAGTCTATGGGCCAGCTCCAAAAAACCGCGCAAGGGAATGGGAATTTGATGGGGACGGTTTGTCGCCTCATAAACGATCTCATAGGCCGCACGTTCTAGCATAAAGACGCTGAGAATTTGATGTTCGCTAAGCGCCAGCGGTGCGCCGCGTCCGCTTTCGTAGCCTTCGAGAAAGGCGGCCGTGGCGCGCCGTTCAAAGTTGATCAACAGTGCGCCCGCATCGGTTGTCACGGGGTTGGCGCTTTGGGCCGTGGCGACGACATAGCTGAACGAGCGGAGCAATCCGGCCACATCTCGCAAGGGGCTGTTCTTGGCCCGCCGCTCCGCGATGGATTTGAGGGGTTCGCCCTCGAAATCCACGATGATGGCGTCGGCGCCCGCGACCAGAATCTGACCGAGATGCAGGTCACCATGAATGCGGGTCAACAGCGATCCGATAGCGCCTTGCAGCGCAGCTTTGATGCCGCGCATCAACTTCTCGCGGTTTTGCCGGATAGCATTCACCGGCGCTGCGAATTCACCCAGCTGCTGATCCTGCAATGCCGATAGTGTGGCGTCGATATGACTTTCAGCGCTTATACGCCACTGCTCGACGGTGGCGGCATCACAGCGCACGGGTTGGAAGTCCGGGTTGGCGCAATCGTGCGCCAGTTCATTGTGCATTTCCCCTAACCGCCGCCCTGCGGTGCAGACAAAATGTGCTACGGTCTCGAAGCCGTCATGGCCATCTTCGACTGCCGTGCTATCGTCGAGCAGGCGCTTGGCTTGTTCGACCGACCAGTGAAAGCCGTCGCCTTGATTCTCTACAAAGCGCTGAACCACCATCACGGTGGCCCGTTCTCCGTCGGCGGTGGTGCAGGATGCATCGCCCAGCAGTGCGGCGATTCCCGTGAAGCCGCGCAAGGTGAGTTCCTTCACCATTTCGACTTCCGGATGGGTGCCATTGACGATCCGACGGAACACCTTGAGAAGATGCGTGCGGCCCACAACCGCGGCAGAGTTCGATGAATCTGCGCTCAGCCATTCGATCTCGGCATCTGCGTCTGGTTCGGCATAGGCAGGTTGCGGCTCAAAACAAAACGTCGTGCCGTCCGTTTGGATGCGCAATGCCTTGGCAAGTGCCGCCAGTACCAGGCGAACGAATTTGGCCGAGGCGAAACCATCCGTTAACAAACCCATGCGGGCGCGGCGCCGTGCGCGGGCGAGTGCCAGCCGCGATTCCTGGGGGCTCGATGCCTCATCTTCCCAAGCGACAGCCAATGGCAGGGCGTAGCGCGCGGTGGATTCGTCGGTGACCGCCGCGACCAGGGCAAAGACGAGATCACCACCCTCCGGCGAAAGCGCCAGAGCCGTTTCAATGGTGACGGCGGGGCGCAGCTGGGCTTTCTGCTGGAACCATCGCCTTTGCGCCAGATATCCCGGCAGAATGTCTTTTTCGAGCACGTCGCGGGCGCGCCCCTCGAATATGCTGCGCATGCCGTCGCGCAAAACAAAGGTGTATTGCTCGTCGAGATTTTTCGATGTTGCCGTGCTCCAATCCGGCTGCTCGGCCTCGGTGCTGAGGGCGAACCAATAGAATCCGAAGGGCGGCAGTGTGAACAGATAGGTGAGCTGGCCGATCTTTGGAAACGGCACATTGGCGGAGAGTTCGACCGGCGTGCGGTCCTTGAACTCGCTGAGATCCAGCTCGACGGCTTGCGCTGTGCGCGACACATTGGCGACGCAAAGGATGCTCTCGCCTTCATATTCGCGCAAATAGGCAAGCACTTTGCGATTGGCGGGCCTGAGAAAGCGTAAGGTGCCGCGCCCGAAGGAGCGATGCTGGCCGCGCACCACCAAGCCGCGCCTCAAGCGATTGAGGGGCGAATGCTGATCGCGCCATTGCGCTTCGACGTTCACGGACTGATAGCCGTAAAGCGGATTGTTGATCACTGGAACGATAAGCGATTCCGCATCGGCGCGGGAAAATCCGCCATTGCGGTCCGAAGTCCATTGCATCGCCGTGCGCACGCCATCGCGGTCGCCCAGATGGATATTGTCGCCCATGCCGATTTCGTCGCCGTAATAAAGCACCGGAGTACCCATAATCGTGAGCAATAGGGCGTTCATCAGTTCGATGCGCCGGAAGTCGCGCTCCATCAGCGGTGCCAACCGGCGGCGGATGCCGAGATTGAGGCGCGCCCGGCGATCCGATGCGTAGGTGCTCCATAGATAATCGCGCTCGCGATCGGTCACCATTTCGAGCGTCAGCTCATCGTGGTTGCGCAGGAAGGTTGTCCATTGGCAATTCGGCGGCGCATCCGGCGTCTGGCGCAGGATATCGGTGATCGGAAAGCGTTCCTCCTGGGCCAAGGCCATATACATGCGTGGCATCAGCGGAAAATGAAACAGCATGTGGCATTCGTCATCGGCGCCGAAATATTGCTGGATGTCCTCCGGCCATTGGTTGGCCTCGGCCAGCAACACGCGGCCCGGATAGTGCGCGTCCACCTCGGCCCGGATTCGCTTCAACACGGCATGCGTTTCCGCCAGATTCTCGTTGTTGGTGCCTTCGCGCTCGACGAGATAGGGCACGGCGTCAAGCCGTAACCCGTCGACCCCCATATCCAGCCAGAAGCGTAACACCGCCAGACATTCTTCCAGCACAGCGGGATTGTCGAAGTTCAAATCCGGCTGGTGGGAATAGAAGCGATGCCAATAATAGGCCTTTGCCTCTTCATCCCAGGTCCAGTTCGATTTCTCGCTGTCCAAGAAGATGATGCGGGTCCCGGCATATTTCTTGTCGGTATCGGACCAGACATAGAAATCGCGTTCGGCCGAGCCGGCCGGGGCGTGCCGCGCCCGCTGAAACCAGGGGTGCTGATCCGATGTGTGATTGATGACAAGCTCAGTGATGACGCGGATGCCACGCAGATGGGCTTCGGAGACGAAGTGCTGGAAATCCTCCAATGTGCCATATTCGGGATGGACGCCGGTGTAATCGGAAATATCGTAGCCATCGTCGCGTCGCGGCGACGGATAAAAAGGCAGCAGCCAGATGACATTGACCCCCAGCCCGGCGACGTAATCGAGCCTCGCGGTCAGTCCGGCAAAATCACCAACACCGTCATTGTTGGCATCAAAGAATGATTTGACATGCACTTGATAAATAACGGCATCTTTGTACCACAGTGGATCATCCGTCAGCGGAACAGGCGAGGGCGTGCGGGCCGCGCTGGGATCAAGCCGGATATTCATCATCTGTCTCCTCGCGGCGGTGCCACACGCCAAATGCGATACGGCGCGGAAGGGCTGAACCCCGCACGCTGCATTTTGCCGTGCCAGACGAATTTTTCGCCATTGAGCAAGTCTTCGACGTCGACAGCGGCATCGTCTGCCAGACCCCATTCCCAAAGCGGCACTTCGAAATCGGCGACCTGCTCATGGTGCGGGTCCAGACTCACCATGACCAGCACGTGATGATCGTAGCCCAGCGGGTATTTGCCGTAATAAAGGACTTGATCGTTGAAGGCGTTGTAAAAGGTGGTTCCGAGATGGGATTGCAGCGCAGGTTCGGCTTTGCGCAAGCGGTTGAGCTGCGCGATTTCGGCGGCGATATTGGGCGCGTTCCAGTCGCGCGGCCGCACGGCATATTTGTCGGAATCGAGATATTCTTCGCGCCCCGGAAGTGCCGCCGCTTCGCAGAGTTCGAAGCCGGAGAATATGCCCCACAGCCCCGAGAGGGTCGCAGCCAGCGCCGCGCGGATGAGAAAGCCGGCCCGCCCCGAGGTCTGCAAAAAAAAGGATTGATGTCGGGGGTATTGACGAAGAAATGCGGGCGGAAGAACGCATCGACCGGTGGGGCAGCGATTTCCTCGATATATTCTATCAGTTCGGCTTTGTTGTTTCGCCAAGTAAAATATGTATACGACTGCGTAAAGCCGATCTTGCCCAAATGGTACATCACATCCGGCCGCGTGAAGGCTTCGGCGAGGAAGATGATTTCGGGATGACCGGCCCGCACATCGCCGATTAGCCACTCCCAGAAGGCAAAGGGCTTGGTGTGCGGATTGTCGACGCGGAAAATGTGCACCCCTTGAGCGATCCAGAATTGCACAATGTCGCGCAGCGCCAGCCACAATGCCGGCACGGAATCAGGGGCATAGAAATCCACATTGACAATGTCCTCGTAAACCTTGGGCGGGTTCTCCGCGTATTTAAGCGAGCCATCCGGGCGCCATTCGAACCAACCCGGATGCTGTTTGAGCCAAGGGTGATCGGGGGAGCACTGCACCGCGAAATCGAGTGCCACCTCCATGTCATACCCGCGCGCTGCAGCAATCAGCGCGCGGAAATCCTCCAGCGTTCCTAGTGCGGGATGAATGGCGTCGTGACCGCCTTCTTGCGCGCCGATCGCATACGGGCTGCCGACATCGTTAGGCAGGGCCGTTAGCTTATTGTTGCGGCCCTTGCGGTTGGTTATGCCTATCGGGTGAATCGGCGGCAAATAAAGAACGTCGAAGCCCATATGCCGTATCCGTGGCAGTTGGGCGATGACATCGCGCAGTGTGCCGCTGCGATTGGGATCGTTCGTTTGCGAGCGTGGAAAAAGCTCGTACCAACTGGCAAACCCAGCCGCCTTGCGGTCAGCATCGATGGGGTAAGGGATGCTCCGCGCCTTGAAGGGCCGTTGGTCCGCCAACCGCACCGCCTCAATCGTTGCGGGCGCGAGCAACAGAGCCAATTGCCCGCTCGCATTGCGTCTTTCAAGGCTGGCTGCGATCAATTCGAGGACCGGCTTCACCTCAGGTGGCGCCTCACGGCGCGCGGCTTCGATAAGGGCACGGCCCTCTTCCAGGTCCAGGGTGATATCTTTTTCCGCGTCACGCTTTTTGATCAGATCGCGGACAAAGCTGCCATAGTGGTTGAGCCATGCCTCGATGACGAAGTGATGCCGTCCCGCCCGCAGCAGTGGCATATCCGCGGTCCAATGATCATTGCCGAGCGGGCGCATGGCGCGTCGCTGCCACTGGCTTTCGTCCTCGGCCCGGAACAGAAGCTCGGCAGAGAGTAGATGGTGGCCGTCGCTGACGATATTTGCCGTCACTGCGATGCTTTCGCCGACCAGACGTTTGCTGGCGTACCTGCCATTATCGACCGCTGGTGCTATACTATCGACGATAACGCGCGGCTCTTTTGCAGCCTTCTGCGCCAAGGCGCTGTGCGCAAGCCGCACCGGCCGTGCTCGCTTGGCGCGGAAGAGTTGCGTGGCGCCGGGCGCCGGCGTGCCGATCGGTGTCAGATCACTCCACGCCTCCAAATCTGCGATGATGGTGCGGTCGGGCTCCGGCGCGGGGACACGGCTCACCAGTGCCACCAGGGCCTCTTCGCTGGCGGCATCGTCTGTACGCAGCACAATGGTTTTTGAAGCTGAAGGATAGATGCGCAAGGCTCCGGGCTTGGCAAGAATAGGTTCGGAGGCCGCCAGCCTGTTCATCGCTTGGATGTCACCATCCAAGTTTTCCGTGACGCCGCTATCGAAGCCGTGGGGCATCAGTACACCCGACCCGGCGATGGCAGCGAGCAACAGGCGTGTGCGCCGCAGTTCCGCGCTTTCGGGTAGCGCTTTTCCCGGTGCTTCCGCCATCGCGATGATAGGCGCCACGCGGCGCAACGCGGCGTATTCTTCGGCCAGCCAAGGGGCGCGCAAATCCCACCAGGGCAGCGACGAAAGGCAATAGTCGAAAGCGCAGCCGGTAAGGCGCTCCAGCGCTTCCCAGGCCACCCCCGGGGTATCGGCAATAAACACTGTACTGGGGAAATGCCGCTTTGCCTCACCGATGATGGGCTGCAATAACGCGCTGGTGCGCTGAGGATAAAGAATGCGAAATCCGCCCGCGCCGCGATCCAGCAAATCGCAAAGAGCATCTCGCCACCATATCGCTATCGGCTGGGGGTTTTCACCATTGCGCAAGGCGGCGGTCGGACCAGCGACGGTGAAGCATTTCGGGTGCGACAGGACAAGGGGATGATCGAGCGCCAATGTGGAGATATCGATATCCAGCAGCGACCGCATCGTGGAGGGCCGGTGCATCAATGCTTCACCGGCCCCCACCGCGCCGCGATAGCCATCGAGCAATATCGAATCGAAGCCCAGCGCAACGAGACCGGCAGCATCCTGCGGTGGCGTAGTCCCTGCGTGAAAAATGCGCGGCGGTGACACGGGGCTATCCAGTACGGAATACCATGCCTAACGCACCGCGCATCGTGAAAGTTCCCGATGCGAAGGGCCGCCCGCTCCCGCAAACCACGAGCGAGCGGTCATCTAAAATATCAGCGGGAAGCTTGCCGTTCGGGTTTGACTTCACGCCACGCGATGACCACACGCCGGTTGTCGCGCATGCGCACGCCCGGATCGGTCGGGATCAACGGATCGTGATAGCCGCGGCCGTCGACCACAACCTTCGCGTCAATGCCATCTTGGGCCAGAGCATGGCGTACAACTTCGGCACGCCGCAAAGATAAGCTATCGTTGTAATCGTTGCTGCCGACCCGATCGGCATGTCCGACGACGTGCACTTCCACGGGGCGGTCGCGCCGGGCTTGGCGGGCGGCATCGTGAATCATCGCGCGCCCATCGGCGCTAAGATGCGTATCGTCAAAGCCGAAGGTGACAAGGAAGGTGCGTTCCGTTTCCATCGGCCGGTTGATGATGACAGGGGGAGGCGCCATTTGCGCCACGGCTTGCGGTGGTTCGGCGCGTCTCAGCCTGAGCCCGCCCAGGCCCGCGGCAACGTCAAGCCCCGAATTAGCCTCGAAGCTGACAGGCTGCAGCGCAATGGATTTGTCAAAGCCGCCGAGCAGCACATGGGCGCCCAACCCGACAGCAATCGTGGCTCCCGCGGTCACCCCGCCATAGTCGCCTTCCAAGGCGCCGCTGCGCATATCCGAGGTTGGCGCGATCACGTCCCACATCAATGTGCCACTGCTGGTATATCCGATATCGACGCCAATTTTCGAAATGCTACCACTATAGTAATCGTCGGTGCCGTGATTGGGATGGTAGCTGCATGTGAGTTTCTTCGACGAGCCGACGACGTAGCCCCAGCCACTGTCGACATGGCAAAGCAATTGACCGACTTTGACACCGTGAACGGCTGCCGACGAAGGCAAGGTAAGAGCCGCGATTGCTGCCGCCATGAGAAGAGGTCGTTTCAACATATTCGTTCTCCTTCATTTTGATTTGCCGGTGCGGTATTCCCTCGTGATCTGACAGCGAAGGAACATGCGCCGCAGCCGGATTACGGAACGCTGCCGGAATTCACGCGGACGCTGACATTGGTGGTGTTGAGGGCACTTGCGACTTTGCCGACTGCGTTGTTGGCGCGGGTTTGCGCCGCACTTGTGACATTGCTGGCGACGGCGGCGGCCTCACCTGTCGCACCCCGCGCGGCACCGCCGCTCAAATTTGCAGGCGTCGAGCGTGCCGTGCCGCTGACGGTGTTGGCCGATTTGCCAACCACACGTTCACTTCGGGCTGTCGTGTCCGTGACGGCACGCGTTAACGGCGCACCGCTGCCAGCGGTATTCACGCTCGCTGGGGATTTTGTTGCACTCGCCAAATTGTTGATGAGGGGCGTCGGTGCGCCTGTTGCTTGAAGTGGCAGGCTGGCGGTAGAGCTGCTTTGGTCACTTGCGCTATTGGCCTTAGCGGAGTCGCCCATGCCATCAGGGGGGCTTTCCAGCGTACCGCCACCGCTCATGCCACCACCAGGCAATGCACCCGCTAGCGCCGGTGCGGGCAATGTCAGAGCACTGGTGAGAAGCGCTAACTGGCTCCATCTTTGCAAGGTCATGTCGTGCTCCCACGTCGATTGCGCGCCTGATGACGACTCAACCGGGACAACGCGCTGGGAGCGGATTTATTCCTTATGCTGCGAAATATTTGCGGGTTGTCAGCGCCAACCGGCGTAGCGCTCTTTATGTTCCGCAGCGGCTTCAAGCGGTTCCCCGTCTAGCATCGACGTTACGGCACGGCGGAAAAATCGGGCTTAGTAGACAACACCGGCAACGGACGCGCCTGACGCGGTGACAAATATGCGGCAGCAGTGCCCGTTTTTGTCACGGCGGTTCGGCTTGTATCCGTCTCGGCCCGCCAATTGTTGCCAGAACGCTCTTAGCCGAAGAAGAATACCGGCATCGCCTCGCGAGGGATGATGGCGCCGGGATATTGCACCACGATGGAGGCGATTTTGTTGCCGGAGCGGGTTGCCACTTCCGGTTTCTGGCCTTGCAGCCGCGCCGCCAGATAGCCCGCGGCGAAGGAATCGCCGGCACCGGTGGTATCCACCACCTTATGCACTTTGTAGGCCGGGACTTCGATCGGCGTTTCGCCCGTCACACGGACGATGCTGCTATTGCTGCCTCGTTTGATCACCACCTCTTCGGGCGAAAGCGCCAGCGCATGGGCCAGCGCCGCTTCGTCCGATAGGCCGTAAAGATGGGTGTTGTCGTCTAGGGTAATGAAAGCGATGTCGGCTTGCGCAAAAGCGCGATCGTACCATTCGACCGTTTGCTTGCTGCCGCGCCACAGCCGAGGCCGGTAGTTGTTGTCGAAGCAGACCTTGCCGCCGCGCGCCCGCAGGCGTTCGACGAAGCGCAGCAGCCGTGCCCGCCCCGATTGCGGCTGCACTGCGAGGCTGATGCCACTGTAGTAGAAGACATCGATCTCATTGATGCGATCTTCCAAGAGGCTGCTCTCGCCCACGAAAAAATCGGTCGCTGCGCTCATGTCGCGCCAGTAATAGAAGGTGCGCTCGCCCTTATCGTCGACCTGGATGGTATAAAGCCCCGGCATTTTGCCGGTTTCGCGGCGTACCATGGCGGTGTCGATGCCTTCGTCGGCCCAAGCCGAAACCATGGCGGCGCTGTAATCGTCATTGCCGAGCTGGGTAGCGTAGGCAACGTTGAGGCCGCTATCGCCTGTAAGCCGGGCGAGGTAGACGGCGGTATTCAGCGTGTCGCCGCCGAAAGTTTGCTGCATGGTGCCAAAGAGTTCACCCCGCAGTTCGATCATGCACTCGCCGAACAGTGCGATGCGGGAAATCTTATCCATATATCCTGCAGGGTGCTTTTGCATGAGCAGAGGTACACCCAGAGGCGTTGCTTAATCCATACTTATGACACCGGTTACCATGGACCTGAAGCCGCAGGCCAATTCCAAGAGCCCGAAGAGGGGAAAATAACGCTTGCGGCCGCGCCAGATGACGGGAAAATGAAGGGACTGACAGGAAGCTCTGTGACGCCTTGCGAGCGATTCACAATGCTGTACCAGCGCATCACCGCTGGCAATCGCGACACATATCTTTACAACTTCGTCGATCCGGTGCTTTTTCAGGCACTAAGAATGCGCCCATCGGGTTCGGCCAAGGCGGTCCGTTCGGGTCCGGTTCGGGCACGCTTAATCTGTCGTTATCTGTTTCAAATAATTCCAAAATTTGGAGGACGTTGTGGGTCTCCGTTGTGTTGCGCGTTTGGGAACTGGACATCATCTGTGGCAGAGGGGGCTTCGGGCTTCCGCGTCTTATGGTGTGTTGACGCTGTCTGCCGCTGCTATGCTCAGTACGGGGGCGTGGGCCGATGTCGACGCAGGCACAACGGTGTTGGCATCGACTCTTTCGGGCAGCAGCACGACCTTCAACGGTGGTACGGTCCAACTCGACCAATCCAAAACGCTGTCGCGTGATTTCACCTTTAACAATGTGGCCGGCAACACGTTTGATGTCTTTGGCTCTACCGCCACCATCAGCGGCAAGTGGACGGGCGCGGGCGCGATCACGATCGGCGACAGCAAGGGCGGCGGCATCCTGACGCTGACCAATAGCAGTAACGACTATACCGGCTTCACGACCATCAATAGCGGCGCGACACTGGCATTGCTCGATTCGGATACGACATCGACGACCAACGTCGATTCGGGCACGATCGAGCATTCGGCGCAGCTCGTCGACAACGGCACATTCGACATATCCGGTACGGTAAGCGGCGCGACGATCATCGCCTTGTCCGGTTCGGGCAAAGTTGTATTGGGCGTCGAGACGCTGACCGTTAACAATTACGATTCGACCAACAGCAAAACGTATTCCGACGCCACCACTTTCTCCGGCGTCATCTCCGGCACCGGCGGCTTTACGCTCGCCGCGGGCACGTTAACGCTTTCAGGTGTCAACACTTATACCGGCGCCACGACCGTCTCGAGCGGCACGCTGGCCCTTACAGGCAATGGCTCCATCGCGTCTTCGGCGGCGGTGTTTGTTTATGGCACCATGGATGTGTCGGCTGCGAGCAGCCCCGCCATGAAATCCTTGGCAGGTAGCGGCACGGTCTTGCTGGGCAACAATTCGCTCACCCTCACCGCGGCGGGTACGCAGTTTTCCGGTATCATTTCCGGCAATGGTGCCATCATCCTCACGAGCGGCGAGGAATATCTGAGCGGCTTGAACACCATGGCCGGCGGAGCGATTATCAAGGGTGGCACCTTGGATATCGGCTCCACGGAAGTTGACTACAATATCGCCAATGGTGGCATTCTTTCTTTTGACGGCTCCAGCCAGATCGCCATGACCGGCGTGATCTCCGGAACGGGTGCGGTAAACTCGCTGGGCTCAGCGGTCACCACCATTTCCTCGGTGCAGACTTATACCGGTGTCACCACCATCACTGGTGGCGAGATCGCGCTTTCGGGCGTCGGCAGCATTGCCAGTTCCAGCAGTGTGGTGGTCAACAGCGGTTTCGACATTACCAATACAACGAATGGTGCCTCCATCCAGAACCTGTCTGGGACGGGCGGCGTGAACCTCGGAAATCAAACCCTGACGATTACCGGCTCCGGCGGCAATTTCTCGGGCACAATCTTGGGCACAGGCAATCTGATTTTGGCCGGCACCACGCAAACGCTGTCAGGTGCCAACACTTATACCGGCACAACCACTATCCAGAGCGGTTCCTTGGTGCTCGCCGCTGGCGGCAGCTTGCGTTCTACGGTCATCGACAATTCGGTGCTTGATGCCTCCACGGGCCCCACCGATGTGGGCTCAGCGACCATCGGCTCGTTGAGCGGGACCGGTAGTGTCACCCTCGGTGCCAACACGCTGGTGATCTCCAATGCCGCCGATACCTTTTCGGGCGTGATCTCGGGCAAAGGTGGGCTTTCGATCAGCAGCGGGACTGAAACTCTGGCGGGCGCCAACACCTATTCCGGTAGCACGACCGTCACTGGCGGAACGCTCGCTCTGACCGCCACGGGCAGTATCTCGTCGTCCAGCGCGCTTTCCATCGCCGGCACCTTCGATGCCTCTGCCGCCTCCGGTGCGGCGCTCACCTACGCCTCTTTGTCCGGCATCAACACGGGTGCGGTCATAATGGGCGCCCACAACCTCACCCTCGCCAATGCGTCCGGCACCTTCGCCGGCGTGATTTCCGGCAGCAGCGGCATCACCATCGGCGGTGGCACAGAAGTCTTATCCGGCGTCAACACGTATACTGGCGGCACCACCGTTGCTTCGGGCGCCACCCTGCAACTCGGCACCGGCGCGAGCACGGGCGCGATCGTGGGCGATGTCGCGAACAATGGCACGCTGGCTTTCGACCGCAACGATTCCTCGGTCTTTGCTGGCGTGATTTCCGGCGCGGGCGCGGTCAACCAGATCGGCAATGGCACAACCATTCTCACGGGCGCCAACAGCTATGCCGGCGGTACCACTATCGAGAGTGGCACCTTGCAGATTGGCAATGGCGGCGCCAGCGGCTCCATCACCGGGAACGTCGTCGATAACGGCACACTCGCCTTCAGCCGTTCCGACGGCACCATCTTTACCGGCGTGATCTCTGGTACGGGCGGTCTGTCGGCTTTGACGGGCACCACGGTGCTGACCAGCGCCAACAGCTATACGGGTTCTACCAAGATCAGCACCGGCGCCACCCTGGCGCTGACGGGCTCTGGCTCCATCGCCAGTTCCAGTGCGGTGGCGGCCAACGGCACCTTCAATGTTTCGGCCGCGAGCAACCCCACCATTGCCTCTTTGTCCGGCGCAGGTGCGGTGATGCTGGGCAGCCAGACTTTGACCCTCTCCAACGCCACCACAGGCTTTTCGGGCGTGATCTCCGGTGCGGGCGGGCTTACGCTTACCAGTGGCAGCCAAACGCTTTCCGGCGCCAACACCTATACCGGCCTGACCACGATCAACGGTGGCACGCTCACCGTTAGTGGCTCCATCGCCAGCTCATCGGGCGTAGCGATCAACAACAAGGGCACGCTCGCTGGCACCGGCACGGTGTCGGGCCTGACCGTTGCAAGTGGCGGCACCGTGAGTGCAGGCTCGTCGGGTTCCACTGGCACTTTGACGGTCAATGGCAATGTCGGCTTTGCCAGCGGCAGCTTCTATAACGTCGCCGTTTCCTCCACCGCCGCCAGCAAGCTTGTGGTCTCGGGCTCGGCGTCACTCGCCGGATCCGCCCTGACCGTTACCAGCACCGATGGCACGTATTTGCTTGGCCAGAAGGTGACGGTACTGACGGCCTCAAGCGTGACCGGCGATTTTACCTATGCGACGAACACCTTCCAGGGTGCCAACGACGGGGCGTATTTCACCTCGAAGGTCAGCAAGGACGCCAACAACGTCTACCTGGAAGTCGACTTGGCCAAGCTCTCAAATATGTTGGGGGCAGGGGCCTCGAAGAACCAGATTGGCGTCGCGGGCGGTATCGATGCGGCGATTGCGGCGGGCAATACCTTGTCGGCCAAAGTCCAAAACCTCGGCAACGACAGCCAAGCCCAGCTTGCGGCTGACAGCAACCAGATTACCGGGGAACTGAGCGCCGATCTGCCTTCCGCGGCGCGTTCTTTGTTTGCGCCCTTCGTGGAAGCGATGATCTCCCATACGGGCAAAGACGAGCTGCAGGCGGCGGGGGATCATGTCGATGGTTGGGTCACGGGCCTTGCGGGCGCCACGACCATTGCCAGCGATGCCGATGTCGGTGCGCACAAATTCCGCAGTGACGCGGATGGCATCGCCATGGGTGCCAGCTGGGCGCCGTGGCGCAATGTTCTTGTGGGCGCGGCCTTATCGGTGGAAACCTCGCAATTCCACCTCGGCGGCGATCTCGGCAAGGGGCACGCCAGTGCGGTGCAGGGTGGCTTCTACGGCTATATCCAACCCAGCCCGCATTTCTACAATTCCTTTGCTGGCGGCTTCTCCTATGCCCAGATCAAGACCGACCGGGTTCTCACCGTGTCGGGCACGGATGATCTTACCGCCAAGATCGATGCCATCTCCTTCGGCGGGCGCTATGAGGCTGGTCTTAACCTCGGTGCTCTCTCGCCTTACGTCGCGGGAGAAGACCAGCTTGTGATGCTGCCCTCCTACAGCGAAGGGGCCGCGTCCGGCACCAATGGCTTTGCGCTGCAATATGCCTCGCGCACGGCCAACGCGGCGAATGTGGAGGTCGGCTTCCGCCATCAGGTGGATGTGGAGATCACTCCCCGCTGGATTTTGACTCCGGACTGGACCTTGCACCTGACCGACCGTCTGGCCTGGGTGCATTCCTTCTCGGATAGCGCCGCCGCCGACGCCAACTTCCTCGGCGCACCGGCATCCCGCTTCACCGTCCAAGGGGTGCATACGGGCCGCGAAGCGGCTCGCGCCTCGGTCGGCGCCGACTTCCTCTTTGCCAACGGCTTCACCGTCACCTCACATTTGGACACCACCTTCTCGAAACAGTCCGAAAGCTTCGCTGGCTTTGCCGGCGTCGGTTACCAGTGGTGATTGCGCTGTAAGCATCGAAGGATACGGCCGTCTCCTTCGGGGAGGCGGCCGTTTTCTTTGGCTTATCAAGCGGATAAAGTGCCTTCCGTGCACCCCGCCGCCCGCCGCAAGCGGAAACGCTTGCGCCCGAAGACGATGTGCGAGAATTAAATTCCAAACTGCGTCACTTCTGCGCCATTACCGGAATTGCGAAGGAAGGCCGAGGGGGCTTATGTGTGGGCTAAGTCGTCGGGAATGGACCCGCTTTTCGTATCCACCAAAGGACTGGGCAAATGGCGTTGCCGCCGCAACAAGGTCTCTACGACCCAAGCTATGAACACGATGCCTGCGGCGTAGGCTTCATCGCCAATATCAAAGGCTTGAAGTCCCACAGCATCGTGGAACGCGGGCTCGAGATTCTGCTCAATCTGGATCATCGTGGCGCCGTGGGTGCCGATCCTTTGATGGGCGACGGCGCCGGCATCATCATCCAGATCCCCGACGCTTTGTTCCGCGATTGGGCCGCCAATGCGGGGGTCACCCTGCCTGCGGTTGGCCACTACGCGGTGGCGATGTGTTTCCTGCCGCGCGATGAATCCGCCCGCTCCATTATCGTGGGCCAGTTCGAGCGCTTTTTGCATACCGAAGGCCAGGTGCTGCTCGGCTGGCGCGATGTGCCCACCGATCCCTCCATGCTGGGCGAGGCGGTCAAAGAGACGATGCCCGTCATCAAACAGGCGATCATCGGCTGGGGCCCCAATATCCGCGATGAAGCCGCCTTCATGAGAAAACTGCTGGCGGTGCGCAAGCAGACCCAGAATCCGCTGGAGGCGCTGGCCAAGAAGCACAAGAATCCGGCCATTGCGCATTATTATATGCCGAGCTTTTCGACCCGCACCCTGGTCTATAAGGGCCTGCTGCTCGCCCCCGATGTTGGCCGCTTCTATCTCGACTTGCAGAACCCGCTAACCACCTCCGCGCTCGCCATGGTGCATCAACGCTTTTCCACCAACACCTTCCCATCCTGGAAGCTGGCCCATCCCTTCCGCTTCATCGCCCATAACGGCGAGATCAACACGCTGCGCGGCAATGTGAACTGGATGAATGCGCGCCGCCGCACCATGGAAAGCGAACTCCTCGGCGCCGATCTCGACAAGATGTGGCCGCTGATCCCGCATGGCCAGTCCGATACCGCCAGCCTCGACAATGCGCTCGAACTGCTCCTGGCTTCGGGTTATCCCTTGGCACAAGCGGTGATGATGCTGATCCCCGAAGCCTGGGCCGGCAACAAGCTGATGGATAAAGACCGGCGGGCTTTTTACGAATACCACGCCGCACTCTTGGAACCTTGGGACGGCCCCGCGGCCATTGCCTTTACCGATGGCTTCCAAATCGGCGCCACGCTGGACCGCAATGGCCTGCGT
>JAATGP010000073.1 GCA_015654635.1 Alphaproteobacteria bacterium | reverse complement strand
TCTTGCCATTGATCAATTGCTGCTTTTGCAGGCCGTCGCCCTTCCATTTGTCGGACTGCTGGAAGCTATAGCTGACATAGGCGCGCGTGCCGGTGGGCAACGCGCCGCTATCGAGGCGGACAAATTCATGCACGGCATCGAAGCTGCCATAGGAGGTGGCGGCGGTCAGACCCATCTCCTCGCTTGGGGCGATGGAGTAGAAGGCCAGCGTGCCGCCAAGGTTGGAGGTGGATGCCGTGCCGAGGGCGCCGGTGCCTTGGGCCAATTCGGTCTTGGCGATGTTCTCGGTCGAAATCGCGCGGCTGATATGCAGGCCGTTGTAGTTGCCGTAGGACATGTCGCCGAGCGGGACGCCATCCAGGGTAAAGCCGAGCTGATTCTGATTGAAGCCGCGCACCGAAATGCGGGTGGACCATTCATAGGAGCCAAACGAATCCGCCGATTGGAAGTTCACGCCGGGCAGCGTCGCCACCGCCTGAAAGGGGCTCGAACCGGGTTCCGTCAGCGTCAGGTCGTTTTGCGTTACGGTCTGAATTTGCCGCGTCTCGCCCTTGCCATAGACCATGACGGTCTCTGTGCTTTGGTCGGCCATGGCCTCCAGAGCGGCGGTATCGGCGGCATACGCCGCGCCGCTAAGCGCAAAGGTGCTGGCGCAGGCTAGCAGGATTGTTTTCTTCACTTGAACCCCCGTGTTGTCGCAAACACTTCAAAGTGGCGAGCGGCAAAGCGCCATCAGCCTGCGCGAACACCTAGCGGTGCTCTGTGTCAGATCAGACAAGAACCTGTGAAGGTATTTTGTGGGGCTGCGCTGCGGCCTGCCCAACATTTGGGCGTGCAGATACGCCGATGAGAATCGGACACAATTGCTTTGGACGCCGCAACGACAACCCCATGGAATCGTTATGTCAGAAACCAGTGAGGGATAAATGGTCAGGCCAAAATGATGAGAACCTGAGCGGAACCACACCATAAGGGCTGGTGGAAACAGCAGGGAATTTCGATGCGTGCCAAATAAGTGACAAGTCCCCCGTCGCGCTTGAGCCACGGTGAGTACTGCCGCGTTGCGCACTCTTGAAACCCGCCACCGCACTTCCCACTTTTGGTGCAAGCCCGCGTGGCCTGCTGTTTGACCCCGTAAGATAGGATCATCACCGTACCAGGACGTCAGGGGACGCTTGTTGCCGGCTCAGGGCGTCTTATGTCGCCGTTCCAGCAAGGCGATTTCTAACGTCTTTCAACGGCTTGCGCGCCATTTTCTGAATTGTTTTCGCCTCACCACCCCCACACGACCGCCTCCGTGCCCCCGCTCCCGGGCAGCTCCAGAAAATCGTTTTCTGTCAAGCGTTTACCGGCAAAATGGCGGATTTGAATTTCGTTTTGGACGCTCCCTCCCAACGCGCCCTCGCCAACCCGCTGGCACTCCTGTTGCAATGCCTTCGCAGGACGGCCGGGGCGTGTCCCGGCCCGGGACGATGGAGAGACCCCATGCTGCAGGCCAAGGCCAGTGCCAAAAAGGTGTTCAATGCTGCGCTTTCGGTGCTGCCCGCGGGCGCCCGCAGCCGCTTTAAGCGCTATCACGAACTGCGCTATTGGCGCGGCGTCACCCGCCCCATTCGTGATGACCGCGCCAAACTGGAACATGAGCGTTCCCATTACGAGCAGTTCTTCACCGGCTTCTTCGCCCTGACGCCCGCCGATTACGCCGGCAAGAAGGTGCTCGATGTCGGTTGCGGCCCTTGCGGTAGCTTGGAATGGGCGACGATGGCGGCGGAGCGCGTCGGTATTGATCCGCTGGCGGATGATTATCGCAGGCTCGCCAACGATACCCAGGCGATGACCTATTGCGCCGCGCCATCCGAAGACATGCCCTTCCCGGATGGGCATTTCGATAGCGTCTCCAGTTTCAACAGTCTCGATCATGTTGACGATGTGGATGCCACCATTGCCGAGATCAAGCGCGTCACCGCGCCTGGCGGCCGCGTGCTTCTAATCGTCGAGATCGGCCACGAGCCGACGCCGACCGAGCCCCATTTCCTCGATGAAAGCATTGTGGAGAAATTCGCGCCGGAGTTTGAGGCGCTCAGTGTACGCACTTTCGGCGTGCGCCGCGATCACAATGTCTATGGCTCACTGCTCGATGACGTGCCGTATGTGCCGCGGCAAGCGGGTATCTTCTGCGCCCATTTGGTTCGTGCGATATAGCTTAAGCCTTGGCTTTGGGCGGGGCGCGCCAACGCCGCACGATGGCCGCCAGCTCTTCGCGGGTGATTTCGGTCGTGCGCCAGGCGGTCGAAAAGGCGGTGCTGGAATTGTGGGCGCTGCGCGCCGTGGGCATGTCTTTAAAGCGGATGCGCATCGGCATCACCGAGCCTTGGCCGAGCACGATGGCTTCGCGGTCGCCGAGCAGCGGCAGGAAGTCCAGCATGTCGAGCGCGCCTTCATGGGTGTTGGCGCGGATCACGGCCTGATCGCGCTCGGTCGAAAGCCGCATGGCGATCACCGTTGAGCATTGCGACAGGATCGTGGTGTCGAGTTCCGACGGGCGCTGGGTGATAAGCGCGAGCGAGACGCCGTATTTGCGGCCCTCTTTGGCGATGCGGGCCAAGGCTTGGCGGGTCGGCATGAATTTGTGGCCCGCATCGGCCGGGGCATAGCGATGGGCTTCCTCGCAGACGATGAGCACGGGCAGGCGCGCTTCGCTCCAGCTTGCCAGATCGAATGCCAGCCGGCTCATCACCGAAATCACCACGTCCAGGATCTCGCCGGGCACGGTGGACAGGTCCAGAACGGTGATGGGCTTGCCATCCACTGGCACGCGGAAGAGGCGGCCCAAAACGTCGGTCATGGTGTCTTCGATCATGACGCTGCCGAACATGAAGCCGTAGCGCGAATCGCTGACCAAGGCTTCGACGCGGTTCTTCAGCCGCTTATAGGCTAGCGTGTTCAGCGCCCGCTCCAAGCGTCCAAGCTGCTCATCGAGATAGGCAACGAGGTCGGCAAGGCGGAATGGCACCGGTGTGTCGACAGTGATGATGGCCGAATCCGTGCGCCGCACGCGGCCCGCATAAGCGTCCGAATATTTGCGCTTGGCCCAGACCACGGCATCCGACAGGATCTCGATCTCGGCATCGCGCTGCTCGTCGGGGCTGGTGAAGGCCGCCGTCAGTTCGGCGAAGTTGAGCAGCCAGAAGGGAAGGTTGAGCGTCGACGGATCGATCACCTCTGCCTGGGCGCCAAAGGCGGCGCTGTACTCGCCATGAATGTCGAGGATCACCACACGGGCATGGCGATAGTCCCCGAGCAGGCTTTTCAGAATGCAGACGAGAGCGGTGGACTTGCCGCTGCCGGTGGTGCCGATGATGGTGAAATGTTTGCCGAACAGTTCATCGACCAGAAGGCGCGCGGGAACGTCCGGGTGCAGATAAAGTGCGCCCACTTCGATCGTCGCCGCGTCGGGCCGCGTATAGGCAAGCATCAGGGTTTCGCGGTCGGCCGGGTGAACGCCGTCACCGATGGTAGGCAGGCTGCTCACGCCGCGCCGGAAGATGCGCCCTTTGATGGGGTCGATGATGATCTCGCCGGCCAAGGCGAGTTCGATGAGATGCACTTCGTCGGCGCCGGAAGCCGTGTCCGGCATGGGAACGCTCACCGCCGAGACAATGCCGAGAACGACAGCCTGTGGCGTGGGGATGCTTAAAGCCGAACCGATTTCGACACGGGTGTGGCCATCGGCACCTTTTTCCATCACGGCCACGGCCTGGGCGCCCGCCACCGATACAATGTGACCGACGCGCGGTGCGGTTGCGGCGCGCAAAGCGGATTTGATCTCGCTGCCTTTGAAGCTCATGACATCGCATCCTCGACAGGAAGAGTGAACGCAATGGTGGTGCCGCGCCCTTCGGCACTGTCGATCCACATCCGTCCGCCGTGTTGTTCGATCAAAGCTTTGGCGATGGGCAGGCCAAGCCCGGTGCCCTCATGGGCGCGGGTGTGGCCGCTGCGCACCTGGCCAAAGGGCTTCAGCGCGACCTCGATCTGTTCGGCGTTCATGCCTGCGCCCGTATCGCGCACGGTCACAGCTATATAACGGGAATCGACCAACGCCGCGGCGACCGTTATGTGCCCGAGCGCAGGGGTGAATTTGTAGGCGTTGCTGAGCAGATTGAGGAGGATCTGCTTCAGGCGCCGTGCATCGGCCCGCAGGTGCGGCAGCCGGTCGGGCAGCACCACGGCCAGTGCCTGATGCTTTTCGGCGACGCGATGCTCGATCAAGGAGACGGCACTGACGACAACATCTCGCAGGACAACACTTTCGCGGTCGAGCGCGAAGGTGCCGCTTTCGATCTTGGCAACGTCGAGAATATCGGAGATAACATCCAGCAAGTGGCGTCCGGCGCCATTGATCAAACCGGCATACTCGGTGATTTTTGCCGGTGTCATCGCCATCTGCCCCGCAATGATGTCGGAAAAGCCGATAATCGCGTTGAGCGGCGTCCTAAGCTCGTGACTCATATTGGCGAGGAATTCGGATTTGGCCCGGCTGGCCAGGGCTTGCTCCATAGCCGCAGCCCTAAGTGCGCGCTCGCCGCGTTGCCGCGACACGCATTGCCCCAGACCGAAGCTGTAGCGTGAAAGGAGGCTGTGCCGCCCTTGACGTGATGCCAAGCTCTTCAACTCCCGTATCGCACAATACGGGAAAGTATCCGTTACGAACTAACCAAGGTTTAAGACGATTCCAAGATGCGCAAGCCGGTAACCTTTCGTTAGGTGTTGCGGCGCAAATCCCAAAAGAAAAAGCGCCGTTCCCTCGAACGGCGCTCTCCGATTGGCGAAACGGACTAGGCTTTGGCTGGAGCGGGAAAACCGCGGTCGCGCATCAGAGCGTCCACCACCGCGTCGCGGCCACGGAAGGCGCGATAAGCGTCGGCCGCTTCCACGGTGTTGCCGATGCTGATGATGCAATCGTGCAATTTCTGGCATAGCGCTTTATCGTAATAGCCACCTGGCGCTTCTTCGAAAGCTTCCGCCGCGTCGGCGACCAACACATCCGCCCAAATATAGTTGTAATAGCCGGATGCGTAACCTTCGCCCGAGAAGATGTGTCCAAAATGGGGTAGACGATGGCGCATCACGATTTCCGTCGGCATGCCGATCTCGGCCAGAGTCTGCTTTTCGAATGTCTTGGCATCGATCTCGGCGGAACCCGCCAGATGAAGCTTCATGTCGAGAATTGCCGAGGAAAGATATTCCACCGTGGAAAAGCCCTGATTGAAGGTCTTGGCGGCTTTGATTTTCTCGACCAGTTCCTCTGGCATCGGACTGCCGGTTTCATAATGTAGGGCGAAGCGCGACAGCACTTCATGAGTCGGCAGCCAATGCTCGTTCAGTTGGCTCGGGAACTCGACAAAGTCGCGTACCACATTGGTACCTGCCAGCGTGGGATAGGTCACATTCGAATTCATGCCGTGCAAGGCGTGGCCGAACTCATGGAACATGGTTGTAGCGTCGTCCCAGGAGACGAGGATCGGTTTGCCATCGCCGGCGGGAACGAAGTTGCAGTTGTTGGAGACGATGGGAGCGACCTCGGCCTTGAAGCGTTCCTGGGTGCGATATTCGTTCATCCAGGCGCCCGAGCTTTTGCCGGCCCGCGCATAGGGATCGAAGTACCACAGCGCCATATGCTTGCCGCCGCGCGTCACCTCGTAAACGCGGATGTCCTTCTGCGCGACGGGAAGCCCATATACCTCCTTGAATTCCATGCCTTGGACTTGCCCCGCGGCCCAGAACATGCCTTCGCGGATCTTGTCGAGCTGCAGGTAGGGCTTGATGGCTCCTTCGTCGAGATCGTATTTGGCCTTGCGCACTTTCTCCGCATAAAACCGGTAGTCCCACGGCGCGATTTTGATCCCGGCCTTTTCGGCATCGGCGACCTTCTGCATATCGGCCACTTCTTCCTGCACGCGGGCGGCCGCCGGTTTCCACACCTTCATCAGAAGGTCCATGACCGCTTGCGGCGTCTTGGCCATCTGATAATCGGTGACCCAGTGGGCGAAGGTGGGATAGCCGAGCAACTTGGCTTTCTCGGCACGCAGTTTCAGAATTTTGGCAATAATCGCATTGTTGTCGTGGGCATCGTTGTTATCGCCGCGCGACGTCCACATGCGGAATGCCTTTTCCCGCATATCCCGCCGCGTCGAATAGGTGAGGAAGGGTTCCATCGCCGAACGGGTATTGGCGAAAACATATTTGCCGTCGAGCTTCTTATCTTTCGCCGCCCCCGCCGCCGCCGAAACGAGCCAATCCGGCAATCCAGCCAGATCGCTCTTCTCCAGCGTCAGCCAATGGTCTTCTTCGTCCGCCAGTTCGTTTTGGCTGAACGCGGTGTAAACCTTGGCAAGCTCTTGATTGACCTCAGCCAACCGCTTCTTGTCTGTAGCGTTCAGGGCTGCTCCTTCGCGTGCGAAACGGCGATAGGTAACCCATACGAGCCGCTTTTGTTCTGCTGTCAGACCAAGTTTGTCGCGGCTATCGTAAACGGCCTTAATGCGGGCAAATAAAGTAGGATTCTGCACCACCTCGTCACCGAAGGCGGCGAAGATCGGGCTCATTTCCTTTTCGACCGCCTGCATGTCTTTGTCATTCAGGATCGAGGTGTAGATGTTGAAGAAGGCGGCGGCCCGTCCCAGCGGGCGGCCGGAATCCTCCAGTGCCACAATCGTATTCTCAAAGCTCGGCGCTGCTGCATTGTTCGCAATCTTGGTGATTTCGGCCCGGTTTTGCGCAATGCCTTCCTTCAATGCCGGTACGAATTCTGCCAGTTTAACCTTGGCGAAGTCGGGAATGCCGCCATAGGGACCGGTCCAGGGGCTCAAAATTGCGTAGTCGGGGGCAGCGGCCATCATGGGGGAGATCGTCGACATTGCGGTTGCAGCTGCCGAAGCTAGCAGAAAAGTGCGTCTTTGCATGGGCTTCCCTGGAAAAATGGAGACGTTCTGTTTTGGCGCCGGAAGACGGGGGGCACAAGCCACAGGCTGGGCGGCAGCCGCGTCAGGATGTCATAGGACAAAGGAGTAAGGCAAATACTTCTCGCCCGAGCTGATCCGCTATGATGGGCGCAGAGCCGCACCATAAAAAAGTGGCCAATGGGAGAAATGCCGTGCGCCTTACTCTGCACACAGACTATGCGCTGCGCATGCTTACGCTGCTCGCGCTGGAACCGGAAGAACTGCATACAATCGCGAGTGTTGCACAACGCTATAAGATCTCGCGAAACCATCTGATGAAGGTGGCGCAGACGTTAATCCAATCGGGCTTTGTTGCCAGCGTTCGCGGGCGCCATGGCGGCCTGCGCCTTGGAATGGATCCGGCCGCGATCAAGCTTGGTGCTGTGGTCCGTGCTACCGAAGATGGATTTCACCTCGTCGAATGTTTCGATCGCAGGCGCAATACATGTGTGATCACGCCGGCCTGTGGCCTGCGCAAACCTATGGAGGAGGCAATGCAGGCCTTCCTCGATGTGCTTGATCGCACCAGCCTGGCCGACATTGCACAGACGCCCAGCAAGGCCACGCGCATGCGCCGGCTGCTGACCGAGGGCGCCGCAGTGGTGCTGTAGCGGTTGCTGTCTTGGGCCGGTGGAATTTACGATTGTCTTCGCCGGCTTCGACAAATCCATCGGAGTGGATTAAAGATTCGAGAGCGGGCCCGTGATTCCGGGCGCCGCTGGTCGTTGTATTAGCTTCGGGCCTGACGTTGGACACCAAGAAACCTTCCTCCCGCAAACAGCGTGGTGCCAATACCATTCTCGATGTGGCGCATCGGGCCGGCGTTTCGCCGATGACCGTCAGCCGCGTCGTCAATGGTGAGAAGAACGTCCGCCCGGACACGCGTGCCGCCGTGCTCGCTGCGGTCAAGGCACTGAACTATTCGCCCAACCCCGCGGCCCGCTCCTTAGCTGGTGCCGAGGCGGCTCGCATCGGTCTTATCTATTCCAATCCGAGCGCGGCCTATCTCACCGAATTTCTCGTCGGCGCGCTGGACGAGGCGAGCCGCACCTCGGTACAGATCATGCTGGAGAAATGCGAAGCCACCAGCGTGGGCGAACGCTCGGCGGTGCGCAAGCTCGTCGCCAGCGGCGCGGCCGGCGTGATTCTGCCCCCGCCTCTGTGCGAATCGCACGATGTGCTTGATGAGTTGAGAATTACCGGCCTTCCCACTGTGGCCGTGGCCACGGGCCGTTTTGGCAGGGGCGCTTCCTGCGTTCATATCAATGATACGGCGGCGGCGCGGGAGATGACGAACTATCTCCTGGCGTTGGGACATCGACGGATTGGCTTCATCAAAGGCCACCCCAATCAGAGCGCAAGCCAGGAACGCGAGAAGGGATTTCTTACCGCCCTTGCGGAAGCGGGGATCAAATTCGATCCGGTTCTGATGGTGCAAGGATATTTCAGCTATCGCTCCGGTCTCGACGCCACGGAAACCCTGCTCACCACCAAACAGCCGCCGACGGCAATCTTTGCCAGCAATGACGATATGGCCGCCGCAGCCGTTTCGGTCGCGCACCGTAAGGGGCTCGACATTCCCGGCGATCTGTCGATCGTGGGGTTCGACGATACCGCCATTGCCACCAATATCTGGCCCGAACTGACGACCATTCGCCAGCCCGTCACCGCCATGGCGGAGATTGCTATCGATCTCATCGCGCAAACCATCCGTTCAAACAAGCGCAATGGCGGGGAGACCAAGGCCGTTGATCACTTGGTGAACTATTCCCTCATCAAGCGTGGCTCGGCGGGCGTACCAAGGGGTGTGACGCCAAAGCCCGCCGAGTAGCCTCATGGAGCCGTCCTGGCGCAGTTGTAGCGGCCCAAGATGTCGCGCATTAGAAGAAAACAGATCCTTCCCAATCTGCGCGCACCAGCAGAAAAACGATCATGTCGGGCCCGGCCGAGGCGGGCGTGGGGCTTGGCATTGAAGGGCACAGTAACGCTTCCGAGACCACGCATCATAATGATTGACGGGCTTCTGAGGCCGCTTCATTAGTGCGCTCCGGGCCAATCTTGGCCGGACCAATTGCCGCTCGCTTCTTGATAACGCTCCCGATACGGTGGCGCGCCGGAATTCGGCCAGGTCGGCTTTGGGCCTGATAAGACCGCTGCCAGGGAAGAACCAGGACAAACGTCCGGATGAGGGGATATTAATGGCGAAGACCAATTACGCACTGATTACAGGATTGACGGTCGCCGCAACGCTCGGCGGCTTGCTGTTTGGCTATGACACGGCTGTGATTTCCGGCGCCACCGATGCGATCAAAGTGAATTTCGTCGACCCCTGGCACTTAAGCGAAGGCTGGGCCAATCTTCTGCACGGTTTTGCCGTTTCCTGCGCTCTTCTAGGCTGCGTGATCGGCGCCTTGGCTGCCGGTCCCATCTCTACGAACATTGGCCGCAAATGGGGTCTTCTCATCGCGGGCGTGCTGTTCTTCATCTCCAGCGTCGGCGCTGGCTATCCCGAAATGATCTGGAGCTTTTTCGGCGCCGCTCATGAAAAGGCGTTGCCCTTCTTCATTATGTATCGCCTCTTTGGCGGTATGGCGATCGGCATGGCCTCCATGCTGGCGCCCATGTACATCAGCGAAATGGCGCCCACGAACATCCGTGGCATGCTGCTGACTTTTGAGCAGATCGCCATCGTGGTGGGCATCAACCTCGTATACTTTGTCAACTTCTTCATCCAATCGGGCCGCAGTCACGACTTTTTGATGCACGAAGGCTGGCGTTTCATGCTGGCTTCCGCGGCCATTCCGGCGACGCTGCTCATCGTCTGTATGCTGATCGTGCCGGAAACGCCGCGCTTTCTGGTGCTCAAGGACCGCAACAACGAAGCCCTCGCGCTCTTAAAGCGCCTGTTCGGCAGTGAAGAGGCGGAACGCACGCTGGGCGAAATCAAGGAGACCCTGGTCGAACACACCCGTCCGCTGTTCTCCTACGGCTGGCTGGTGGTGATTGTCGGCATCGTGATTTCGGTCTTCCAGCAGGCTGTCGGCATCAACGCGGTGCTCTATTTCGCACCGCATATGTTCGAGAATATGGGCGCCTCCCCCAATGATGCTTTCCTGCAATCGGCCTGGTTCGTCGGCGTCTCAATGACACTCTTCACTCTGGTCGCGACCTTCACCGTGGAAAGGATCGGCCGCAAGCCGCTGCTCTTCTGGGGCGCAGTGGTGATGGCGGTTGCCATGGTCACCTTGGGCTGTCTTTTCAATTGGCATCTGGTCAGTGCAACGGGCCCCACCGGCGCCGGTTCTGGCGGTTCGTCCTATGTCGCGATCGCGGCGGTGGTCGTCTACATCATCGGCTTCTCTTTCTCCTGGGGACCGATCGTTTGGGTTCTCTTGGCCGAGATGTATCCGAACTCGATCAAGGGGCAGGCCATGTCGATTGCAGTCGCTGCGCAATGGATCGCCAATTTCATCGTCTCGCAGACATTCCCGATGCTGGACGGCTCCTCCGCGCTCAACCACGCCTTCAATCATGGCTTCGCCTATTGGCTCTACGGTGCGGGCGCGGCGCTTGCGGCGTGGTTCGTCCTGCGCTACGTGCCCGAGACCAAAGGCCGTAGCCTGGAAGACATGGAACAAGTCTGGCATCGCAAGAAGGTTTGAGGGCTATGATCACACTTGGACGCGGCGATCTCGAGATCGATATCGCCCCGGATTTGGGCGGCGCTGTCACGCGGCTGGGGTATGAGGATGTTCCCGTTTTGCGCGTGGGTGGTACCGCCCATGCGCTGGACGCCTCTTGCTTCCCGCTTGTGCCTGTCGCTAACCGGATCGAGAACGGCGTATTCACCTTCGGGGGAAGGCAGTATCGTCTTCCCCTCAATTTTGGGGATCATCCCCATACGCTCCACGGTCACGGCTGGCAGACCGCTTGGCGGGTAGAGGCGGTCTCGCGTGATCGGGTCAGTCTGGCCTTCGATCATGCGCATGATGCATGGCCCTGGGCCTATACGGCTGAGCAGGTCTTCACCATGCATGATGATGGCGTTGCTATCACGCTCTCGTTGCGCAGCCGGGACGACAAGCCGATGCCCTATAGCCTCGGTCTGCATCCTTATTTTCCCCGCTGCGCTGGCTCGCGTGTGACGGCATCGGTGAAAGGCATGTGGCGCGGCGATGCGACCATGATCCCGACCGAACTTGTGGCGGCTACGGATTTGATCGACCTCGGCAAGGGCCAGCGTGTCGCCGCGGCGCCCTTCGTCGACAATTGCTTTACCGGCTGGCAGGGGCCCACGCGCATCGAACAGCCCGAATTAGGGCTCGAGATTATGCTCAAGGCGTCGGCCAACTGCGGCTTTCTCCACATTTTCATCCCCGAAGGGGCAGATTTTTTCTGTGCTGAGCCGACTACGGCCATGCCCAATGCCATTAATCGGCTGGAATCGGCTGAGCAAACCGGGCTTGGTGTACTGGAGCCAGGCGAGACCGTCTCCATGGAAATGGTGCTCGGCGTCCGCAAGCTTTAGCGGCAGGCGGGCAAAATAAGTCCGCACCGGTTAAGATCGATTCGGCACATCGCGAAGAGGACGGCGCATGCAATCGCAGTGGTTGATCCCCCAGTCCAAGGGCCTGATTCAGTATAGCCTGTCGTTACTGGCCATCATCACCTGCATTGGCTCGGCACAGGCACAGCAGCAGACAAGGGCGTCGCTCACGCCTGCCTTGCAAACGGCATCGGCCGAATTCGCCGCTTCTTCCGATATTCATCCCGAGATCTGGCCGCTGGTTCCGCCGCCGCAGCGCGATCAGGCCATCGAAGCCGAAGTCTCCCGCCTGCTGTCGCAAATGTCGCTGGAGGAAAAAATCGGGCAGATGATGCAGCCCGATATAAAAGCGATCACCCCTGACGACATTGCCCGCTATCATCTGGGTTCGGTTCTGAACGGCGGCAGCGTCGGTCCGCATGGTGACTTGCGGGCCCCAGCGCAAGATTGGCTGGCGGCAGCGGATATCTATTACAATGCCTCCGTTGCCGCCCGCCCGGGTGTTCCGGTGCTCTGGGGCATCGATGCCGTACATGGTCATGGCCATATTATTGGCGCCACGCTATTCCCGCAGAACATTGGGCTCGGCGCGATGCGCGATCCCGATCTGGTCCGCCAGATTGGCGAGATCACCGCTCAGGAAATCCGTGTCACCGGCCAAGATTGGACCTTTGCGCCCACTATTGCAGTAGTGCGTGACGACCGCTGGGGCCGCAACTACGAGGGCTATTCGGAAGATCCCTCGCTGGTGGCCCAGAATGCCGCCGCTATGGTCGAGGGTCTGCAAGGCAAGCCTGGCAGTGACGATTATCTGAAGGGCGGCCACGTGTTGGCTTCCATCAAACATTTCATAGGCGATGGTGGTACCGATCACGGCATCAACGAAGGCAATACGAGCTACAGCGAAGCAGCGTTGCGCGACCTCTTTGCGCCTGCTTACGCCGCCGCGATCAAGGCGGGTGCCCAGAATGTGATGGTCTCCTATTCGGGCTGGCGCGGTACCAAAATGCATGTCCAGAAGGGTCTTATCAGCGACGTTCTGGTTGGTCGCATGGGCTTTCCCGGTTTTGTGGTGAGCGATTATCAAGCCATCGACCGCGTGCCGGGTTGTACCGTCTCCGATTGCCCGCAAGCGGCCAATGCCGGTATCGACATGTTTATGACCGCCAACGATTGGCGCACGCTCTATGGCAATCTCGTCAACGAGACGAGCGCCGGTACGATTCCGATGGCGCGGATCGACGAGGCGGTCTCGCGTATTCTGCGCGTGAAGCTGGAAATGGGTCTGATGAGTACTGGCAAGCCTTCGCAGCGGCCCTATGCCGGACATTACGAGCTTTTGGGTTCGCCCGAGCACCGGGCGGTGGCACGTAAGGCCGTGCGCGAGTCGCTGGTCCTCCTCAAAAACGATGGGGGGCTCTTGCCGCTGTCGCCGCGCTCGCATGTGCTGGTGGCCGGAGACGGCGCCAACAACATGTCCAAGCAGACCGGTGGCTGGACCATAACGTGGCAGGGCACCAACACCAGCCGCTCCGATTTTCCCCATGCCGCCACCATCTTTGAAGGCGTCAAGGCCACTGTCGAGGCAGCCGGTGGCACCGCGTACTTAAGTGAGGATGGTTCGTTTCGCGAGCGGCCCGATGTGGCTATCGTGGTCTTTGGCGAGAACGCCTATGCCGAGGGCGGCGGCGATATCCCGAATCTGGAATATCAGCCGGGTGACCAACGCGATCTGAGGCTTTTGCAGCGTTTGCAGGCGCAAGGCATTCCGGTCGTGGCTGTCTTCCTCTCCGGCCGTCCGCTTTATGTGACGCCCGAAATCAACGCCTCCAACGCCTTCGTGGCCGCCTGGCAGCCGGGTTCGGAAGGCGAGGGCGTTTCCGACATGCTTTTTGCCAATGCCGATGGTTCGGTGGCCTATGATTTCCGTGGCCGCCTTTCCTTCTCCTGGCCGCGTGCGCCCGACCAATATGACCTTAATCTCGGTCAAGAGCCGTATTTTCCACTTTTCGCCTTTGGCTATGGTCTGACCTATGGCGAGCCGCGCAATATCGGCAAGTTGCCGGAGGCAACCGGACGTGACGTCGCCAAGGTCGCGCTTTTGGGCGCCGCACCCTCTGCCGAACGCCGCATCCTATTTGAGAACGGTGAGACCTCACCCGGCTGGATTGTGGCCGCCGCGGGTCAGCGCGTCGTCTCGAATATTTCGCTGCGGGGTCTTACCGCCGCGCGCTCGGCAGCTGCGGGGATCGAGGCCAGCTGGTCCACCCACGTGCCTGTCAGTCTCACCATCGCGGGCCCGCCGACCAATCTGATCCGCGAAAGCGAGCGCGGCTTAAGTCTTTCCATGGTGATGCGAGTGAACAAGGCGCCCACCTCTGCGGTGGTGCTGGCGATGGGCTGCGGCCCGCTGTGCGGCGGCAAGCTCGATGTCACGCGTGTGATGACCGAAGCTGTTGATCGCGGACAGACCACCGTCAGCGTGCCTCTGTCCTGCTTGCGGGCAGCGGGGACGGATATGTCGAATGTGCCGACACCCTTCGCGTTGACCACCAGCGGTACCTTTTCCCTCTCGCTGTCCGCGGTGCGGATCGTGCGCGAGGCGGAAGCGCTCTCCTGTGCGGCCGTACCACCGGTCACCGCGGCAGTGGTTGTCCCGGCCGGCAGCCGGCGCGACTTCTACGTGCCGAGCGAGCATGGGGCGAAAAAGAAGAAAACGGCGGAAGTCCATGAACGCAAGAAGCGTTCTTCGACTACTCCGGCTTCCGATCATAAGCGTACTCGCCGTCACAAACGCTGAGGCGGGCGACACATCTGCGCCGTTGCTGGGCACGCCAAATGGTCTGGCGCAAACGCCGCCATGGGCGGGAACGGATTTTCCTGCAATGTGCACGAGGCCCTGATCCCTTCGTCGGGTGCGGAGGTTTGGGGTCGGCGGGCGGTGGCCGTGCTGCGCTGCTGGTCTTGGATGGCGCAAAGATATCGGTACAACCTCCGCATGCACCGGTGCTATTGTCGAAGGTCACGCTGTTGTGGTGCTTACGGTTGTTCCGTAATCTGGCGATAGACGGCGACGGAAACAGAATATTCGCCATGGTACATCGACGTTATGATAAGCTGCATTCTAAAATCTGCTTGCGGCCGCGATAACCACTTACCATTGTAGCTTTCGCGGGATGCCGGCAGGGGAGGCTGGCATGACTAGCACAGAAAAGGTGTTCTCGCGTCGGCGGTTGATTGGCTCCGGTGCCGCCTTCGCCGGTACGGCGTTGGGATTAGGCGACTCCTCGGCACTGGCACAGACCGTTGTTCCCGCTGCTCCTGGCGCCCCCCCGGACGATGCGGCGCGCATCGCGACAGAAGATGATGCGGCTGCGCGCATGACCGTGCCGGTTATGATCGGCGATCGCGGACCATACCGCTTTGTTGTTGATACAGGGGCCGACCGCTCGGTAATTGCCGATGATGTTGCGGTTCAACTGGGCTTGATCCGTGGCAACGATGTCACCGTGCAGGGCGTCGTGCGCTCGTACAGTTCGCGCTACGTGGCGGTTGCCGATTTGAGCTTCGGCTCCATCAAGCGCCATAATTTGCCGATGCCTGTTCTGCCACGCTCCTTTATGGAGGCCGATGGCTATCTCGGTCTTGACGCAGTTGATGGTTCGCGCGTGACACTTGATTTCCAAAACCGTGCACTGCAGATTGTCCAAGGCCGCCGCTACAATGCTTTTCACTCCACTCCGGCGCAGGTGGTTGCTGTGCCGGTGCGCGGCGCCATGGGACATCTGCGCTCTCTCAATTGCGGGGTGGATGGCGTCAACACCACCTGTTTCCTCGATACGGGGGCACAAGTTTCTTGCGGCAATGTAAGGCTTTTGCGCGCGCTGTTGGAGATCAATCCGGAAACCAGTGTGCTCGGTACGCTGCCACTCACCGGTATCACAGGCGGGGTGATCATGGCGAAAATCGTTCGCGTGAACCGCATTAAATTACACGGGGTGACGTTCGCGGACGCGGTCGTGGCGATTGCCGATATGCAGATCTTCGATGTTTGGGGGCTGGCGCAGGAGCCTGCCTTGCTGGTGGGTATGAATTTTCTGCGCCAGTTCGCGCGCGTTTCCATCGACTACGGCGTTAAAGAAATCCACTTTGACTTGGCCAGCACGGTTCTCGCCCGCTGGGGCTAGGGATGCTTTAGGAAAGTGGAATCCGGTTTTTGGGCCGAAAGCACAACTTATAAAAAGCAGACTTGCTCTACCAAAAATACCAGTAAAGACCGGCCAGACACAGCACGATGAGACCTGCGGCGGCATTGTAACTTGGCTCCGTCTTGAAATCGACGCCGCTGGGGTCGATCCCCGATTGGCCGCGTTTGGTCAAAAGTGAGCCGCCAATCGCAAAGGCGAGACAGAGAAGAAAGACCTGCCCGGTGCGCACCATGAAGGGGATATGGGGCAGGAACAGCGCGTAGAATCCCGAACCCAGAACAGAGGCTGCGGCGGCCAAAAGCGCCCCCGTCTCATTCGCCCTAGGCCAGAAGAGACCGAGTGCAAATATCACCACCACGCCGGGCGACAGGAAGGCGGTGTATTCCTGAATGTATTGGAAGGCTTGATCCCAACGGCTCAGCAACGGTACGGCCAGAGCCATCGCCACAATCAAGGCTGCGATGGCGGTGAAGCGACCGAGAATGACGAGCAGACGCCGGCTCACCTTCGGATAAAGCACTTGGACCACATCATTGGTGATGATTTTGGCAATCGAACTCAAGGTGGATCCAGTCGAGGCAATGATGGCGGCCACCAGCGCGACAAATACAAAGCCAAGCAATCCCGGCGGCAGCATGTTCATCAACAAGGGATAAGCCGCATCGGCGCGCGATAGCGGCGGCAAAAGATAGGCCGCGGCGAGGCCCGGCAGCACGACGATCAGCGGCATCAGCAGCTTTAAGAACGCCGCCAGGATCATGCCGCGTTGGACCTCGCGCACGCTTGAGGCCGCGAGCGCCCGTTGCACGATGTACTGATTGCAGCCCCAATAGGAGAACTGAATAATCCACATCGAACCGAAGAGCGCGGTGAGACCGGGCAGGTATTTGTAATAGGGATTGTCGGGCTGCAAGATCATGTGAAAATGGCCGGGCAGGCCCGTCGTCAGTGCTGTAAAGCCGGCGGCAAGCCCGCGGCCGGCGCTGATTTGCTCGAGAGCAAACATCGCCATAACCAGTCCGCTCAGCACCAGCATGCCGACTTGCACGACATCGGTGAAATGCGTCGCCTTCAGTCCGACATAAAGCGCGTAGTTGCCCGCCACCAAGCCCAGAAGCACAACACTCATGGTCAGCGACAACCCGGTCACGGCATGCACGGCATTGGCGCCAAGCCACATCGTCGCGGTTAGGCTGACGAGCGTGTAAAGTGCGATCCAGAACAGCGCGAGTGTCACTTGCGTTCTGGCGCCGTAGCGCAGCCGCAGGAATTGCGGCATCGTCGAGACTTGGTTCTTGAGAAAGATGGGTAGGAAGTATTTGGCGATCACAACAATCGCAAAGGCGGCCAGCCACTCATAGCCGGCAATGCCGATGCCAAGCGCATAAGCCGCGGCCGACATGCCGATGATTTGCTCGGCGGAAATATTGGCAGCAATCAGCGATGTCCCGATAGCCCACCAGGGCAGGGCACGGTGCTTCGGTATCCGCTCGTCAAAATCGTCGTCATCCGTGCGCCCGCCGCGTTGAAACAGGTGCGCGACCGCCAAGACGAGAACGGCATAAAAAATGATGACAATAATGTCGAAGAGGCGCAGGTGCATGCCAGTCCTCAAACTTAGCCTGCTCGCGAATCGGAACGCAGGATGATATCGTTATCACTGTCGGTTGCAATTGAGGCTGCCACCCTGCCGTGGCGAGCATTGACTGAGCCCATTGCCCCAAGCGCTAAAGCTGGATTAAGAGCTGCCCGCCATGAACTACCGTCATGCCTTTCACGCTGGGAACTTTGCCGATGTGACAAAGCATCTCGCGCTGGTTGCGATCCTGCAGCACCTTGCGAAAAAGGCTGCGGGATTTGCGGTGGTGGATACCCATGCGGGCAGTGGAAACTACGATCTCAGCAGCGACCAAGCACGCCGGACCGGCGAAGCAGAAGCCGGCGTCAAACGTCTCGAAGGGCTGGCGGGTGGCAATGCGGCTTTAACGGCTTATCTCACGCTGGCCCTGAGCGGGCCTTACTATCCAGGTTCGCCACTTATCGCCGCCAAAATGCTGCGGCCGCAGGACCGCCTGGTGGCTATCGAGAAGCATCCCGAGGATGGGGCGACGCTCAAGGCTGAATTACGGCCGTTCCTCAGAGCCCGTGTGGAAGAGGGGGATGGCTATCGGCGTCTTCTGGCGCTGCTCCCTCCGCCAGAGCGGCGCGGGCTGGTGCTGATCGACCCGCCCTATGAATCCCCAGCGGAGTTTGCCGAGGCCACCCAGGCTTTCGCGGCGGCTTATCGGCGTTTTGCCACCGGCACTTATATGATCTGGTTTCCGATCAAATCGGAGGCAGAGGCGAATGGCTTTTGCGGCGAGGTGATGGCCTCAGGCGCCACCAAGCTGATCAGGCTCGATACAAGGCTGGCAAGCGCGGGCGAGGGCAAGCTAAGCGCCGCGGGCCTCCTGATCGTCAACCCGCCCTGGCAGCTTAAAACCGCCTTGGGGGAGGCCCTAGCCTTGGTCGCCCCACTTATGGGGGCTGTGGCACATTTGGAGGTCTTGGCTGGGTAGTAGCCCGCCCGCGGCCGCACAGGTCTTACCCACAGCCTGTTCCAAGGGCTTTTTGGCACGATCCGTAACGAATTCCATCTTACCCGGCGCTAAGCGCTTGCGCTGCCGGGCGGCCTCCAGTATTGGAACGCCCCTTGCCCGCGGACAGGTGGCAGAGCGGTTGAATGCACCGCACTCGAAATGCGGCATACGGGAAACCGTATCGGGAGTTCGAATCTCCCCCTGTCCGCCAGTTTTTCTGATAAGGCATTGTTCTAAAATAGAAAATTATATAGCCCATTTAGTGGTCCTACTTTCGGCCCCACTTTTCGTTCGCGCTAAACCAACATAAGAGATCCCCCGGCTCTGCCGGGGTGGCAGTAGAAGTTTGACGTTTCCGGCAGTCGACCGACGGAGTTGTGAGCCACCAAGCACACAAGAGAAACTCCATCGATGGACGAGTATTGGAGCCAACGTCGCATTAAATAAGGACTAAATGCTATCGCCTTTAACCCGAAGTGCTGACGCTAAGCGCGCTACGGGTATTTGTGTCTGCACTTGGGGGATTAGTCGTGTAGAGAGGAGGGCACTCTTGGTGAGGTCTGTGAAACCTAAGGGGCGCGTTAGCGCCCCTACCAGCCGCTTTGAGCGGCCCTCTTCCTAAAGCCCCCGACTTTGCCGGGGGATACTTACTCTGACTAGATATACGGAACAGCTATCGCGGAATGGTGATGACACACCACTCGGTGGTCTTACCATTTCCGCTCGGACACCGCGCCAGAACATCTCGGTTGGTGACGACGATGTGGTCGCCGTGGACACTGTTTTGCCAGAGCTCCGGCGACGCAGCGTCAATCAGATGAGCGCGGCGATGACGGGCTAGGTCGTCACTGACGCGCCACCATGGGCCTCGATAATGGTCTTGCTGATAGCAAGCCCAATACCCATACCGTCTGGTTTTGTTGTGACGAAGGGCGTGAACAGGCGTGCTGTGAGCTCGTCGGAAATGCCGCTTCCCGTGTCGCTCACCAGGACATCGACAAAGCCATCATCCCTTTTGCGAATGGTCAGCGCCAGTTCCCGGCGCGGCGCTTCGCTCATGGCTTCCACCGCATTGCGCAGTAGATTTACGATCACCTGTTGAATCTGCACCCGATCGACGAGAACTGGCAGAACGTCGGTCGCACATTCAAATTTTGTCACGATATTGGCGGTCTTAGAACCTATGAGAGCCAACGCTACCGCATCGCTGACGATGACGTTAATGTCCTCAATCGCGCGATGAGGTGCACGCTTTTTCACGAAGTCACGCATGCGCTGGATGATCTGACTGGCGTGTTCGGCTTGGTCGCCTATCTTTTGGGTGATTTCAGGCAACTTGTTGAGATCGCCCTTGGCAACCAAGCGGCGGGCGGCGTTGCTGTAATTAAGTATGGCGCACAGTGGCTGGTTTAGCTCATGAGCGATTTCGGCCGACATCAGACTCAATTCGTGTATACGGGCAACGTGGATCATGTCTTGTCGCATGGCTTCAAGGCGCAGTTCGTAGTCCCTGCGCTCGCTCAAATCGCGCATCACGCGCGAAGTACCGATAACGGCGCCGTCGGCATCACGGATCGGCGAGATCGAAATCAAAACGTAAATCGGTGAGCCGTTCTTGCACATCCGGGTGGCTTCAAAAGGCGGAACCCGTGCGCCAGCGATCACACTGCGCACAATCTCCTTTTCGGCCTCGGCGTGTTCGGGACCCGTGACCTGATAAAGGCACTCGAAGAAATTTGTCCCTATCATTTCGCTGGCGCTATAGCCGTACATGTTTTCGGCGGCTTGGTTCCAGCTCGTGATCGTGTTGTCGAGCGTGTAACTGATAATGGCATCTGAGGAGGATGCCACAATGTCACTAAGGAGTGCGCGTTGCTCTTCGAAAGCATGATGCTCACCAATATCGCGCAAAGTGCGAGCAATGCCGATGATCTGGCCACGGGCATCACGGATTGGTGAGGTCGACAACAGCACCGACACTGGCGTTCCGTCTCGGTGCAGGCGAACCGATTCATGGGGAAGAACAATCTCACCGGCCAGCGCGCATGAGAAGATGGCCTCTTCTGCGACCTCCAGATCCGGCGGAACGAATATCGGCATCAGCAAACGGGCGTTTCCACCTACGACTTCTTCGGCGCTATAGCCGAACATCTTCTCAGCGCCATAGTTCCAGCTCCTGATGCTGCCATCGAGCCGGTAGCTGATGATGGCGTCATTGGAGGATTCTACGATGAGGGCGAGATAGGCCGCTTCCTCTCCACGAGCAATGAGAGACCGAAATGGCGAGTGGTCGCCGGCGAAGATTTCAGCCAAGGGTGCGTTTGAGGACATGCCGGTGGTGATCCATTAACCTTCGAGCGTAAATCGGCATGGTTGATCATTTGCCATTACGCAACCTGTTGATCCTACATAGGACCACTTCGCACCAGCATCGATAGGCTCGGATAATACTCATTCGATGGTAGTAGAGACGTACAGAATTTCGAGACTTACAGAACTTATTGTCTCTTACCTAAGGGAAGGCGAACGTCCGCGAAAGACGTCGAGCTTCGAAGCACCAAGCGATAGACAGCAAGCGGTATTGCTCTCCCCTTTTCCGCACCTAGCCCTAAATGCGGAAATTACGCACTTGCAAAAAAAGGCTTATGTGGCGCGTTTTTGTCTTTTCCCACAACTGCTCGCGCTGAACGTTGAAAATGGTAGCTACCTCAAAGCTTGCCGTTACCAGCTAACGCCTTACGGCTGATTGGCGGGAACAACGATGACACAGCGGGCATTTTGTTTACGGGTCTTGTTTCGGCAAACCTCCAACGCCTGACGGTTAGCGGTGACGATGCGATCTCCAAGGACGAGGTCCTGCCATAGCTGCGGCGCCGCGGTTTGGAGCAAATGCTCTCCAGCGGCGACTTGATCCATGCCCAGTATCGCGGCGGCCTTCTGTTCCGGTGATCCGCGATGCTCGGGAGGATTTCGCGCCCACATGCCGGAGAGCGTGGCCCAAAGAACAATGCCAGCGATGAGGCCGCCAACACCTGTTGCGATCAACCAATTGCGCTGCGTTTTCGCAGAGCGGATTGTACGCAACTGAGCCTTCAGCTCCTGTGCGGCGTTCCGCAAGATCGTACTCGCGTCGGTCAGCGCCAATTGATCGGCGCGACGGGCGGTTTCTCCAGCGGCGGTGATCTGCCGAGCGAGTTGGTCCGGCGTAACAGACAAGGCGGGCAGCGCCGCAAGAACTTTGAGCCGCTGGGCTGTGATCGCGCCAGCTTGCAGGATATTGGCGAGCGTCTCGCTGTAATCGGGGATTGTTATTGCCGCACGCTCGGCGGCAAGACCGCCCACCGCCCGGCGAACGAGGGCCACTTCTTCACGCAACGCCTCGAAGGCAGCGGCGGCCGAATCGTCAGGCGGGACCTGCGATAGTTCGCTACCGGCTGACGGTTGGTGGATTTCGTCATCGCTTGGGCTTTGGATTTCGTCGTTCATGCCATTCTCCCTGGTTCACAGGTTTCGCGTTTACAAACCCAGCCCGCGACTGCGGCCAAGCCCCAACTGATCCATCAGATCGGCTCCAATACTGCGGCCGGTGGACATCTCCAGACCGAGCTCGACTTTGCGGTTACGCAGAATCGATTCGACTTGCGGATCGCGCTCCAGAGATTTGGCCATCCCCGCCATGTTGCTGCGCACCGCCTTGGCGCCATCAAAGTCGTAGGCCCGTTCCATGCGGCTGCGTGCCTTCGACAGACCTTGCCACTCGGCGACAAACTGGTCGGCGCGGAGCGCGGGACTGGTGCGGATTTCGGCTTCGGCTTGGAGAGCCCGGATGATCCGATCCGTCCTTCCTCTTGCGCTATCCGAAAGCAGCGAGGGATCATGGGCGAGTGCGCTTTCCATATCGGCCGCCATCTGGGGCCGCACTGTATCTAGGGCAGCTCGCGCCTTGTCCAAGGCGCGTTCCTGTTCCGGCAGCACCGGCAGCTGTCTGGCGTGCATGCGGCCAATGTCTGTGAGCGCGCGCCCGTACTGGCCAATCGCAGCATCGCGCTCAGCCGCTCGCTCGGGTGCATCTCGTAGCGGCTTGGCAACATCCCAGCGATCCGCGGTTTGCTGCCGGTCCACCCTGTGGTCCGGGACCGGCATTTGCGGCCGGAAGGAAGCGAACAGTCCGCGTTTTGTTCCGGATTGTTGTTGTTCGGGAGCAGGAGTCCGATCCAGCCCCGGCGTTGCCCGGGGCTCGTGCCGGTCTACGGCAGAGAGACTGCGGGATCGGCCATCCTCAATTTCACGGGCTGTCTCATTGGGTTCCAGCGCGTAGTCGCTGGCCATGTCTTTGGCCCGCTCGCGCGACAGGACGCGTGCGAGCTTGGCATCATCGGCAAAGTCGTCGCGACCAAAGTGGAGGTCCACCCGCTCGCGATGGCGCGAGAGGGCGACGTAAGCAGCGTGCCGGTCCAGGCCCGGTGTGGCCAGCACATGCACCCGGTCCACCGTCACGCCCTGGGCTTTGTGGATGGTGGCGGCGTAGCCGTGGTCGAGTTGGTTGTAATCTTTGAAGTCGAACCCAACCTGCCGCCCATCGTCCAACCGGATATCCATGTGGGCGGGACTGACCCGTTCGACGGTGGCAAGCGTACCGTTCTTGATGCCCAAGCCGCGCTCATTCTTCAGCGCCATGATCCGGTCGCCGGGGGCAAAGGTCCGCTTGCCCCGTTCGACCGTGATGGCAACATCTTCGCCCAAATCTCCAGCCTCCCGGAGCTTGTCCTGAGCCAGCTGGTTGAGGGCTTGCACCTCCTCATTGGTGTGGGTGAGGATGATGCGGGTTTTGCCGGGAGAGGTTTGGCGGTCGCGGTCCCAGCCATCGACAAGTTTGTCCCGCGCCTCTTCACGGGATGGCTCGGCATGGACCATGCCGTGGTCGCGATAGGTATCGAGCGCTTCACTGGTGCGCCCGGTCGCAAAATGCCGGGTGGCGTCCTGCTGCCAGGCTTCGCGCTGGCGGCGAATCTCGGTGATCTCGACATGGGGATGACGCTCGCTCAAGGAGCGGAAGGCG
>JAATGP010000076.1 GCA_015654635.1 Alphaproteobacteria bacterium | reverse complement strand
TGCTGCTGCAGCTGACCAAGCTCACGCGTCCCCCACCGGGCGCCCACCCCTGGGCGCATTGTCGGTTACGCAATCGTAAACATCGTACGTCAGCCGGTCCAGAGGGTCCGTTGACAAATGCGAGTTCTCACCAAGATAGATTAACACTGTCTTGGTCTTTCAAGACATTTCTTGGCGGGAAAGCTCCATAACACGGTTGTTAGGAACGCAAGAGAAAATGGTGAAAAAGGGGCAGGCCCGTTGTGGCGGATTCGCACACGGCGGGCAATTACTGCTATGCGGCAGATAAAAATTCCTTGCCGAACACGGCTTTGAGTCTGCGGCCAAAGGTTTCACCCAATATTTCTTCCGCAGTGCAATATAAAAAAATTGGCATCGGGTGGTTAATCGCCGGTCAGGCTTTGTTCCGGAAAGTGAGGTTTTCATGCGCTATCTGCACACCATGGTCCGCGTCGCCGATCTCGAATCGGCACTGGATTTTTACTGTCATAAACTGGGGCTGATCGAGACCCGCCGGATGGAAAGCCAAGCGGGGCGCTTTACTCTCGTCTTCCTCGCCGCCCCGGATGATACCGCCCGCGCAGCCAGTGATCAGGCCCCACTCGTAGAGCTTACATATAATTGGGACCGCGAGATCTACTCCGGCGGCCGCAATTTCGGCCACCTCGCCTTCGAAGTCGAAAACATCTATGAAATATGCGAAAAAATGATGTCGGCTGGCGTCACCATACATCGTCCGCCTAAGGACGGTCGTATGGCCTTCGTGCGCTCGCCGGACGGCGTTTCGATCGAACTCCTACAGAAAGGCCCGGCGCTGATTCCGGCCGAACCCTGGGTCTCGATGGCCAATACGGGCAGCTGGTAGGAGCGATGATGAACTTTCTCTCCGACAACGCCTATGGCGTTTTGCCCGAGATTTTGAGTGCGCTCACGGCGGCTGCCGAGGGCACCGCCGCCTCCTATGGCAGTGACGATCTCTCGCACCGTCTCGAAGCTCGCCTCACGGCAGTTTTTGAAACGCCCGTGGCGGCCTTTGCCGTCATCTCGGGTACTGCGGCCAACGCTTTGGCACTGGCAACGCTATGCCCGCCGCATGGAGCGATATTCTGCCACGTCGAGGCCCATATCGCCGTCGACGAATGTGCCGCGCCAGAATTCTTCACCCACGGCGCCAAGCTGGTGGGCATTGAAGGGACCGACGGCAAAATAACGCCCGAAGGGCTAATCCGGGCGCTCAGCCATTTCCTCAAGGGCTTTGTCCATCATCCACAACCTGCGGTCCTCTCGCTCAGCCAACCCACCGAATGCGGCACGCTTTACAAACCGGAAGAAATTGCAGCGCTGTCCGCCATCGCGCGCGCCCATGGCATGAAAGTCCATATGGATGGAGCCCGTTTCGGTAATGCGCTCGTGAGTTTGGGGAGCTCGGCGGCAGACGTCAGCTGGCGCGCCGGTGTTGATGTCTTGAGCTTTGGGGCGACCAAAAACGGGGCGATGGGCGCCGAGGCAGTGGTGTTTTTCGCTCCCGCCGATGCCAGCGACTTTGCCTATCGGCGCAAAAAGGCCGGCCATCTGGTTTCTAAGATGCGATTCGTCTCAGCCCAGCTTGTCGCCTATCTGGCCGATGATTTGTGGCTTAGAGCGGCGCAAACCGCGAATGGACTGGCGGCAAAACTGGCGGGCGGATTTTCCAAGATTGCCGGCGTCAAGGTCGTCCATACCGTTGACGCCAATGAAGTGTTCCTGCGCCTTCCCACCGCGCTCGCGCAAAGATTGCGTGACGAGGGAGCGCAATTCTACGATTGGGGTCCGCCCGAAGACGGCCTCACCGTCATTCGCCTCGTGACGAGTTTTGCCACGCCGCCACAGGACGTGGAGCGGTTTTTGGCACTGGCGAGGGGCGAATAGAAAAAGGGGCTTGGCGATATCTTACCGTCAAGCCCCTTTTTCGACGTTCACCAATCGCTGTTGGCGCTAGATCCTGCCCAACACATGCAGTGTACCGATCTGCTGGAAGGCACCGTTCGAGCCCTTCACGAAGTCGAAGTTGAGGCCCACCGTCCAACTGTCGGTGCTGGTCGCAATGGAGCCGCCAACCACAAAGCTGCCCTGCGACGGTTCCGGCCCCGTGAGCGTGAAGGTGTCGCCCGGGCCGACCGAGTTGTTATTCACGTTGGAATAGGCAAAGGCGGCCTTGATTTTGGCCGGATCGTTCAAGAGGTCGTAGCGATAGCCGACGCGCCCTTCCGGCTGCAGGAAGAAGTCCCACAGCTGGAGGTCGTAGCGCGCATTGAGGCCGATAAAGGTACGCAGTGACTTGGCATAGCTCTGCTGCACCGCCAGATCGAAGCCATCACCGATCGTGGTGGTGCCCGGATTCTTCTCGGTGTAGCCCTCTTCGCGCATCAGCAAGCCGTCGAGATTGATTTGCGGCATCAGCGTCACGGCGCCATAGCCGTAGGAAACGCCAGTGACGACACTACCGGAAATCAGCGCCCCCGCATGCTTGTTGTCGGCTTCGCGCGTGTAATAGCTGACGGCTGAGCCGTTCGCATTCGGGATGGGAAGCAGAATATCGCGTTTGCCGTCGATATTGCCGTAGGCCGCATCGAGCTTGGTATCGAGGAACAAACCCTTGCCGCGCCACGTCGAATAAAGGCTGAGCATATACCATTGCTCGTTTTCATGGGCGGTGCGCGATAGCTCGTTGACGTCGCCCGCATAGAAGGTGAGCGCGCCGCCATACCAACCGTATTTCGGGCTGCCGCTATCAATACCAAGCGAGAAGCCGAAA
This sequence comes from Alphaproteobacteria bacterium, assembly GCA_015654635.1. Lineage (GTDB taxonomy): Bacteria > Pseudomonadota > Alphaproteobacteria > Micropepsales > Micropepsaceae > Rhizomicrobium. The sequence continues at coordinate 29,082 of JAATGP010000076.1, read as the reverse complement.
CCGTGATCCTTGAAGCCCGGGCTGGTCTTGAAGCCGGTATTGGGATCGATGGCGCCGGTGCCAGGGTCCTTGATCATCTGGACGAATTCCTGCCCCCAGACGGTCATATCGCCATCGGTCTTGCCATACATGCGCAAGGAGCGCTGACGGGCCGCCACGGGCCCCGTCGCCGAATCGGTGATCGAGATGGCGATGGCACGTGTGCCGCCAGTGACGTTCGGCGCCATATTGTTATAGGCCTTGGCCGCTTGCGAGGCGTTGGTGATACCGTTCATGAAGGCCGCGCCAAGGTCGTCATCGATGCCAAGGGCAAGGTTGGCCTGTTCGAACAGCGTTGTCGCCTTGCCGTTCGCTGTGGTGATCGGAACCGTAGCGATACTGCCCGGAGTGAGACCAAGTTCGGCGGCTGACTTCATCGCCACATTGATCACAAGCGCATCCTGCGTTGTCGACAGGCCGGCAGGGCGGCACGACTGGTCCAACTGCGTCGAACACATCGTGGCCGTCTTCAGGAGGTAGGGCTTGGTAGAGAAGCCGCCAGTATTGATCGCCGTATTGAACTGATCGATCACGGTCTGGTTGATGCCGAGTTCACCGCTATTGGCCGTCATCAGCACAAACTGATTGGTCGCCTGGGGCACATAGCTTTGATAGGTCACGCCCAGGGTGGCATCGTTGGCAAATTTCACGGTCTGCGCCGCGACCACACCGGTGTTCGTCAGCGAGCGACTGACGCCCAGATTGAGTGTGCCGCCAGTGTTGACCGTCACCGTCGTGGCGTTAAGGGCGTCTTTCGCATTCAGCAGATTGAGCGTGCCATGGGTATCGATATCGACCTGCACGCCGGCGCCCTTGACCGTCTCTTGCGTGGTCACGATACCGGTCAACATCGAGTAATTGCCGATATGCAGCTTGTCGCCGCTGGTCGAACCCGACGAGATCATGCCGTAGGTGACGTTGCCGGTAACGGTCGAGTACAGCGTCGGCCCATTACCAATCAGATCGAGAATCTGATTGACGCCAGTGCCGTAGTTGATGTCGCCCTGGATCGTCGCGGCGCGGACAGCGGAAGAATAATTCCGGATAATGGTACCGGCAGCCGAGGCCGAGGACGCGCTGCCGCCAAGCTGAATGGCGACCGCCACCTGCTGGTTGTTGTCGAGCACCGAGACCGCACCGTTTTGCTGGGCCTGATAGCCAGCAACCGCCGAGATGGTGCCCGAGTTGGTGATGCTCGTCAGCGTTCCCGACAGATCCTGGATGGCGACCGCCGTAACCGGATTGGCCGATGTGGGGGAGCCCGACAGAGTGGCGTCCGTGGTCACAGAAGATGCCGAAATCGTCCCCGAATTGATGAGCGAAGGCACAGTGGCAAAAGAGCTGATCACAATGGCCCTGGCGGTACCGCCGCGGGTGCCGGAAACCGCAGCCGAGATCGAGCCACCGCCCGAGGCGCTACCCAGACCGGAGACCACGATAGCGGCCTGATCGCCCGAATTGGTGGTACCAGAGCCTGCGTTTTTGCCCGCGCCCGCGCCGAACACGACATAATCGCCAATCGAAAGGCCGGTGGCCGTGACCGATGTGCTGGAGCCCGACGTGCCAGAAGATGCCGCGGTCGCCGACATACTACCCGAGTCGTAGAGACCGCCGGTCAGAGTCGTCTGTAAAGTGGGTGATGAAGAGTCGACCTCCATCGCAATGGCCGACTTGTTGTAGTTGGTGAAGCTCGCCGTTATCGAGCCGCGATTGTAGAAGCTGAAGCCTGGATCGGCGGTATCGGCCGTATAGACGCCAATCGTGAGATTGGAGGTGGGTGATGCCACCGTCGTATTCAAGGCTGGACTGATCCAAACCGCGGGACTCGTACCCTGGCTCGTGATAGTGCCCGTAACAGCAGAGGCGCCATTCGAGGTGGCACCGAGAATTTCCACACCCTGAAGTACTGGTGCTGCGATCTGCAGCGCCGAGCCGGCTTCGGCATTGGTTGTGGTGTTGATGCTCTGGGTAGGGTTGTAATTGGTCTGCTGCAAGACGCCGGCGCTGAGGGAACCGCCAATGGTCAGAGATTTGGTGATGCCGAAACCCTGGATCGACATGCCTATGGCGCCCTGGCCATTGGCGGCTACTGTCGAACCGCTGTTCAGGATCACATTGCCGTCGATCGTGCCGTAGGACAGAAAGCCGTACATTCCGGTGGCTGTCTGGTCGGTCGAGCTTGCGTTTGCCGCAACTGTGCCACTGAGCGTGACATCGCCCTGCAAAGTGCCAAAACTGTTACCGCTGCTGCCGATCTGCATAGCGACACCCTTGTCGCCCGTGACGGATATCGAAGAACCGGCGTTGGCGGTGAAACCGCCCTTATAGGTACAACTCCCGCTTGAGGTGCAGCTAGCGCTGTCGAAAAAGATGCCGATCTTGCCAGCATTGCTGCCGGTGACCGAAACGCTGCCGCCCGAGTCCAGATAAACGCCAGTGCCGGTGATCGTCGAGCCGGACGAGTTCTGAAACGAGGCGCCCGTCAGGACCGGATTGGTCGACATGTCGACACGGATTGCCGAGGCGTTGTCGTTATCCTTGTTGGTAATGGAGCTTTGCAGCAAAACCCACGAACTGCTGTTCACGGTCAGGGCTGCCTGCGAGGTGGAGACGGCGATCGAGCCCGCACTGGTGATCGTCACATTACCGGCATCCTCCGTGCCCGTATCGCTGGCAGCCTTAGCCCCTGTGGTGTAGGGCGCGGTCTGCGACGTGTCGATTGTCGTGTCCGCGAGTGCCATGCCGGACAACAGGGCAACGGCGGCGGTAGAGAGCATCAAACTGCGCTTGCTCAAGGGCTTACCTCTTGTTCATGGCCAGTAATCCGGGATGCGCACGACGCCGCCCCCAGTTGGTTTATGTCTGAAAGCTGTGCGATTACCCAGACCTAACCGCGGAGCTGTGAGACTTTGACATAGTTTCCTCCCCCTGACCTAGCGTTGGCCGCGCGCAAACGCAAATTTCCGCTTTTTAATCAGCTATTAGCCAGTTCGTCCAAAGATGGGATTTGTGACGGTTAACAGCATGGCGAACTGGCATTTATGAATGACCCGCGGAAGGTCTTTGCGAAGCTTACACAAAAGGATGCCTCGGATGCCGCGGCACGCCATGAGCTGCTCTATTCCGGCCGGATGGGCGGGGCGCGCGCGGTTTTTGCCTTCACCGACCTTTCCGGGATTGACCTGTCAGGGCGTAATCTGGCTGACGCCGATTTCACCGGTGCCATTCTGGAGGATGCCAATTTTTGCAAGGCGCGGCTCGACTCGGCAAGCTTCTTCGGAGCAGACCTGAGACGCGCGAATCTGACGCAAGCAAGCCTGAGGCGGGCCGACCTGCGCGGGGTTTCTCTGCGAGGGGCCAATTTGACGGGAGCCGACCTTTTCGAGGCGGATTTGCGCGAAGGCACCATCGCCCAGAAGGACCGTTACGGTAATCTGAAGGTCATGCAGCATGATGTCGGGCCGACCGAATTGCCCGAGGCGCGGCTCAATTTTGCCAATCTCGAACGTGCCAAACTCAACGGCGTGGTGGCGGTGCAGGCCGATTTCAGCGATGCCATCATGAAGAATTGCCGCTTGGTCCGGGCCAATCTGCGCCAGGCCCGCTTGACCGGTTGCAATCTCGAAAACGCCGACATGTCGGGCTGCAATCTCACGGGCGCCAACCTTTCGGGCGCCGTCCTTATCGGCACAAAGATGGATTTTGCGACTCTCGACGGGGCCGATCTGACCGACACCCTGACCACCCGCGCGGTAGGACCAGATCCCGGCAAATTGCCGGTGAACCTCGAAGGCATGCTCGACGCCCATGGCCGCTGGGCCGAAAGCGATGGCCGTGAAGGCATGCCTGCCGATCTCTCCGGCTTCGACCTGCGCGGATTGGCCAATATCAACACCCGCCAACTCACCGCCCTTACCGCGAAGGGCGCCATTCTCTACGGTCTCGACCTCGAGGGCGCCTCTTTGCAGGGTAGCAACTTGCAGAATGCCGATCTGCGGAGCGCAAGGCTGTGCGGAGCTGATTTGCGCGGCGTCAATCTTTGCGGCGCCCGTCTGACTCGCAGCGATCTGCGCGATGCCAAGCTGGGGCCGCTGGTGATTGCCAATGACCGGTTGTTGCCCGCCAGGCTGGAAGGGATCGAAGCGCGCTACACCGATTTTCGCGGCGCCGACCTGCGCAGTGCGAGCTTCAAGAATGCCGATCTATCCTATGCCAATCTGCGCGATGCACACTTCCGCGACAACAATCTGACCGGCACCACCTTCACGGGCACCAAGCTGCCTCAGGCGCTGGTCGAGTCCCTGGCAAAGCTGATCCAGCCCGGTTCTTAGAGCGTTTTAGCGTCCTGTTACCACCGATTGCGGTTCAATACGCGGGGCAGTGCGTTGGCGAACGAATTGCCCAAGGCGCTGCAGGCTGACGCGGGCCTCCGGCACGTGGCTGTTGGCCTGGAAGACGTGCTGCATGCCGTCATAAATCTCGACACTCACATGCACACCCGCTTCTGCCGCCCGGTCGCCCAAACGCGAAGCATCATCGCGCAGCATCTCCAGCGAGCCGGCATGCACCATAATGGGCGGGAAATCCTTGAAATTGGCGAAGACCGGAGACGCATAAGGATCGGCTGGCGGCGCTTTTTTGAGGTAATGGCGTGCACTGACGAAGAGCAGGTCCCAGGACAGCGCCGTATCATTCTTGGCGTTCTGCATCACACTCCAGCCGGAGAGCGTCAGATCCGCCCAAGGCGACATGGCAAGGCAGCCCGCCGGCATGGCAAGGCCAGCATTGCGAATCGCCAGCAACACCGAAAAGGCCAACCCGCCGCCCGAGCCACTGCCCGCCAGCACGATAGCAGTCGGCGGCAGACCACGCGCCAGAAGCTGGCGATAGGCATCGAGTCCATCGCGCACCGCGGCTGGAAAACCGAATTCGGGCGCCAAACGATAGGCCAGCGAGAAGGCGGTGGCTTCTGAGGTATGTGCGAGCTTGGCGATGAGTGCACGATGGGTTTCAGGCGACCCCGCGATATAGCCGCCGCCGTGGAAGTAGAGGATGAGACGGCCGGGCGCCGCATTTTTGGTCTTGACCCATTCGCCTCTGACCGGCCCCAGCGATACCGGCTCAAAGGTGGCCTCACGCGGCACCGCCCCGAAGCGATCGGAGAGATAGGTATATTGGCGGCGCAGCTCCGCCACCTCGGTGTCGGCTTCGACCGCGCGCGGCTTGGCCATGCGCGAATAGCGATCAAAGAAAGAACTCTGCCAGCTGGGCATCAGAAAAACCCCGGTGAAGACTGGACATGTACCCCAACCCGCGCGGCAAAAAAAGAAGAGCCAGGAAATGCCTGGCTCTTCAGTTAATTCTGGGAAGGGAACTCTGGAGTGCCCATAAGGCGCGTTAAGCGGCCTTGACCTCGGCACTTGAAAGCGCGGGACCGTTCAAGACACCGTTGATGGCGATCCGGCGTGGACGCTTTTCCTCGGGAATGAGGCGCTCCAAATCAATATGGAGCAGGCCGTTTTCAAGCTTGGCGGCCCGCACCTCGACGTGATCGGCGAGTTGGAAGCGGCGTTCGAAGGCGCGGCCCGCAATGCCTTGATAGAGGAAGGTTTCAGCCTTCTCCTGCGGATCGCGCTGGCCGGTAACGGTGAGAACGCCCTCCTTCACTTCAAGGTTGAGGTCTTTCTCGGCAAAGCCAGCGACAGCCAAGGCAATACGGTAATGGGTCTCATCGGACCGCTCGATATTGTAGGGCGGGTAGCCGTTCGCCTGATCGGCGAAACCATCCACCAAATCGAAAAGCCGGTCGAAACCGACGGTGGAGCGGAACAGCGGAGCAAAATCGAAAGTACGCATGGTCAAACCTCCTAAAAGCGTTTGCGGTCCCGCCACAGGGCCAGGACCATCTTCCTTGTCAGGAGCCATCTGGCCTCCCGACCATCTCTAGGTGGGAAGCCGCCGCTGCGGTTTCAAGAGGGCGAGTTTCGGGGTCCGATGATTTTTTGTGACATGTTCAACCGGTCCGCCCGCCCACTGGCATCGCTGTTGTGCCCAGCGCGGACAAATGCTCAATTGCCGACTGGACATTAAGGCCGCTGGCCCCAATGCCTTTATTCACAAAATAGGAAGGATCGTCATGGACGCGCGCGTGGCTGAGATCATCACAGCGATGGGAACCAGACTGGGCGCCAATTCCGGTCTGGACGGGACGTTGAAATTCGATTTCGGTGACCCCGGCAGCGTCTTCCTCGACGGCAAATCGGTCCCCAATGTGGTCACCGATGGCCTCGGCAAAACCGCCGATTGCACCATCAATCTAAGCCTTGAGACTTTTGAAAAGCTGATCGCCCGCCAGCTCGATCCCACCAGTGCCTTTATGCAAGGCAAGCTGCGTGTCGCAGGCGATATGGGACTGGCCATGAAGCTCAGTCCAATCCTGCAAAAAGCCCAAGGCTGACGCTACCTCCCGGGCGCTTTGGCCCGTGGTGTTCTCGGCTGGCCTTCCGGGGGGAGCGATGGCCAATTTCAGCTTCGATTTCATCTCCGCAAGCGATGGGCGGCGCCTGCGCACCGCAGTTTTCGCGCCGGAGAAGCCGCGTGGAAGGACTTGTGTCCTACTCAGCGGCCAAGCCGAATTTATCGAAAAATACCTGGAAGTCATCGTCGAGCTGAATAGCCGCGGCATCACTGTGGCGACGTTCGACTGGCGTGGCCAAGGCGGCAGTGCCCGCAGCCTTGCGGAGCCGCTGAAGGCCCATGTCGGCGATTTTCGCGAATATGACGATGACCTCCTCAACTTCATGGACAAGGTGGTGGGCCAGCTGACCAGTACGCCCCCACTGCTCCTAGCCCATTCGATGGGCGGCCATGTGGCGCTTCGAGCCCTGCACGACCGGCCGGGATTGTTCAGCTCTGTCACCCTGGTGGCGCCCATGATCGGGATTGTGACAAAAGGCTATCCGCCAACTCTCGCCCGCGGCGTGACCGCGCTTTACGCCAGTGCCGGCAAGGCCAAGAATTTTGCCTGGGGCATGGCCGAGCGCGATCCCTTAAAAGTCGATTTCACGCGCCAGCTCTGTACTAGCGATGAAGCGCGTTTTGCCCGGGCACAGAAGATTCTGCGCGAACACCCGGCATTGCGCTTGGCGGGCCCTACCTGGGGCTGGATTGAAGCGGCCTATCGTTCGATGAAGCGCCAAGCCACACCCGGTTATGCCGAGGCCATCAAAGTGCCGGTTCTGCTGTTCGGGGCGGGTCAGGACCGTATCGTGGATCTGGGCGCCGTACGCCGCTTCGCCGCTCGTCTACCCAACGCCCGCTATGTCGAGATCGCAGAGAGCGAGCACGAAATCCTGATGGAAAAGGATTCCATCCGGGCGCAATTCTGGTCCGAGTTCGATGCTTTTGTGGCGCGGGTTTAACAGCCCTTATTTCTTCGCAACAATCATCCGGTTAACCGCGCGTTCGAGGTTTTTGCGGGCGCGGGTTTCGAGATCGCGAAATTCCGGCGAAGCATAGATGAAAGCCCTGTCGGAAAAGGCGCGTAACGCTTTGAAGCGCTCCGCCTTATAAGCCGCATCATCGAGGTAGACGTACTCGCGGCGGATTTGCGCTTCGTATTCGGAAAATCTCGGTTCTGGCGCAGCGAGAATCGCCAGATCGATATCGACCACCAGACGCGCGCCCGCATCCGGGGCCACGGCACCGGGTTTGGTGGCGAAGATCATGGCTTCCACGGCGCCCCGGATCGGCGCCTTGTCCAGCACCAGCCCTGCCCAAACAGCGCTGCGCTCTTCATTGTCCTTACGCCTCGGATCGTAAATCGCGTCGTGAAACCACAGCGCGATGGCTGCGCTTGGTGGCGCGTTGCGCACGCCCTTTAAATGGCCGAGGCATTCGCCGACATGCTGCAGCGTGTGATAGGCACGCTGAGGCTCGCTATAGCGCTCCGCCAAAGCTTCAAACACACCTTGCGGCGCGGCCAATCCGGCCGCCGCAAAGCTGCGCTGGAATTGATCTTTCAAAATAAGAAGAGCGGAATCGATGGCAGGCCTCGTTGCAGGGTAATGGCCACCACCCTCAGCGTTGCGAGGCGTTTGCGCAAGGGCCCTTTATCCCCGCTCCCATTCGGCGCAGAAGTGCGATGGCAGCAAAGCTTTGCGAAATTTGCGCGGCCTTTATCCCCCTCTGCCGGAACGGGCTTATTATAGCGGCGATGAAAACGCTATGCCGCACCCAATCGGATTTGCTTCAGGCCTTCGCCGTCGCCCGTGCCACGTTGCGCTGTCTATACGCGGAGGCGCGCGCCGAGCAGCCCATCCTGGCGCAGTCTGTACTGATCGATAATGCCGCCCGTCTCATCGTTCTGACGGCGGATATCGTGCTGTGTCTGTCTTTGCTGGAGAGCGCAGGCTTCAGTGTGGACTGGGCGGTCGGAGAGGGTACCCCCCTGCCAATTTTCGTAAAAACAACGCCCCAGGAAAACCGCCAAAATTGGCGCTGCGGAGCGCCTGCGGCCAATCGCAATGCGGTCAAATCCGGCTGCCACACCAAAGCGGCGCGCGCGCTAACGGCCCGCATCAAAGTCTTTGCGAACGAGACGAATTTGACGCTGGCAGAGGCGAATGCCCTGCGTGTGGCGGCTTTACCCTGCCAGGAACTTCAGCGCTTCGGCGTGGACGCGGCGGTCACCGGCGGCGATGACCCCGCCCCCTTCGGCGCAAGACCCGCCCTGCCAATTGGTGATGATGCCGCCTGCGCCTTCGACAATGGGAATCAGCGCCTGGATGTCCCAAGGCTTCAACCGGTCCTCGACGATGACATCGACAAAGCCCATGGCAAGCAGGCCATAAGCATAACAGTCGCCACCGAAGCGCGACATCATTGTGGCATCGCACAGCGCGCGGAATTTGACCGCTTCAGCAGCGCCAAAATAGGCCCAGGGATGGGTCGTCATCAGCACCGCTTGCGCCAGGCTGGCGCAGGGGCGCACCGCCAGCTTGGTGACACCATCAGGGCTATGCAGTTCGGCCCCCTCGCGGGTGCCGATGAAGCGTTCGCGCGTCACCGGCTGATCCAGAATTCCCAAAGTCGGCGTGCCGTTTTCGTTGAGCGCGATGAGGATACCCCATTGCGTCTGGCCAGTGATAAAGGCGCGCGTGCCATCGACGGGATCAATCACCCAGAGACGGCCATTGCTGCCTGCTTTGGCGGGAAATTCTTCGCCGAGAATACCGTCGTCGGGCCGCTCGGTGGCAAGGAGGGCGCGGATCGCCTCCTCCCCGCCTTTGTCGGCCGCCGTCACCGGATCGAACATCGCGCCCGTGCTCGCGCCCTTATCGACCACCGCGATTTTGCGCCGGAAATAAGGACGAATGACCTCTCCCGCGACATCAGCAAGACGGTTGATAAGGGCAATGTCTACGGACGCGGGCATGATCGGGTTCCTCGGATAGCCGGTATTACTTTAGGCGGGCTGCTGAGGAAGGGCGAACAAAAAGGCTGTCGCCAGTGGCGCATCCACCGGATCGCCAAAGTGGCCGACCTTCCGCCGAAGCGGGGGCCGGCCAGATTTGCGTTCTGAGGCGCGCCCGATGCTAAGCGTCGCTCGTGCCAGAGCGTTCGGCGCGTTTGCGGTTGTTGGGATCGAGGACACGCTTGCGCAGCCGGATGGACTGCGGCGTCACCTCGACCAGCTCATCGTCCTGGATATAGGCGATGGCCTGCTCCAGGGTCATGGGCACAATCGGCGTCAGGCGCACGGCTTCGTCCTTGGACGTCGTGCGGATATTGGTGAGCTGCTTGGCGCGAAGCGGGTTGACGATGAGATCATTGTCCTTGGCGTGCTGGCCGACAATCATCCCTTCGTAGAGCTTCATGCCCGGCACCACGAACAGCTTGCCGCGCTCCTCCAGATACCAGAGCGAGTATGCAATCGCCTCACCCTGGCCATTGGAGATCAGCACACCATTGTTGCGGCCTGCCACAGGCCCTTTGTGCGGCGCATAGGAATGGAACAAGCGGTTCATCACGCCGGTGCCGCGCGTATCGGTGAGGAATTCGCCGTGGTAGCCGATCAGACCGCGCGACGGCGCCAAGAAGGTCAGCCTGGTCTTGCCAGCGCCCGTCGGGCGCATATCGGTCATCTCGCCCTTACGATTGGAGATCTTCTCGATGACGACCCCGGTATAGGGATCGTCAACGTCGATCGAGACTTCCTCAATCGGCTCCAGCCGCTCGCCGGTTTCCGGATCGGTCTGATAGAGCACGCGCGGGCGGCTGATGGAGAGTTCGAAACCCTCGCGGCGCATCTGCTCGACCAATACGCCAAGTTGCAATTCGCCGCGCCCTGCCACTTCAAAGGCGCCTTCACCGGTTTCGCTGATGCGGATGGCAACATTGCCTTCGGCTTCCCGGACCAAACGGTCGCGGATGACGCGGCTCTGCACCTTATCGCCTTCACGGCCAGCCAACGGAGAATCGTTGACCGAAAGGGTCATGGCCAAGGTCGGCGGATCGATGGGGTGCGAGAAAATCGGCTCTTCCACGGTGATATCGCAAAGAGTGTCGGCAACGGTGGCCGTCTGCAAACCGGCAATAGCAACCAGATCGCCCGCCTCTACCCGGTCTACGGGCACGCGCGCCAAGCCGCGGAAGGCCAAAAGCTTGGTTGCCCGCGCTTTTTCGACAACAGAGCCATCGCGTCCGAGGGCCTTGATCTGGCGATTGACGGTGATGGCGCCGCTTTCGATGCGGCCGGTCAAAATGCGCCCGAGATAGGGATCGGCTTCCAGCGTTGTCACCAGCATGGTGAAGGGGAAGTCGTCGCCGGCTTTCTCCTGCGGCTTGGGGGTGGGAAAGTCCGAGACAATTCGGGCAAACAAGGGCGACAAGTCTTTGCGCTCATCGGCCAGATCAGCCACGGCCCATCCCTGGCGGCCAGAGGCATAGAGAACATGAAAATCAAGCTGATAGTCGTTGGCTTCCAAAGCCAGGAACAAGTCGAAGATGGATTCCAGGGTTTCTTCAGGCTGGGCGTCGTGACGGTCGATCTTGTTGATGACCACGATCGGCTTCAAGCCCAGCTTCAGCGCTTTGGAAAGAACGAATTTCGTCTGCGGCATAACGGCTTCTGCCGCATCGACGAGCAGAACCACGCCATCGACCATCGACAGGATGCGCTCGACTTCACCGCCGAAATCGGCGTGGCCGGGTGTGTCGACGATGTTGATGCGCGTGGTGCCCCACTCGACACTCGTGCATTTGGCCAGAATCGTGATGCCACGCTCCCGCTCCAAATCGTTGGAATCGAGGGCGCGCTCTTCCATGTGCTGATTTTCGCGCACCGAGCCCGATTGTTTAAGCAACTGATCGACAAGGGTCGTTTTGCCGTGGTCGACGTGCGCAATGATTGCGATATTTCGTATGTCCATTTGAAGCGGCTTATAACCGTGCAAGGCCGTGTGGGCAACCGGTCCTCAAAAATCAGCTCCCGGCTTCAATTCCCACGACGTATCGGAACGGTAAACCGCCACCGCAGCACGAATAGGCCCAGCAAAACCTGCCTCTGTTTTGAGCGCCTGCGCGGTTTTCGCCACATCACCGTCATGATTCCAATCGGGGACGGGGTGGCCGGCACAGCGCTGATGGGCCAAAACCACGATCACCACCGGCTTATGAATTGCGATCAAGAGCTTTATCTGGGATACGGCAATCCGCCATTCCGCTTGGCGTTCCGGCCGCAGAATTCCATCCGGCCCCGGCACCGTAAGCACGTCAACACCATGAACGCGCAGCATTCTGGCCAAGCGGGCGTTGAGGCGGACTTTGCGGTGATGCAGACGCCAATCCACACAGGTCAGCGCAATTGCCAGTCTTTTGTGCCTAGACCCCCACATGCATTCCGCCCCCCGGTAAGCTCCAGACATCCGAACGCCGCCCGGGACACAATGGTCGGCGGACGGCGCGAAACCATTCTAATGCCGAGATTCAACGGGTTTGCAACGCCGTTCGCGTCAGACGATGACGTTTGCGTGAAAACTGAGCGCTTGGCGCTACCGCGCGCCCGCTCTTGTGCTAGGAGACGGCCCTCTGGAAAGCCAAGATGCGATGGCCCGGCAACGGGCCGCAATTCGGCCTTTTTATGGTCCTGTGCCGGGTTTACGCCATGAATATAAGACACCAAACATCGTTCGAAGGACTGCCCACACCGGTGAAAGCAACACTCAAGACGATGTCGCCGCGCTCGCGCCTGATCGGCGTAACTTCCATCCTTTTGGTCTTGGCCGCGGCTATTGCCTTTTGGGCATTCGGCGGAAAAAAAGAGCATCCGCGGCCGGCACCCGCCGTGGTGACGGCAACGGCCTTGAGCCGGGATGTCACGGTGGTCGAACATACCGTCGGCACCGTTGTCGCCAACGCCACCGTACAAGTTACCGCCCAAGTGACAGGCCAGCTGGTGCGCGCTGCCTTTCAAGAAGGCCAGATCGTCAAAAAGGGCGACTTGCTGTTCGAGATCGATCCGCGCCCGTTCCAAGCGGCGTTGCAGCAAGCCGAGGCGCAGCTTGCAAAGGACGAGGCGCAACGCATCAACGCGGTGGCGACCAAAAAGCGCTACGATGCGCTCTTTGCGCAGAACGCCATTGCGTCGGTGCAAAAGGATACGTCCGACGCCACCGCGCAATCAGCCCAGGCGAGTGTGGACGCGGATCGCGCCGCCGTCGACATGGCGCGTCTCAACCTCAACTACACAAAGATTCACGCCCCGGTCGATGGCAAAACGGGACCCATTCTGATTCAGCCGGGCAACCTTGTCTCCGCCAACGGTGCCAGCCCGCTGGTGGTGCTCACGCAAATCGAGCCGGTGAAGGTCTCCTTCGCGCTGCCGCAATCCGACCTGCCCGCGATCCAGACACGGGAAAAGGCCGGCAAGCTTATGGCACTCGTCGATAGCCATAAGCCGGGGGTGGGTAGACTAGCCGCCACAGTGGATTTCGTCTCGAACCAAGTGTCGGGCACCACCGGTACAATCGAATTGCGGGCCACCTATGGCAACAAGGATCACACCTTGGTCCCCGGTGCTCAGGTCGATGTCGATGTCACGCTGGGCAACCTATCCAAGGCGACCGTGATCCCGCGCGAAGCGGTCAATGACGGACCGGACGGCCGTTATGTCTTCGTAGTCGGCCCCGACATGACCGCAAGGATGCGTCCGGTTAGCGTCGCGTTCGACGACGGCACCACCATGGCCGTAAAGGGAATTGCGCGGGGCGAAAAAATCATCGTTGATGGTCAACTACGCGTCCTGCCAGGTGCCAAAGTCCAGCTTGCCAAATCCAGGAAGGCGGGGGCTGAGGGGTCAGCGCATTCCGGCAAGGCCCCGTAGAACCTATGAATATCTCCGAACCCTTCATCCTTCGCCCGGTCATGACCACGCTGGTCATGGCAGCCATGGTCATCTTCGGCATCTTCGGCTACTCGACCCTGCCGGTCAGTGAACTGCCCAACGTCGATTACCCCACGATTCAAATAAATGCGAGCCTGCCGGGCGGCGACCCGCAGACCATGGCGACCTCGGTCGCAACGCCAATCGAAGCCCAGCTGTCACAGATTGCCGGCATCGATTCGATGACTTCGTCATCGACGCTCGGCTCGACCCAAATCACCATTCAGTTTAAGCTCGAGCGCAATATCGACGCGGCCTCGCAGGACGTACAGCAGGCGATCTCGGCGGTGTTGCGCAAGATGCCGCCGCAGATGAAGACCCCGCCAACCCTGCGCAAGGTCAATCCGGCAGACTCGCCTATCATCTTCCTGGCGATGAGTTCGTCGACCCTGCCGATTTCGAAGGTCGATGAATACGCCGAAACGCTTCTGGCGCGGCAGCTATCGGTGCTCGACGGCGTTGCCCAGGTTTCTGTATTCGGATCGGCGCGGTTCGCCGTGCGCGTGCAGGCTGATCCGGCGGCACTGGCCACACGCCAGATCGGCATCAACACCCTCGCCAACACGCTTGACGCTGTTAATCCCAACCTTGCCACCGGCTCCATCAATGGCGATGCACGGTCGGCTGTGATCGATGTCAACGGACAGCTGCTGAATGCCGCGGCGTACTCCAAACAGATTGTCGCCTACCGCGACGGTTCCCCGGTGCGCCTCAGCGATATCGCCACCGTATCCGACAGCTTGGAAAACATCCGCACCGCGAGCTGGTACAATGGCGAGCGGGCCATAACCCTTGCCGTATTCCGCCAGCCGGGCGCCAATACCATACAGGTGGTCGACGAGATCAATCAGGTTGTTCCGCACTTCATGGAGCAATTGCCCGCATCGGTGAAGCTCAACGTCATCTATGACCGCAGCCAGTCTATCCGTGCTTCGGTTGAAGACGTGCAGTGGACGCTGATCATTGCGGCGCTTCTGGTGGTCGCGGTGATCTTCGTATTCCTGCGCAGCATGTCGGCCACGATCATTCCCTCCCTGGCGCTACCCATTGCCGTCATCGGCACCTTCGCCGGCATGTCATTCCTGGGATACAGCCTCGACAACCTGTCGCTGATGGCCCTGACGCTATCCGTGGGCTTCGTGGTGGACGACGCCATCGTGATGCTCGAGAACATCGTGCGACATGTCGAGGCGGGCGAAACGGCTTTTGATGCTGCTATCAAGGGCGCCAAGGAGATCGGCTTTACGATTCTGTCGATGACCGTGTCACTTGCCGCCGTATTCATTCCGGTCCTGTTCATGGGCGGAATCGTCGGCCGGCTTTTGCACGAGTTCGCCGTCACCATTGTGCTGGCGATCATCATTTCCGGCGTTGTCTCCATCACCCTCACACCAATGCTGTGCTCGCGATTCCTCAAGGATCATAGCGAGCACAAGCCGGGGGCGTTCCTGCGCTGGAGTGAGCGCAGCTTCCAGCGGCTGCAGAACAGCTACGAGCGCACGCTGCAATGGGCCATCCATCATGAACGGGTGATCCTGGGCGTATTCCTGGCCAGCCTCGCCGCCACCATCGCGCTCTTCTGGGTTATGCCGTCCGATTTCATCCCCTCATCCGACATCGGCATGATCCAGGCCTCGACCGAGGCGGCGAACGGCACAGGCTATCCGCAGATGGTGAAGTACCAGCAGAAGGCGGCGACTGTCCTGGAGAACGATACCAACATCGCCAGCATCATGTCTTCGGTGGACAGCAACAATACGGGACGCTTCGTGATGCGTCTCAAAGATCGCTCGGATCGCGGGTTATCGGCTGACGATCTGATTCAAAAATTGCGCCGGGCGACTGGCAATATCCCGGGCCTCAACGTCTTCTACCGCAATCCGCCTAGCATCAATATTGGCGGTCAGCGCACCAATTCGATGTACCAGTACTCCCTGCAGGATCTGGATATGACCGAACTGCAGGACGTCGCCCAAAAGCTGACCACGGCGCTGCGGGGCGAACCGATATTCCAGGATGTCGACAATGACCTGCGCCTGACCACCCCGACGGTGGCAATTGAGATCGACCGTGATCGCGCCGCCTCGCTAGGCGTGCTGCCGCAGGAGATCGAAAACGCGCTCGGGGCGGCCTATGGCGGCGAGCAGATGTCGCAGATCTATGCCTCCACCGACCAGTATCAGGTCATCCTGGAGCTTTTGCCGCAATACCAAGCCGACCCCAATACATTGTCTCGGCTCTACGTGGCCTCGACCGCCGGCAATCTTGTGCCGCTGACCGCGGTGACCAAAATCGGTCACGACACCACACCGCTGTCGGTCAACCATGTCGGTCAGCTGCCCTCGGCCACGATCTCGTTCAACCTGGCGCCGGGTGCAGCCTTAAGCGACGCCGTCTCCGCGATCGGCCGCGTCAAGCGCGACCTTGGCGTTCCCGACACCGTCCAGACCAGCTTCCAAGGCACCGCCAAGGCCTTTCAGAGTTCGATGAGCAACATCACCGTGCTTTTGGTGATTGCCATCATCGTGGTCTACATCGTGCTCGGCATCCTCTATGAGAGCTTCGTTCATCCGTTGACCATTTTATCAGGGTTGCCATCGGCAGCGGTGGGAGCGCTCGCCACTCTTGGCCTCTTCCACCTGCTTTATCAGGGCGGAATGACGTCGTTCGATACCTCGCTCAGTCTTTACGCCTTTGTCGGCATGATCATGCTGATCGGCATCGTGAAGAAGAACGCCATTATGATGATCGACTTCGCCCTGTCGCGTCAGCGCGGCGAAGGCGCGGATGCCGCGACCGCCATCTATGAAGCTGCCGTGGTGCGTTTCCGCCCCATCATGATGACGACCATGGCGGCCCTGATGGGCACGCTGCCGATTGCCATTGGACTTGGTGCCGGCTCCGAAGCGCGGCGGCCACTCGGTCTGGCGGTGGTGGGCGGCCTGATGCTATCCCAGCTTCTGACGCTCTACATTACGCCGGTGATCTATGTGTATATGGACCGGCTGAGCCTGAAGCTTTCGGGCAGTAAAGCCGTCGTAGCCCCTCACCCCGCCGAATAACGCCCAAAACGCAGCCAATCGACGGCGCCAATCGCGAAAAGACCGAACAGGTAGCCCCCCATATGGGCCTGCCAGGCGACCGTCTGACCGTCGAAACCCATCAGGCCGAAGACCAGATTGGTGACCAGCCAGAAGCCGGTGAATACCAGAATTTGGCGTGACAGGATCGGCGCCAGCCGTGTCGAGAACGAGGCGCCGGGCCAGCGGATCATGCGCAAACCGCCGCCCATCAAGCCGGAGATGGCCCCCGAGGCACCAATCACCGGCACGGTCGAGGCCCAGTTGAAGGCCAGATAGAGCAACGCAGCCACGATGCCAGAAAGCAGAAAGAAGCCCAGAAACAGAGCCGTTCCATACCGGCGCGCGACGATGGGGCCAAAAGCCAAGAGCCACAGGCAGTTGAATGTCAGGTGCATTACGCCGCCATGGAGGAACATGTAGCCGACAAAGGGTACCAGCTGGCCGAGAAGATCGGTGCCATCCACCAGACGCGCCGGCACCAGAACGAGATAGTCGAGGACCGCATCCGGCACCTGCCCAAAAGAGATGGCGATGTGGACCGCAACCATCACTCCGATCAGCCATAAGACACTGGCGGGCGCGTGCAGGAACGGCTCGCGAGGCGGGGCGGATTGCAGGAATGCCATAGTGGTTACCTTTTGGGCAGCATAAACCGGTAGGGGATCGGTCTGTTTCATATAGGAACGTAAGGCGGGTTTGCGAAGAGCCCGCCCAGAGGCATGGGACAGGTGAGACATCAGCGCACGGAACTTCGTCCCAATATGGCACGAACGGGACCGGTGCGGCATCGAAACAGCCCAGGCGGAGTGGCACGGGCATTGCTCCATTGGCTGCGAGACCTTTGGACGCCCCCCGATGCCAATCCGTAACAGGCACATCCTTCTAGCCACCGCCGGACTTTGCGCCGCCGCCCTGTGCGCTGAAGCTGGGGCCGCCGATTACAGCAATGCCGCCAGCTATAACAGCGGCTACGGCATGACAGCCGGCCAAGAGAACCAGGCCATCAACCCAAGCCTTCGCGACGCCAACGGCAATCTCACCGTCGTCAATGGCCAGTTCACCTCATCGAGCTTCAGCCGCCAAACCGGGGTGCAAACAATGGGCACCATCGGGTCTTCGACTTTGTCCGCGCTTGGCACAACCGGCGGAACCTACGGCACCGCCTCCGCCATCGGCAACTCCCTCAACGTGGTCGTTGTCGGCAACAACAATACCACCGTCGTCAATTCCAGCCAGACCAATACCGGCAATATCACGGCCACGACCAGCCTCAATGGGAGTTCGGCGCAATGACCCCCCGCGGACGTAAGTTTCTCTTCCGAAGCCTCGCCGTTGCGGCTGTGGCCCTTGCCCTCGGCGGCTGCGTCAGTCCGATTCCGGGCGAGACCGGACGCTACACCTTGCCGATCGGCGGCTCGCCGGTGATCAGCAACGAGACACCCTATTCGAGCTCGCTGCGCTGCCTTGGCCATTATACCACCCAGCGCCCCTTGCGCATCGCGGTGGGCCAGATTGCCGATTACACCGGCAAGAACGAGTCCGACAATTCGGGCCGCAAGCTGACCCAAGGCGCCGCCTTGATGGCCATGAGCGCATTGGCCAAAGCCGGTGTGCCGATGGTGGAACGCTTCGACACCTCCGTCGCCGAGATGGAACTGAAATACGCCAACAACAAGCTGATCGGCGACGAAAAGGCTCCCGGCGACTTCCGCAAAATTATGGCCGGATCAATTCCCGGTTCCGATTACTACATCGTCGGCGGCATCACCGAACTCAACTTCAATGTCCGTTCCGTGGGCGCCAGCGGCGACGGCGGCGGTGTCGCCAGCAACGCCCTCAAAGGCACGGCGGGTGCTTCACTCTATGTGATGAATGTGGGCATCGACCTAAGGCTTGTCGATACCAACACGCTCGAAGTGGTCGATGTGATTTCCTATCAAAAGCAGATCATCGGCCGGCAGATTTCGGCCGGCGTCTTCGACTTCCTGGGCCAGACCTTCTTCGATGCCAGCCTCGGGGAAAGTGCGCTTGAACCGATCCAGCTGGCGGTTCGCTCCACCATTGAGCGGGCCGTGCTTGAGATGACCTCGCGGCTCTATCACGCGCCGCAAACGTCTTGTGGCGGCACGCTCAACACCGACGCCGATCCCCTGGCCGACCGCCACGGTAACCCGACCACTGCGATGAATGAGGAGAAGTACAATGAACACGCTCGCCAGGACCCTTATCGCTGGGTCGGCAATTCTGACAGTGCTGCTGAGCCCGTCCTTCGCAGAGAGCAGCAGTGACGGCAGCCAGATCCTGAACGGTCAGGTCTCGTTCAACAACGCGATCTCGACCTTGAATACGACGGTCGCCAATGTCGGCGGCGATATCGGGATCCAGTCGGTTGCGGCCGGTAACGTGGTCGATATCACGACGATGAACGACACCCATGTCGATAGCAGCCAGTACAACAATGGCCAACAGATCATCTCGACGCTGAATGCCAATGTCTCGAACGTAAACGGCAGCGCCGGCATCGTGAACCAAGCGGTGTGCAACGCGGCTTCCGTTTCGACCGACCCGGCCATCACTTCGGTGAACAACTACCAGCAATGCGCGGCCCAGGACCCCACCGCGACGGCCAATGTCACGGCAAACAATATCGGCGGCAGCTTCAGCCTTGCCAATTCGGCCATGGGCAACAATTTCGAAGCCGACACCAACGCGGCCTCCATGCCGATCAACAACAAGCAGATCAATTCGGCAACCGCGGTTGCCAGCACCACGGCCAACATCTCGAACGTGGCAGGCACTGCGAGCATCACCTCTACCGCCATCGGCAACAACGCCCAGATCGTGCATTACTCAACAAATCCGTAAGACCGCGTGCCGTGACGCGCCTCCCGGGGGAGGCGTCTTACAGAAGAAGAGGAAGGCCGGGGCCTTTCCTCTTCTTTTTCTTTTGGCTCAACCCCTAGAGGGGTGGAGGGCCAATACCGCAAGCGGTTGATCATTGTTTGTCACTTTTACGGACCCTGAGGGGAAGGGAGGGGGGCAAGCGGCGCCTGCCGCGATTCTTTTTGAGATCGATAATTGCCGCTCACGAATTTCTTCGGCACGGTAATTGTTGGGAGAACTTTCTTTCTCCGCAGGTGGAGGCAAAGCTGCGCCTTCGCGCCAACGGCGCCATCATACCAACAATGTCAAAGAGCCCATTAGAAATGGGAAACGAAGGCGGCGGCTTCAAGAGGCAATGCTCCGCTTTGCGCCCAAACACGGCATAGCTGCCAACATCAGCACTCAGTCCGACGTGACTTGATTGAGGGAAAGAATTGCGGCCTTCCCTTTACGGAACTCGACTTCGACCGTTTGGAGCACAGTCCATGTTTCAGGCGATCCGCCGAGATGCGTCTCACGCTCAAACATCCATAAAGCTCTATCTCCGGCGCGCATATCCGGTTTGCCAAGACGGAGGAGAAAATCCTGCTCGCGTGACCCGAGCCCCAACCCAATATCAGAGCGAACCGGCAAAAGTTTAGATGGAAGCCTCGGGCAATCTGTCTCGTCGGAAATCTTCTCCTTTAGAACGGCACCACCAACGAAATGTTCTGGGCCGCCCATTTCGCCATGCGCCGTCACATAGAGTTGGCGCGTCGCAGCACCCTCTTTGAAACGATAACAGAGCCAGTACAGGCTGGCACCGGCGTCACCACGGTGCTTGATTTTGCTTCCTCTTACGTCAGCCGCAACATCGGCAAGTCGGCTTTTCTCAAAGATGGCAGGAACCTTACCCAACATTATCGATCCAAACATCGGATGGTTGACCATCCGCACCATTTTGGAACTCGGCAAGCCAGCGAACCAGTCCGGCGGCAGTTCTAGTCCGGCGTCATCAGCCAGAGCCGTCGATCCACCTAAGAGGGCCAAAACGGCCGCTATGCTCGCAATCCGCATTGCCTTTGCCCCGACTTGCCATCAATGAGAATAGCATCCCTTGTGAAGCAGGAACGCGCGACAATACGTCGGCATTAACTTCCGCTGTTGGCTTCCGGAGAGGCCGCCTTCCTCTCCCGCGGTCGACACAACGGTAATACCAGCGGCACAATCACAGCCTCATCCCGTCATGGCCGCCCTTGCGGCACCATCCAGGAACCACTGGCTTTCCAGGAAAATCTGAATGGCCGGGTCGAGCCCGGGCATGACGATGTGATCTGATGGGAAGCGATAGGGTTTACTCTTCCACCACGGGCGGATAGGCGTGCCAGTGACCTTCGTGATCACGCAGGCGCCAGCCGGTGGGGGTTTTTTCCGCTTCGCGCGATTCCAGCGGCACTTTGGCAAAGCCGCCGGGGATATCGAGCACGTAAGTGGGGATGGCCATACCCGAGAGCCGCGCGCGCAGTACCCGCATTAAGGTGAGGCCCTCGTCGATGGAGACGCGGAAATGCGAGGTGCCGGGGGCCAGATCGGTGTGATGCAGATAATAGGGTTTGATACGGCATTCGAGGAAGGCACGCATCAAAGCTTCCATTGTCGAGATGTCGTCATTGATGCCACGCAGCAACACCGTCTGGCTGACGACAGGAATGCCGGCATCGACCAGCTTGGCAATCGCCGCCCGCGCTTCGACGCCAAGTTCACGCGGATGATTGACATGCACAGCCACCACCGTGGCGGCGCCCGGCACATGCAGAGCGGCGATGAATTCGTCGCTGACGGCGGCGGGATCAACCACCGGCACGCGGGTGTGCCAGCGGAGCAGCTTCACATGACCGATGGCGCCCAAATCCTTGCCAACCTTAGCAAGACGGCGCGGGCTTAGGACAAAGGGATCGCCGCCAGTCAGGATTACTTCCCAAATTTCGCCATGCTCGCGGATATAGGCGAGAGCGTTGTCATAAGTTTCCGGGAGCAGCGCGTTCTCAGATTGCGGCCCCACCATCTCGCGGCGGAAACAAAACCGGCAATAGACTGGACAGCTATGCACCAGCTTGAAAAGAACGCGGTCGCGATGGCGATGGACGATACCGGGCGCCGGTGAATGGCTGTTATCGCCGATGGGATCGGCCATCTCTTCGGCGGTGACGACAAGTTCTTCTTCGGAGGGCACGAATTGGCGCGCGATGGGATCGAAGGGGTCCTGGCGATCCATCAGGCCCATCACAGTTTCGGTGAGTGCCACCGCATAGCGCGCCGCCACCGGCTCCAGCGCGGGCAAGCGCTGCTCGTCGATCAGGCCGGTTTGCGCCAGGGTGTAGATGGATTTGACGGTGGTCATGTCTGCGCAACACTCATGAAGCCGGGGTCCATAGCACATCCGAAAGGCAGCGCGCGCCAGTTGCCAGCATCACGAGGCGATCGAAACCCAGCGCGACACCGGAAGCTTCCGGCATCTGTGCCAGGGCGCAAAGGAAATCCTCATCGAGTGGATAACGCTCGCCGTAAAGGCGTTGTTTTTCCGCCATTTCGGTTTCGAAGCGGGCGCGCTGTTCGACCGGATCTGTCAGCTCGCCGAAGCCATTGGCCAATTCCACACCGCAAACATAAAGCTCGAAGCGCTCGGATACGCGCGGGTCATGGGCCGTGGCGCGGGCAAGAGCCGCCTCGCAGCGGGGGTATTCGTAAAGCAGGGTGGGAGCGGGCGCCCCCAGCTTGGGCTCAATGGTGACGATCACCTTGGAGAAGATATCCGCCCAGGTGTCGTCGTCCGCTACCTCAAAACCAGCGGCGCGGGCCGAAGCGGCGAGCGTATCGCGGTCGCCCTCGCCCTCCGCGGACAGGCTGGCCAAAAGATCGATTTCAGCGTGGCGCGAAAAAGCCTCGGCCACGGTGAGACGCTCGGCGGGAAGGTGCGGCAGACAGACCCGATTCCGATAGGAATACTGCCCGATTCCGCTAGTTTCGGCCCCGAGCCAGACCAGATCGAGGCAGTCGTCCATTACCGCGGCATAAGGCTCCTCGGCCCGGTACCATTCCAGCATGGTGAATTCGAAAGCATGGAGCGGCCCACCCTCCCGGTTGCGGAAGACTCTCGCGAAATCGAAAATCCGCTTCTCCCCGCCTGCAAGCAGCTTTTTGCAGGCAAATTCGGGAGAGGTGTGCAGGTAAAGGGTCTGGCTGATCCCATCCAGACCGATGGCGGCGGTGGCAAAAGCGGCCAAATGGGCCTCATTTCCCGGGGAAATGGCCAGGGCGGCGCATTCAACTTCCGTAAAATCTTGCGATTCCAGGTGGGAGATGATGGCTTTCTTGATACGGCCCCGCGCCACAAGGGCGGGGCGGCGGTCGGCGAGCCTTTCGGGCGTCCACCAGGGCGGGTTGGCCAAGGGCGTTTGCTCCTGCTATAGGCTCCGCCGTTCTTTAGGTCAGAGGTCCAAACGTGGTTTCGGTTATCGCCAGCTCCGTGCGCAAAGGCAATGTCATCGAGAAAGAGGGCAAACTTTATATTGTCCTCAAAGCCGAAAGCTTCCATCCCGGCAAAGGTACGCCCACAACCTCTATCGATATGCGCCGCATCTCCGATGGCGTGAAGGTGGTCGACCGCTACAAGACCACCGACACGGTGGAAAAGGCTTTCGTCGAAGAGCGCACCTACAATTATCTCTACCAGGATGGCGAGCATTTCGTGTTCATGGACCCGGAGCATTTCGATCAAGTACATGTCGATGCCGCGGTGGTTGGCGATAGCGCCCCCTATTTGCAGGAAAACATGGAAGTGCAGTTGGCGCTGTTCAATGGCGTGGCGGTCTCCATCGTGCTGCCGCAGCGCGTAACGCTCGAAATCACCGAAACCGAACCGGTCACCAAGGGCCAGACGGCATCCGGCTCGTTCAAGCCGGCCATGCTCTCCAATGGTGTGCGCACCATGGTGCCGACTCATATCGTGCCCGGGGTGCGCGTGGTGGTGATGACCGAAGACGGCGCCTATGTCGAGCGTGCCAAAGATTAACGCTTTGCGCTCTTCCAATACGCAAATGGCCCGTTTCCGCGGGCCATTTTTGTTTGGGATGACAGGCCGGTTCAATCCGGAAAAGCTGCCAAAATCTTCTCGAAGATCAAGCTCCAGTGGCTATCGATGAAATAAGCGAGATTCTCGAAAGCTTCTTTCAGATAGCTCTTTATTTCAACTTCCAATGCCCGCACCAGGGATTTGGTCGGTGTGTGTTGGGCGATTTTGCTGGCGGCAAAGCCATAAGCCGCATTGACCAGATGCCGCAGGATTTCGGCGGTTGCGGCCTCGGCGGGCTTCCTCGCCATGCCGGAAAAGGCGCTGGCGTCGTTCGTGCCCGGAAAGAAGAAGCGTGAGGCCGGTGGCAGACGCTGACCGAGCATAGTGGCTCTGGCTTGATAGTCCGGCCCAAATCCGTCCGAACCATCCATGGATTGGAAGAGGCGCAGGCGCTGCTCTACCATTTCATAGACCGCCGGCGGACATTCGCCGTTGACGATGTTGACCCCAAGCTGGGTGGCGCGTTCACGGCTGATCTGCTCGCTATGCGGCATGTCCCCCGCCACCAGGAAATCGGTGAGCTGGCAAGCGTCGTCGTGGCCAAAATGGGCTTTGTTGAGAAGCTCGCAAGCCCGCGCCCGCGCCGATTTCATTTCCTTTTCGGCGAGGTAGCCAAGGAGGACGATCTCGTCCGACACCGCCGCCAGCGGCTTTTCCTTGAGCAGGCGGATATAGGATTCGATCGGAAAGCCATAAAACTGCGTGTCGATGGGACCGAGGCAGGCGTATTTGCCCATCACAATCTTCTCGGTGGCGAGCGCGATGATGGTGCCCGCGCTCATGGCGCAATAGGGCACATAGGTGGTGGTGTTGGGCCGATCCTTCAAGGCGCTGGCAATCAGCTCGCAGGCAAAGGCCTCTCCGCCCGGCGTATGCAGCACAATGTCGATCGGCTTGTCCGGCGGCACGGCACGAATCTCCGCCAAAATCTCAAAGGCTTCGCGCGTCGACAGATAGCGGCGCTGGTCGGTCGGATAATCACGTGGATGGCCGAAATCATGGATGATCGCGATGAGCTTGCGCGCGGCCGTGCCGCTCGCCGGGGACGGCGGAAAGGCTGGCCGCGGAATATTGAGGGCCGCCTTACCTTGCGGTGCCTCGCCCCGAAAATCGCCCGCAAGATTCATAGCCACGGGGCCTGCGGCTGTAGCCGGGGAGGCGGCAAAGACCGGCACGTCACGGATATCGCGCTTTGCAGCGGAGCCACCACGAGCGACCAGCTGCACCAGCCAGACGATAAAAACAAACAGCGCCAGAAGGACGCTGCCAGCAATCAACACATTGGGATCCAACGCCACCAAAGCCCCCACCCTGACGTTCCTTGGCCTACCATATCGGGACGGGCGCCAAGCGCAAAGGCGATGGGCAAATCGTGGCGCATTTCCTTTTTCTTTGGTTTTCGTCCGTGCAGGCGCCGAGGAGCTGTCTCGAAAAACACCCACAACAACTATGAAGAGACATATTGCCACACTGCTTTCTTAGGGGTTCGTCAGAAGGTTGTCGGCAAAATCAACACCAGCATGCAAAGGCAAGCAAATGGCGGATTTGCATCACTGTTGCCGATGGCACTCAGGTTGGCAGGGCCGTTTTGGTAGGGTAAAGAGGTCCCATGAATCGACTTGACTGTGCCGGACGAGCATCAGCCATATCTCTTCTCGCCGTTCTTGTTGTGCTTATAGGCACACCAAGCGCTGTCGCGAGAACACATTCGCAACACGGCCATCAGCACAACGCGCTGAGGCACGCTGCGGTTCCCTTACCGATGTCTCGTCCCGAATTATCCGCCCTGGCCGTGGATCCCGCGCCGAAAGATTCGGCTGTCGAGCTATCCGAGCCAACCCTCAGCATCATTACCGAAGACAAGGTGGCGGCTGCCGATACGCCGACCATCGTCAGGCCCGGAAGGCGCATCTTATGCGTTGAGTTCGCGCGCTTGGTCTCGGGCATTGCTCTGTTTGGCGACGCCAGGACGTGGTGGGACCAAGCCCGCAGTGCTTATGCCCAGCTCACCAACCCCTCCCCGGGGGCCGTCATGGTCTTTGCCGGTCGCAAGAGCATGCGCAGCGGTCATGTCGCCGTGGTCAAGCGCTTGGTTTCCAGCCGCGAGGTCCTGGTGGATCACGCCAATTGGGGCCGCGACGGCAGCATCTATCTGAATGCCCCGGTTGTGGATGTCAGCCCCCAGAACGACTGGTCCATGGTCAGGGTGTGGAATACCCGCGCCAATACGCTGGGCACGACAGCCTATAATCTGAAGGGCTTCATCGCCCAGCGCTTCGCCGCATCAAACTGAGCGCCTCGGTTTTCGAGCGTTCCGCAACAAAGAGAACCCCTCGCCTTGCGGTGAGGGGTTTTGTTTTGTGGGGACATTCTGCCGCAGTGGTTATTTGGTGACAGATTGCCAGCCTGACTTGCCGGTGCGCCAAAGTATGAAAGCGATGATGTCGGCGTAAAGCGCGTCATTCTTGCTCTGGCGGACGCGATGCCGCGAGCTGCGGAATTGATATCGCCCTTATGCCGATTTCGATGTCGGCGAATTTTCGTACCCAGAAAATGCCGCCACAGAATCTTCTGAACGGCGGCGGCTTGGAATGACATCCTCAAAGCACGTCGTAAGGCGGATTTCACTATCATCGGTCCGCAGCACAATCGCCATGAGGCGACGAATCCGCTCGAAGATAACGCCGCTCGGGCATTCGATACCCTGACGCGCATATTCTTTGCGGATGAAATCACAGACGTCTTTGACACGCGCCATGGTCTCATGTGCCTGATCGGGAAAATCGATCTCGAACTCCTTCTCAAAGCGCACAAATAGATTGAACAGTTCCATCGTTATCCCCGTCGCTGATGTGTGCTGTCGCTTCGGTGTGCGCTGTGCCCTTGCATTGCGCAAACAGGATGAAATAGCGGGGTAAATAGAGCGTTTTCGCAGTCAGTCCCCATTAAAAGAATACCGCCAAACTTGTCATGGACTTGCAACGGAATGCGGCTCGCCACATGCTGCACAAAATCGTCTCAGGGGGAATTTCCACGTGTCTCTTCAGAGTGGTTGGCAATCCGTTTTTGCGGCAGCGCTGTTTTTCGCGGGTGCGCAGGCGGGCGCGCTAAAATGTGACAAGCTTATCGATGTGAACTCCGGAAAAATTTTCGCCGATCAGGTCATCGTGTTCGATAAGGACGGTATTATCACCGCGGTCGGCCCCGCGAGCTCGACGCAACTCCCTGCCGATGCGATCTCGCTGCCCGGTCGCACCTGCTTGCCCGGATTGATCGATGTCCATGTCCATCTGACCGGCGATGCAACCGATCACGGCTATCAGGCTCTCGGTGTTTCGATCCCCGCTGAGGCGATTAAGGGCGTGAAGAATGCGCGCATCACGCTCATGGCCGGCTTCACCACGGTGCGCAATGTTGGCGCGACGGGCTATACCGATGTCGCCCTGCGCGATGCGGTGGCGGCGGGCGATGTGCCCGGCCCGCGCATGCAGGTTTCCGGCCCCATGATGTCCATTACCGGCGGGCATGGCGACGACAATCTGCTGCCTTACGAATTCCATCACAGTGAAGAGGGCGTCGCCGATGGTCCTTGGGCCATGCGCGCCAAGGTGCGCGAAATCATCAAATACGGCGCCGATCTTATAAAGATTGCGGCCTCGGGCGGGGTTCTCTCCAAAGGCGATTCGCCGGGCGCGGAACAGATGACGCTGGAAGAGATGCAGGCCATCGTGTCCGAAGCCCATAAACTCGGCCGCAAAGTGGCGGCCCACGCTCATGGCACGCAAGCGATCAAGGATGCGATCCTGGCCGGTGTGGATTCGGTGGAGCATGCCAGCCTGATCGATCCGGAGGGCATTGCGCTGGTACGTTCACACGGAACCTATCTGGTATTCGACATCTACAATGATGATTTCATCCTGGCCGAAGGTCCGTCGCACGGCATGCTGCCCGAATCCATCGTCAAGGAGCGCTTGATTGGACGGCTGCAGCGCGAGAATTTCAAAAAGGCTTTTCAGGGTGGTGACAAGATGGCGTTCGGCACCGATGCCGCCGTCTATCCTCATGGTGACAATGCCAAGCAATTTGCCAAAATGGTCGAATGGGGCATGAAGCCGATCGATGCGCTGCGCGCCGCCGCCATCAATGCCGCCGATCTGATGGGCTGGAAGGACAAGGTCGGCACCATCGCTCCCGGCCACTATGCCGATATCGTCGCCGTGTCGGGCAATCCCCTCGAAGATGTCAAGACGCTGGAGCATATCGGCTTCGTGATGAAGGGCGGCCAAGTGGTGAAGAACGCGGCCCCACAGGAGCTGGTGGCGCGCCATCGTGCTTGCGGTTATCGTTCTGCCTCTATCGTAAGGACCACATCATGACAGAGCCTTCCAAAAGCGAGACAACGGCAGACGCCGAAAAAGCCCCTCGCGGCGAGCTGACTGTTCGGGTGAAAGCAATGCCAGCCGACACCAATGCCAATGGGGATATATTTGGCGGCTGGGTACTGTCGCAGATGGATATTGCGGGCGGCATAACGGCTTCCGAACTGGCGCATGGGCGCGTCGTCACGCTGAAGGTGGAGTCCATGATGTTCCATCGCCCGGTGAAAGTGGGCGACACGCTTTGTGTTTATACTGAAGTGGAAAAAGTCGGCCGCACCTCGATGACGATTCACATCGAATGCTGGGCCCGCCGCTTTCTCACCCAATACCGTGAGCAGGTCACCGAGGCCACCTTCGTCTTCGTCGCCATTGACGATGAGGGCAAGTCGCGGGCGGTGATTGCAGGCTAAGGCTGGAGGAAGGCCCAGAAGCGATCAATGGGCGCGCCGCGCAGGTCCAGCGGCGCCTCGTAGGTGAAGCCGCACTTCTGCAGAACCCGGCGCGAGGCGGGATGGCCGGGGCGCACCAGCCCCATCACACGCTCCGCTTTGAGCTCCACGAAGGCAAAGGCTAGCGCTTCACGGGCCAGTTCGCTGGCAAAGCCCTGCCCCCACACCGCCGGATCAAAATGGTAGGAGAGGTTGAGGGCGCCGTAAGCCGGCATCCAGTTCAGCCCGCCGATGCCGATCACCTGATCTTGGGACTGGACGATCCAGCGGCCGAAGCGGTGTTCTTGCCAATGGGCTTGTTCGGCCGCAAGGCGGGCCGCGCTTTGCGCGGGCGTATCAGGCTTGGGCACCGGGCGATGCGCAACAATCTCTGGCAAGGCAAAGAGCATTGTGAGGAAGCGGAGATCCTCCGCGAGCGGCATGCGCAAAGTGAGGCGCTCTGTGCTGCGCTTTTGCCGATTGGCCATGGCGATCTCTGTACGCGCTCCTGTGGGCATCTGCTATCCCGCCGCTGTCCGGCAGGATACGTCCCCGGCCCGCGTTTTTCCTCCGCATACTGACCGTCTCCTGTTGCCAACAAAAAACCCCGCCGGATTTCTCCTGCGGGGTTTTGGTATCTGACGTTGTGTATGCGATTTTGCTCTGTCCTTAGCAGGACCGGCGACGACCGACTCTCCCGCGACTTGAGTCGCAG
>JAATGP010000064.1 GCA_015654635.1 Alphaproteobacteria bacterium | reverse complement strand
CTGCTGACCGGCGGCGCCGAGCAGTCGCGCGACCTGCCGGTGCCGGGGCGTGACCTCGACGGCGTGCATTTCGCGATGGAGTTCCTGCCGCAGCAGAACAAGGTCAAAGCGGGGGCGAAGGTCAAGGGGCAGATCTCGGCGGCCGGCAAGCACGTGATCGTGATCGGCGGCGGCGATACCGGCTCGGATTGTGTCGGCACTTCCAACCGTCAAGGCGCTGCTTCCGTCACCCAGATCGAAATCCTGCCCAAGCCCCCGGTGAAGGAAAACAAAGGCGTCACCTGGCCCGATTGGCCGATCAAGCTGCGCGTCTCCTCCTCTCAGGATGAAGGCTGCAGCACCGAATGGTCGGCCATGCCGCGCCGTGTGATAGGCGACGGCGGCAAAGTCACGGGCATCGAATGTGTGCGCGTCGAATGGAAGGCAGGCATACAAGGCCGTAGGGAGCCGCATCCGGTTGCCGGCAGTGAGTTCGAAATCCCTTGCGAACTTATCTTGCTCGCCATGGGCTTCACCGGCCCGCGCCGCGCTGGTCTCTTGGAGCAATCGGCGGTCGAACTCGACGCGCGTGGCAACATCAAAGCCACCGAACGCGATTACAAGAGTTCAACCCCACGCGTCTTTGCCTGCGGCGACATGCGGCGCGGCCAGTCGCTGGTGGTCTGGGCCATTCGTGAAGGCCGCCAAGCTGCCCGCGCCGTCGATGAATTCCTGATGGGGACATCGACCCTGCCACGCTGACATCGAGGCTGCCATGCAAACCCGTCTTGCAACCGCTGTCGACAGGGATCACATCATGGCGCTGCTCGACGCGTTCAGCGCAATGCTGCACGCCTCGGATACGCCTTCCAAAATCGGCGCGCCCATCCTCGATGAAGTTCTCGAGCGCCCCGATACGCACATCTTTGTGGCGGAAGAGGACGGCCAGTTGTTCGGCCTCATCTTCTTCTATCTCTTGCCCAATGTCCGCCACGGGTATCATCGCGGCCATATCGAGGATTTCTTCGTCTCGGCTTCAGCGCGCCGCAAAGGTGTCGCCACGGCGCTGTTTGCTGCGGTCACTGAATATTGCCGCGCCTATGGCATCACGGTGATCAAGCTCGATAGCGGCAATGATTTAACCGGTGCCCACGCCTTCTACGAAAGCCTCGGCGGCCGCTCGACAGAGCGCTTCTTTCGGTTTGACCTAGGCTGAGGCAACAGGTACCAGCGTCTGCCAGCAACATAAATGGCACCATGACGAGCCGTGGGCAAACATGGTGAAAGAGTCATATATGGTGCAAACAATCGGCTGAATGCCTGCTGCAATGGCCATCATGCGCGCATCGGTGGACGCCGTTCATCCCCAGTTCAGACTGCGGCGCCTTATGGTGCTCTGGAGATCGCCGAGGAGGCAAATCATGCAGACGTGCAAAACAATTATTGTCGGTGCGCTGGCAGTGGCATTCTTGGCAGCATCAGCACCACCTGCGTCGGCGGCCTGGTTCCGTCATCACGGAGCTGGGCACGGGTTTGGGCATGGCCGGGGCGGATTTGTGGGTGTCTTTTTGGGTGGAGCGGCTGCGATCGTGACCGCTCCCATAGCAATTCTCGCTGAAGCAGGGCGTGGTTCGCGGTCCGATTATCGTGATGATCCGGAGCGTGGTTCGCAGTCCGGTTATCGCGATGCACCAGAGCGGGGCGCATCGTTCGAGTATCGCGATGGAGCGGGGCGCGGGCCCAGCTCCGATTATGACGAGCCGCCGTCGGGCTATTATAGATCAGCCGGTGCTTATTCTGCTCCGCCGCCATCCAACTATTACGGTCCGCCCCCCAGTGGCTATAACGGCTATCCTCCACAACGCCCATCCAATGATTACGGTCCGCCATCCGGTTCTTATCCTGCACGGCAGCCATCCAATGAGTATGGGCCGCCGTCTGGCCGTTATCCTGCGCCGCCATCCGACAATTATTCGCAGCGCACCTCGCGTTATGATGGCTATTACGAGCCGCCATCTGATTATGGTGATCGCTGAAGAATGCGCCTGCGGGGCACAGCAGAGCAATTGCTCTTCAAGCAAATCGTTGGCGCTTGAACCAAAGCAAGATGAGAAGCCGCGTCTGTGCCGCATCTCTTGGCGCCATAAAAAACAGAAACTTATCAACGCCCGAGCGCCAGAATGGTTCCCACATAGCCGCTTCCAGCGGCCCCACCCAAACAGCCTCTTCACAACCGCTGCGATTTCGGTCTAAGTGCAGGTATGCGCAATGTGCTTATCCGCGTGATGCCCGCGCTCGCGGTGCTCGTCTTGCTGTTTGCGGCGGCGAAGGCTGCCGATCCGCAGGCCTATACGCTTTCCAATCCAGATACCGGCGATGACGAGTTGGATGAGGCGCTGCGGGATGCCTCGCTGCTCATCAGCTTGCGCTCCAAGACTCCCACCGCGCCCTTTGCCCTGATCGATCGGGCGCGCGGCGACGCCACCCGTTTTCAGACCGTGCTGGAGAGTTTGGGCTACTATAAAGGCAAGCTCAACATCACCATTGCCGGCCATGATATCGCCGACAAGATGCTGCCAGATATTCTGGAAAAAGTCCCTCAAGGCGAGACCGTCGAGGTCAAAACCACCGTGGCACACGGTCCGCTCTACACCTTGCGCCGCATTTCCCTCGAGGGTGAGATTCCGCAGGGTTTTCAACCCGCTGAATTTGTGGGCGTGGCATCTGGCGATCCGGCCGTGGCGGGAGATGTTCTGAATGGCCAGGCGGCGCTGCTCTCGGCTTTGCAGGAACATGGCTATGCCTTCGCCAACGTGGCGGACCCCATCGTCTTGGCCGATGATGCGGCCAATGTGCTGGATGTCACCTATCAGATGAAAGCCGGCCCGCGCGAGACCATCGGCGCGATCTCTTTTCAGGGCCTTGGCCGTGTCAATGAGAGCTTCGTGCGCGAATCTCTCACAGTCCATCAAGGCGATCTCTATCAGCCCAGTGCGATAGAGGGGGCGCGGGCCAAGCTGGTGGGGCTCGGCGTCTTCTCTTCGGTTTCGGTGCGCGCGGCAGACGCCGCAGGCGCCGACGGCAGTGTGCCTGTGGTCTTCGATCTACAAGAACGGCCCCGTCACGGCGTGGCCTTTTCGGGCGCGTATTCGACCGATCTTGGCGGCAGCCTCTCGGCCTCGTGGTCGCATCGCAATCTTCTGGGCAGCGCCGAGCAGTTGAATTTATCGGCTTCCACCATCGGGCTCGGCGGCACCGCAACCTCGGGGCTTGGCTATAGCGTCACGGCCCAATTCATCAAGCCGCGTTTTTTGGGCGATGATCAGGAATTGGAAACCGATCTGAACGCCATCAAACAGCATCTGGATGCCTACGCCCAAACGGCGGAGACGTTAGCCATCTTCTTGCGCAAACGCCTGACGGCGCAATGGAGCTTCACCGCCGGTGGCAGCGTGACCCACGACCTCGTCTCTCAGGAAAATACCGAGCGCACGTACGAACTCGTCGCTGCGCCACTCAGCAGTACCTACGATAACACAGGCCTGAAGGACCCGCTGAGCGATCCCACCAGTGGCGAGCGCGCTGCGATCTCGATCACCCCGACGCTATCGCGCGGCAAGGCCACCTCGTTCTTCGCGGTGCTGCAGGCATCCGGCTCCGTCTATGTCGATTTATCGGATAACGGGCGCTCGGTGATCGCTGGCCGCGCGCTGGTCGGTTCCATTCAAGGCGGTTCCAATTTCGATCTGCCGCCTGACCAGCGGCTTTATGCGGGCGGCAGCGGCACCGTGCGCGGCTTTCGCTATCAATCCATTGGGCCGCATTTTGCCGATGGCAATCCCACAGGCGCGTCCTCTATCGATGCGGTATCGCTCGAATATCGCCAGCGTGTGCTGCGCAATTACGGTGTGGCCGCTTTCGTCGATGCCGGGCAGGCTGGCGCCGACAGTCTTCCCTTTAACGGCAGCGTTCAGGTCGGCGCAGGTGTGGGCGCACGTTACTACACGGCGATTGGCGCCATTCGGGCCGATGTGGCGGTGCCCATCACCCGCGTTCCCAATGGTGACGCCTTCGAGATCTACATCTCTATCGGGCAGGCATTCTGATGGGCGCTTGGTGGCAATCCTGGGGCTGGCGTGCTGCAGTCATCATCGCGGCTTTTCTCGGCGGCGTTGTTGCCTTCGTTGCGTTTTGCCTTTTTACGCCATCAGGCCATGGCGTGGTGGAGGCCCTGATCGAGCCTTTGTCTGGCGGGCGCATTGCGGTCAGCGGCTTAACGGGCAATTTGCCCAATCATCTGAACGCGCGCCGGGTTTCGTTGCGGGATGCCGCGGGCGTCTGGCTTGTCGTCGAGGACGTAAACCTCGATTGGGATGCTGTTTCGGCGCTTGGCGATCATATCAATATCGCAAGCCTCACGGCGGCAAGCGTGACGATGGCGCGCCGCGAACTGCCACGGCAATCGGCCTCCACCTCGACAATGACCATCGATATCCGCGCGCTGCGTATCGACCGCATCGAACTCAAGGCACCTGCCTTCGGTCATGCGGCGGTGCTCAAGGCCAATGGCTCTTTGCATTATACTTCACGCCACGATGTCACCGCACAGCTTGTCCTTCAACGCCTGGATGCCGCGGGCCGTTACGATATTCATGCCGCCATCGTCCATGACATTCTGATGGGCACGATTTCGATTGCGGAAAGCGGCACCGGTCTGGCAGGGGGCGCTGTCGGTCTGCCCGATCTCGGCTCTGTGGCGCTGGAGTTGCGCGCCACGGCGGAGGGCACGCGCAACAGCGTCCTGCTCAAGTTCCAAGCCGATCATATGGATGTTTCCGGAAATGGAACGATGGACCTTGCGGCGCAAGTGGCCGATATCGAGTTTACGGCGCAGGCCCAGCAGATGCATCCGAGCAAAGACCTCTCCTGGTCTTCGATAGAGGCCGGGGGCCGTATCCAGGGAGCCTTCTCCGCCCCCAATATCGCCGCCACGCTGCGTATTGACGATCTTGCTGCCAACGGGGTGCGCATGGCGGCGCTCAGCGGCAAGCTGGATGGCGCCGGCGGCAAGGCGAATTTGCGCGTTGAAGCCAGTGGTCTGACCTTACCGCACGAGAAGTCTGGTGTCTTTGCGGCGGCGCCCGTCGCCGTCACGGCCAAGATGGATCTGAATACACCGTCGCGCAGCGTCGCCTTTGCGGTCGATCATCCGCTGCTGCATATCGCGGGAACCAGCACCACACGGGGTACCATCAGCGGGCGGATCACGGCTTCCTTGCCAGCACTGGAACGTCTGGCGCCGCTTAGTGGCGTCAAGACGCCCGGCAGTGCCGTCGTCGCCCTCGACTTTATCCGCAATGCCACGGGCGTCGATTTGACAGCGAAAGGCACACTTGCGGCCAAGGGTGAGACCACCATCGCCAAACTGTTGGGCAAGACCGTTGTGGATGCCACCGCGCGGCTGGGCGCGGAGGGTGCGCTGTCGCTGCACACCAGTCTCAAAGGCGCAGCCATCAAGGCCGAGATTGCAGGTTCGCAGCGCGGCGGCCGGCGCGATTTCACCGGGGATGTTAGTATCACCGATCTCTCTCGCCTCAGTGCGACGCTCGCTGGGTCGCTATCGCTGCGTGGCAGTCTGCAAGGTCCAACAGACAATGCCAAGCTGACGGTCAACGGCACCGCCTCCGCTGCCACCAAAGGCATGGCGCGCCAAACCATCACCATAGCCGCCGAGGCGGCCGGTCTGCCGAAACTGAAGGCGGCCACGTTGCGGCTGTCGGGAAGTTTCGACAACGCGCCCGTAAGATTGAAATCCGACATCACGGCGGCTGGCCCCGATGCCTGGAAGCTCACGATTGCAGAAGGGTCTTGGCGCAGTGCGCGGCTCGGCGGCGCGGTCACGATTGCGGGCACGGCTCTGCGCGGCAGCTTGCGTCTGGCGGTGGCGAATCTCGCCGATCTGGCGGCTTTGGCCGGGGCGCCGCTCACCGGCAGTATTGCGGCGGATACGGAATTGCAGCCCGGTCTCGCCACGGTTCATCTTATCGGCAGCAATATCGCCTCAGGCACGACGGCGCTCGGTCGCGTCGAGCTTGGCGGCACGGTTCGCGACCCCCTCGGAAGCCCCAACTTGGCTTTGACGGTGACGATACCGCAGCTGGCGACGAGCGCGGTATCGGGCTCTGCCGTATTGCATCTGAACGGTCCGCTGAGCGCGATCACGGCCAATCTCACCACAGCGCTCGCCGATGGCCATCGCTTCAGCGTGGCGGCGGACATCGCCGCCGACACCCAGGCGAAGCATCTGACCGTCACGCATCTGCAAGGCATTTGGCGCGACCAGACCATTACGCTCGCCGCGCCAGCCACGCTCGACTACGCCAATGGCCTTACCTTTGCGGCGCATCTCATCGATGGCAAAGCCGCAGACCTTACCCTGACCGGCACGATCCCGTCCGCGCCGGGGCATGCCATGACGCTTCATGCGGTTGGTAAAGCCGATCTTGCCGTGCTCACCTCTGAACTTGCTGCGGCAGGACAGATCGTGCGCGGCACGCTTGCTGGCAATCTCACCGCCACCGGCACGATGGCCAAACCCATCGTGACTGGCCAAGTGACGTTGAGCGGGGCGCAGATCCAAGATTACCCGCGCGGGCTCAATCTCACCGATGTGGAGGCGCAGGCTGAGGCACAAGGCAGCGCGCTGCGCTTCACCAAATTCTCCGGCAAGGTCGGGAGCGGCACGATCAGTGGCAGCGGCAGCATTGATCTTGCGGGGCCGGGCATGCCGGTGGATATGGCGTTTAAGGCCAGCAACGCCAGGGCGCTCACCAGCGATCTTATCACCGCCGATGTGGATGCCGATTTGAAGCTGTCTGGCCGCTTGTCGGAACGGCTGGTTCTGCGTGGCCGTATCTCCGCCCGCCGCGGCACCGTCAACATTCCGGAAAAATTCCCCAAAGAGATTGCCACCCTCAACATTTCACGGTCGAAGACCGCGCCCGTGCCGCCGGTACCGCCGCCATCCTCAGCGCTTGTCGCTCTGGACCTCACCATCGCGTCCACGGGCCAGATCTTCGTGCGCGGCCGCGGCCTGGAGGCCGAATTCGAAGGCGAGCTGAAGATCGGCGGCACCAGCGTCGCGCCACAGGTCAACGGCGCGTTGACCATGCGGCGGGGAACCTTCAGCCTTGCCGGTGCCAATCTGACCTTTCAATCGGGCCAAATCAGCTTCAACGGCCAGGCTCTGCGCCACAAGCTCGATCCCACGCTCGATCTGGTGGCACAAAGCGAGGCCAACGGCATCACCGCCACGCTAAAGATCACCGGTACGGCATCGCAGCCCAAGATCGCACTCTCAAGCGCGCCGCCCTTACCGCAAGACGAGATCCTGGCGCAGCTGCTGTTCCAGCAAAGCGCCAAAACCCTCTCGGCTTTTCAGTTGGCCAGTGTCGCCCAAGCGGCGGCGTCACTGGGCGGCGGCCCCGGCTTTGATCCCGTCGGGATTATGCGCAGCAGCCTCGGGCTCGACCGCCTCGCCTTGGGCAGCAATCAGGATGCCAATGGCGGCACCGGTTCCACCACCATCGAAGCGGGGAAATACGTCTTACGCAACGTCTATGTTGGCGCCCGCCAAGACTTGTCGGGTGGCACCCGCGCGTTGGTGCAGGTCGACATTACCAAGCATTTGAAGGCTCAGGCGCAGGTCATCACCGGTCCGCGCCCCGTTACCACGACCACCTCGACGCCGTTGACGGATAATGGCGACAGCATTGGCTTGTCTTATCAGTTCGAGTATTGACGGACCGCTATTTTGGGTACGGCGATGAGAAAACCGGCTGTTTTGTTTGTTTGTCTTGGCAATATCTGCCGCTCACCGCTGGCCGAAGCGGCGTTTCGCACTGAGGCGGCTGCCTTGGGCCTGAACGCCCAAGCGGATTCGGCGGGCGTTGGCGGCTGGCATGCCGGCGAGGCGCCTGACCGCCGCGCCCAAGCCGTAGCCCGCCATCATGGCGTCGATATCTCCGCCTATCGGGCGCGACAGGTTACGGAAGAGGATTTTTACCGCTTCAGCCATGTGATCGCCTTGGATCATGAAAATCTCGCAGCGTTGCAGCGCCTGCGCCCAGAGGACTCCACGGCCGAAATCAGCCTTCTGCTCGATCATGTCAAAGGCCGCGAGGGCGAAGCCGTAGCCGATCCCTGGTATGGCGCTCAGTCCGGTTTTGAAGTGACATGGTCTGACGTGACCGCGGGCGCCAAAGGGCTGGTCAAGGAACTGGTGGAGACGTCGTGAATCCTCTGGCTGAACTAGGCGCCGCGCTGATGAGAGGAACGCTGCGCCATGTCCAGCCGCTTGGCGGCGGCTCGCTGTCCGCCCTGGTGCGGATCGTGCTGGAAGATGGCCGCGAGGCTATCGTCAAGACTGGCCCGGCTCCACAATCCGAAGCGCGGATGCTAAAGGCCCTGCAAGAAGCGGGCGTTCCCGTTCCCGATGTTTATGCCGCGAATGGCGAGGCGCTGGTGATCGCGGTACTGCCCTCCGAGGGCGGTGTCGGAACCGTCTGGTCCGATCTTGGCAAGGTCTTGCGCCAGCTACACGACTCTCACGGCACGCGCTATGGCTGGGATGAAGATTACGCTTTCGGCCCGGTTGCCATCACCAATCGCTGGTCTGAGGATTGGCCGCTCTTTTGGGCCGAGTACCGCCTTCTCTGTCATCTGCGCAGCGTGGGCACCACTTTGGCGCGGCGCTTGGAGCATTTGTGCAGCGATCTTTACAACCGTCTACCGCAGACGCCCGTGGCCGCTCTGCTGCATGGCGATTTGTGGGGTGGCAATGTGCTGGTGTGCGGCGAGCGCGTTAGCGGCCTGATCGATCCGGCCTGCTATTACGGCCATGGCGAGGTCGATATCGCCATGCTGGAGATGTTCGACCATCCGGGCGCGGCGTTTTTCTCCGCCTACGGAAAATTAGAACCCGGCCACAAGGAACGCTTGGCGATCTATCGCTTGTGGCCGGCCCTGGTGCATCTGCGCCTCTTCGGCAGCGGCTACCGCCCCTTGGTGGAGCGGTTGCTCACTGAGTTGGGCGTCTAAAGTGACAACTGGAACCGCATCGCAACGGTGCTCAGTTTTTGTCCGCCGTTTACCGCCGGCATCGATGGCGTGGCGGCTGTCGTGACCGCAGCAGGGGCCTGCAGCCGGGTGACATCGATATACTGATAGTCCGCCGAGATGCGTACCGCCGCATTGGGATACCAATTCACGGCCAGCGTCACGATCTTCTGATCGCCGCCCCGCACCGCGTTATAATAGGTGTAGGTGCGCGATGCCCCCGTCCAGCCGGTGACGACATTGGCGGCATCATCCTTGTGACTGTTCAGATTGAGATCGCTGAATCGCGCCGCAAACTCCAGCGCTCCCCAGGTTCCGTCCGTCAGCGATAGCGGCTTGCTGACCTTCGGGCCCGTAAACGTGGCGGTAGCAGGATTGTAGATGCGATTCTCGCCCGTGACGATCCAGCTGCCTTGCACATACCAGCCGTTAAAACTGTCGTTCGAGGGCTTTACGGGCACTGCGGCAAATGTCCCCGCTGCGGAATAAACATTATACGCGACCGGCGAACGATGAATCGCATAGCCGGTATAGCCGGCCTGGCCGTAGAAATTTTCGTAATTGCCCGCGGTCTCAAGCCCCCAGCTCGTGACGTGGCTGGCGGCAAGCACGCCGGTATTGACGAGCGAAATGCCATTGGAATCCACCGAGAATTCCGGCAAATCGGCAAGGCTATAGCTGCCCTTGGAGGTGCCGCCCGGAACCGTCGCCAGAGAGGGCGCGCCATTGGGCACCAGATTGGGCAGGTTGAGAACGTCGAGCCCGTTCACGCCCACGATCCAATGGTCGTCGCTCGTTGACGCCACCAGATAGGCGAGGCGGCCCGAAACCGCCGTTTGTTCATCGTAATTGGGCACTGCCGTGCCTCCCATCGCGCCATAGGCTTTGGCGCCGTCGGCGATCTTGTTGCCGGTCAGCGACAGCGCCCCGTAGACGCGCTCGCCAGTGTAAAGAACGCTGAGCCCATCACGCCCTTCGGAGCCTGCGATGTTGCGCTGCAGATTTGACGGTGAATTGCGCTCTAAGAACAACAGATCGGCCGATGCCGTCGAATCTTCGATATTGATCGGTGCCGGATAGGCGCCGACGCGAAACGACCACGGCGCCAGACCATTATACTGCAGGTAGGCGTACATGATGTGGCCCGGCGTTTCCACCGAAGCCCCGCCGAAATCATAGAGGAAATAATAATCCCAATCGCCGAACACCTTGCCTTGCAGGCCGAGGAAAACGCGGCGCAGATTGGTGCCGCTGGAAAGGTCGGGCCCATAGGCCGCCGGCAGACTCGTGGCGCTGCCTTGCTGCATGTAATAGCCGGCGTCGACTTGCAGCAGTCCGCGCACCGCGGCTGTAAAATTTCCATCTGCCGAGGCAACGGCCAAACGGCCGTTGCTGATCGAGGCTTTGGCCGCGGTCATTTGCTGCTTTTTGTACTCCGCCTGCTGCGCCAGCGCCTCGGCTTGGCTCTTCTTGAGCGCGTCCTGCTGGGCTTGCACGGCTTGCTGCTGCTGGGCGGCGTCGGCCTTCAAATCCTGAAGCTGCTTGGCGAGCGACTGAATTTGATCTTCGAGCGATTGGATACGGGCATCGGGCGTGGCGGCAAGCGCCGCGCTGGAGGTGCTCGCCAGCAATGCTGCGGCGAAGAACGTGGTGATGGCTTTCATAAAAATTCCTTGCTTCGAACCTGCAATCGTAAGGGAGCCATTGCTCATGGCGCGTGCGGTCAAGCTAGGAAGGGGAGAGTTAAATACAGTTTTAGATTAAAGCGCCCGGCGCCTGTGACGCATACGTATTGTCGGCATCTGTAAGCAATCATCAACCCGCACAAGCCTCGGCACTCATCCTTGAGTTGATGTGAGTAATTTTATCTAAATCATTTTTGCGTCCCCTCGGGCCGGAACTACACCGATTGTAAATAAGATTCGATGCATTTTGGTCCCATGCGGAGGGGACCCGCGACGTATGCGTATTGAGATGGCAGCTGATCGCGCAGTCGCTCGGCACAAAGAAACGAGGGGAAATAATGCACGACGTGGCTGGGAGCCTTCCCGATTTCGATATCGAACGCCGCTTGCGCTATGCCGGCATCACCAATGCGACAGGGCGGAATTTGCGCGGCTTCTGGCGCATCGCCCGATTGGCGCTGCCGGGCATCCTCGACGATTTTTACCGCCATGTGGAAACCGAGCCGCAATTGGCCAAACTGACCAGCGGGCATAAAGAGCGGCTCAAAAGCGCCCAGGCCTCACATTGGGAGCGACTGTTCTCCGGCCGTTTCGATCAATCCTATGTCCAGGGTGTCTATCGCGTTGGTTTGGCGCACAAGAAGATCGGCCTCGAGCCGCGCTGGTATATCGCGGGCTACCAATTCGTTCTCAATCGTCTTGTCCGCTTGGCGATCCTCACCGGTTTCTGGAACCCCATTGGTCTGTGGTGCACGCTCGCGACCCTCAACAAAGCAGTTCTGCTCGATATGGAGCTGGCCATCTTCGCTTATCAGATTGCGATCGAGGCGGAGAAAATGGAGCAAGAGGCACTCATCATCGCCAGTGTCGGCGTCGGCTTGAATGCGCTCGCCAAAGGCGACCTCACGCATCGCGTGACCGCTGACCTCACGGGCCCCCTGAGCAAACTGAAGGAAGATTTCAACGAGGCGGCGCCCAAGCTGCAGGAGACGCTCTCGGCGGTGGTTCGCAGCATCGACACGATTTCGACCGGCGCGCTGCAAATCGAGCGGGCCTCGGATGATCTGTCGCATCGCACCGAAAGTCAGGCGGCCAGTTTGGAAGAGACCGCGGCGGCCTTTGAAGAGATCACAGTGACCTTGAAAGCCACCGCGCAGAATGCCAGCCGGGCTAGTGCCGTCGTTGCCAAGACCAAGACGGCAGCGCAGGCGAGCGGCCAGGTTGTCGGTGCCACAATTTCTGCCATGGGCGAGATCGAACAGTCGTCGAAACAGATCACCGATATCATCGGGGTGATTGACGAGATTGCCTTTCAGACCAATCTGCTCGCCCTGAATGCGGGTGTTGAGGCCGCCCGCGCCGGTGACGCCGGTAAGGGCTTTGCGGTGGTAGCAAGCGAAGTGCGTGCTCTGGCGCAGCGCTCCAGTCAGGCGGCCAAAGAAATAAAGTCTTTGATCAACGCCTCCAGCGCCCATGTCGGCTCGGGCGTCAAGTTCGTCGGCCAGTCTGGCGAGGCGCTGAAGGAGATCGTGAATGAGGTCGTGGAAATCAGCGCACTGGTTGCAGAGATCGCCCTGGCCACCAAACAGCAATCGGCCGGTATCGAAGAGGTCAACACGGCGATCAGCCAGATGGATCAGATGACGCAGCAAAATGCCGCAATGGTGGAGGAGAGCACCGCGGCCTCGCATGCGTTGGCGGCGGAGGCCCGAAGTCTCGCCTCACTCGTCACGAGTTTTGAGGTCGGCAGCAGCCGTGTGCCCTTTGGGGCGCGCTCCAGTCAGGCGACAAGGAAAACACCCGCTCCGGCCCCCCTCCCGCGGCGGATGTCGAGCGGTGCCCTGGCCCGCAAGGCCGAGCTGCCGTCGTCGGACTGGGACGAGTTCTGAGAATGAGCGCCCGTGACCACGCATCCAAAGGCCGATGGCTCGGCTTAAGGACAAATACCAACCGTCCGGACACAGATGAACTTTCTATGGGATATGCCGCAGCTCGGGTTCGGGCTTTCAACAGACGGAAAGCATTACCAAATTCGCTCGGCGGTAAGCCCTTGGTAACCATAGGCGCAGGCATTTATGCGGCCTTCGGGTCGGAGCGAAAACCACGAGCTTCCGCCGGATTCGTCGCTGCAATCATGCATCCATTAATGGCTTGGTATCAGAAATAGCGCAGTCTTAATCACACGCGACGGCTTGTGGTGAAATATCCAAGCCGCTGGGAGGGTTTTGAAATTGGTGCAGCAGCAGATTTCCGCAAACCGGCCTATCGCGTCCGGATCGCGACTTTTGCCGTCGGCATCATGGTTCGTTGATCGTCAGGGCGCGGCTGCTCCTGAACAGCAGATGTGATCCGGATGGATAAATTTTTGACGATTTTGAGCCAAGATCGGCGATGGACGAAAGAGGGGCTTAAATGGAAGAGCAAGTGACACTCCCAGCCGTCGCGGATCTGACGCAAGCCGGACCGCTTAAAGAGCAGCTGATGCAGTCATTTGCGGCGGGAGCGAGCGTTACGGTCGATGCATCCTCGGTGCAGAGGCTGTCCTCTCCTTGTCTGCAGGTCCTTGTTGCGGGCAAACAATCTTTTGCGAAGGCTGGTGGTGCCTCTCTGGTGATCGCCAATCCTTCGGTAGCCTTTCGCGAGACCGTTTCGGTCCTTGGGTTGATGGACGCTTTAGAGTTGGGCAAATAACATGGGCAAGACGATCCTCACCGTCGACGATTCGCGCACGATGCGCGATATGCTGCGGCTTGCGCTTAGTGGCGCGGGACATACCGTTATTCAG
The DNA here is from genome assembly GCA_015654635.1 of Alphaproteobacteria bacterium. Classification (GTDB taxonomy): domain Bacteria; phylum Pseudomonadota; class Alphaproteobacteria; order Micropepsales; family Micropepsaceae; genus Rhizomicrobium. The sequence goes on along the minus strand of JAATGP010000064.1, from coordinate 138,799 downwards.
GCTGATGATGGCGTGCACGGCGTGGAGGTCCTGGAAAATGCGGGGCTCGTCGATGTCATTATCACCGATATCAACATGCCGCGTATGGATGGCTACGGCTTTATCGAGCATGTGCGCCGCGGCTCTGCCAACAAGATGACGCCGATCCTGGTGCTGACGACGGAAAGCGAGCCGGCCAAAAAGACCCGTGCGCGCGACGCCGGTGCCACAGGCTGGATTGTCAAACCGTTTGATCCCGAGAAACTGCTTGCCGCGATCCGCCGGGTCTCGCCATAGGACGTATGCCAATGGACCCGATGGAAGCCATTAAGCAGACATTCTTCCAAGAATGTGATGAGCTGCTTCTAGCGATGGAAGAAGGCCTCATCGCCATGGAGAATGGCGAGGCCGATTCCGAAATGATCAATGCCGTGTTTCGCGCGGTGCATTCGATCAAGGGCGGCGGCGGTGCCTTCGGCTTCGACGTTCTTGTCGGCTTTGCTCATATCTTCGAAAACGTGATGGATTTGATCCGCTCGGACAAGCTCAATCCGACGCCCGACGTTGTGAAGGTGCTTCTGCGGGCCGGTGATAAATTATCCGATCACGTCGCCTTGGCGCGCGACGGCGGCATCGACGTTCAGGATAGTGAAGTCAAGGCTGAGCTTAACCAGCTGGCCGGTGGCGGCGAAGAAGAAGACGAAATCGGCGGCGAGGCGGCACCATCGGAATTTGACGGCCTCTCGTTCATGCCGGTCCAGATCGATATCGGCGACGATGCCCCCGCCTTTATGTCGCTGGAGCCCGAACTGCCGTCCTGGCGCATCCGCTTCACGCCACATGCCGGGCTCTACGCCAAGGCCAACGAGCCTTACCTCTTGATCCGCGAGCTTGGTATGCTCGGTGCGCTCGAAGTGACGGCCGATCTCTCCGCTATCCCCGATCTTCTCGCGATCGAGCCGGAACAAGCCTATCTCACCTGGAATGCCGTGCTGCGCGATTGCGCCGACCGCAGCAAGATCGAAGAGGTCTTTGAGTTCGTCTCCGGCGATTGCGATCTCGATATCTCGGAGATTGTGCCCGAACTCGCCGTTGCCGAGCCTGTCATGGAAGAGGTGCTGGACGCGCCCGCTTCGGCTGTGATTGTGGATCTGGTCACCGCCGCAGAGAAAAAGCCCGTCGCGGCTGCCGCATCGACTGCTGTCGAAGTGGTCAAGAGCACCATCCGCGTCGATCTCGACAAAGTGGACCGGCTGGTCAATCTGGTCGGTGAGTTGGTGATTACGCAGGCCATGTTGAGCCAGCGAATCCTGGAGACCACCTCCGCTCAGAGCACCATCGGCACGGGCCTCGGCGAGTTGGAACATCTGCTCCGGGAACTGCAGGAAGCCGTAATGGCGATCCGCACCCAGCCAGTGAAATCGGTGTTCCAGCGCATGCCGCGTCTGGTCCGCGAAACCGCCGCCCAGACCGGCAAGGAAGCGCATCTCGAAATCGAAGGCGAAGCGACCGAGGTCGATAAGACCGTGATCGAGCGCCTGGGCGAGCCGCTCACCCATATGATCCGCAACGCTATCGATCACGGCCTGGAATCGCCGGAAGACCGCGTTGCCGCCGGTAAGCCGGCCGAAGGCACCGTTAAACTTTCTGCCGAACATCGCGGTGGGCGCATTGTGATCGAAGTCTCCGATGATGGCCGCGGCATCAATCGCGCCAAGGTTCGCGAGAAGGCGATCGAACGCGGTGTCATCGCCGCCAACGCCAATCTGTCGGATGAGGAAATCGACAATCTGATTTTCCTGCCCGGCTTCTCTACCGCCAGCCAAGTCTCGAACATCTCGGGCCGCGGCGTCGGTTTGGATGTCGTGCGCCGAAACATCAACGATTTGGGCGGCCGCATCACCATCAGTTCGGTGCTCGGCAAAGGCAGCAAGTTCAGCCTTACTCTGCCACTGACACTGGCCGTGCTTGACGGCATGATCGTCGCAGTCGGCGATCAGACCTTTGTTCTGCCACTATCGCATATCGTCGAAAGCCTGCTGCCCAAGCAATCGGACATCAATGCCTTCGGCTCGACGGGCATGCTGCTCAACGTGCGCGGGGTTTATGTGCCTCTGATCAGCGTTGGCCGGCTCCTCAATGTGCGCGGGGCCAATTATGACGTCACCAGCAGTGTTGTCATCTTGGTAGAGAGCGAAGGCATCGGCCGCATGGCGCTCGCCGTCGATGGGATCATCGGGCAACGTCAGGTGGTGATTAAGAGCTTCGAATCCAACATCGGTCACATCGACGGCATTGCCGCCGCCACCATTCTCGGCGATGGCCGCGTGGCCCTCATTCTCGACATTGATGGTCTTGTGGCTGGCTGCCGCGAAGGTGTGGCCAGACCGATTGAATATCAACAGGCAGCAGGAGCATAGAAATGAGCATCAGCGATAAGGATACGGCCCAGGAACGCCGCCAGTACATTACGTTTCTCGCCACCGGGCAGGAATTCGCCGCGGACATCATGACCATTCGCGAAATTCGCGGCTGGACCGACACCACGGCGCTGCCGCACGTTCCCGATTATGTGCGCGGCGTGATCAACCTGCGCGGCATGGTGTTGCCGGTGATCGATCTCAAAGCCCGCCTGGGCCTGGGTCTCACCGACGCGACCGCCAAGCATGTCATCATCGTGGTCAATTCCGGCGACCGCACCATTGGTCTTCTGGTCGATGCTGTGTCCGACATTCTCACGGTGGCCCGTCAGGAAATCCAATCGGTTCCCGATGTCATGCGTGAGCAGCAGAACGATTACGTCGAAGGCATTGCTGTGCTGGATGGGCGGATGGTCACATTGCTTGGCATGACCAAGCTGACCTCTTCCTTCGGCGGCATGGACAGCCTCGTCGAACACGCGGCCTGACGGAGAAAAGTCTTGGCGACTGGCACGAATCCTCGCGATATAGCCGTTCCTGATGGCGAGTTCCCGTTTACCTGGCACGATTTCCGCCAGATTGCGGAACTCGTCCATTCGGAAGCGGGTATTGTGCTGGCTGAAACCAAGGTCAACTTGGTCTATTCGCGTCTGGCCAAACGCTTGCGGGCGATAGGTCTCAGGAATTTTCGCGACTACTGTGCCCTGGTTCAGGGCGTGGACGGCATCGACGAGCGCCAGGCGATGATTTCCGCCATGACGACCAATGTCACGCGCTTTTTCCGCGAGAGCCACCATTTCGATTATCTGCGTACAGAGGTTCTGCCTGACCTTCTGGACGCGGCTCGAAAAGGCGGCAAAATCCGCATCTGGTCGGCGGGGTCCTCCTCCGGCGAGGAGGCGTATTCCATCGCCCTCACCATTTTGGCACTTGATCCCAACGCAGCCGAGCGTGATATCCGCATTCTGGCGTCCGATATCGATCCGGAGATGCTGCGCCGTGGTAGCAACGGCGTCTATCCGGTTGCCCAGATGGGCGACATACCGCTCGAGCTTCGCCGCAAGTGGTTTGCACCAGTGCAGGGAAGCGGCGGAGCGGAGCTTGAAGTGGGTCCGGAAATGCATGAGTTGGTGCGTTTTCGCGAACTCAATTTGTTGCGCGAATGGCCGATGAAAGGCCGCTTTGAAATTATTTTTTGCAGAAACGTCATGATCTATTTCGACGACGAAACCCAAAGCACGGTGTGGGACCGCTTTGCCGGCCTGCTACGGCCGGGCGGAACCCTCTGTATCGGTCATTCCGAACGTATTATTCTTGGCAGCCATCCTTACGATCTGGTTGGTCAGACCATTTACCGCCGGCATGGAGCAAGATGATGAAACGTGTTCGCGTTTTAATTGTCGATGACTCAGCCACCATCCGGCGCTTACTGGCGGCTGTCCTGTCGCGCGATGAGACCATCGAAGTGGTGGGCGGTGCCCCCGATGCGGCGGCGGCGCGGCAGATGATCAAGGATTTGAACCCAGACGTCATCACCCTCGATGTCGAAATGCCCAATATGAATGGGCTGGAATTTCTCGAGAAGATCATGCGCCTCCGGCCGATGCCGGTGGTAATGGTCTCGACTCTGACACAGCGCGGCGCCGACGTAACCGTCTCGGCCCTTGAAATCGGTGCGGTGGATTATTTCGCCAAGCCCACGGACAATGTTGGAGCCCATCTCGAAGAATGTGCGCGTGAGCTATGCGAAAAAGTTCGCACGGCTGCCACGGCGCGGGTTCACCCCTTTGTCCGGCGCGAGCCGTCGACAGCGCCTGCCAAGGCCAATTTCGATCCGGCCAATATGGTTGTGGCGATTGGTTCGTCCACCGGCGGTGTTGAAGCTCTCATCGAAGTGTTGTCGCACTTTCCCAAGAATTGTCCGGCGACCGTCATCACGCAGCATATGCCGCCGCATTTCACCACCAGCTTTGCGGACCGCTTGAATCGTTTGTGTCAGCCGAGCGTCAGCGAAGCGCGCGATGGAGCAATATTGGCCCCGGGTCAAATTTATCTCGCGCCCGGCGGGGAAGCGCATCTGGAGGTGCACGGCAAAGGTGTGCTGCGTTGCCGTCTCAGTAAGACGCCTGCGGTCAACGGCCATAGACCATCGGTGGACGTACTCTTTCATTCTGTTGCCAAGGTAGCGGGCATTGGTGCCATTGGCGCTATTCTTACCGGGATGGGCCGCGACGGCGCCGATGGATTGCTTGCGATGCGTAAAGCGGGTGCCTCGACGCTGGGTCAGGATGAGGCATCGTCGGTCGTTTACGGCATGCCACGCGTCGCCATGGAAGTCGGAGCTGTTGAAAAGCAAGTTTCTTTGCATCAGATCGGACGAGAAGTTCTCAATATCTGCGAAGCACGTAGTCAGAAGGCAGGCCGCCATGCCGTCACCCTCTAAAATCAAAGCCATCGTGGTCGACGACCAACTCACCATGCGCACGCTGGTTCGTTCCTGCCTGCAGCAGATTGGCCTCACCGATATCCGGGAGTTTCCCAAGGCTCCTGAAGCCCTGGCCGCACTCAAAGCGCAGCCCGCGCATATTATTTTCTCCGACTTCAATATGCCGGAGATGGATGGTCTCGAGTTCCTGCGCGCCGTACGTGCCGATCCCACGATCAAATCGACGGGCTTCATTCTTCTGACCGGCAGGGCTGATGCCGATCTGGTCAAGCGTGCCGCCCAGTTTGGCGCCAACAACTATCTCGTCAAGCCGTTTACCGTCGCCGTTTTGAAACAGAAGCTTGAACAGATATTCGGTGCCCTTTCGTGAATATTGCGAGCAGAAGACCGAAGGAAGGTGACGAGCGATTGTTGCGGAAATTCCGCAATCCGCGCGACGGTCTTGTGCATGTTCAACTGACCCTCGGTGACACCTACGTCACCGCCGATCCGGAAGAAGTACTGACGACGATATTGGGCTCTTGCATTGCCGCTTGCATCCGCGATTCTTCGGCGGGTGTCGGCGGAATGAATCACTTTCTCTTGCCGGACGGCAATTCGGGGGATCGCGCGGCGCGCTGCTATGGCATCAACGCGATGGAGCTCTTGATCAACGAGATCCTCAAACATGGCGGCGATCGCCGCAGGCTTGAGGCAAAACTGTTTGGCGGCGCCAATGTTGTGGCTGCCCTCACCGACGTCGGTTCGCGCAATATTGCTTTTGCGCGGCAGTTTCTTAACGACGAAGGCATTACTATCGTTGGCGGAGATGTCGGCGGAGATCTCGCCAGACGGATTCAGTTTGCACCAGCTTCCGGGCGGGCGCGTCAAGCAGTTGTCAAAGGCGCCGAGCCGCGGCTGGTGGAAGAGGAACTTACCGCTCTCCACAAAAAAACGCAGACGGCAGCCGCAGTGGATGTGGAGTTTTTTTAATGACCCATGCACCCGCCAACGCCTCTACCACGATGCGCCTCTTAAAGGCGGTAGCGGGCGAGCTGCGGGAATTGGCCTACGACACCGCCCGCTTTGGCGAGAATCTGACCGATCACGGCAAGATCGCCGGCAGCGACGAGTCGATCCGGCTGCTGCAGAAATTCGATCTGTTCTCCCAAAGCTTGCAGGCCCACGCGGTCCTCATCGAGGCGCTCTCGGGCCGCATCAACAACGGCACGATTGAATCGGTGGAGCTGAATGAACTGCTGCACCATGTACCTTTCTTCAGCGTTCGTGAGAGGCTGAGGGCGATGGTGACCGGTGAAGACAACACGCATAAAGAAGAAGAGCCGACGGAAGATTTCTGGTTTCTGAACGAATAACGCGCGGTACACTGCTTTGGTCGAACGGCTGAACTTTACGCAGATCGAGGCGCTAGTCGTCGATGCGGATCAGTATTCGACCCAAATTTTGGGCCAGATTTTGCGGGGCTTCGGCCTCAGCCGGCAGGTTATCATAGAATCCGGCGACGAAGCGAAGCGAAGGCTTGGCGCAGCACATTTCGATCTTCTGATTTGCGATGCGATTCTACCCGACACGCATGCCAGCGATCTCATCAGATGGATCCGGCGCCAGCCCGCACTGAACATCAAATACATGCCGGTGGTCGTTCTTACCGGTTACACGCAGTTTTCCAATGTGGTGACACTCAGAGATTCAGGCGCCAATATCGTGGTGCGAAAGCCGGTATCTCCCAATGTATTGTTCGATCACATTGCCTGGTCGGCGCGCACCGAGCGGCCCTTCATCGAAACCGACAATTACATCGGGCCGGATCGCCGCTTCAAGAATACCGGGCCGCCGGATGGGGCCGGACGGCGTAAAACGGATATGACCACCGACATCGGCCTGGCCATGGAACCAAACATGTCGCAGGACGAAGTTGATAATCTCCTAAAACCGACGAAAGTGGAAATTGAATGAGCGGGTGTAAGATCATTCGCGTCAAAAACATCTTGGGCGAGTTGCTGGCGATGCCGGGTGGCATTAGCCGCGAGGAAGCGGTCCAGGAGGCGCAGACGCTGATCGAAGAATTGCGTGAGGACTGCGAGAAAGCGGTGCCCGTAGAAATCGCTCGGCTCGATCATCTTGTTGCTTCGGCGGGCGACCACATCAGCGATGCGGGTCTTGGCGAAATTCTGGATCAAGTGGATCCGCTGCTGACCCTTTCAGGAACCTTCGGATCGGAAACGCTCGATGCGGTGGTAAAGAAGTTCTGTGATCTTGCCTTCGGCATGAAGGATAAGGCGATCTCCACGACAGCGCCGCTGAAGGTGCATTTGAGCGCGATGCGTCTCGTCTTCAAAGCCGACCTTAGCGATGACGATGCGGTGGCGATCTTGGCGGAGCTATCGCGGATTCATGAGCATTACGGCATTCACGGCCATGCGCCGGAACCGCCGGAGCTTGCTCCGGCCCCGGTCGCTATGTGCTCAGGCCATAAATAACAACGCCGGATGTTCGAGCAGCGCCTTCAGGCGCTTGACGAATTGGGCGGCATCGGCGCCGTCGATCACGCGGTGATCGAAGCTGGACGACAGGTTCATCATTTTGCGAATGGTGATTTGACCCTCCCGGACCACGGGCCTGTCCACAATCGCATTGGGTCCGATGATCGCCACCTCGGGATGATTGATGATCGGTGTGGAGGCAATGCCGCCGAGCGCGCCGAGGCTGGTGATGGTGATCGTTGAGCCACTCAGCTCATCGCGCGTCGCTTTAGCCTCACGGGCTTTGGCGGCCATCGTCGCAATGGCTGCCGCTGCTTGCCACAGATCGAGCATGTCGGCGTGGCGGATAACCGGAACCATCAGCCCGGCATCGGTTTGTGTAGCAATACCGATATGGATCGCCTTGAAGCACTGGATGATGCCCGCCTCATCGTCAAAATGGGCGTTGATGCGTGGAAAAGCGGGCAGGGCGCGAACCAGCGCCTGCATCAGGAAGGGAAGCACGGTCAGTTTGGGTTGATCGCCGCGGCGGGTCTCATTCAAATGCGTCCGCAGGCTCTCCAGCTCCGTCATGTCGATTTCCTCGACATAGCCGGCGTGTGGAATGCGCCGCTTCGACTCCTGCATTTTTTCGGCGATCTTGCGGCGCAGCCCGATCAGCTTGATCTCTTCCACCCTATTGTTGGGGGTGGGGCGCGGCGCGGGCTTGCTGCCGCCTGCCAGAAAATCATCGAGATCGCCATGGGTGATGCGCCCGGCCGGACCGCTGCCTCGCAGCCGATGCAGATCTATGCCGAGATCCGCAGCGCGCAAGCGCACGGCCGGCGCGGCGAGCGCAGTCGCAGCTTCGCCTGGAGGCGGCTCGGGCGGTGACGGCTGCGGGAAAGGCGCTGCTTCTGGCGGGGTTGCGGCAACAGGCTCCGGCGATGATCGCGGCGCCGTTTCCAGTTCGAATTCCACCAGCGGCGCACCCACGGTGGCCATTTCCCCCGGATTGGCCTTGAGCGCCATGATGGTTCCGGCCACGGGTGAGGTCATTTCGACCGTGGCTTTGTCGGTCATCACATCGACGAGAAGCTGATCCTCGCGCACCTGGTCACCCACGGCGACGTGCCAAGCCACAATCTCGGCTTCTGCCGTGCCTTCGCCCACATCGGGCAATTTGAATACAAAGCGTCCCATGTTCCGCCCTCGTCAAAAAAAGTTGCCGTCAGCTCGCCAAGGCGCGACGCATGCCCTCGGCCACACGGTCGGGGCCGGGGAAGTAATCCCATTCGAAGGCGTGCGGATAGGGGGTATCCCAACCCGTCACACGCTGCACCGGAGCTTCCAGGTGATAAAAGCAATGCTCCTGCACCAAGGCGCTGAGTTCGGCGCCATAGCCGCTGGTCTGTGTGGCCTCATGCGCCACCACACAGCGTCCGGTTTTTTGTACGGAGCGCACAATGGCTTTGATGTCGAGGGGTATCAAGGTTCTAAGATCGATGATCTCGGCATCGATGCCAGTGGCTTCTGCCGCAGCCAGCGCCACATGCACCATGGTGCCATAGCAGAGCACGGTCACGGCCGAGCCTTCGCGCACCACTGCCGCCTCGCCCAGCGGTACCGAATAATAGCCGTCGGGCACCTCGCTCAGCCCGTGCTTGGACCAAGGCTGTACCGGGCGGTCGTGATAGCCATCGAAGGGGCCGCTATAAAGCCGCTTGGGTTCGAGGAAGATAACCGGGTCGTTGTCTTCGATGGCGCTTATCAACAGGCCCTTGGCGTCGCGCGGATTGGAAGGGACCACCGTCTTCAGGCCCGTCACATGGGTGAACAGCGCTTCGGGACTTTGGCTGTGGGTCTGGCCGCCATAAATGCCGCCGCCATAAGGGGTGCGGATGGTAAGCGGCACATGAAAATCCCCGCCCGAGCGATAGCGAATGCGGGCTGCTTCCGAAACGATCTGGTCATAAGCGGGATAGATGTAGTCGGCGAATTGGATCTCCACCACAGGCCGCAGACCATAAACGCTCATGCCGATGCCGACCGCCACCAAGCCGGATTCGGCAATCGGTGCATCGAAGCAGCGTGTCATCCCATGTTTTTTTTGCAGGCCCTCGGTGGCCCGGAAGACGCCGCCGAAATAGCCGACATCCTGGCCGAACACGAGCACATTGGGGTCCTTTGCCAGCATCACATCGAGCGCAGAATTCAGCGCTTGGATCATGTTCATCGCCGTCATGAGTCAGACCCCAGCCTCTTTCATCTGCGCTTGAAGGTGCCAGGGTATCTCTTCATAGACGTCTTCGAACATGGTGGCTTTGGCCGGCCGCGAGCCGGTTGCCAGTGTGCCGATGGTCTCTGCCTCACGCTGGGTCTCGCGTGTCAGAGTGGCGATCTCATCGCTCAGGGCCTGATGCTCCGCTTCCGACCAGGCGCCGATGTGGATCAGATGCTGCTTCAGCCGCGCAACGGGATCACCCAAAGGCCAAGCCTGCCACTCGTCCGTGGGGCGGTAGCGGCTGGGATCGTCGCTGGTGGAATGGGCTTCGGCGCGATAGGTATAATGCTCGATCAGCGTGGCGCCCAAATTGGCGCGAGCCCGCTCCGCCGCCCATTGCTCCGCCGCATAGACTGCGAGAAAATCATTGCCGTCCACGCGCAGGCCCGGCAGGCCATAGCCGATGGCGCGGGCGGCAAAGGTTGCTTCCTCACCGCAGGCAATGCCGTTGAAGCTTGATATGGCCCACTGGTTGTTGACGACGTTGAGGACGACCGGCGCGCGGTAAACGGCGGCAAAATTCAGCGCGTGATGAAAATCGCCCTCCGCCGTGGTGCCATCGCCGATAAAGCTCACGGCGATGCGGTCGTCGTTTTTGTAGGCCGAGGCCATCGCCCAGCCGACGGCTTGAGGAAATTGGGTGCCCAGATTGCCCGAGACGGTGAAGAAATTATGCGAGCTTGCCGAATACATCACCGGCAGCTGGCGGCCTTTGATGGGGTCGCGGACATTGGAGAAGCACTGACACATCATGTCGATGAGGGGATAGCCGCGGGCGATCAGAAAGCCTTGCTGGCGATAGGCCGGAAAACACATATCGCTGGCCTCGACGGCGTGCGCCGCGGCAACGCTCACGGCTTCCTCGCCGGTTGACTTCACATAGAACGAAATTTTTCCCTGCCGTTGCACGCGATACATGCGTTCGTCGAAAGCGCGAGTCAGCATCATATCATGCAAGCCTTTTATCAGGGCCTGCGGCTCCAGATGCGGATTCCAGGCGCCAACAGCCCGTCCCTCCGCATCCAACACCCGGATCAGCGTATAGGCATAGGGCGAAAGCGCCCGCGCATTGGCGTCTATGGGTGGGCGTTCGAGAGCCCCAGCGGGTGGAATCAGAATATTGCTGAAGTCAGGCGCGTCGCCCGGGCGGTTATGGGGCTCTGGTATATGCAGGCTGAGCGTGCCTCTGTTACGCAAGATGCGGGCTCCCGTTGCTCCGATGAAAAATTCAATAACACATCATGCGCGTCGTGTGTCGCCACGATCCCTTTCGCGCAACTTTATGTTAGTGCGTTTGTGCGGACCATAACAACCGCCCCACTTGCAAGCTTCCGTAACGGCGCAGGCGTAATCGCGACAAAGAATGATCGCCGGTACATTGTTTCACACAGCGTAGGCGGCAAGCAACCAAGGCTTAAACACTTTGCCCCTATGCTCAAGGATGGCGATCTGTTTGGGCCTACCCGGGCGTGGCTAGAAAATTCAACTTCTCGGAGATTTCGGCCCTCGTGGTCGATCACGACCGTTTTTCCACGAGTATTATCAGCCAGATTCTACGCGGCTTCGGTCTGAACAATCACATCATCATCGGTTCGGGCGAAGCGGCCAAGAAGCTGCTGGCCGGTGGCCAATTCCACCTCTTAATCAGTGAGAGCATGCTGCCTGATATGCAACTGGCCGAGTTGGTGCGCTGGGTGCGTCGTCACAGCGACACCAAGATTCGCTACATGCCGGTGGTGGTACTAACCGGTTACACCCAGTTTTCGCGTGTCACCCGGGCCAGGGATGCGGGCGTCAGCAGCGTGGTGCGCAAGCCGGTTTCTCCAGCCACATTGTTCGATCATGTCCTTTTTGCTGCCAAGACCGACCGCCCCTTTATCGATGCCGATGACTTTGCTGGGCCGGACCGGCGCTTTCGGGCTTTCGAGCCTGCGTCAGGTCTCGCCCGGCGCGCCTCCGATCACGTGGCCGATGACTTTGTACAGCCCCCGGCACCATCCCGATGACCTCCAAAGTGATTATCACTGCCGTGCCCAACCGGTTGGGGCAGCTCTTGCGCAAAAAAGGCGGTGTGTCGCGCGGCCTCGCCTTGAAGGCGGCGAGCATGAACGTCGAAAATTTGCGTGAGGAATTCGTCGGGGCCATTCCCGGTGAGATCGCTGCACTGGAAGCCATTCTCACGGCAGGCGGCGGGCAACGTATAACGGGCCCCGATCTCGACGCCATGCTGCGACGAGCCAGCCAAATTCTAACCCTGTCCGGCACTTATGGTTTCGATCGCCTCGATACCGTGGTCAAGCGCTTCTGCGATTTGGTGATCGGCATGATCGAGAACGGCATCGAAGAGGTGGCGCCGGTCAGCGTCCATCTGCGTGCCATGCGTTTGGTCACGCCCGGAGCGGCGGAAATTTCGGAAACGGAAGCCGCGCATATGCTGGCCGGGCTTGCCTCCGTGCGCGCCCATTATGCCCTCGATCGCGCCAAAGATCCTCAGGAGTGACCGTTGAGGGCACGCGGCTGCACGGTCGCGTTTTGCTGCGGGCCGGTTTCGAGGAATTCCGCGACAAACGGGGTCTTCGGCGAGCGGCGGACATCGGCGGGCGTGCCATATTGTTCGATACGCCCGGCATTCATGATCGCCACCAGATCGGCCAGTGCAAAGGCTTCGTCTTGATCGTGGGTGACGAATACCGTCGTAATGCCCATCTTCTCATGCAAGGCGCGCAGCCAGACGCGCAATTCCTTGCGCACTTTCGCGTCCAATGCCCCGAAGGGCTCGTCTAACAGCAGCATGCGCGGCTCAATGGCGAGCGCGCGGGCGAGGGCCACGCGCTGGCGCTGGCCACCCGAAAGCTGATTGGGATAGCGCTTGCCCAGCCCCTCAAGCTGCACCAGCGTCAGAAGTTCTTCCACCCGGCGGACAATTTCCTTCCTTGCCGGCCGTTCGTGCCGCGGTCGCACCGTCAGGCCAAAGGCGATGTTCTTCTCGACGGTCATATGCTTGAAGAGGGCATATTGCTGGAAAACGAACCCCGCACGGCGCTGGCGTGCCGGCACTTCCAGCCAATTGAGATCGGCAAAGTGCACACTGCCGGAATCGGGAAATTCGAGCCCGCCCAAGATGCGCAAGAGGGTCGTCTTGCCCGAACCCGATGGCCCCACCAGGGCCAGAAACGCGCCTTGCGGCACGGTCAGGCTGACGCCGTTCAGGGCGGGAAAGCGCTCGAAACATTTCGCGACTGAATCAACCACCAAACTCATCACATACTCCGTCAAAATATCACCATCAGTGCCGGTGGGTAGCGGCGATCTCGTCTGCGTAACGCCATTCCAGAAGCGATTTGAGCACCAGCGTGACGATGGCCAGCAGCGCCAATACCGAGGCAATGGTAAAGGCACCGACATATTGATAATCGTTGTAGAGCACTTCGACATGCAGCGGCATCGTATTGGTGAGGCCGCGGATATGACCGCTCACGACCGAAACGGCGCCGAATTCACCCATGGCGCGCGCGTTGCAGAGCAGCACCCCGTAGAGTAGGCCCCATTTGATGTTGGGCAAGGTGACATGCAAGAAAGTCTGCCATCCCGAAGCGCCAAGCGAGGTTGCGGCTTCTTCCTCATCGCGGCCCTGATCGGTCATCAAGGGGATCAGTTCGCGCGCCACAAAGGGAAAGGTGACGAAGACGGTAGCGAGCACAATGCCGGGAAGCGCGAAGATGATTTTGATATTGGCGTCGCGCAGACTGTCGCCGAACCAGCCTTGCAGTCCGAAGATCAGCACATAGATGAGGCCCGAGACCACTGGCGAAATCGAAAACGGCAGATCGATCAAGGTGGTCAGAAATTGTTTGCCGCGAAAATCGAATTTGGCAATCGCCCAAGAGGCGGCAATGCCGAACACCGCATTCAACGGCACCGCAATCGCCGCCACCAGCAAGGTCAGCCTGATGGCCGAGCGGGCGTCGGGCTCCTTCAATGCCTCCCATGCGGCGGCGATCCCTTTGGACAAAGCCTCGGAAAAGACGGTGGCAAGCGGAAACAGCAGAAAAAGGCCGATCACGCCGACGGCGACCGCGGTAAGGCCAATGCGCAGGAGGGGATGATCTTGGGTCGGATACCGTCTTCTCATCGCCGCTCTCCGATCCAGTTCTGCAGAAGGTTCAGCGCGAAGATCAGCACAAAAGATGCCGCCAGCATGATAACGCCAATCGCTGCCGCTCCGGCATAGTCATATTGTTCGAGCTTTACGATGATCAGCAGCGGTGCGATCTCTGACACGGCGGGGATATTGCCCGCGATGAAGATGACCGAACCATATTCCCCAACAGCGCGCGCAAAAGCCAGCGTGGCGCCGGTCAACAGTGCGGGCATCAGAGAAGGCAGCACCACCCGTGTCAGGGTTTGAAAGCGCGTGGCCCCCAGTGTGGCAGCGGCTTCTTCCGGCTCCCGGCTAAGATCGGTCAGCACCGGTTGAATAGTCCGCACCACAAAGGGCAGGCCAATGAAGGTCAGCGCTAAGACCACGCCAGCGGGTGTATAGGCGATGCGAATGCCAAGATGGCTGAGCGGTTCGCCCAGCCAGCCATTCGTCGAATAGAGCGTCGAAAGCGCAATGCCCGCGACCGCTGTGGGCAAAGCGAAGGGCAGGTCGATCAGCGCGTCGAGAATCCGTTTTCCCGGAAAGGAATAGCGCACCAGAACCCAGGCGATGATCGGGCCAGTAATGGCATTGATCAAGGCAGCGATAGCCGCTCCGCCGAAGGACAGTCGCAACGCCGCCAGGACGCGCGGATCGCTCAGCACATGCCAGAAGCCGCTGAACCCGGCCGACCATGGCCGAATGATCAGCGCCGCAATCGGGATCAGAACAATGACCGACAGATAAAAGAGCGTGAACCCGAGTGAAAGCCCGAAGCCGGGCAATGCACTCGGGTTCCGCCAACGAGAAGCCCCAACAGCGCTCATTGGCCCGGCTTATAGATCTGATCGAAGACGCCGCCATCGGCAAAGTGCGTCGCCTGTGCCTTGGTCCAGCCACCGAAGACGTCCTCAATATTGTAGAGGGTGATGGCGGGGAAGTTCCTGGCATAGGCCTTCAGCACCTCGGGATCGCGCGGGCGATAGAAGTTCTTGGCTTCGATCTCCTGCGCCTGCTTGGTATAGAGGAATTGCAGATAGGCCTCGGCCACGGCGCGGGTCTTGTGGCGATCGACATTCTTGTCCAGCACAGCCACCGGCGGCTCGGCCAGGATCGAGACTTTGGGATAAACCACTTCAAACTTGTCCGGGCCGTATTCCTTCAGTGCCAGCTGGGCTTCGTTTTCCCAGGACAGCAGCACATCACCGATACCGCGCTGCACAAAAGTCGTCGTCGCGCCGCGGGCACCGGTGTCGAGCACGGGCACATGCTTATAAAGGGCCTGCACAAACGCTTTGGCCTTTTCCGTGTTGCCGCCAGGGGCTTTCTGCGCATAGGCCCAAGCCGCAAGATAAGACCAGCGCGCCCCGCCCGAGGTTTTGGGATTGGAGGTGATCACCTGAATGCCGGGTTTGATGAGGTCTGGCCATTCATGGATCTTCCACGGATTGCCTTTGCGCACCAGAAACACGATGGTCGAAGTATAGGGTGTGGCATTTTCCGGCAGGCGCTTCTGCCAGGTCGGCGGCAACAGCTTGGCCTTCTGCGAAATCGCATCGATGTCATAGGCCAGCGCCAGCGTCACCACATCGGCGTCCAGCCCATCGATCACGGCGCGGGCTTGGGCGCCCGAACCGCCATGGCTCTGGTTGATGGTGACGGTATCGCCGGTCTTGGCTTTCCACTGCGCCGCGAATGCGGCGTTGACATCTTTGTAGAGTTCGCGCGTCGGATCGTAGCTGACGTTGAGCAGCGTGACATTCGCAGCATTCGCGGCGGTCATCGTCGCGGCAGCGAAGAGGGCAATCGCAAGTTTTTTCATCGTACGGGTCCTTGGGTCAGAGCGATAATTGAGCGCGCAAAGCAAAGGTATTGGCCGTCTGTCCGCCATTCAGGGTGCCCAGCGTAGGCGTTCCCGAAGATATGGTCACCGTAGCTGGCGTCTGCAACCGACTGACGTCAATATACTGGTAATCGAAGGCGAAACGGATGGCCGTGCTCACGTACCAGTTCAGTGCCGCCGTAAAGATACGCTGGTTGCCGCCGCGGACCGTGTTGGTGAAAGTGTAGGTCTGGGTCGATGCGCCGGTCCAATTGGTGATCAGCGCCGTGGAATCCAAGGCATGGCTGTTGAGATTAAGGTCGGAGAACCTAGCGGCAAGTTCCCATGCGCCCCAGCCGCCATGTCCCACAGAGGTTGTGGGTTTGGGCGGTGAGAAAGCGCCGATGGCGGGGTTGTAGGTGCGTTCTTCGCCGGTCAGCGTCCAGGCAGCTTGCGCATACCAGCCGCTGAAGGTGTTGTTGCTGGGCTGGAAAATCGTCGTGCCGCTGGTGGTGGCGCTGGTGTAGGTCTTGTACGCCACAGGTGCGCGATCGACACCGTAGCTGTAATAGCCGCCCTGGGCATAGAAGCTCTGATAATTTCCGGCCGCTTCCAGGCCCCACTGCGTCAGGTGATTGGCGGGCAGCGAGCCGGTATTGGCAAGGCGCAGGCCGCCTGAATCCACCGTCAGTTCCGGCGGATCGGCGAGCGAAATGGAGGACAGCGCCGTGGCGCCGGGCGTGGTGGCCAAAACCGCCGTCCCGTTCGCAACCGCATCGGGGAGCTTGAAGATATGCGTACCGTTCACGCCGACCAGCAAATGCGTGTCGGTGTCGGAGACCAAAAGATACGACGCCCGGCCCAGGAATGCCTGCTGTTCGTCAAACACCGCCGCGTCCTGCGCCTTGCCGCCGGTATAGGAGAGGGCACCGAAGAAACGGTCACCGGTATAAAGCACGGTTGCCGCATCGCGTCCGTCGCCACCGGCAAGACCGCGCTGCAGGTTGGAGGGGGAGTTGCGCTCCAGGAAAATCGTATCGCCCGAACCGGTGCCGTCTTCGATATTGGCGGGCGGCGGATAGGCGCCAATGCGGAAGGCCAAAGGCCCAAAGCCGTCATATTGCAGGTAAATCGACTGAATATGGCCGGGTGTTTCGGTGCCGCTTGAGCCGCCGAAATCGAAATTGATATTGTAGGACCAGTCGCCGAAGACCTTGCCTTGCAAGCCGAGATAGACGCGGCGGAAGTTAGAGCCGCTCGATAGGTCGGGGCCGTAAGCGGCTGGCAGCGACTTGGCGCCGCCGCCTTGCGCATAATAGGCCCAGTCGAACTGGACGAGGGTACGAATGGCTGCGGTAAACTGGCCATCGGCAGAGCTGAAGGTCGGCCGCCCATTGGCCAGCGATACTTTCACCAACGAAGCCTGCTGGTTCTGAACATCCGTGTACTGATCGCCGGTCGAGCGCTTCAAATCCACAATCTGGTCCGAGAGGCCCTGAATCTGGTCTTGCAGATCTTTAATCTTTTCATCGGTCGCGGCGGTGGAAGCGGCTGCGGGCGGCGCGGAGGTTCCATTGCTGGTCGGCTTGGCGGCCAGTGCGGTGCTGCCAAACGCCATGACGGACACGCCGGCCAGGAGGGCGGCGGTGAGCGCCTTCGTTGATGTCATTGTGATCCCCTTCGAAAATGCCGGGCAGCCCCGGAATGAAGGAAACTTTATCGGTATACTCTACCTAGTCAATCGAGTTTATGGGCGTGCATGCAGTATGTTGATGGCTATTGTCCGTCGCCGTTATGTGAATAACCAGCTTCCCGCGGATTTTTCTGTTTTATATGCGCGACTTAAGGCAAGCCCGCGCAAAAGGCCGCCTCTGCCCGGGCGTGACCGAAAAAACACAGAATTCCGGAATATGATTAGTCCGCGCGGCGGCGGCGCTTGGCGCTCGCTTTGCGATCGGCGAGCGCATGCGCCAGCGTGTGCGTTTCCAGGATATCGGAGGTCGCATCGCGCACGTTGAGCAGGACTTTGCGGATAGCGCAGGTCACTTCGTCCTCGCAATCGTCACAGGTGCGATGGGCCGTGCGGCTCGCACAGGGGCTGAGCGCCAAGGGGCCATCGATCAGGCGAATGACTTCCGCAAAAGAAATGTCGTCCGGTTTGCGCCCCAGCGTATAGCCGCCAAACTTGCCGCGCATACTGTGGACGATGCCGCGCCGTTTCATCTCCAGCAGAATCTGCTCGAGAAATTTGCGCGGCACATTCGCCGCTTCGGCAATGTCTGCAATCATGATGGGATCGTCGCCCGTGTGTTCGCCCAGAACAAATAGAGCGCGTAAGGCATAACGGGCTTTTTGAGAGAGCATCGCGACAATCCGGACTAATACTACAGACTATATCGTGTATTTGCAGCCAAAGATCAACCTTCCTGTATGGACGCAGGCTCCTTGATCGGTCAATCTTGCCGGTGATGGTCTTCAAGATGTTTGGCGTCTGGTGGGCTTCTGCGCTGCTGTTTGCGGCGGGGGCCTCGGCACAACCGCTCGAGACAATTGTCGTCACGGCAGCTCCGCCGGACCCTGTCGGCGCCAAGGCCTTTTCCGCCGTCACCTTGGATGCCAAGGCACTGCAGACCAGTCCGCAGCTCGATATGGCGTTGAGCCAGGTTCCCGGCCTCTCCTTGTTCCGGCGCAACTCGAGTCTTTCCGCTAATCCCACGACGGAGGGGGTTTCGCTGCGCGCCATCGGCCCGTCCGGCGCAGGGCGCGCGCTGGTTACCCTCGATGGCGTGCCGCAAAACGATCCCTTCGGGGGTTGGGTGATCTGGTCGTCCTTGCCGCCAGAGGATCTTGGGGAAGCCGAAATTGTCCGCGGCGCGGGTGCGGGCCCCTATGGCGCAGGCGCGCTCACCGGTGTGATCGCTTTGAAAGAAGCAACCTCGGGGGTGGATGCTGCGCTGTCGGGCGGCGGGCTCGGTCAGCGCCGCGGTGCCGCGGCAGGGGGGACCAAAATCGGCAATCTCTCCCTCTTTGCTTCGGCATCGCGCGCTGCGTCCGATGGCTGGAATGCAATCGCACCGGGCCAGCGTGGCGCTGCCGATGATGCGGTCACTTTCGATGCGGGCAGCGCCTCTCTGCGGGCGCAGTTTGCGCCCGATGAAGGCACTTTGATTTCTGCCCGCGTTGCGGCTTATCGCGAGGCACGCCATTCGGGAATTGCCGGCACGCAGTCGCAAACCGACGGCCTCATGGCCAGCCTTACGGTCGTGCATCCGCCGTCACCGGGCGCGCTGGGCTGGCGGCTGCAGACCTGGCTGCACAGTTCGGATTTTTCGCAAACCTCCGCCTCCATCTCCGCCAACCGCAATACCGCCACGCCTTCAGACGACCAATATGCGACGCCCGCCATCGGCTGGGGTGCCAATGCGGCCCTGCGGGGCGAGGGCTTTCTCGATTGGGAATTGGGCGGCGATTTTCGGGCCCAGCGCGGCAATGCCAAAGAACGCGTGATCTATGTCGCGGGTGCCTTCACACAAAATCGCGTCTCTGGCGGCGATACGCTTGTCGGCGGCCTTTACCTTGAAGTGGCACGACACAGCAACGAATGGCTTCTCACCTTGGGTTTGCGCGGCGATGTGTGGTCTTCATCAAACGGCCATGTGGTCCAAACCGATCTTGCGAGCGGAGCGGTCACGCCCCAATACTCGGGCACACAATCCGGCATTCTGCCCACGGCGCGTCTCGGCCTTCGCCGCGACTTCAAAGGGTTTTACCTGCGCGGCGCGGCCTATCGCGGCTTTCGCGCGCCATCGCTGAACGAGCTTTATCGTCCTTTCCGGCTCGGCAACAACCTCACCTTGGCCAATCCTGCGCTGAAGCCGGAAACGCTTTCGGGTGTGGAGATGGGGGCAGGCGGCAGCCTCGCCAGTTTCACCTGGGACATGACGCTGTTCTGGAACCGGCTGCAGGATGCCGTCACCAATGTGACGCTGGGGACAGGTCCCATCAGCGTGCCCGGCTCCGGTACCGTTCCGGCCGGTGGATTTCTCATTCAGCGGCGCAATGCGGGCGCCATCGATGCGCCGGGCGTGGAGGGCAATCTTGCCTACACCTTTGCTCCTGTCACGCTACGCTTTGCGTTCGATTGGCTCGATCAGCAAGTGCGTGGCGGCAGCGCCGCACCGCAACTCACCGGCAAGCGTCCGGCCCAAGCGCCCCGCGCCACACTGACGGGCGGTGTGGATGTGGCGCTGATACGGGATGTGACGCTTTCGACCTCGCTGCACTATGAAAGCAATCGCTTTGCCGATGATGCCAATATCTTGGCCCTCGGCGGCGCGCTGGGGATAGGCACACGCCTTACGTGGCAGATCGCGGAAGGAATCGGCGTCTTCGTTGCCGGTGACAATCTTTTCAACAGGCGCATCGCCACCACGCAGAGTGCTGATGGCGTTATCAGCTATGATGCCCCGCGGCTGATCTCGGCGGGGATGACGTTCCGGCCATGAATCCTCGTGCGGCATAGGACAACGCGCGGTGCTCTCAAATCTTCTGCCGCCACAACCCGGCGCCGCCTTTGATGCCGGAGATGTTGGGCACGATGCGTGCGTGTTTGGGTAGCGGAGTCCGCAAATGCTTGGCGTTGCCGCCGCTGATGTAGAGATAGTCGTAATGCAGCAGCGTGTAGAGATAAGGCAGCATGCGCGCGACATGACGGTTCCAAGCGGCGTTGCCGATCCTTTTGCGTTCGTTGTCGCCCAGGAATTCGTCGAAGGTCTTGCCCTTATGCGCGGGCATATGAGCGATCTCCAGATGCGGCATCAGCACGCCATCGCGAAACAGCGCCGAGCCGAAACCGGTGCCGAGGGTGATGACCATCTCCAACCCTTTGCCTTTGACCACCGCAAAACCATGCACGTCGGCATCGTTGGCGAGGCGGGTGGGCTTGCCGCCCAGGGCTTTGGAAAGCTTTCCGGCGAGATCGAAGCCCGCGTAATCTTCGGTGCCCAGATTGGGGGCGGTGAGCACACGGCTGCCGCTTACCACGCCGGGAAAGCCGATCGCCACGCGGTCATAGGCTTTGAACGGTTCTGCCAGCTTTGTCAGCGTTTTCACCAGCAAGGCTGGCGGGCAGGGATGGGGCGTCAGGACCCGCACGGGATCGCTGATCAGTTCGCCCTTGGCATCCAGCAAAGCCGCTTTCAGCCCCGTGCCGCCGATATCGAAAGATAAAATTCGTGCCGCCATGACAGTCCCCTGAATGCGTTCTGATTCCTGTAACGCTCAGAGTAGTCTTGCGGCTTCACGGTCCAATAGCCACACCAGTTCGCCTTGCGGTTTCAAGCGGCCACCCGGAAGGGACGTGTCGCCCGCGCGGATTTTGGCGACCGCCTCGGCCTTATCGGGGCCCGCCACCAGGAAGGCGGTTACGCGGCTCGATTCCACGCAAGGGTAGGTGAGTGTCAGGCGCACTTCCGGCCGTCCGGTCGGCACCGGCGCCACCCAGCGCTCACGCTCGTCCAGCACCGGTGAGCCGGGAAACAGCGAACAGATATGACCATCCCCGCCCAGGCCCAGCAGCACGAAATCGAACAAGGGCCGCGCCGAATCGAAGGTGTCGGCACCGTAATCGGCTTTCAACTGTGCTTCATAGCGGCGTGCTGCATCATCCGGATCGCCGTCGGTCGGCATGGGATGAATATGGTCCGGCGGCACGTCGATCCGCGACAGCAAAGTCTCGCGGGCCATGCGCAGATTGCTGTCGGGATGATCGGGCGGCACAAAGCGCTCGTCGATCCAATAGAAAACAACCTTGCTCCAATCGATGGACCGATGCGCCAATTCACTAAAGAGGAGGCGCGGGGTCGAACCGCCTGACAGCGCAATGCGGAAGGTGCCCTCATGGGCCGCGATCAGCCCCTGGATCCAGTCGGCGGCATGCGTAGCCAGTTCTTTCGGCTCGGCGAAGATGCGTGGCGCGCCCCCGCTCATGTGCCGGCCTTGGGTTCGACATGGCCGCCGAATTTGGCGCGCATGGCCGAGAGCAGGCGCAAGGCAAAGCTGCCGGGCTTCCTCGAAGCAAAGCGGGCATAGAGCGCGGCGGAGAGCACATTGGCCGGCACCGCTTCTTCCAGCGCTGCCTCGATGGTCCAGCGCCCTTCGCCGGAATCGGCCACCACGCCGGTGAAATTGTCGAGCGCGGGCTTTTCCGCCAGGGCTTGCGCCGTGAGGTCGAGCAGCCAAGAAGCCACCACGCTGCCGCGACGCCAGACTTCGGCAACATCGGTCAGGTCGAGTTCGAAGCGCTGCGCCTCCGGCAACTCCGTGCCGCCTTTTTCTTTCAGAATTTCGAAGCCTTCGGCATAGGCCTGCATCAGCCCATATTCGATGCCGTTATGGACCATCTTGACGAAATGGCCCGAGCCTGCGGGACCGGTATGCATATAGCCCAGTTCGACACGGCTATCGCGGCCTTCGCGGTCTGGGGTCTTGGGGATATCGCCGATGCCAGGGGCGAGCGTTGCGAAAATCGGGTCCAGGCGATCCACGGCGGCCTTGTCGCCGCCGATCATCATGCAATAGCCGCGCTCCAGACCCCAGACACCGCCCGAAGTGCCGACATCGATATAGGTCAGGGATTTTTCGCGCAGTGTGGCGGCACGGCGGATATCGTCTTTGTAGAAGGTATTGCCGCCGTCGATCACGGTGTCGCCCGCTGAGAGCAGGCCGGAAAGCTCGGCGATGGTGTCTTCGGTAATTTTGCCTGCCGGCAGCATCACCCAAACCGCGCGCGGGGGCGTCAATTTTCCCACCAGCTCCTTTAGAGAGCTGGCAGGTTTTGATCCTTCGCGCGCCAGAGCCGCTACGGCGTCAGGACTGACGTCGTAAGCGACGATCTCGTGACCACCTCGCATAAGCCTGCGCCCGATATTGGCGCCCATCCGGCCCAGTCCGATAATCGCGAGTTGCATGCTGACTCCTTATTTCAACGCTGCCTCGACCGCTGCACGCAGGGCCACTAGCCCTTCGTCCACATCGTCGAGGTGGACACGAATGGCCCGGCGGCCACGTTCCGTCAGCACGGCCAGATCGCCTGCGGCTTGCGCATCGATCACCGCACCGAAGCTATAGCCACGGCCAGGCACTGCGACATCGTGTGCATGCTTGGCGGTAACTTGCAAGAACACTCCGCTGGCAGGCCCGCCTTTATAGGCTTGACCGGTGGAATGCAGGAAGCGCGGCCCGAAGCCCAGGCACACAGCGGCGCCTGTTTTGTCACGCAGCGCGGCCCGCATGGCGTCAAGTTCCGCGGCATGGGCGGCATTGCGTTCGATGAAGCCGAGCAGGGCAATGTAATCGCCCGCGCCGACGCGCTTGAAATGCGCCGCAAGGCAATCTTCCAAGGTCTCGGCCCCGGCCATCGCTTTGGCATTGGCGGCGTCGGCATAGACCGAGAGGCCATGCCGCGCGAAAACCGGCTTGTCGCTATCCTTGGCGCCGCCCGCTTCCATCAGGGCCTTGGTCTTGATCTTGGCCGCTTCGACATCAGGCTGATCGAAGGGATTGATGCCGACCACCGCACCGGCCACCGCCGTGGCAATTTCGAAGATATAGAACAGACGCGCCAGCTGATAAGGCCCGTCCACTTCGATCTCGATCACCGGATGGCCGAGACCCTGCAACGAGGTCAGCAGCGCTTCATGGGCGTCTTCGCCCTTGATACGGAAAGCGACAAAGACGCGGTCCTTGCCATAGGAGATCGCCGAACCGACCGGTTCGCCATCGATGGGGATGATGCCTTTGCCGTGCTTGCCCGTGGATTCGGCCACCAGCTGTTCCAGCCAGGCGCCAAAGCTCGACAGACCCTTGGAAGCCAGGATGGTGATCTTGTCCCGGCCGCGCGTCGCCAGTGTGCCAAGCGTGATGCCGAGCTGGGCACCGGGGTTGGTCGCGGGCGGGGAGAGTGGGCCGCAAGCCGCTTCCGCGGCCAAGGCTTCGGCGACGAAGCTCTTCATGTCCGCGCCCATGGCGGCAGCGGCCACCAGGCCGAAATTGGAGAGCACCGAATAGCGTCCGCCGATGGACTTCTCGCCTGGGAAAATGGCGGCAAAGCCTTCGGCCTTGGCATCCTTCTCCAGCGATGAGCCCGGATCAGTGATGGCCACAAAATGGCTGCCGGCCTTATCTTTGCCGACGGCTTTGGTCACTTGGTCGAAATAATAATCCTTGAACAGGTTGGGTTCGAGGGTCGAGCCGGATTTCGAGGCAACGATGAACAGCGTGGTGGCAATCGTAATCGCCTTGTCCAGCGTCAGCACTTGCTCGGGATCGGTGGAATCGAGGATGTGAAAGTGCGGCAAACCACTTGGCACCAGCACTTCGCGCAGGACCTCGGCGCCGAGGCTTGAGCCGCCCATGCCGAGCAGCACGACATCGGTCCACTTGTCGGCTTTCACCTTGGCGGCAAAAGCTTCGAGAGAGGCGAGAGCCGCTTTCGCTTTGGCAGGCGCATCGAGCCAGCCCAGCCACTGGTTTTCATCGGCATGGCTCCACAGGCTCGAATCCTTCGCCCAGACGCGGCGGATATTGCCTGCCTTGGTCCACGATTTCTGCGCCGAGCTAACGGCTTCTTCTTCGGTCGCCGGCAGTGCGTAAGCGATGCGCAGCTTCTTGCCGGTGATTTCATCGCATTTGCCCGCGATGGCCCCGAAGAGCTGATCGGCAGCCACGGCGAAGGAAGCCACACCTTCTTCCACCAGCGTGGTGGTGATGGCGCCCAGATCGATGCCGAGGCCGGGCAGGGCGGCCAAAGTTTTTTCGGCGCCTTCCAGATCAAGCTTGATGGTATCGGCGGCGACGCCGTGATCGCGGAAAGCCGTGACGGTGCCCGGCGGCATGGTGTTGACGGTATTGTCGCCGACCAAAGAGTCGACATAGAGCGTATCGGGATAGGCCTTGCTCTTGACGCCGGTGGAGGCCCAGAGCAGGCGCTGCGCGCGGGCGCCGCGAGCTGCTAGTTTCTCCCAGCGCGGGCCCGAGAAGATCTCTTCGTAAGCGCGATAGGCGAGCTTGGCATTGGCGATGGCTGTCTTGCCGGCGAGCGCTTCGATGCGGGCTTTTTCTTCGCCGCTGGCATCTTTGGCGCGCTTTTCGAGAAGCGCATCAACCTTGGCATCGATACGGCTGACGAAGAAGCTGGCAACGCTCGAGACGCTGGAGAGGTCGTACGTGGCGGGCAGACCTTCCAAGCCTTCGATATAGGCCTCGGCCACTTTGCGATACATGTCCTGCGAGAACAGCAACGTGACGTTGATGTTGATGCCTTCCGACAATAGCTGGCGGATGGCGGGAATGCCCGCATTCGTCGCCGGCACCTTGATCATCGCGTTGGGGCGATTGATCTCTTTCCAGAGATGGCGCGCTTCGACCAGCGTGGCTTCGGTGTCATTGGCGAGGTAGGGATTGCACTCCATGCTGACAAAGCCGTCGCCCTTTTTGGTGGCGTCGTAGACGCCGCGCAGCACATCGCAGGCGGCCTGGATGTCGGCGATGGCCAGCGTATTGAACATCAAACCGATCTCGGTCTTGCCCTCGGCCAGCAGAGAGGTGATTTCTTCGTCATACTCGTTCGAATGGCCCATCGATTTTTCGAAAATGGCTGGGTTCGACGTCACCCCCTTGATGCCTTCTTCCTGCACCAGCTTGGCGAGTTCGCCGCTGCGTACCAGTCCGCGTCCGAGGTTGTCGAGCCATGGGGCCTGACCGAATTTTTCGAGGTCTTTTAGGGGGTTCATTGCTTGCTCCGAACGAGAAACACGGGAAGAACAGAACGGGAATGCCGGGCTCTGTCTAAATCAGACTTGTAATGGGATAGTCGTCTAACTCTGTCTTATATGGACCTCAAGACAGCGGATTTAAAGGTAGGCCGAAGAATGAAACTCGTAACCTTTGCCACCGATGGACAAGCGGCGATCGGCCGCGTCGAAAGCGACCAGATTATCCCTTTGCCGCTGCCTTTTGGCTCCATGATTGATCTGATAATCGGTTGGCCGAAATGGGAATCGGAAGTTCGCGGCAGCCAAGCCGCGCCCGTGCCCCTGAAAGACGCGCATCTCTTGCCGCCGGTTCCGCGCCCGGGAAAAATCCTCGCCATTGGCCTCAACTATGCCGATCACATTCAGGAGATGGGCGGAGAATTGCCGCAGCGTCAAATTTGGTTCTGCAAGCAGCCAACCGCCGCCAATGGCCCTTATGATCCCATCATTCTGCCCAAAGTGGCGAGTGAAGTCGATTACGAAGCCGAGCTGGTCGTGGTGATCGGCAAAGGCGGGCGCAACATCAGCAAGCAAGACGCGCCAGCACATGTCTTCGGCTATTGCGCCGGCAACGATGTCAGCGCCCGCGACTGGCAGATGGCAACCAGCCAATGGATGCTGGGAAAATCCTTCGACACCCATGCCCCTTTCGGTCCCTGGATCACCACCGCTGACGAGATCGGCGATCCTCACGGCCTTGGCGTGCGCGCTTTCGTCAATGGCGAGCCGCGTCAGGATTCTGACACCAGCAATCTGGTCTTCAACGTCTGGGATCAGATCGCGCATATCAGCCAGGTCATGACCCTGGAACCCGGTGACCTTATCTACACCGGCACGCCCGGCGGTGTCGGCATGACGATGAAACCGCCACGTTACCTGAAAGAGGGCGACGTGGTTCGCGTTGAAGTGGACCGCCTCGGCGTATTGGAAGCGGTCTGCCGGGCGGAAGAATAGCGGCTAGCGGTGCATGGTGCGGATGGCGTCGACGATCACTTGCGGACTATGCAAACCCTTATAAACCGCGGGCGGCTTCTTATCGAGCTTGAGCAGCGTGTAAACCGCGGTCATCGCACTGCGCACGGAATACTCAACGGTAAAGACAACATCATCGGGTTGCTCGACATATTGCCCCAGGAAAGCGAGATTGGTGGAGCCCTTGGGGATCACTTTCGGCCGGTCATTCGCTGTCCGCACCATGAATTGGCTGGTGATATAGGGCATGGTGCAAGGGATGCAGTTGGAGGCGGCCATGATGGCGGTTTTGTCCGCCTCTGCGAAATGCAAATGCCCAAGCACCTCTTCGAGAATCTCGCCACCGGTACACTCCGCCATCGGCTTCTTGACGTAGTTGCCGGGGCGGTCATGGAAGAGGCCATAGCCCCACCATACCGAGACGCTCTCAGGCTGGTCGGGAAAGAAGGGCTGGTGGTAGATCGAAATGGTGATCAGCCAATTTGAATCCTTGAAGGTGATCAGCCCGCCGGTGCCGGCCGGACTGCCGCTGAATTTCTCCATCAGCGTAAGGAACAGCGGCTCCTTGACCGTTACGGTATAGGAAATCCAAGAGGATTCCGCGATCACGCTATTGAAGGCGGCGGGATTACCAAACTGCGGGCGGCCTTCCGCCAGCTTTTCCCACAAGCGCCAAGCGCCGGAGATGGCTTTGCGGTTGATTACGGGCGCCGTGGTCATTGCACCAAACACCTTGCCCGCCGTCATCGAACCATTGGTCACAAAGACAAGATCGGTCGCACCAACGTCAATGTGTTCCGCGACACCCTCGTTGCTGATGTCGAGCCCGGTGACGGTGATGGCGTCACCGCCGGATTGGAAGTCGAGGTCATCGACGCGGGTGCGAAAACGGAAGTCGACTTCGCGATCTTTCAGCCACTGGACCAGCGGCACCGCGAAACTGTCATACTGGTTGTAGAGGCTACGGTAGATGCCTTCCTGCGTATCGATCGTGGAAAAATGGTGGATGAAGCGCTGCAGATAGCGCTTGAACTCGATAGCGCTATGCCAGCGCTCGAAAGCGAACAGCGTGCACCATTCGAACCAGAAATTGGTCTGAAAGAAATGCTCGCCAAAACAGTCGCTGATGCGCTTGCCATCGAGAAAGCTTTCAGGCTCAGCCATGATGGTGATGAGGGCCAGCCGGTCACGTTCGTTGAACCCCATCGCATGGAAATTAGGAACGTTGCCGTCGCGGTCGACCAGCCGCACCTTATTGTGCCACGGCCATCGGGCATTGGCCTGATCGGTCTCTTCCTTGATCGAGATGTTGGGATTGCTGAGCGACGGAATCGACGCCAAAAGGTCGAAGGTGCATCGGTACATCGCCTCGAACATGCGGCTGCCGCTCATGAAATAACCATGCTCGGCATCGCCGTGCGCGTCAAACGCCCCGCCGAAGGCGTGGCTCTCCTCGAAGATGACGATATCCTTGCCGGAAATCCCACCATCGCGAATAAGGAACACGGCGCCCGCCAGTGAGGCGATGCCGCTGCCGACAAAATAATACTTGGGCATATTTAATGGGCCTTAGGTGGAAAGAATGTTTTTTGCAAAATACGTGGAATGAAATGCGTGGCCGAGCCTTAATGGTCGTCGAGGTAATCTTCCAGCGTCAGATCGAAGAGGGATAGGCCTTCCTCGAGATAATCGCTGACCAGCGGGATATCGATGACAAAGCGCGGCACCTTTGCTCGACCGATCTCCGCCGCCGCTTGTCTTGCCGTATGCCATTCGTCGAGTGTGTAATCGCCGCGCCCGATCAGGATCAGCGTTACCAGATCCAGCATCTCATCGTCATTGAGGTCGCGGATAGCGGACAAAAGCTCGCGTAAGGTCTCATCGCCTTTGGTAAACTCCAATGCATCCACACTGTCGTCATCGCTGGGATTGGAACCGCTGTCGGGATCGCTTTCGGCCACTTTGACATCGAATTCGCGCGCTTTGAGCAGGATCGCAAAAGCGCTATCGGGCGTAATGGTCAGGGTCGGCATGGTGGGTCCCTCCAGAAGAAAAAATGCGTCAAGCCAAGCATTGTTCCGACGGACTCTAAGCACCGAAACCTCGTTGCGGCAGCTTCATCATATACTCATGGGCCGGCGCGGTCTGCGTAGTTTCCGAGCCTCCAGGCAGGGGCGCGCCCTGCGCTAAACTCAGGCTTCACCCGACGCAAAGGAACGTGCCATGAACAATCCCACAAAAGTTGCCGTCATTACGGGAGCGGGGCAGGGCATTGGCCGGGCCATCGCGGTGCGCCTGGCCAAGGATGGCTTTGCCATCGGCTGTCTGGATCGCAACATCGCCACCGCCAAGGATGTCGCTGGACAGATTGACGCCAGCGGCGGCAATGCGATTGCCGTTCCCGTCGATGTCTCCGAGCGCGACTCTGTTATGGAGGCAGTGACGGCCGTGGTTGCTCATTTCGGTCGTCTGGATGTGATGGTCAACAATGCCGGCCTTGGCCCCATCACCAAGATTGAGGACATCACGCCGGAAATTTACCGCAAGGTGTTCGACGTCAATGTCGGCGGCACCTTTTGGGGCATTCAGGCGGCGCTGCAGCATTTCAATGCGCGCAAACCCACCAAGCCCGGCGAGATCATCGGCAAGATCATCAACGCCTCGTCGCAAGCCGGTCAAGTCGGCAATCCCGATCTGGCGGTTTATGGCGCCACCAAATTCGCCATCCGCGGTATCACCCAAACCGCTGCCAAGGATCTGGCCAACCACGGCATCACCGTCAACGCCTATTGCCCCGGCATTGTCCGTACACCAATGATGGAGGGTATCGCCGAGACTGTGGCCAGGGAAAACGGTAAGTCTGTCGAATGGGGCTTGGAGCAATGGGCCAAGACCGTCACGCTGGGCCGCATCTCCGAACCCGAAGACGTCGCCGCTTGCGTCTCCTACCTCGCCGGCCCCGATTCCGACTACATGACGGGGCAAGCTCTCATTATTGATGGGGGGATGGTGTTTAATTGAGGGGGTATGTCGCTCTACCGTCTCAGCCGGGTATCACTTTGCCCAGCCATACTTCGGGCCTGCTCGAGGGGCAGTGCGCCACGCAGTTTCATGTGCATGAAGGTCTTGAAGGTACTCGGCTTGACCGGTGTGCGTTTCACGCGGCCAGAGGCGATCAACTTGAAGCCATCCCACAATCCAAGAATGGTGGCCTTCAAGCACTGGTGGCGATACCCGTGCTTCAACCCTTTAATCACTGTGCCGATGATCCGGAGCGGGAGGGTGCCGGAAGGCGCCCGCAAATAGTAGAAGAGCACGTCGTTGCGGCGCCCGTAATAATCCGCGAAATTGGAGCGGCGGTCCGCCGGTTGCATGTGGTGGATCGGATCGGCTGTTCCGCGCTCGACTACCATCCCCGCGTCGAGCAGACGAATGGAGGCGTCGCCCTCCTCACCGAGAAAAACGTATTCTTCGGCGAAACCACCGATCCGCATAAAAGGTTCGCGGCGGACGGCATGGGCGCAGCCGATAAAGGCCGCAATGGCCTCGCGCTCTTGGCCCGAACGCATCTGAATCGTACGGTCATTCTGCAGGATGTTTTTGAAAGGCACCGCGACGACGTTGACGCTCGGGTCTGCGAATTGCGTCAGGGTCTGTTCGACCGTGTAAGGCGATACCAGAAAGGAATCGTCATCCAGAGGAAAGACGACTTCCGAGGTCGCCAGCTCAATCCCCCGATTACGCTGGTAGCACAGCCCGCGAGATACTTCCGAACGCTCATACTTCACGTCCGGATGCGCTTCTGCTAAAGCCTGCTCGACTCCGTCCGTCGAGGCGTCATCCATAACGATGATTTCGACCGGCACGGTTTGCAGCTTGGCGAGACGGATCGCCTCGATCAGCATGTCTTTGCGATTGTGTACAGTAAACTCAATCGTGGCGGCCGCCATTCGATACTTTTCCTTACCCGTCAATGTCGTACGACCCATACAGCGCAACCGTACCACGGCGAAAAAGGGCTGGCTAGGCACAAGCCGTGGCGAAGGAAAACCGACGAGCGCGTTGCTCGTTCCAGATGACAACAAATATCTTGGAGCCTCCGCGCCCCCATCTGCACGCAGCCGCTTGAATTTCCTTCGCGCGCTTCCCTCATCTAAGCGATAGTGCATAGGGAGCGTCTATGACCGTTGTTTTGCCTTGCAAAAGCCAAGGCAGGCGTGGAGCAGAGCATGCCCACTCCATGCCCAAAACTTTTTTGCAAAACAATTATCTTGCCGAAGCGCACTATGCGTGGGCGCATAGAAGGCGCGGGCGCAAGGACGGTGAACGACACCCCCTCTCCTACCTCTGTCTGCCTCTATAACAATTGTCTTGCGTGATCTGGCTCGCTTGGCCCTATCTAGCGCCCTTCTGAGAAGGTTAATTTTCCTTCGAATATCGCGTCAAAACAGTCTCTTAACTCAGAAAATGGCGAATTGAACCTCGAAAAATGGGAAATTCGCCCTGATAGCAAAAAACCGCGCCTGCTCTCACCAAGGCCCCCCAAAATCCCGCCCTTTGCCCGTCTTCATCGTAAATTCTTTATGTCCGGTATGCAATATTCCGCACCTGATGCGGCGGGGACACCTGCCGGAACGATCTCTGCGTTACTATTGCGTTACTATATAGTCGGGGCTAAGGCGGCTGTTTGGGCCGTCCGTTGTGAGGAAGACTTTCCATGGTCGCATTTTTGCGTTGGGCCGGCTCGATTGTTGGCGGCACGCTGAACGGCATTATCAAATTTGTTCTCGCCATCCTTCTCTTGGTGATTGTGCTGGCGCTGATTGCCATGGCGCGCGGGGATCGTCTGCCGAAGGCCATGGTCCTGGCCATCGATCTGCGCCATAACATGGAAGATTCCTCGACCACCAAATTCAGCCTAGGCGGCCGTCCGCTCACGGTTATGGATGTCGTCCTTGGGCTTGATGCCGCCGAGCGCGACAGCCGCGTCAAAGGCGTATTTGTCCGTCTGGGAACCGGCAGTGTTTCCGTCGCCGAAGCCGAAGAGCTGGGTGCGGCTTTCCGCAAATTCCGCGCCTCGGGCAAATTCGTTATCGCTCACGCCCAGGGTTTCGATGGTTCGGGGCTTGGCGATTACGTCGCCGCTGCCGCCGCCGATCAGATTTGGATGCAGCCCAAATCGACCTTCGCGGCTTCGGGCGTTGGTGGCGGGGAAATCTTCCTGCGCGGCTTGCTCGACAAGATCAAAGCCGAGCCGCAGATCGCCAAGCGCGCCGAATACAAAAGCGCCGCCGACATGTTCATGGAATCCGGCATGAGCAAACCCGACCGCGAACAGCTCGAAAAGCTGATGAACTCGACCTATGACGCCGCAGTGGAGGAGGCCGCCAAGGAGCGCAAGCTGAGCCATCAGGCTTTGGTCGCGGCCTTCGAAGCCAGCCCGCAATTCACCGAACAAGCCGTCGCCAAGAAATTGGTTGACCGCATCGGCTTTGATGATGATGCCCTGGGCGCAGCCATTGGCCGGGCAGGGGATGGCGGCGAGGCGGTGACGCTGTCGCAATTCCTCGGCACTAAGGGGCCGGCCTCTTACGGTTCGGGCCCGCATATCGCGCTGGTGGAAGCGGCAGGTGAGATCGTCGAAGGCTCGGCCAATGCCGGTCCCTTCGACAACAAATCGGTTATCGCTGGTGACGACATGGCCCGCGCCATTCGTCAGGCCACAGCCGATAAAGATGTCAAAGCCATTATCCTGCGCGTGGATTCGCCTGGCGGTTCGGTCGCCGCCTCCGATCAGATTTTGGATGCAGTGAAGAAGGCGCAAGCCGCAGGCAAACCGGTGGTCGTCAGCATGGGCGGCCTCGCGGCGTCCGGCGGCTATTACATCTCGCTTTCGGCCAACAAGATCGTGGCCCATCCTGCCACCATCACCGGCTCCATTGGTGTTCTCACCGGCAAGGTCTCCATCGGCAATACGCTGGGGCTGATTGGTGTGAAGGGCGAGGTGGTGGGCGTCGGCAAGAATGCGCTGATGGATTCGGAGCTGCAGCCCTATACGCCCGAACAATGGGCCGCGGTGAACGCCGAGGCTGACACCATTTATGCCGACTTCACGCAAAAGGTGGCGGATGGCCGCAAACTGCCGCTCGCCAAGGTGCAGGATATCGCGCGCGGTCGGGTGTGGACGGGCGCCGATGCGGCGGAGCGCGGGCTGGTCGACAAGCTCGGCAGCTTCTGGGATGCGGCTGATTTCGCCAAGCGCCTGTCGGGCATTCCGCAAGGCGACCGGGTGACCTTCGAGCTTTATCCGCGCCAGAAGGGCATCTTTGAGACGATTCATGATTGGTTCGGTAGCAGCGACGATGTGGAGGCGATCGAGAACTTCAAGACCTTGATGACCTCGCCGGTCATTAGCCACACTGCCCATGCCGTTAGCCTGGCGCCCCGAGCAGCCATCGAATTGCGCGCAACCAATCTGCCGGAGTAGGCGGGCCAATCCAGCAGACGAACGAGGCCTTCGCACCCCTCGCACCACCCGGTGCGAGGTTTTTTTGTGAGGAACGGCCGGTCGAAAGCGACAGCCAGTAAAGCAAAAAAAAGCGGCGGGCTGTGAAGCCCGCCGCCGAGAAGACGATCTCTAAACTTACATTTTCGCCGTGAGCGACACGAACACGCTGCGGCCCAGAACGTCGTAGCTGTTGTAGGTGTTCGGGGTGCCCGTGCCGGTGATCAGGTTGCTGATGATTGGCGGGTCTTTGTCGAACACGTTCGCCATACCAGCGCGCAGCTCGAGTTCCTTCGTCATCTGCCAAGTGGCGGCAAGGTCGAAGTAGCTGTAGGCGCCAATGTGGGCATTGAAGCGATCGATCGTGCCGCTCGTCAACACAGGATTGGACGTATTGCTGTCCAGACCGGTGCCGCCGATATAGCGCCACGTCACCGCAAACAGGACATCCCACGGGGTTTCCCAGTTGATGCGGAAATTGTGGCGCCAGCTCGCGGTTGGACCGCCGCAAGTGTTTCCATACAGACCGACGCAATCATACATCGGCTCACCCGGCATGGTTTGGTCCTTCGCCGTCAGGCTGTAGGTGCCTGTGAGGTGGAAGGCAACGGCGCCGAAGCCCTCAAGCCCAACATCATCCAGGGAGGTTTGATAATCGGCCTGAAAGTCGATGCCGGAATTGTTGAAGTACGCAACGTTGAGGTTGTTGCCGATCAGATAACCGCCGCCAGCGATCGTCGTGCCGTACAGTGCACCGCTCGATGTGCGCTTGATATTCGAGCAGAACTTCGGATCGCCAGAAGCAAGGCAGTTGCTAAGCGAGACATCGATCGGAATGGTACCGATGCCGTTGTAGACGTCGATCTTGTAGTAGTCGACGCTGGCGACGAGACCCGGAACGAGGCTCGGTGTGGCGGTGAAGCCTACCGAGAAGGTCTTCGCTTTTTCCGGCTTCAGATCCGTATTACCACCCTGCAGGATCGCACACTGGCCCGAGGGACATTGGCTAATCGCATTCGTGCTACCGCCGTTGCCGTATTGGGCCGCCGTTACGCCGGTACGCATGCACTGAGCAAGCGTGGCCGAAGCAACGTGCGTGACATCAGACGGTGCGCAGGGGTCTTCCGACACCACGCTGGTGTTGGTCACCGATTCCGGCGTGAAGGACTCCAAGATGCTAGGTGCACGGATTGCGACATCGTAGGATGCACGGAAGCGAATGTCGTCTACCGGCGCCCACTGCACACCGGACTTCCAAGTGGTGGGGTGGGTGCCGTTGGTGTAGCTCGAGAACCGGATACCGGCTTCGATGCTCAGATCTTGGATAAACGGCTGGTTCTGTGCCAGCGGAATGCGGACTTCGCCGTATTCCTCAGTCACATTGATCGCATTGTTGACCGGCACGGTCGCGCCGCTGAAGCCAACGAGATCATTCGACGATTCAGCCACATCGCCCTGGAAGTACATCTTGTCTTTGCGGTTGGTCATACCAAACGAAACCGCGATGCCGTCACTGGCGTATGGCGATTTGGCACCATAGGCGCCGAGGTCACCGGTGATGTCGCCTTCGAGGATTTCTTCGAACAGATTGCCTTGCGACGTTCCGAAGGTGGAAAGGTAATCCGTTTGGGCCTTCGTCACCCCGCCTTGCGTCCAGATGTTATACGGCACGCAAGCTGGGTCGGAACCATCGAGGACTGATTTACAGGTAGGTACGCCACCGACATTGACGACCTCGAGAGCGTGATTGATCCTCGCGTTGCTCATGTAGTTGCCGTTGAACTGCGTACCAGTGACGTAATAGTACGAGCCGAACACATCATAGTGCCAAGCGTCGGCAAAATCGCCTTTCACGCCAACCACGCCGCGGAAGGCCTCGTGCTCGTATTGGCTATAACGGGGGCCGCCTTCGATGTTACGGCGCCTCAAATCCAGCGAAGTATCGGCGCCGCCCGTGAGACCCTGGCTGGTGCAGAGCACTCCGCGTTCCTGCGCGCTAAGAAGTGGGTTGTCACAGTTCGTGACCCAATTGCCCGATCCGTCTGTCGAAAGAGCGTTGGCGCCGCTGAATACGGCACCCGGAGCGATCTGCTGATAGGAGCGATCGTCCATGAACGAGAACTCGGAGTATGGTTTTGCGAAGCTCGCCAAGTCGTAATGGCTGAAGAAGCCACCATTGAAGCGCGTGTCTTGCCGTGACAGCGATTCATATTGGTTCGAATTGAACGAGGCCGGCGGCGACGAGCCCGGCGCCGGAGACGGCACCAACGAGTTTCCAACCACGGAATAAGCCGGTGCACCAACAACGTTCACGGGCTTGACGTAGTTCGAGTTGCTCGATCCCGCACAGTTTGCCCCGGCGAGCCGGTTGGCTTGGCCACCATCGACGATGTTGATCTGGCAGGCCGAGAAGTCGCGGTCCTGCATCCAAACTGGGTCGGCATTACGATAGGACAGATAGCCTGTCACGTTGCCTTTGCCATCGGCCGTATTGGTACCGATGATGATCGAAGCGTTTATGTTTTGGCCATCGAATGCGCTGTCTTTGGCCAGGCTCAGGGGCCCCTGCGTGTTGGCGGTAAGCGCCTTCTGCTCAACGCTGCGGGCGAAGGAGTTGGTGTTGTCATGGGTATCTGCGCCCCACTGGAAGTCAACCTGTACGCCTTCGAAGTCCTGCTTCATTTGGAAGTTTACGACACCGGCGACAGCGTCCGAACCATAGGTGGCCGATGCACCGCCGGTCAGGACCTCAACACGCTCCACCAACGTGGTTGGAATCTGGTCAAGGTCTGGCGCTGCGCTCGGGTTACCCGTGTTGGGGTCGCCAAGGCCCAGACGGCGGCCGTTAACCAAAACGAGGGTTCTCGTCGGGCCCAAGCCGCGCAGATCGACCGTAGTGACGCCGCCGGGTGTGGAAAGTGGGTTGTTGGCGTTTGTGAAGTCAGAGGTGTTGCTGACGAATGTTTGTGGCATGTCGTTCAACAAATCGACGACGTCGGTCGCACCTTTGAGCTTGAATTGCTCGTCCGTGACAGTCTGGACCGGGCTCACCGAGCTCATATTTGACGACACTGGAATGCGCGAACCCGTCACAACGATGGTTTCGGCTGTTTCTGCTGCGCGGACTGGCCCGGACAGCGTCAAAGCCGCTGCCGTGGCTGCTCCGAGGAACAGCGAGGAGCGGACGGAAAGTTTAAGGTTAGACACTAGAACCCCCTTATCTGGTTCGTAATTACATTACGATGCACGGACTTCAGTCTGCTTATTCGCTAACCGCTGACGCTTTTGTAGACGTCTGCTTTGCCCGCATGACAGGGACGCTAAATTCAGATGTCTTCCCCGTCATCCCCGGATACGCATTTGCGATGATTTCGCTATCTGCCTGTTGCGTGAATGCTGCACAAAACCGTTGCAAAGACGCAATATTACAGCATGTAACATGTAATTGAAATTACATTGCTATGCACGTCATTGGTTGATCGAAAAATGTCCACATTCTATAAAATATACTTACCATGCAAGTTCAATAACTTAGTCGCCTAATTATTAGCCAAATTAATAATTAGCCCCTGAGTTGTGATGTCTCGGTAGGCTCTTGCGCGATTCCGTGTTCGGAACGCACTTCTGTTACGCGCTTTTGTCTGCGTTGAGTTCGGACAACAAGCCGTGCTTATAAGATGAGACGAGAGTCGAATGGGACTAGGATGGCAGATACGGCCAGCGTGAGCGCGCTTACCTTTGAGGCGGCGCTGAAAGAATTGGAAGGCATTGTGGCACGGCTTGAGCAGGGGCAGGTCGAGTTAGATGATTCGATCGCTCTCTACGAACGGGGCCAAGCGCTCAAGTCTCATTGTGAAGCCAAACTGAAGGCGGCCGAGAGTCGGCTGGAAAAAATCGTACAGAGCGGCAGTAAAGTTGCTGCTGAGCTGGTCGATCTGGGCTGAGAATGCCATTTCGGCGGGGCAGGAGGCTTCGATTGTGCTTTTGTCCGTTCGCGGATGATTTTTGACCCTGTATTCTCTTTGCGCCGCGGGGCACACTAGACTTGTTCGAGTGTTTCGCCGTTTTGGAATGGTGGTCGTGGTAAAGGTAGCGTGACGCGACCCCACGGAACATGAGAAATCGGCAATCCTCAGCGTTTGGGCTTTGCTCTTCTCTTATAGGAGGACATTGCCGGATAGCCGGTACGCAGCGGCCACATTCCTCGATCGAGCTGAAGTAACCCTGCAATGTCCGGTCATGGAAAAATCAGCGGCTTGATTTCTTTATGTAGATGACTGACCTTCCAGCAAGCGGTTGCCCTTGGGTGGGGGAGAAACTTATACCCAAGCTGGGCGGCGAGCGGAGCAAAACTAATGTCAATAGCCAGCAAGACGCCCCTGTTGGATGGCGTGCCATTGCCGAAGGATTTAAGGGCGCTTCCGCGATCCGTCCTTCCTGAGCTTGCGGATGAACTTCGCAAAGAGCTGATTGACATCGTTTCGGTGACCGGCGGGCATTTGGGTTCGAGTCTCGGTGTGGTCGAACTCACGGTGGCATTGCACTATGTCTTCAATACGCCCGACGACCGCATCGTCTGGGATGTGGGGCATCAGGCCTATCCCCATAAGATACTCACCGGCCGACGCGACCGCATGCGCTCGTTGCGGCAAGGCGGTGGTCTTTCCGGCTTCACCAAACGTAGCGAGAGCGAATACGATCCGTTCGGCGCGGCGCATTCATCGACCTCGATTTCCGCAGGCTGCGGCTTTGCGGTGGCGCGCGATCTCAAGGGCGACAAAAATAATGTCGTCGCAATAATCGGCGATGGCTCGATGAGCGCGGGTATGGCCTATGAAGCCATGAACAATGCCGGCGCCGCGAGCACGCGTCTGATTGTGGTGCTCAACGATAACGACATGTCGATTGCCCCTCCCGTGGGGGCATTGAGCGCTTATCTTTCGCGGCTGGTGTCCTCGCGTCACTATCGTGGATTGCGTAGGCTGTTCAAGAGACTGGCCCTGAAGCTGCCGCGCCCACTCGCCATCGGCGCGCGCCGTGTCGAAGAATATGCGCGCGGCATGGTCACCGGCGGCACATTATTCGAGGAACTCGGTTTCTATTACGTGGGACCGATCGATGGCCATAACCTTGATCATTTGATCCCGGTGCTTGAAAACGTGCGCGATATGCAGAACGGACCAATCCTGGTTCATGTCGTCACAAAAAAGGGTAAAGGCTATGCCCCGGCCGAGGCAAGCGACGACAAATATCACGGGGTCACGAAATTCAATGTGCTGACGGGTGAGCAGAAGAAGTCAAAATCCAATCTGCCATCTTATACAAAGGTGTTCTCCGACGTTCTGGTCGCCGAGGCCAAGGCGGATCCGCGCATCGTCGCGATTACGGCGGCCATGCCCGCAGGTACGGGTCTTGATCAGTTTGCCAAGGATTTTCCCGGCCGTTTCTTTGATGTCGGTATTGCCGAACAGCATGCGGTAACGTTTGCAGCAGGTTTGGCCGCGGAGGGCCTGAAACCCTTCTGCGCGATTTATTCCACCTTTCTGCAGCGTGCTTATGACCAAGTGGTGCACGACGTGGCGATCCAGGGATTGCCGGTGCGCTTTGTGCTGGACCGTGCGGGTCTAGTGGGTGCCGATGGCGCCACCCACGCCGGGTCATTTGATGTGACTTATCTCGCCACCCTGCCGGGCATGGTGGTGATGGCTGCCGCCGACGAAGTCGAGCTGATGCATATGGTGGCGACGCAAGTGCGCTATGACGAAGGCCCTAGCGCTCTGCGCTATCCCCGCGGCGAGGGTGTAGGGCTGGAGAGGCCATTGATCGGTTCGCCCCTAGAGATCGGCAAAGGGCGCGTCCTGCGGGAAGGCACTTCCATTGCCATCCTCAGTCTCGGCACACGTCTGGCGCCAGCGCTCGAAGCCGCGGAAAGGCTCGCGGGTTATGGTCTGTCGACCACGGTCGTCGATGCCCGCTTCGCCAAACCGCTGGATCGTGATCTCATCCGGCGTTTGGCGCTGGAGCACGAACTTCTCATCACGGTCGAAGAAAATGCCGTTGGTGGCTTTGCCGCCCATGTGCTGCACTTCTTGGCAGGTGAAGGTCTCTT
Organism: Alphaproteobacteria bacterium; assembly: GCA_015654635.1. GTDB lineage: Bacteria > Pseudomonadota > Alphaproteobacteria > Micropepsales > Micropepsaceae > Rhizomicrobium. The sequence continues at coordinate 99,847 of JAATGP010000064.1, read as the reverse complement.
GGATCGTGGTCTCAAGGTGCGCCCGTTGGTGCTGCCTGATCGTTTCCAGAACCACGACACCCCCGAGCACATGTATGTCGAGGCGGGGCTCGATGCCGCCTCGATTGCTCAGACGGCGTTACTGGCTCTAGGGCGAGAGAGCGCTGCCGCTGCGGTAACCCGCATCGCTTGAGATCATGGCTCTTGACCCGGCCCTGCGCAGCCCCGAGAACAGGGCGAGTGTTGGGGACGATTGGTCCAATGAGCGCGCGTGCAGACGTATATTTGGTAGAGCATGGCTTCGCCGCTTCGCGCTCCGAGGCGCAGGCCGCGATCCGTGCTGGTTCAGTCACAGCTAACGGTCAGCGCATCATAAAGCCTTCGCAGTCGGTGCCGGACGATGCTGCCATCGTTTATACCAAAGCCCATCCTTATGTTTCGCGTGGCGCTTTAAAGCTCATTGCGGCGTTGGATCATTTCGATCTCTCGCCGGAAGACCTCATCTGCCTTGATATTGGTGCCTCTACGGGCGGCTTTACGGAGGTGCTGCTGGAGCGCGGTGCGCAGCGGGTTTACGCCGTCGATGTCGGCCACGGCCAGCTGCGCGAGAAGCTCGCCGCCGACGAGCGGGTCGTTTCTCTGGAGGGTACGGACGCGCGCAGTCTGACCGGTGCCCAAATCGCCATACCGCCGCGGGCTATTGTCGCTGACGTCAGCTTTATCAGTTTGAAGCTGGCGCTGCCTGCGGCTTTGGCGTTGGCCCGCGAGGCGTGGCTTGTCGCGCTCGTCAAGCCGCAATTCGAGGCCGGACGCATCCATGTCGGCAAGGGCGGAATCGTCAAGGACGAAGCCGCGCAAAGCGAAGCGGTGCAGGCGATCATCAGCTTGCTGAAGAAAAGTCATTGGACGGTGCTCGGCACCATCGACAGCCCTATCGAAGGTGGCGACGGCAATCGCGAATTTCTGGTCGCAGCGAGGCAGACGTGATCTGCCGGCATTTCGCAAGCTGCGGCGGCTGCTCCTATCAGGATATGCCGGATGAAGCCTATCGGGCTTTGAAGCGGCAAAGCGTGGCGCAGGCCTTGAAGCGCTTCGATATCCAAACCGATCTTGCAGAGGTGGTCGCGGTGCCGCCCGCCACGCGCCGCCGCGCCACGATGAAAGCGATGCTCAACGACGGCATCGTGCTGCTCGGCTTTCACGCGGCGCGTTCGCACGATATTGTCGACGTGGAAGAGTGCCGCGTGCTGACGCCGGCGTTGACCGCCATTCTTCCTGGCTTGCGCGCGATGCTCGCTGAGCTTTTGGCGCCCGCAGGCGATGCCGAACTGCGCCTGACCGAAAGCCGGTCCGGTATAGAACTCGCTTTGCGCTGGCGCCAGCCCAACGACAGCAAGACGATTGCCGCACTGGCGCGCTGGGCAGGCAAGCTCGGGCTCATCCGCATCACCGCGCACGGAGAGGTGGTGGTTGCGCTGGGCCGACCCCGGGTGCGGCTTGGCAAGACTTGGGTGACGCTGCCGCCGGAAGCCTTTCTGCAACCCACGGCGGAGGGCGAGAAGGTTTTACAAGATCTCGTCACGGCCACACTGAAGGGCGCCAAACGTGTCGCGGATTTGTTCTGTGGCTGCGGCACCTTTACCTTTCCGCTCGCCGAAAAGGCCCGTGTGCATGCCGTCGAACTCGACCCGCCGATGCTGGAGGCGGTGAACGCTGCGGCCAAGACCACGCCCGGCCTCAAACCCATCACCACCGACAAGCGCAACCTCTTCAAGCGCCCGCTCAGCGCCTTTGAGCTGAAGGATTTCGACGGCGCCTGCCTCGATCCGCCGCGGGCCGGTGCTGTGGAGCAGGCACGGGTATTGGCCGTCTCAAAAATAGGACGTATCGCATATGTATCCTGCGATGCCGAAAGCTTTGCACGCGACGCGCGGGTTTTGCTCGATGGCGGCTACCGGCTTACCCGCGTCGTGCCGGTCGATCAGTTCTTGTGGTCGTCGCATATTGAACTTGTGGGAGCTTTTGAGCGATGAGGACACCGCTCGCGCTGCTGCTTTTGCTCCTGACCTTGGCCCCCGCGAGGGCGGCACCGTTTTCGGATTGGGCGGCAGTGGTGGTGGCAGGCGATTCCTATTCTCACGAAGGGGCCCGCACCGCGGTGTTCGACAATGGCCGCAGTGCGATCACGCACGGTCTTCTCGGCATTGGCTTTGCGCCGGATCACATCGCGCAATTTTCGGACCGCCCGAAGAAATTTTCCGACGGCCATCCCGCCTTGTCGACGCCGCGCAACATCGCACGCGGGCTTTCACAAATGGCGTCAGAGGCGCGGGGCGGCTGCCTCGCTTATCTCACCTCCCATGGCGACGACCACGGCATCGGTATCGGCGATGCGCTTCTGAGCCCCACGGGATTGGCCAAAATGATCGATCAATCCTGTCATGGCCGGCCCGCGGTGGTGATCGTCTCGGCCTGTTATTCGGGGGTGTTCATCCCCAAACTGAAGGCCGCAGACCGTATCGTGCTGACGGCGGCGGCGCCGGACCGCTCCTCCTTCGGCTGCGGCGAGAGCGACCACTACACCTTCTTCGATGCCTGCGTGGTGGAGAGCCTGCCGCTGGCGCGGGACTTTCCCGATCTGGGTAAGCGGGCCATCGCCTGCGTCGCAGCGCGTGAGAAGAAGGAGGAGGTCGATCTGCCCTCCCATCCGCAGCTAGCTGTGGGTGCAAAAGCAGAAACAGTAATTCCGGCATGGAAAGGCGAGCGCCCCAGAGCATTAAGGGCTCCTCCTGCGTCCCCAACGCAATTCAAATGGCCCAAATGGTGGCTAAAGCTTTGGAATAAAACGTAATTCAAAAGATGCTTTGGTGAGCGCTAAAGATCGTGGAGGAGCACCGCGGCGAGTTTTGTTTTTCGCGGTTCAATTCCCCAGTTTTGGCATTACCCCCTTGAACCAAAACGGTAATCAAAGAAAAATTAACCATTTTGTTGTGTTTGCGTACAATTCGCGAAATGTTTCGATCTACCGCGTTGCGAATAGGCGCGGCAAGTCCTGTCCCGGCGATGTCAAAGAACCTGCAAGAGATGGGGATCGTGGGGGGTGGCTTCAAGGAGAATTGGTTTTTCCACCAAATTAATTGTCATGGCCCGTCACAACGGGCCATCCAGTTGGTATCGCTGTGATGTTCGAGAAGTGACTTGAGAATATTTGGCGTTGCTGTGCCAGAAGAAAGCTGGATGGCCCCTTGTGACAGGCCATGACAAGTGGAGCTGTGGCCCGTCGTGGCGGGGCATGGCATAATGGGAGCAGGCAGCATGGGGCGGGGGCGCTGTGCAAAAGTTCTATTACACCTACATTCTGGCAAGTGCCCGCAATGGGACGCTTTATATCGGCGTCACCAATGATTTGGCGCGGCGGATGGGAGAACATAAGAGCGAAATGGTCGAAGGGTTCACAAAAAAATACGATGTGAAGATGCTGGTCCACTATGAAGTTTTCGAAGACGTCAACGTGGCGATCCATCAGGAGACGCTTTGGAAGAAGTGGAAGCGGCGCTGGAAGCTTGAACTGATCGAGAAGTACAATCCCGAGTGGCGCGATTTGACGGAAGAGTTGAATGCATAATTGGATGGCATTGTCATGGCCCGTCACAACGGGTCATCCAGTTGGTATCGCTGTGATGTTCGAGAAGTGACTTGAGAATCTTTGGCGTTGCTGTGCCAGAAGAAAGCTGGATGGCCCCTTGTGACAGGCCATGACAAGTGAGGCAGTGGCCCGCTGTTACAGGCCACAATCCATAAAGTTAGAACGGGCGTGTCCGGGATGACAGACTGCCCCTCACTTCTTCGGGGTCGCCACTTCGTTTGCGGCCATGATGGTGTCGCGCAGTTGGGCGGAGATGTCGGACATGCCGGTGGGGGAATGCGGGATCAGGATCACCTTGGAGCCTGAGGAGACGCCAATTTCCTTCAGCGTGTCGAAATACTGCGTCAGCAGTACCAGGTTCAGCACTTCATGTTCGCTGACTGAGCCGACCTGTTCCTTGAAGGCAGCAATGCTCTCGCGCAAGCCATCAACGATGGCGCGGCGCTGCTTGGCGATGCCTTCGCCTTGCAGGCGCTTGGATTCGGCTTCGGCCTCGGCATTTTTCACCACCAGGATCTTGTTGGCTTCGCCCTTGGCGGCGGCGGCAACTTGCAGACGCTGCTGGGTTTGGATTTCGTTCATCGCCGCTTTAACGCTGTCGGCAGGGTTCACGTCGGTGACCAACGCATTGGGAATTTCAAAGCCGTAAACTTTCATCGAGGCATCCAGCTCGGTCTTCACCGCCTGGCCGATGTCGTCTTTCTTCTCGAACACTTCATCGAGCCCCATCTTCGGGACTTTGGCGCGCACGACATCGAGGACATAGGATTTGATCTGTTCTTCCTGATCCTGCAACTGGTAATAGGCGAGCGCCTCGCTGCCCTCCAGCACGCGATATTGCACCGCCACGATGATTTTGACGAAGACGTTATCGGAGGTTTTGGTTTCGACCTCGATCAACAGTTGCTGCATGCGCAGCGAAACGCGCTGCACCACGCCTTCGATAAAGGGAATCTTGACGTTGAGGCCGGGGCCCGCCGAACGCACATAGCGCCCGAATTGTTCGACGATGGCGCAGCTTTGCTGCTGCACCGTGAAGAAGGTCGCCATCAAGGTGATGACCACGGCAAAGAGCACGATGATGAGAATAATGGTGATCGGAAGATCGGTCATGGCGATGTCCTCTCCAGCCCGCTCCATGGGAATCGGAGCAGCGCGCCGCATATATGGGGTGCGATTGCGACATTGGCTAGCCTGCTTTTGTCACCGAAGCCAAAGGAATGCATGCTGTCCTATTCGCTAGCCCTGATTGCATCATAGACGCACTATGATTCAGCATGGACTGCGCTGGGATGGCCCGGCGCCCTGCGCTAGAGCCGGAATGACAGCACCGCCGCATAGGTTCCGATAGCCACTGCACTGAACGGGGCCAGAATACAGTGGTACCAGGACGACTTGGTGGCCGCCGCGATGGCCGATAGCAGGATGTACATCACCAGAAACAACGCATTCCACGAGTACTTGATAGAGCCGGTGGTGGCGTAATCCTTGAGGAAAGTGGAGGCCACCGTCAGAGCCAGAAGGCCGAAGAACCAGTGGCTATTGGCGTAATAGATGGCGCGCATATCGATGGCGTCGCGGCCGGAAATTTCCGGAAGCGCGACGGCTGCGCTCAGATACATGAGCGTGATCTGAAGCAGCACGGCCGCATACATGGCCATGTTCCAATCGCGAAACTGGCGCATGCCGAACATGCCCCACCAGGCCTGGGCGACGATGACGATCATCAATCCGGCCCAGATCAGCGCCGGTCCGTAAATCGTCACGCGCTGGCGCGCCAGGATCAGGCTGCGGAGGCCCTGCAGGACTTCCGTCAGCGCCAACCCCATGATGACCGAAAACAGAACCGACAGAAAACTGAATGTATCCATCGCGCCCCCCGGTTTGGTGTCAGCCGTTCTGTGCCCGTTGCCTGAGCGCGTGGTCGGCCAGGACCAGCGCCATCATGGCTTCGCCCACGGGCACGGCGCGGATGCCGACGCAAGGATCGTGGCGGCCCTTGGTGAAGACTTCGGTTTCATGGCCCTCGACATCGACGGTCCGGCGCGGGGTCAGGATGGAGGAGGTGGGTTTGACGGCAAAGCGCAGCACCACCGGCTGGCCACTGGAGATGCCACCCAAAATGCCGCCAGCATGGTTGGAAAGAAAATGCGGCGGTGTACCGGCCCGCATTTCGTCGGCATTTTCTTCGCCGGTCATGGCAGCGGTGGCGAAACCATCCCCGATCTCGACCGCTTTGACGGCATTGATGCTCATCATCGCTGCCGCGAGGTCGGCGTCGAGCTTGCCGTATATGGGGGCGCCCAGACCCGCGGGAATGCCTTCGGCGACCACTTCGACAATGGCGCCGCAGGACGAGCCCTTTTTGCGGATGTCCTCAATATAGTCCGTCCACGGATCGACGGCGGATGCATCCGGGCAGAAGAAGGGGTTGCGCGCCACTTCGGCCCAGTCCCAGCCATCACGATTGATTTTTTCGCGGCCGATCTGGATCAAGGCGCCGCGGATTTTGACCTCGCCGTAAAGCGTGTTCAGAACCTTGCGGGCAATCGCTCCCGCGGCAACGCGCGATGCGGTTTCGCGGGCACTGGCCCGGCCGGAACCGCGATAGTCGCGTACGCCGTATTTGGCCCAATAAGTGTAATCGGCATGGCCGGGCCGAAACTTATCCCTGATGTCGCCATAGTCTTTGGAGCGCGCATCCCTGTTCTCGATCAGAAGCGCGATGGGTGTGCCGGTCGTCACCTGCTGCGGCAGGCGCTCATCCTGAAAAACGCCGGAGAGAATTTTGACCTGATCCGGCTCTTTTCGCTGGGTGACGAATTTCGAACTGCCCGGTTTGCGCCGGTCGAGATCGCCCTGAATGTCGGCTTCGATGAGCGGAATATTGGGCGGGCAGCCATCCACCACACAGCCCAGCGCCGGGCCATGGCTTTCGCCGAAGGTGGTGACCCGGAATATATGGCCGAAGCTATTATGGGACATGGCGTTCCCTTAGGAAATTACTCGCTCGACTTGGCGACGGTCATATCCGGCGCTTCCGGGTTTTTCATGCCGACGACATGATAACCCGCATCGACATGCAGATTTTCGCCGGTGACGGCCTTGCCGAGATCGGAGAGGAGGAAGAGGGCGGAGTTGCCGACTTCCTGCGTCGTCACGGTGCGCCGCAGCGGGGAATTGTTCTCGTTCCACTTCAGAATATAGCGAAAATCGCCAACGCCGGAAGCCGCCAGGGTCTTGATCGGGCCAGCCGAAATCGAATTGACCCGGATCTGCTTCTTGCCGAGGTCTTCGGCGAGATAGCGCACACTGGCCTCCAGCGCCGCCTTGGCCACGCCCATCACATTGTAATGCGGCATCACCTTTTCGGCGCCGTAATAGGTGAGCGTCACCATGCTGCCGCCATCCGTCATCAGCTTTTCGGCGCGTTGGGCGACTGCCGTGAAGGAGAAGCAGGAGATGTTCATGGTGAGGGCGAAATTGTCGGCTGTGGTGTCGACATAGCGGCCCTTGAGCTGGTCCTTGTCGGAAAAGGCGACAGCGTGGACCACGAAATCGAGGCTGCCCCATTTTTCCTGCAACGCGGCGAAAAGCGCATCGAGCGAGGCCGGATCGGTGACGTCGCAATCGAGCACTGCGGCCGGGTTCATCGGCTCCACCAGCGGGATCACGCGCTTCTTGAAGACTTCACCCTGGTAGGTGAAGGCCAATTCTGCCCCCGCTTCATGCAGCGCCTGCGCAATGCCCCAGGCGATGGAATGCTGGTTGGCAACGCCCATGATGAGGCCGCGCTTGCCCTTCATTAGGCCTTCAAATGCCATGTCTTCTGTCTCCGACTCTATCAAGGGGCGTCAATTGCCTGGAAACGCCTCGGGAAGCAAGATTTCCCCGCCCGCCGCGGCCGTCTCACACACGCAAAGCAGGTGCTTTTCCGCGAGTAACAACGCCTAAGGGAAGTTTAACGGTCTACGTGGCAAGATCACTCGGCAGCGGCGGAACATATTCCCATGGCTATAGCGGCAGCACAGGACCCGGCAGGCGGACGGCATAACCATTTGCGCGAGTTGGGTCTGCCAACCCTGTTTGGCGCCATCGTCCTGCTGGGCTCGGCCACGCTTTTACTCTTCGCCAATGTGTCGGCCCTGCGCGGCAGCCTGCACGCAATGGAACGCTCCCAGCATGTGCTGCTACGCCTCTCCGACTTGGAGACGGCTGTCCTCAGCAATGAAATGACGGTCCGCGGCTATGCCCTGACAGGCGATCCGCGTTTTCTGCGTTTTCAACAGGCGGAACAGGCCAGATGCGACTCCGCGCGGGTTGAACTGCTCCGGCTTTCGGCTGACGAACCGCAGCGCGCCGACGAATATCGCAGCGTGATGCAGGATGTGGTCGAGCACATGGCGCTGTTTGCCAAGCTGCGTGGCGATGGCCCGGACAAGGCCCAGCTGGTGGCCCGTGCTATCGTCGATCCCTCGGTCCGTGCAACGATGAGAAAGACACGCGACGGTGTGGCCCATTTGCGTATGCAAGAGGTTCGCGATCTAGGGGAACGCCAGCGCCTCATGGCGGATCAGATTACCCGCGCTTTCCTCTTGGCGGCAGGCATTATCCTGGTGGCCTTTGCGCTGGGCGGTATCGGTGTTTGGGCTGCGCGGCTGCAATCGCCTTTCGGGCCGCCGGCAGAGGGGCATAGCAAAGCTCCGTATAGGGAACGCTAAACAAAGCTTAAGCTTCCGTCGGGCATAGTTTCGCCACAAACCCTACCAAGGGGGCAGGTGCATGAGCGCTGCTGCGGGAGATTTTTTCCGATGACCATGCTGGCACAGCCGCGATCGCGCTTCTGGGATATGCTGGACGCCGGGACCCTCAGGGAGATGGGTCTGCCGCTGTTGATTGTTTCGCTGGTCTTGTTCGTTTCGGCCATGACCCTGCTCAGCGCCAATGTCTCGGAGCTGCGCCAAGGGTATGCGCGGGTCCAGCAATCGAACGAAGCCCTGCTGGAATTGGCAGCCGTTGACACCGATATCCTCAGGGTCGAGATGACCGTGCGCGGCTATGTTTTGAGCGGCGATCCCGTCTATCTCACCTGGAAACAGATGGAAGCGAGCGTGTTGCACGATCGCGTTGCCGGCTTCGATGCGGTGTTCCGCGATAATCCGGTCCAGATGGCCAATGTGGTAACGCTGAGGCGGCTTCTCGGTGAGCACCGGGCCTATTTCGACGATTTGGTGCGGCGCGCACCGGGCGATCGCACCCGTGTCATTGCTGCGATCATCGACTACAGCAAAAAGGTGGGCCGGCGCGGTATCGAAGACCATCTGCTCGCTATGCGCGCCAACGAGATGAAAACCCTGGCGCAGCGGCAGGTGCTGGCCGAAACACGCGTTGTCAGCGCCTATCGCTATGCCATCGGCATGTCTGCCGCCGCACTGCTGTTTGCGAGCCTGGGTTTCGCAATTCTGGTGCGCGACCGCCGCGTTTCCCGACGCCGAGTGAGCTGAACCGAGCTAGCTGTTGCGCGGGTTATAAGCGGTTTTCCAATGCTCCACGAAAGTGCGCAGCTCGGCATCGTCCGCCTCTGGGAGGGTGACGATCAGGCGGACATAGAGATCGCCGGTGCGCTCCTGACCTGCACCCGCAATGCCTTTGCCCTTCAGACGCAGCACCTTGCCGGAGTTGGAACCGGGCGGAATCGATAGCGCCACCGTGCCTGAGAGCGTGTCGACCGGTACCTTGCCGCCGAGCACGGCTTCTTTCAGCGTCACCGGCAAGTCGACTTTCAAATCGCGGCCGTCACGGGTGAAATAGGCGTGGGGCGCCACCGCCACCAGGATCAAGACATCGCCCGGCGGCCCGCCATTGCGCCCTGCGCCGCCACGCCCGCGCAGACGGATTTGCTGCCCATCTTTGAGACCGGCAGGGATTTTCACATCGATTTGTTCGCCATTGGGCAGCACCACGCGGCGGGTGCCGCCAGTCGCCGCTTCCTCGAAGCTGACCGTGGTCTGGACCTCGAAATCCTGGCCGGGTTGGGGCTGAGGCCGCCTGCCGCGGCCGCCAAAGCCGCCGAGCAGATCGGCAAAAATATCTTCGGGGTTGAAGCCTTCTTGGGAACCGCCGCCCGGCTGGCCGCCTTGCTGGCCGCCACGGTTGCTCCAGGTGAAATGGAAGTCGCCCGGACCTTGACCAGCGCCCGGGCCCCGGCCTTGACCGGCGTTGCCGAAGGGAAAGCCGCCTTCGAAGCCTTGGGAGCGAGGATCAAAACCTTTGGCGTTGCCTTGAGCGTCAATCTGCCCGGCATCGAATTTGGCGCGTTTTTCCTTGTCGCCAACGATGTCATAGGCGCCGCTGATTTCCTGAAAGCGCTGTTTCTTCGCCGCCGGATCGCCACCCTTGGTGTCTGGGTGATGTTTCTTGGCCAGCGTCCGGAACGCTTTCTTGATCTCTGCTTCGCTGGCGTTTTTGGCAACGCCGAGGACTTCATAAGGGTCGCGCATTGTCTCTCCGCCCAGCCCGTGAGTCGGGGTCAGGCCTCTAAATCAGCTCTATATATGGGGAGGCTTCAAGTCTTGTTAATGGCCCGTTTGCCCCGCGGCGCTTGATGGCGGCGGCGGGGGGAGATTTTGCAGGGCTTTGGCGGCGTCTTCCAACCCGGCGGCAGCCGCCTGTCCGTAAAGTTTGCGGGCGATATCCAGATTTTTCGGCACCCCGTCGCCCGTCTCATAAAGCTTGGCGAGCTGAAAGGCCGCCAAGGGATGGCCCGCCGCTGCCGCACGGGCGAGCCAGGGCAGGGCCGCCGTCACATCGCGCGGACCCGCCTCACCACTGAGCAGCATGTCGCCCAAATCCGCCTGGGCGGTAGCAAGACCCGCATCGGCGGCGCGTTCCATCTTGATCCGGGCGGCTTTGGGATCCTTTTCGATCCCTTGCCCTTTGCGCAGCATAACCGCGACGTTGCGCAAAGCGGCCAGATCGACATCTTCGATATCGTGCCAGGTGCGGTAAGCTGCTTGATAATTGCCAGCGTCGTATTGCGTCAGCCCGGTATTGAAAGTGGCTTGCATCTCGGCTTCATCCGGGCCGCTGGCGCACGCCGCCAAGAGCCCGGCGCAAAAGATAAGGCCAATCGTGGCGCGGAAGGATTGCTGCATGGGCCGAAGCTAGCACCGGCGCGCTTCCGTATGCAAAACGAAGATGCTATGCGGGACCATGAGCGAAATCGGCAACAGTGAAATTGGCGGGCCCATAGACGACGGCGGCATTGCGACGGCACGCGATCCTTTTGAAATGTTCAAGGCATGGATGGCGGAGGCCGATAAGACTGAGCCCAACGAAGCCAATGCCATGGCGGTTGCCACAGCCGATAGCCAGGGCCGCCCCAATATCCGCATGGTGCTGCTCAAGGCTGTCGATGCGCGCGGTTTTGTCTTCTACACCAATCTGGAAAGCGCCAAGGGCACCGAGCTTTTGGCGCATCGGGAGGCGGCGCTGAATTTTCACTGGAAAACGGTGCGCCGCCAAGTGCGTGTGCGCGGTCCCGTGAGTCTTGTCAGCGAGGCGGAAGCCGATGCCTATTTCGCCAGCCGTGCTAAGGACAGCCAGATCGGCGCCTGGGCCTCGGCGCAGTCGCGGCCAATGGAAGGCCGCTGGGTGTTTGAAAAAGAGATCGCCAAATACGTGCTGAAATATGCTCTCAGCAAGGTGCCGCGTCCGCCCTATTGGTCCGGCTTTCGCGTCAGTCCGCGCGAGATCGAATTCTGGCGTGACCGGCCGTTCCGGCTGCACGACCGTCTAGTCTACCGCCGCGACAGCGAAGACGCGCCGTGGCGGACCGAGCGATTGTTTCCGTAAATGGCGCCAAGCGATCCCAACACCGGCCGGCTGATGCGCCGCATGGCGCTGGCGGCAGTAATTACGGCGATGGCGCTGGCTGGCCTGAAGACGATGGCGTTCGCTCTGACCGACTCCATGGCAATGCTGGGTTCGCTCGCCGATTCCGCACTCGATATTTTCGCCTCCTTCCTCAATCTCCTTGCGGTGAACCAGGCGTTGACACCAGCCGACCGCGAGCATCGCTTCGGCCATGGCAAAGCCGAACCGCTTGCGGGATTGGCACAAGGCGCGCTCATCGGCGGCTCAGCCGTGTTCCTGGCCTTCGAATCCATCCAGCGGTTGCTTGTGCCGCATGCCATTACCAATGGCGGTATCGGCCTTGTGGTGATGGCGGTATCGATTGGTGTGACGCTGGTGCTGGTTCTGGCACAGCGTGCCGTTGTGCGCCGCACTGGCTCCATCGCGATCAGCGCCGATAGTGCCCACTATGTCACCGACATCCTTGTCAATGCGGGCGTGATCGTCGGGATCGTAGGCGCTTCGTGGCTGGGTTGGACAGCCGCCGATCCCGTGGTGGGCCTCTTGATTGCCATCGTGATCGCCCACACCGCCTGGAGCGTTTTCCGCCAGAGCTACGACCAGCTCATGGATCACGAATTGCCCGAGGCGGACCGCGATCGCATCCGCGATATTCTGCTGGCGCATGCCGATATTCATGGCATCCACGATCTGCGCACGAGAGGGGCGGGCATGCAGTGCTTCATTCAAGTCCATATCGAACTCGACCCGGCACTGCGGTTATATCGCGCCCATCAAATCAGTGACGAGGTCGAAGCCCGGATTCGCGCTGCCTTCCCGCAGGCTGAGATCATCATCCATCAAGACCCCAAGGGCTATGAAAAGCCCGTAGCGCTGGCGCAATCTTGAGACGCCTCGCAGTCTCGCGCGAAATCGTGCGCGACGTGTAGACCGGTACCCGCGGCGAAATTCAAACCGCCGCACCCCCCAATTATCAATATTGCGGGCGCCTGCTTCTGGTTTGCCAGAGACCGTTCTGCGCCGGGTTTTTTCAACAAAATCTCTTAACGGCGCCGTCGGCGAACGAGGCGGCCAGGAGGCATATCGCTCCCTGGTGCGACGAAGTTGCAACTAGGCGGCGCGCCCGCATTGCGCAATATTTCGATTATCGAATTATGCGTGTGTCTCGCATGTGCAAGTACTCCTTTTGATTGAAAAAGAGAATGAGGCGCACATGCATATTTATGGGGGAACATTATACAATGTCGAGATCGGGTCCCATTCCATCTGAGACGCGGTTCTGTAAGAAGCGCGAAGGGGGGCGTGTCGGCGCTGGCGCATTTTTGTTTTTCGCCGCCACCTGTTTATGGACCGGCACCGCGATAGCAGCGCCACCAACGCTTTCCGTGCCGGTCGATACGGACTCGCTTCAGGCAGGGCAGGGTGACGGTCCTCTCGGATTCCTCAATGGCATCGAGCGGAACGGTTATCTCCTGGGAAACATGTGGGGTCTGCGGCCTTTTCTGAGCCGCTCCGGTGTTTCTTTTGCCATGCAAGAAACCAGTGAAGTGCTCGGCAATGTGACCGGAGGGACCAGAAGAGGGGCCGATTACGATGGTCTGACGACCGCGATCGTACAAATGGACACACAGCGTGCCTTCGGTTGGTATGGCGGCACCTTCAATGTCAGCGCTCTCCAGATCCATGGCCGAAACCTGAGTGCCGATAATCTGGGGACGCTCCAGACTGCCAGCGGTATCGAAGCCGATCGCGCAACCCGGCTTTGGGAAATGTGGTACCAGCAGAAGTTCCTGGACGAAGACCGCATGGATATCCGGATCGGGCAGCAAAGCCTCGATCAGGAATTCATGGTGAGTCAGAACGCCTTGCTGTTCGTCAACACGATGTTCGGCTGGCCCATGGTGCCGTCGGTTGACATGCCCGGTGGTGGCCCGGCTTATCCGCTTTCCAGCCTTGGCGTCCGGCTGCGCGCTAAGCCCACGGATTCGGTGACTTTTCTCATCGGTGTGTTCAAGGGTAGGCCAATGGCCGATCGCGGAGCCGCCGATTCCCAGCTCGATAATTCCAACGGTCTCGATTTTCGGCTGAGCGGGCCGCCACTGGCGATCGCCGAAATTCAATATACGTATCCGTCTCTTGGAACCGTTCTGTATGCGGATCAGCCTGAAGCCCTGTCTCGGACTTACAAGCTAGGCGTCTGGTATGACGGCGAGAGTTTCGACGACCAGCGTTGGGACGATAGCGGCCGCTCGCTGGCGGATCCAAGCAGTTCCGGTAATCCACGGCAACACCGGGGGAATTTCGCGATTTATGCGGTTGCCGACCAAATGCTTTGGCAGCAGGCGGACGAACTGGATCGAACGCTGAATGTGTTCGTTCGGGCCATGGGAACGCCGCTGACCGACCGCAATCTGGTGGATTTCAGTTTGAATGTCGGACTGACACTCCGCGAGCCGTTTATGCATCGCGACGATGACACGTTTGGCATTGGTCTTGGATTCGCGCATGTCAGCGACCACGTGTCAGGCTCCGACCGGGACGCGGCCAATTTCTCCGGCCTCTACATCCCGGTGCGGACCAGCGAAACCTATTTGGAGGTGACCTACTCGTATCAGATGGCGCCTTGGTGGCAGATACAGCCGGACATTCAATACGTTTTTAATCCCGGCGCGGGCATCTCGGATTCGTCGAATGAGCGTGTGAAAAACGAGTTTGTGCTCGGGTTTCGAACCAATATTATTTTGTGAGGGGGTCATACAATGATCTGCACTATGCGAATGCAGTCGATCGTGGCATTGTTCTTTGGGGCCGCCGCTGCCATGGCCTCATGCCATGCGGAAGGCGAAAGCAACAGTTTTCTCGCAACCGTTCATCGGCATGCCACTTTGGCTTCGACGATTCCCGACAATGGCGATCTCAATCCTTATGCCATATTCGTCGCCCCGGTATCGGCCGGCAAAATTCAGAAGGACGATGTCCTCGTCGATAACTTCAATAACATTTCAAACCTGCAGGGCACTGGCGGCACAATCATTCTCTACACGCCATCGACCAAGAAGGTGACTCTGTTTACCAGCATTCCCCAACATCTTCCGCAGTGTCCTGGAGGGGTGGGCTTGTCGACTGCGATGACCATGCTGAAAAGCGGCTGGGTGATCGTCGGAAGCGCACCGTCGGCCGACGGCACGATGAAGACCAGAGGGACCGGCTGTCTGTTGGTGCTCGATTCCAATGGGAAGCTGGTGACGGCATGGAGCGGGCCGAACATCAACTATCCTTGGGGTAATATGGCCGTCAGCGAAACGGGGGATAGGGCTACGCTGTTTATCAGTATGGCCGGTTTTGATGTGGCAGGGCCTGACGTTCGCGATCCCAAGACCGGATTTCCGGTGACCGTGAACAAAGCCACGGTGCTCCGGATGGACCTTCAGATTTCCAATGGGAAAGCACCGGTAATCACCAGCGAGACCGTTATTGCCGATGGCTTGTCCGAGCGATCTGACAAAGACGTTTTCCTTGTCGGGCCAACGGGTGTGGTGCTTGGCGCAAACGATACGCTCTATGTGTCGGACGCTTTGAACAATCGCATTGTTGCAGTCGATCAGGCATCGACGCGCACGACCAGCGCCGGAACGGGACGCGAGGTGACAAGAGATGGCCTATTGCGGCGTCCTCTTGCCATGGTGATGGCGCCGAATGGCAATCTTCTGACCACCAACGCCAAGAACGGTCAGGTCGTCGAAATCGATCCTGTGGCCGGCAAGCAGATTGTTTCCCAGTGGATCGATGCTAATCCCGCGCAGTCGCCGCCGGGCAATGGCGATTTGTTTGGAATTGCCATGAAGCCCGATGGCAGCGGCTTCTACTATGTCGAGGATGACGTGAACACTTTGGTGGAGGCTGTGCGATGAGCGCGGGAGACAAGGAACTCTTTTGTGCCACACGGCGCCGGTTTCTGGCCTCGGCGGCTGGCGCGACGGCGCTCACCAGCGTGGGCGTGGCTGCTGGAACGCCTTCCCCAGCCGAGGCTCAAGCCGCAGCGCCTACCGTAGCGGTGGCACAAACCGAAGCTTTCAGAAGTGAGCACCAGGCCGGTATTGTGACGTTTCCAATCCAGCATAGTACCTATTTCGCAGCATTCGATCTGGTGACGGCGAAACGCAACGACGTCGCCAAACTGCTGCAGGCGTGGACTTTGGCCGCGTCCAGAATGACGGCTGGCGATACAGCCCAGCCGCTCGGCAGCGGACTGACTTTGGCGGCGATGCCTGACGCCAAGCCCAATGGCGATGACGATGGTTCGCCCGATTTCAGTGCGATGTCGTCGGATACGGGCGAGGCGATCGGCATGTCGCCATCCCGTCTCACTTTGACTTTTGGATTCGGCGCCGGGTTGTTCATCAAGGATGGCAAGGACCGTTACGGCTTGGCCCGGCAACGGCCAGCGGCGTTCGTCGATATGCCGAAATTCGTCGGCGACCAGATGGCCGAAACGCGCACGGGCGGCGATCTTTCCGTTCAAGCTTGCGCCGAGGATCCGCAGGTGGCGTTCCATGCGGTCCGCCAGCTAGCGCGGATCGCGGAAGGCGTTGCGCAGCTTCGCTGGGTTCAGTGTGGCTATCGGCCGTCAAGCGGCGAGCGCCATCTGCTGGGATTTTCGAACGGAAAGGGAAATCCCTCGATGACGGACACCGCCGTCATGGACAAGGTGGTTTGGGTCGGCAGCGAAGGACCGGCCTGGATGCGCGGGGGCACCTATCTCGTGACGCGCCGCATTCGTTTCGCCATCGAGCATTGGGATCACATGCCCCAAGCCTATCAGGAACAGGCGGTCGGCGAGATCAAATACTCTCATACGAGGTCAGCCGCGAGCGAGGACGACGAGGACAATCCCAGCCACCTTCGCATCGTGACTCCGGATCGCTTCACCATGTTGCGGCGGTCTTATTCTTATAACGATGGTGCGAATATCGTTGCCGAGCGCTGGCCGCCGTGGCGGCAAGGCCTTGAATACGACGCTGGCATGTTCTTCATCTGCTACCAGCGCGATCCCCGCACGGGATTCATCAACATGTTCGACAAGATGGCGAAATACGACGCCAAATTGAACCAGTTCTGGACCCATGAAGGCGGCGGACTGTTTGCCTGTCCGCGTGGCGCGCGGGACGGTGAATTTATCGGCCAAGATTTGTTTAAGGCGCGCTGAGGCAGCAACGGATGACACTCATGAACATGGAAACGATAGACGTGATGATGACGAAGCCGTTGCAGGAGCAGCTTGTCTATGCACGGGGGCACGGCCACGACGAACTGTCCGTTTTCGACGGCTTTCCCCCGGCCGCGGGCAACGTGGTTGCTCAGATGGTTTTCGGAGGGTGTGACTTTCACGACGCTGCGTGTGCCCGGATGGGAGGTGTCGATTGGCCGCTGCTGTGGGTTCAGGGAGACGTTTGTCCGGGCGCGCATGTGGCCGGGATGCAGGCGCTGGTGTTTGAGGATGTCCAGGTTCGGCGGATCGAAGTGGCGGGGCGGATTGTGGGAAGCGTGTGGTCGGACGCTGATGCCGACTATTGCCTTCTGGCCGGTATCCTGCCTGCCGACCTGATGTCGGGCTACGGTGCTCAGACGCAGAGTTGTTTTGAGCTGATGGAAGCCGCGTTGCGAAAGGCCGGTATGGACTTCTCGCATGTCATCCGCACCTGGCTCTATTTGGACAAGCTGCTGTCCTGGTATGACGAATTCAACGCCGCACGCACGGCGTTCTTCGGGACACGCGAGGTTTTCGACCGTTTGATCCCCGCCAGCACCGGTATTGGCGCCCGCAACCCCTTTGGGGCCGCATTGAGTGCCGGTGTCCTCGCCATACGACCCCGCCATAGGGGCGTCCAAATTCGAGCCGTAAGCTCTCCGTTGCAATGCTCGGCGACCGACTACCGCAGCTCGTTTAGCCGCGCCGTGGAAGTCGCGTATCCCGATCGCAAGCTGCTGTTGATCTCTGGCACGGCCAGCATCGCGCCAAATGGCGAAAGTCTCTATGAGGGCGATGTCGTCAAGCAGATCCATCTCACGCTGGATGTCGTTCAAGCCATCCTTCATTCGCGCGGTATGGAGTGGGAACATACCACGCGCGCGGTTGGGTATTTTCGCGACATCAACGATTTGCCCGCCTTTGAAGCCTGCTGCCGTCAGCGGGGTATGCCTACACTGCCGTTGACCCCGGCACATGCAACCGTCTGTCGTGACGACCTGCTGTTCGAGATGGAACTCGACGCCGTTTCGCTGGGCCGCAAAAGGAGACTATCGGGTGAACAATCGCCATGATGACACCTGGCGCGCTTCGCGCAGAGGGTTCTTGGCGTCGGCCGCGGGACTAACCGCCACCGGCACAGCCGCCGTCATCGGCTCGGCCGCAGCGGAAACGGTCGAACCCGGCGAACTCAAGCGCGAGTTCGGAAGACAGACGGAGCCTTTTTGGGGCGTGCATCAAAGTGGAATTCTAACACCGCAGCAGACGCACACCTATTTCGCCGCGTTCGATCTTATAACGGTCAAACGCGGCGATGTGGCAGATCTTCTGCAGGCATGGACTTTGGCGGCGGCGAGGATGGCCGCCGGGCAAACCGCACTGCCTGCCGAGGGTCCGTTCAAGCCCGCCGTCGTGCCGAAGGCCGGTGACGTGGCTGACGAGGTTCCAGATGTTGCAGCAATGGCGGCTGATTCCGGAGAAGCCATGGGGCTGCGTGCCGCTCGGTTGACGGTGACTTTCGGTTTTGGTGCGGGGCTATTCGTCAAGGACGGCGTGGATCGTTATGGCCTTGCCGCACGCCGGCCGGAGGCATTGATTGATCTGCCGAAATTTGTTGGCGATCAGTTGGTCGAGACCCACACGGGCGGTGATCTCTCGGTCCAGGCGTGCGCCGACGATCCGCAGGTGGCATTTCATGCGGTTCGTCAGCTCGCCCATCTTGCCGAAGGCATCGCACATATTCGTTGGGCTCAGAGCGGATTTTTGCCAAACGCCGGGACCGGGGGAACGCCGCGCAACTTAATGGGTTTCAAGGATGGCACGCACAACCCGCCTGTCAACGATCCTGGCGCGATGGCGAAATACATATGGGCGGGGAGGGAAGGGCCGGACTGGATGCAAGGCGGCAGTTATGCCGTATTCCGGCGCATCCGTATCGCACTAGAGCACTGGGATAGGGTAAGTGTGGCGTTCCAGGAGCAGACCATGGGGCGAGCCAAGTTCTCCGGTGCCCCGCTCGGCAGGAAGAGCGAATTTGATGTGCTGGACTTGGCTTCCGTCGATAAGGATGGCAATCCGGTGCTTCCGGAAAACTCGCACGTCCGTCTCGCAACGGCAGCGAGCAACGAAGGAGCCGAAATCCTTCGGCGCGCCTATTCCTATAATGACGGCGTAAGCTTCACCGCTGAGCGCTGGCCACCATGGCGCCAGGGTCTCGAATATGACGCCGGATTGTTCTTCGGCTGCTATCAGCGCGATCCGAGGACTGGCTTCGTCAAGATCTTCGACAAGATGGCGCGGTTCGACATGTTGAACCAATTCGTCACCCATGTCGGCGGCGGCTTATTCGCCTGTCCTCGAGGGGCGGTGCCGGGGGAGTTCGTTGGTCAGCGGCTGTTCGCTCCAGCCTGACAGAGGCCCATCCCATTTTGCCACGGAGAGATTGTCGATGCGACAGGTTGCATTCACTCTTTTCCTGATCTTTGCCATCGGCGGCTCAGCTCTGGCGGAGGATTTGGTCAAGTTGGAACTTACAATTCGGGATCATCGTTTTGAACCGGCGGAGATTCGTCTGCCCGCTGGCCGGCTGTCGGTGCTGACCATTCACAACGCTGATGCAACGCCCGAGGAATTCGAATCCACAGCCCTAAAGATAGAAAAAGTGCTTCCCGGTGCGTCAACGGTGACGGTGCGCTTACGGCCCCTCGGACCGGGCCGCTTCCCATTCATTGGCGAATATCATTCGGATACTGCTCACGGCGCCGTCATTGCCGTCGACGGAGGGCATCCGTGATCGCCGCACTTATAATTGTTTTTCGCGAGGTCATCGAAGCGGGTCTGATTGTTGGTATCGTGCTGGCCGCTACCAAAGATGTCCCTTACCGCGGGGTGTGGGTTGCCTGCGGAATCGCCTCCGGTGTTGCTGGTGCGGCGTCCGTCGCGGCGTTTGCCGGAGCAATTGCCAACGCTTTCACCGGTTCGGGACAAGAGGTGCTCAATGCGGCGATTCTGGGCTTCGCCGTGTTGATGCTTGCTTGGCACAATGTGTGGATGGCCGGGCACGGCCGGGCCATGGCCAGTGAGGTCAAGGCGGCTGGCGAGGCGGTGGCCGCGGGCAGCCGGACGCTTTCGGCACTCGCTATCGTCGTTGGGGTTGCGGTACTGCGCGAAGGCTCTGAAGTTGTTCTATTTCTCTATGGGGTTGCTGTTTCCGGCGGGGAGGGCATGGCAAGGATGGCGATAGGGGGAACACTCGGTGTGCTCTTGGGGGGTGGCGTTGCGGCGCTGATATATACGGGTTTGCTGCGCATTCCTGCCCGCCGCCTGTTTTCTGTCACAGGTTGGTTGATCACCTTGTTGGCTGCTGGCATGGCGGCGCAGTCCGTGGCATTTCTCCAACAGGCAGGGATCGTAAACCAGCTTGTCGAAACCGCTTGGGATACTTCCAGTGTGCTGACCGACGGCAGCCTTGCCGGAAAAGTGCTTCATACGCTCGTCGGCTACACCGACCGGCCGAGTGTCCTGCAATTGGTGGTTTATCTCTGCACCATCGGTATTATCCTCAGTCTCATGCGCGTTGTTCACCGTGTTCGCCCGAAACCGTTGTTGCCGACAGGAAGTGTAGCCGAAACATGAAGGTACAATTTCTTCTGCTTCCTGCTGCGTTGATGCTCACAGAGCCGTCTCAAGCTGCCGTTTATTTGAGCGTCGCGCAGGCCCAACAGGTGATGTTTCCCGGGCGGACTTTCACGCAGGACTTTCGCGTCATCAGTGACGCACAAGCGGCCTCCATTGAACGAAAAAGCGGCGTCAGTGTCCCCGGCCGGCAGCTGAAAACCTGGCGTGTGGCGGGCGGTGGATGGTTCATCGCCGATGAGGTGACCGGTGATCATGAATTCATCCCCTTTGCCTTGGCACTCGATGAACACGGTGCCGTCAAATCGGTCGAAATCCTGGAATACAGAGAATATGTGGGTGGCGAAGTCCGAAATCCCAAATGGCTTGCCCAATTCAAAGGAAAAAAAGATGGAGTATCCTTGGAACTGACCAAGGATATTCAAAATATCTCCGGTGCAACTCTGTCGTCTCAGCACATCACCGAGGGAATTCATCGTCTCCTCGCAAGCTATGCGGTCGTTCTTGCGCCCCGTTGAGCGGTGCCGTCCGCTCCTTGGAACTTTTGTCCGTATACGGGTGGAAGGACTTCTCCCAGATCGCGCGAATGAGGCCATCGACGCCGCCTTCGATGCGATCGCTGTTATTCATCGGCTGATGAGCTTTCGCGAGGCGGGCAGTGATGTTTTCCGTCTCAACCACAAAGCCTGTCGCGAACCCGTTACGATCGACGCGCACACCCAAGGGGTCCTGAGGCGTGCGATTGCTCTCTCGGAGATCAGCGATGGAATCTTCGATATTACCGTAGCGCCGGAACTGGTTGCGCGACGGATGCTGCCTGCGCCCGAGCATGCACCTGTGCCGGATGCCGACGGCAGTTGGCGCGACATAGTTTTTCTTAAGGATCATACGATCGCGTTTCAAAGGCCGCTATGGATCGATCTCGGTGGGATTGCCAAGGGCTACGCGGTGGATTGTGCCATTTCGGCCCTGCAGACATTCTCACCGGCGCGGGTATGTGTGAATGCGGGCGGCGATCTGCGGGTGGCGGGCATAGGCAGCGAGCGTATTCAACTGGTTCCAGACGATTACAACGAGGACGTCGCAATGTTTGCTGAGGTGGAAAATGGCAGTATTGCCAGTTCCTGCGGCCGTATGGCGAAGAGAAGTTGTGGAGCAGAAGAGGCAGGAGCCCATGTCGATCCGCGCGGTGATAGCGGCGATGGGATCTGGCGGTTTGCTTCCGTTGTGGCGCAAGATTGCGTGGATGCCGATGCATTGACCAAGGTCGTTATGGCAACGGGAGAGAAAAGCGCCTCGATCCTCGCTGCTTACGGAGCGTGTGCCCAGATCTATGACAGGCGTTTTGGCTGGAACAATATCGGAAAATCTTCATGACCGTCGTCACGACGTCCAAACCCCAAGCGCCGGCCCGCCTGCCACGGTCCCTGCGATCCACTATTTACGGCGTTGGTGCGGGGCTCTGGCTTACCGGTGTTCTGTGGCTCGTTTTTCATTACTTTCTGCAGCAGCAGACGGAATTCGGGCCGCACCCGCATCCCCTGGAATTCTGGTGGCGCGCCGCTCACGGCTTTTTCGCTTTCGCTTCCCTTTGGACGTTAGGGCTTCTCTGGGGGGCGCATATCGTCAATGCCTGGAAGTCCGGTCAGCGCGGCATTTCCGGGATTATCCTGTTGGGCGTGCTGGCCTGGCTGATTGGATCAGGTTATCTGCTCTATTATCTGGGAAACGAGCAACTGCTTACCGCGGTGACCTTGGCGCATTGGTGTGCCGGGATTGTGTTGCCAGCTTTGTTCATAATTCACCGCCTAACGTCCAGGCGCCGCGCGCACGGCAATTGAATTGCACCGGGCAATCTGGGCGAGGCGGCCGTCAAATTTCCGCGACCGTCTGTCATGGCTGGCGCTCCAACGATGACAAAATGGCTGCTGTCGGGTAATGCTGGGGGCGGTACCACTTATAAGGACCTGCCCGATGAAGATGACCTTCCGCTGGTATGGCGATAGCGATCCGGTGTCGCTTAGCTACATTCGCCAAATTCCGGGCATGGATGGGATCGTCTCGGCGGTCTATGACGTGCCGGTGGGCGAGGTGTGGCCCATCGAGAATATCCTGGCGCTGAAGCAAAAGATCGAATCGCACGGCCTGAAGTTCGAAGTCATCGAAAGTGTGCCGGTGCATGAAGATATCAAGCTCGGGCGCCCCAGCGCGGCGCGGCTGATCGCGAATTATGCTGAGACGCTGCGCAACCTCGGCACCTGCGGGTTGAAAGTCGTCTGCTACAATTTCATGCCGGTGTTCGATTGGACGCGCACCATCCTCGACATGAAACTGCCGGATGGATCTTCGGCGCTGGCCTTCGATGTCGATGTGGTCAATTCGATCGATCCCGAAAAAGGCATCGACCTGCCGGGTTGGGATGCCAGCTACAAGCCGGGCGAGCTGAAAGCGCTGCTCGATGAATATAAAACGGTCGGCGAAGAAACGCTGTGGGCCAATCTGACGGCTTTCCTCAAAGGCGTAATCCCGGCGGCTGAGGAAGCGGGCATCAAGATGGCGATCCATCCCGATGATCCGCCGCGCCCGATCTTCGGCCTGCCGCGGATCGTCAAGGATGTGCACGACCTGCGCCGCTTGCTGGCGATTGTCGATACCCCGGCCAATGGGCTGACGCTGTGCTCAGGTTCGCTCGGTGCCGATCTGAAGAACAACATTGTGGAGCTGGTGAAGGAATTCTCCGGCAAGGGCCGCATCCATTTTGCGCATCTGCGCAACGTGAAGGTGGATGAGAAGGGCAATTTCCACGAGACGGCGCATAAATCCGACTGCGGTTCGCTCGACATTGGCTAGATCGTCAAGGCCTATTACGACACGGGTTACACGGGCTATGTCCGCCCGGACCACGGGCGCATGATCTGGGGCGAAACCGGCAAACCCGGTTATGGTCTTTACGATCGCGCCCTGGGGGCGGTTTATCTCAACGGACTCTGGGAAGGCGTCGCCAAGGGCGAGGGCAAACCGGTCTGATTGTCCGGGCTGGCGGGTTGTGCCGCGGTCGCGATGCCGCTGTCTTGCGCCGGCCGCAAGGCATCCCAGCGCATCGGATCGGCGTGGTTCTGGGCTGAAATCCAGACATAGCCGGTCGCATTCCACGGCAATATCTGGTCGGTCAGATTGTCGAGCACGAAGTCGCCTTCATCGGTCGACACGGTGAGGACCGCGTGGCGCCCGTTTTTCGGTGTATCGACAACCGCGATGCGCAGCACCGATGCCGGCAGGCCTGCGCGCAGCAAGTCCCTGCGTTTGGTGAGAGCGTAGTCTTCGCAATCGCCAAAGCCATCGGCCGGGATGGTCCAATATTCGGAACGGCCATAATGGGCGAGGTCGGTTTCCGGCGTAATGGCTTTGTTGACGGCGCGGTTGACGTAATAGAGCCGCCGCCAAATGCGGTCATCGAGCGCCACGGTGCTGGGTGCACTCTCTTGCGCGCGGCACTGGCGGGCAAAACGGGCGCAGAAACTGGCAAAGCCACCCGGGGCATCGGCCCGCACCTCGTTGTCGGGCAAAGGGCCGAAGGCCACGCGTGGCAGTGGCGGCGCTGTTGAACAGCCGCCGAGCAAAGCCGCGGCCAAACCGATCATCCATCCTTTGGCCAGCATCGCCGCCTCTCTGTCGAGAGGTCAGAATAAGGCGGGAGGATTGCCCAAAAATTGATTTAACGCACTGATATTACTATGGATTTTCACCTACGGAAAACCCCGGCGGTGGGATGACGCAGGAAAATGGTATCAGTGCGTGTTCTTCACTGCTCGACACGCAAAAAATCCTCCCTTTGGAGGCGCAGCAGGTCGGCGATGGTATCGATGGCGATGTCGGCGGCGGGGTAGTCGGTGAGGATTTTCATGTCGAGGGCGTAATGGCCCTGGCGCGGCATGATGGTGGTGACGCGGTTGCCCCAAAATTGTTTGATGGCGGTCAGAAGGCGCAGCTTGTCGTCGATCATCACGTAATGCTGGGCGGGGAAAAGGCGCTCGACATGGGTGAGCTCGTCTTCCTTGTGGATATAGATCAGCACATTGCGTCCGAACACATCCGACAAGCCGGACCGGTGCACCTTGCGCGGTTGGAACACCGCATCGCCGTCTGAGACGATCCCGGCCACGCCCCATTGGGCGACGTGATGCACGGCCTCCAGCGCGCTTGGATAAAGACGCTCCGCAAACGGATAATCGATCAGCCAATTGGCTAGGCGCAGGATGCGCGGGTCATGCAAGTAGCGGACGCGGTAGCGTTCCAGCGTTCCCAGATAATCGGCATAACCAAGCTCGTTTCGCAACGTCTCGAAGATCGCCCAGTAGCAATCATGAGCATAATCGCCATGTTCGCGGATCAGGTAATCGCTGAGGTCCTTGGTGACGCGGTCATTGTCGAGCAAGGTGTTGTCGACATCGAAGAGAAAGGCAATTTCGGCGGGTTCGGTCATCGCTGGCCCCTGTGCTACAGTGCAATGCTATCAAGACGCGTTGGCGGCGCCACCCATAAAATCCTCCCGCTGCGGAAGGTTGAGAGTTTTTGGAGGGGGCGTCGCGCTGTCGTCGAGGGATCGTCCGTTTTCGCGCAATCCGTATACGGATCGTCTGGCGCGCCAGGAGCTGAAGGTGACCGCCATGTCCTATCCGTTGCACGGGTCGTGTTACTGCGGGGCGGTGCGCTACCGCCTCGAAACGGCGCCGATGTTTGTCAATTGCTGTCATTGTACTGAGTGCCAGAAACAGACGAGTTCCGCCTTTGCCATCATTGCGGTGATCGAGACGGACCGCATCAAGCTGCTTGTAGGCGCGCCCCAGGCGATCGAGATGCACACCGAATCCGGCAACCCGCATGACATCTATCGCTGCCCCTCCTGCCAAACGGCGTTGTGGAGCGATTACGGCCACCGCCCGGCGATACGCTTCTTGCGCGTGGCGACGCTCCAACATCCCTCCGTGCTGCCGCCGATGGCGCACATCTTCACGCGCTCCAAACTCGATTGGGTGGTGCTGTCCGAGGGCGTGCCTGCCTTTGCGATCTATTACGATATGGAAGCGCTGTGGCCGCCCGAAAGCCTGGCGCGGCGCGAAGCCATATTGGGCAAAGGCAACTGAGTTAGGGGGCGCCGTGCGCGGCTTTCGCCTCGGTCAGCGCCTCGACAATTTCTTCGGCGCTCTGTTCCCAGAAACGGCCCAGGGAAATGTAACGGCGCCCGCCACGCGGCTCTTTGAGGACGAGGCAGGCCGCGCGCGAGCGGTTTCCGGCGGCCAGCACCTCGAAGCTTGCAATTTCATCCCAGGCAAAGATTTGGGGAATGCTGGCGCGTGTGAACACCACGCCCGTGGCATCGAGGGTGAGGATGGCGGGGGTCTGCACCATCATCGCCGCCTTCATGGCGACCACGGCGCAAGCCAACGCCAACGGTGCAAAGAGGGCGACACAGACGAAAGCCCACAGCCCCGTCAGATACGTGCTCAACGCCGCAAACAGCGCCAGCGCTATGGCAGCCATTGTGGTGGCGGCGGTGAGGAGCGCGAGCTTGCTACGGCTTTGTTGAATGGTGGTCATGGCGCGCTCGCCGGAACGCCGTGCACCGCTTACCGGCCCTTTTCTTTGGCGAAGAGTTCAGCGATGGCGTCTTGGCCTTCGTCGCTATGGAGCCAGCCTTCGGCGGCCTGCATGGTTGGGAATTGACCCGCAATGCGGTGCGGCTTGACGCGATCGGGCACGGGTACGAGCACTTCGAAGGTCCCGGCAAAGCGCTGGTCTTTGGTCTCGACGGCATAGGCCGTCGGCTTCTGGTACTTCTTCATGGGACGTACTCCGTCTGATCTGGGGGGTGCTCTTACCACTTCAGGACGAGGGTGCAAGCCGCAAGCGCTTTCGCGGGGCTAGGCCAAGCCCCGCGTCCGTCATAAACATGTCGTTTAAGGCTATTCTTTCGTGCGCTTCTTGCGTCCGATGCCAAGCTGTTCGCGCCAAAGTTTCGCTGGAATTTCTTCCGCCACGCCCTCGGCGAGCTGGCCGAGTTGAAATGGCCCGAATTGCACGCGGATCAGCCGGGCCACCTGCAGGCCGAGACTCTCCATCACCCGCTTGACCTCGCGGTTCTTGCCTTCTTTCAAGGTAACGGTTGCCCAGGAATAAACCCCGCGGCTACGCTCGATATCGGCGACGATGGGGCCGTATTTCACACCCTGAATGACGACGCCTTCGGCCAAAGTGTCGAGGTCTGCCTGGGTCACTTTGCCGAACAGGCGGGCGCGGTATTTGCGTGTCCATCCGGCGGAGGGGATTTCGAGGCGCCGCGCGATATCGCCGTCATTGGTGAGAAGCAAAAGCCCTTCGGAATTGAAATCCAGCCTGCCGACCGAAACCACACGCGGCAGATGTTTGGGCAAATTGGCAAAGACGGTCGGGCGGTCTTGCGGATCTTTGTGGGTGGTGACGAGGCCCGCGGGCTTGTGATAGCGCCACAAACGCGCCGCTTCCGGCTGGCCCAGCGGCTTTTGGTCGACACATACGATCTGACCGGGGTTCACCTTGGTGGCGGGTGTGGTGACCACTTCGCCGTCCAGGGTGACGCGGCCTTCCGCGATCATCTTCTCGGCATCGCGGCGCGAGCAGACGCCGGCGCGGGCAATGACCTTGGCGATGCGGTCGGCATGCGGGCCGTCGTCAGCCTCGCCGAGGCTCTTATGGACAAGCGTGTCGTCGTCGAGTTTCTTGTCCGACGCTCGGGGATTGTAGGTGCTAGACTTGGCCACGAAGGAATCTGCCATGGATGACGAACAAGCCATAGCACTGGCGCTCGCGGAAGCCAAAGCGGCCGCGGAGCGTGGCGAAGTGCCGGTGGGCGCCGTTCTCCTCTCCGCCGATGGCCTCGTGCTCGCCAGGGACGGAAACCGCATTCTGGAGCGTAAAGATCCGACGGCCCATGCCGAAATGCAAGTGATCCGGGCCGCCGCCGCAAAGCTCGGCAATGAGCGGCTGACAGGGACGACGCTCTATGTCTCGCTGGAACCCTGCGCCATGTGTGCGGGCGCCATTGCCATGGCCCGTATCGGCCGCGTGGTGTTTGCCGCGGAAGATCCTAAGGGCGGCGCCATTCTGCACGGTCCGCGTTTCTTCGATTTGCCTACCTGCCATCACCGCCCAGAGATCGGGCGGGCAGGCGATGCGGAAGAGGCGGGATTGATCCTGAAGGAATTTTTCAGGGCGCGGCGCGGATAAGCGCTGCTAAAACCAGGGCAAGGCAAGGGCGGGAAACCAGTTCACCAGCACGATGCGGGTGCTGATGAGACCGATGCCGGCGCCGATGAAGACATCGCTGAGGAAATGCGCGGTGAGCAGGGCACGGGTTAATGCCAGCCACAAGGCGATGGCGAACCACAGGATGGCGGCTTGCGGCATCAGCGTCGTTGCGATCACTGCCACACAGAAAATCGTCAGCGCATGGCCGGAGGGGAAAGAATTGTGCTTCAGGTCGAAGCCGAAGGGGATGAAGCCGTAGAGGTTCAGTTCCAATTCGTCGCGTGGCCGCCGCCGCCCGAGCAAGAGCTTGGCAGCGTGAATGACGATGGTGCCCAGCCCCAGCGCCAGGATGAAGGCGAGCGCGGTATGGAAGGCGAGTTTGACCGCGGCATTGTTCGGGCCGGTACTGGCACGCAGCCAAAACCAGCTTGCGACCGCGACGATGACAGCCACTGTCAGCCAATGGGCGGCCTTGGCAAAATGGGTGGTGCGGTTCAGGAGGCGGTGAAAGCGAAGGCTTACATGGTCATAGAAGAAATGCACGGCGCGGCGGTCTATCGCCACGCAGCCAAATCCCATGACAAGGAAAGAAAGACCGGCCCAAAGAAGGAACATGGCGCCTGCTTGCCGCGCCTCGGCGCTTCTGTCAAATCGGCGTCCTACGAAATCACGCAGCAGCGCGCTTGCAGGCCTGCATCGGGAAGCTGGCACGGACTTCGGTGCCGACGCCTTCTTCGCTCGTGATGGTCAGGGTCCCGCCATGCTTTTCGGTCAGTGCGCGTACCAGCGCCAAACCCAGGCCCGAGCCGGTTTTGGCCAGCATGGGATCGCCGTTCACCTGCTCGAAAGGATGGCCAAGCCGGTCAAGGTCTTCCGCTGGAATGCCGATGCCGGTATCCGCGATGGTGATGACAGCAAATCCGCCCTCGATCGCGGCGCTGACCCCGACACTGCCGCCCGCAGGCGTGAATTTGATGGCGTTCGACAAGAGGTTGAGCATGATCTGCTTGACCGCCCGTTTATCGGCCTCAAGGCACAGCGGCTCGGCAGGCAGGGCGACGGTCAGCTCCAGCCCGCCATTTTCGGCGCGGTCGCGCAACATGCGCACGCTGTCTTCGATGGTGCCGTTGAAATCGACCGTTTCGATGTTCAGCTCCAGCTTGCCGGCTTCGATCTTGGCCATGTCGAGCATGTCGGAAATCAGATCGAGCAGAAGCTGGCCGGAATCATAGATCAGCGTGGCGTATTCTTCGTATTTCTCGTTGCCGAGGGGACCGAAGGTGCGCTGGCGCATCATGTCGGTGAAGCCGATGACGGCGTTGAGTGGGGTGCGCAATTCGTGGCTCATATTGGCCAGGAAACGCGATTTCGCTTTGCTGGCTGCTTCGGCGCGTTCGCGCGCGGCCTTGATGTCCATGTCGTGCTGGACGCGCAAAGTGACGTCGCGCGAGACACTCAGCATATGGCTGAAATGGCCGCTCGCCGGATCGTAGACCCCGCGCACCGTGGTTTCGAGCCATAGATAGTGGCCATGGGCGTGGCGCACCCGGAAGGTCGCGGTGAAGCTCTCGCCCGGCAGTGGCGCGACGTTGAGGCTACGACTGCGGTCCAGATCATCGGGGTGGATGAAATCGGCAATTTTGCCCACATCCATCTCCGCGGCCGTATGTCCGAGAAGATTGGTCAGAGCAGGGGACGCAAAGTAGATATGTCCATCGGGCTCGCGAACGATCACGATGTCTGACGATTCTTCGGCCAAGAGGCGGTACGCATATAACGCATTGTCACGCATCTGGGTCTCACCGGCGGATGTCATTGCGATCCTCGTGCGAGCATGGTGTTTTGCTCCAGACACAGCTTAGCCTGCGAGCCTTAATCAAGGCTTTCCGTCAGCGCCTTCCTATGCTTAAGAAGTGCTTAAAAATGCTTGTATTTCCTGTGTTTTGCCAACCATTGCGTGTATCTGAGCGCCAAATTCGAGAAAGGGTTTCCCATGCGTCTTTCTGTGCCAGCTGTGTTGGTCAGTTGCATTCTGGTTGTCGGTGCTTGTGACGGCAAACCGGCGCCCGCGCCGCTCAGTCCTGAAGCCAATGCGGCGTTCATTGCCGCCAATGCCAAAAAGGCCGGCGTGGTCGCCGTTCCGGGCATCCAGTACCAAGTGCTGAAGAAGGGCAGCGGCGCCCAACCCGAACGCTCCGACTGCGTGACGGTGAATTACTCGGGTTCGCTGATCGATGGCAAAGTCTTCGACAAGAGTGAGCCCGGCCAGCCCGCGACTTTTCCGGCAGGGGCGCTAATCCCTGGCTGGGTCGAAGCGCTGCAGTTGATGCATGAAGGCGATAAATGGCGGCTGGTGGTGCCAGCTGGTCTTGCCTATGGCCGCAAAGGCGCAGGCAATGGCGTCATCCCGCCGGACCAGACCTTGATTTTCGAGGTCGAACTCTTGAAGGTCGCACACCCGGCCCAAGGCGGCTGCTGAGGATAGCGGGGCCGCAGGTCATGCAGCCCACTTCCGTCTCAATCTCCCCGGGCGATAGCGCGCCAGCCGATGTCGCGGCGGCAAAAGCCTTCTGGCCACTCGATGCGGTTGACCGCTTCATAGGCGCGTGCTTGGGCTTCTTTGACCGTCTTGCCAGTGGCGGTGACATCAAGGACGCGCCCGCCAGAGGCAACGATCCTGCCATCCTTGCGCGCAGTCCCGGCATGGAAAATCTGTACTTCGGGCAGGCGCTGAGCTTCGTAAAGCCCGCCGATATAGGAGCCCTTGGTGTAATCGCCGGGATAGCCTTGGGTTGCCATGACCACCGTCAGAGCGGCCTCGTCACTCCAGCGTAGATCGATGCTGTCCAGCGCCTTGTCGCGCGTCGCGATGAGGGCGGTCAGCAAATCGGATTTGAGGCGCGGCAGGAGCACCTGGGTTTCGGGATCGCCGAAACGGCAATTGTATTCGATCAATTTGGGCTCGCCGTCTTTGATCATGAGGCCTGCGAAGAGGACACCGACGTAAGGCCGCCCGCGCGCGGCCATGGCGCGCACCGTGGGTTTCAGGATGCGCTCAATGATCTTCTCGGTGACCTCAGGCGTCAGCACCGGGGCGGGGCTATAAGCGCCCATGCCGCCCGTGTTCGGACCCTTGTCGCCATCATAGGCACGCTTGTGATCCTGCGCGCCCGCCAGCGGCAGCACATGCTCACCATCGCTGAGGGCAAAGAAGCTGGCTTCCTCACCATCGAGGAACTCTTCCACCACGATTTCGCGGCCCGCAGAGCCAAAGGCGCCGTCGAACATCTCATCGATGGCATGATCGGCTTCGGCCTTGGTCCCGGCGATGACGACACCTTTGCCCGCGGCGAGGCCATCGGCCTTGATCACCACTGGATAGCCTAGGGTCTCAGCAAAGAACTTGGCCCGCGCCGAATCCTGGAAACGGCGGTAGCGGCCGGTCGGAATGCCGAAATCCTCACAAAGATCTTTGACGAAGCCCTTGGAGCCTTCCAGCACCGCCGCCTTGCCGCTGGGGCCAAGGCATTTGATCCCGGCGGCCTCAAAGCGGTCGGCCAACCCCTCGACCAGCGGCACTTCCGGACCGATCACAACAAAATCGATAGCGGCCTCAAGGGCAAAGGCGATCAGAGCTTCGGCTTGGCTCGCCAGGATCGGCACGCATTCGGCGACGGCCTCGATGCCCGGATTGCCGGGGGCGCAATAGAGTTTCTCCAGGATCGGGCTCGCCGACAGGGCCCAGGCCAAGGCGTGCTCGCGGCCACCGGAACCGATGAGGAGGACTTTCATAAGAAGCACCTGAGGCTGGGGCTGCTGTTGCTGTTTGGGCCGGATTTGCGGAAGCGTCCAGCAGGATATGGTCCAATTCCGCCGCGCGGCCTATATGATCTGTGAATCATGTCTGACCACGCCAACCTGCCCGAATTCAGCGTTTCCGAGATTTCCGCCGCCCTGAAGCGCACCGTGGAGGATGCCTTTCCCTATGTGCGGGTGCGCGGCGAGATCAGTGGCCTCAAGTTCCATTCCTCGGGCCATGTCTATTTCGACCTTAAGGATGAGAAGTCCGTCATCAATGCGGTGATCTGGAAAATGGCGGTGCGCGCCTTGAAAATCCGCCCCGAAGCGGGGCTGGAGGTGGTCTGCACCGGGCGGGTGTCCACCTATGGCGGCTCCTCGCGCTACCAGCTGATTGTCGAACAGGTGGAGCTGGCCGGGCTGGGCGCTCTGATGGCGATGCTGGAGGAGCGTAAGAAAAAGCTCGCTGGCGAAGGTCTGTTCGATGCCAGTCGTAAGAAGAAGCTGCCTTATCTGCCAGAGGTGGTGGGGGTGATCACCTCGCCGACCGGGGCGGTGATCCGGGACATTATGCACCGGTTGCAGGATCGTTTTCCGCGCCGCGTGCTGCTGTGGCCGGTGGCTGTGCAGGGCGACAAGGCGGCGGCGGAGGTGGCGGCGGCGATCCGCGGCTTTGGCAGCTTTCCGCGCGATGGCCTGCCGCGGCCCGATGTGCTGATCGTGGCCCGCGGCGGCGGCTCCATCGAAGATCTGATGGCCTTTAATGATGAGGCGGTGGTGCGGGCGGCGGCCGAATGCGAAATCCCGCTGATTTCCGCAGTGGGGCACGAGACCGACACCACGCTGATCGATTTCGCCGCCGATGTGCGGGCGCCGACTCCAACCGCTGCCGCCGAAATGGCGGTGCCGGTGCGCGCTGACCTGATCGGCCAGACGCTGGATTTCGAGCGTCGGATGCTGCGCTGTTTCAGTCTGGGTATGGAGCGGCGGCGCGAGGTTTTGCGCCATCTCAGCCGGGCGTTGCCGCGTGCTGACCAGCTTTTCGCACAGCCGCGCCAGCGTTTCGATGTGGCGTCCGAGCGGCTGGGCAATGCTCTGCGCCGCAATGTCGACCTGCATCGCCGCGGCTTCATTGCAGTGGCAGCACAATTACGTCCGCAAGGCCTGAAAAATCGTCTGGGTCAGGCGGGCGAGCGTGTGGCCGCGGCCTCCGCCCGGCTGGAGCGGGTGCACAGCGTCTCGCTCAGCGAAGCGGCGCGCAAGCTGGAAGCTCTCGTGCGCATTCTAGACAGTGTCAGCTATCGCGCCGTCTTGGCCCGCGGCTTTGCCCTGGTGCGCGGCGCCGATGGCAGTTTTCGCCGGCAGGCGGCCCAGATCGGCCGTGGCGAGACATTGTTGCTCACCTTTGCCGACGGTGCCGTGCCGGTGATCGCGGGCGAAGGGGGACGGCCAGCGGGCGCAAAGCACCATCCCTCCGGCAAAAAAGGCCCTGCCAAGCAAGGCGATTTGTTTTGAGTCTGCATCTCGCCTAAAACCAGCAGCGAACAGAAAGCGACTGCCATGAACAAGATGGAACGTGATTTGAGGCCTGAGGGAGAAGCTATCTTGGAATATCAAGATGGCGAGTACCGGGTGATCAAAGCCGGTGGCTTTGTGACCTGCGCCGTGACCGGTACGCAGATTCCGCTTGAGGCTTTGCGCTATTGGAGCGCCGAGTTGCAGGAGCCCTATGCGACCGCTGGGATCGCGCTCAAGCGCTTTCAGGAGGCCGGGAAGACCCCGCAATGATCAGCCGCCGCGGCCTTCTGGTGCAGGTTGCGGCTATGGCCGTGATGCCCAAGGCGATGGCTGAGCCGGGCCGCCTCAGCTTTGGCGGTTCCCACGAACAGGGCGGCCTCATGGTCGGACGGGGAGAGCCGGGCATCCGTGTCACGGCAGATGGTCAAACGCTACAGGTCTCGCCCCAGGGCCTCTTCGCTTTCGGCCTTGCTTACGATGCGGAGAAACCCGTGCTGGTCGCGGCCCAATTCGCCGATGGCCATTCGGAAACGCGCGATATTCTGCCCACGCCGCGCCACTACGATATTCAAGCCATCACCGGTCTGCCGGAAAAATATGTCGAGCCGCCACCGGAGGTCGCCGAGCGTATGGCGCGCGAGCGCGCGCTCATCACCGACGCGCGCAAACGCGAAAGTGCCGGGACCGATTTTGCGGCACCGCTCGAATGGCCCTGTGCCGGACGGCTTTCCGGGGTCTACGGCAGCCAACGGATTTTGAACGGCAAACCGATGGCGCCGCATCTGGCGGTCGATGTCGCGGCACCGGAAGGCACATCCATCCATGCGGCGGCCGATGGTATCGTTGCCATCACCGATGATTTCTATCTTGAAGGCGGCTTTACCCTGCTCGATCACGGTCACGGCGTCTCGACCTGCTATTTGCATCAGAGTAAAAGGCTGGTGGCGGCAGGCGATGCCGTTCGCCGCGGCGATATCATCGGGCAGATCGGCCACACCGGCCGCGCCACCGGACCCCACACCCATTGGGGGCTCAACTGGTTTCAGATGAAGCTCGATCCCTCGCGCGCCACCCGCACGTCGATCCCGCCATTGGGCTAGCTGCCCGCCGCCAATTTCTTCATTTTCACCAGATCGCGCGGCATCGTCCAGCGATGGTGAACCCATAGCCATTGCGACGGGCGCTGGCGCACGATGGCTTCGATTTGTGCGGTGATTTCGGCGGTCAGCGCCAGGGCGTCGGCGTCGGCATTGCCGCTCGGCGTAAAATCGACCGCGGGATAAATCTTCATTTTGAAATGCGCGCCCTTGGTGCGTTCACAAGAGGTGGGCAGCAGCACCGAGCCGAGTTTCAGGGCAAGCGAAGCCGGCGCTGGCGTGGTCAGGGCGTCGCGCCCGAAGAAGGGCACCGGCACGCCCTCATAAGTCTTCTGATCGACCAGCATGAAAATGGCTTTGCCACGCCGCAACAGGGTGAAAATGCGGCGCGTGCCGTGGGCCCCTTTGGTGATCTGGTCGGCTGGGCCAAGCTTGGCGCGCTGGCGCCCGATCCAGCGGTCGACATAAGGATTGTTCGGCGGGCGATAGACGAGGCCGCCTTCATAATGAAGATGGGCCGCCGCAATCGGCATCACCTCCCAATTGCCGAGATGACCGGAAATGAACATCACGCCTTTGCCGCGGGCAATGGCCGCTTCGGAATGTTCGGTACCTTCGATTTCGATGCGCTGGCCCGGGCCCAAGGTCATCTTGTCGAGATGGCTGTATTCGCCGACCACGCGGCCCAGATTTTCACAGACATCCCGTACGATTGCCTGGATTTCTGCAGGCGTCTTTTGCGGATAGGCGGCCTTCAGATTGTCGCGAGCGGTCGCCGCGAGGGGCAAATGGATAAAGATATGCCGCCCCATGAAGCCGCCCAAGGCCGAGGCGGCATCGATGCCGATCAGCCGGAACAGTCCCATGAAGGCAAAGAAAGGTGCAGCCTCGGCGAGGTAGCGCAGCGTTTTGGCGAGGGTGGCGGGGCGCATCATGATAAGCGGCGCTATAGCGCCGGACATAGCCTGTCAAGCAGCCGGTCGAGCGCCGCGAGAGGCTCGATGCAGGCCGTGACAGGCAGAATCTCGATATCCTCGCGCTCAGCCTCGCTAAGGCGGACGAAATCCTTTTCGGTGGTGACGAGCCGGGCTTTGGCGGCGCGCGCCTTTGCCTTCAGTGCGCCGAGTTCTTTGCCGGTGTAAAAATGATGATCGGTGAAGCTCGCCGTCTCGACGATTTCGGCACCGAGGTCGGTGAGCGAGGCGAAGAACTTTTCGGGCTGTCCAATGCCGGCGAAAGCAAGCACCCGCTGTCCCCGCCAGCTTGGCGCCGGCGCCGGGCCGATATGGGCGCGCAGCACCAAGCCCTCGAACGCGGGAAGAGACGGGTTTCCGCCGCCGGAGATGATCACGGCATCGGCCCGCGCCAGCCCGTGGGGGACTGGTTCGCGCAAGGGACCTGCCGGCAAGACCAAACCATTGCCGAAGCCTCGGGCACCATCGACCACGATCAGCGACAAATCTTTGGCGAGAGAAAAATTCTGATGGCCGTCATCCATAATGATGACATCGGCGCCGCGTTCGGCAGCAAGCTCGGCACCGGCGGCCCGGTTGCGCGCCACCACGGTGGCTGCTTTGCGCGACAGCAGCAGCGGCTCATCGCCGACATCACGGGCGCGATGGCTGCGCGAGACGACGACGGGGCCCTTGAGGGTGCCGCCATAGCCGCGGGTGAGAAAAAAGGGATTGCGCCCGCGGGCGATGACCGCATCGGCAATGGCAATCGCGATAGGCGTCTTGCCCGTGCCGCCGGCGCTGATATTGCCGACACAAATCACCGGTACGCGCACGCGATAGGGTCTGGCACGCCCGGCTTTGTAACGCACGGTCTCGCCATAGAGCGCCGCCAAAGGCGAGAGCACGCCGCGCGCCAGACGCGACAGCACATCGCTCCGGTCCCAGAAATCAGGTGCGCGCATGGCCCAGCATCTTTGTCACCACATCCACGGTTTTGGCGACGGCGCCGCCCAGTTCGTTGGCGCCCTCTAAGGCGGCGGCGCCAAGACGACCCGCTTGAACCGGATCGTCGAGCAAGCTTGCAGCAGCAGCGGCGATTTCGCCAGCACTGGTGACCAGACCCATTCTTTGCGCGGCGAAGATGGCCGCGTAAGCGGCGGTGAAATTGAAGGTGTGAGGCCCGGCAAAGACTGCGCAGCCCAGCTTGGCGGGTTCCAACGGATTTTGGCCGCCATGACGGATCAGGCTGCCGCCGACAAAACAGAAGCGCGCCAGCCGATAGAAGAGGCCGAGTTCGCCAATCGTGTCGGCGATATAAATCGCCGTTGCGGCATCGGGCATTTCGCCGCGTGAACGCTGTTTGCTGGGACGCGCGCCGCACAGCATCGCGATGGCGCTGCCGCGTTCGGGATGGCGCGGCACAATGATGGTGAGAAGATCGGGAAATTGGCGATGCAAGATATCATGCGCGGGCAGGATGGTTTCTTCTTCGCCGTGATGGGTTTGCGCAGCCAGAAACACCGGCCGCGAGCCAATGGCAGCGTTCAGAGCCGCAAGCTTGTCCGGATCGGCGGGCAGCAGGGGAGCGTCGGCTTTGAGGCTGCCGGTGACCCGCACATCGCGGGCACCGAGGGCGCGAAAGCGGGCCGCGATGTCCTCGTCCAAGGCCAGACAGGTTTCAAAGGCGGCAAGCAAGACTGCTGCGCTGGCCCGCACCCGTCCCCAGTTTAGGAAGGAGCGCTGCGATATCCGCGCATTGATCTGTGCCAGCTTCACGCCGCGGGCCTGGGCATTCAAAATCAGATTCGGCCACATATCGGAATCCACAAACAGGCCGACCTGTGGCTTCCAATGATCTAGAAAATGCTCCGTTGCCGAAGGTGTGTCGACGGGGACAAATTGATGAATGGCTTTGGCAGGCAGGCGCTGCTGCATCACCTTGGCCGACGTCACCGTGCCGCTGGTGATGAGGATATGGCACGGCAGGGCCGCCAGCAGTGCTTCGATCAGGGGCAAGGCGGCAACGCTTTCGCCGACGCTGGCGCCGTGAATCCAAATCAGAAGACCTTCGGGCCGGGGCAGAGAGGCGATGCCCAGCCGTTCGTCGCTGCGCTCGCGATCTTCCTTGCCGCGGGTAAGACGGCGGCGCAGCAGCACGGGCACGGCGGGCGACAGCGCAGTGGTGGCCAAGCGATAGAGGGTGAGACCAAGGGGTTGCATGATCTAGGCCAGCCCGGCAGCGGCCAATTCGGGCTGCTCGCCGTGATGATAGAGCCGCGCGTAGAGGCCGCTTTGGGCCAGAAGCTCGGCATGCGTGCCGGATTCCACCACATGACCCTGATCCAGCACATAAAGCCGGTCGGCATCGGCAACGGTGGAGAGGCGATGGGCAATCACGATGGTGGTGCGATCTTTCATCAACCGGTTCAGCGCTTCCTGCACCTGGCGCTCGCTTTCGCTATCGAGGGCGGAGGTGGCTTCGTCCAAGAGCAGGATAGGGGCATTGCGCAGCATGGCGCGGGCGATGGCGATGCGCTGACGCTGGCCGCCGGAAAGTTTGAGACCGCCTTCGCCAACGCGGCTGTCGTAGCCCAGGGGTAAAGCCATGATGAAATCATGGGCGGCGGCATCCTGCGCGGCTTGTTCGATGTCGGCACGGCTGGCACCGGGGCGTCCGAGGGCAATGTTGGTCGCCACGGTTTCGTCAAACAGGATGGGCTCCTGGGTGACGAGGGCGATGTTGCGGCGCAAGCTTTCGAGCGTTACCGCACGAATATCGTGGCCGTCGATTTCGATCACGCCGTCGCTGACATCGTAGAAGCGTAAGAGAAGATTGAAGATAGTGGTCTTGCCCGCGCCCGACGGTCCCACCAGCGCCACCTTGCTGCCGGGTGCAATCTCGAGATCGACACTGCGCACGGCGGGGGTACCGGCATAAGCGAACGAGACATTCTTGAAGCGCACCGCTCCGCCTTTGGGGGCGCGGGCGACGCTGAGGTCGCTGGCACCGGGCCTATCGACGATGGCGGGTTTGCCATCGATCATGGCAAAGACCCGTGTGGCAGCGGCGGTGCCGGTCGAAATGATGGGGAGGAGCTGACTCAAATCGCGCACCGGCTGCAGTGCCAGCAATACCGCGGTGATGAAGGTGCCGAACATCTTGGGATCGAGTTCGCCATGCGCGGTACGGTAAGTGGCGTAGAGCACGGCGCCCGAGACCACCAGCCCGGCAAAGATATCGGTGACCGGCACAGCGGCAGCCCTGCGGCGGGCCAATTTGGTGAGCTGCTCCAGCCGCTTTTCCAGCCGTAGCTCGGCTTGGCGCGCGGTGTGGCCTTCCAGACCATAGGCTTTGATGACGCGGCGACCGTCCAGCGCCTCAGAGATGGCGGTAGAGAGCGAGCCGGTCTCTTCCATGTTGCGCGTCGTCGTGCGGCGGATGGAGCCGCCAATGCGTTCCATCGCCCAAGCCACAGCCGGGACCGAGATCGCGATCAGGGCGGTCAGGCGCCAATCGGCATAGATCATCAAGCCGACGAGACCGATCAAGGTCGTCGCTTGCAGCGCAACCCCGGAGACCCCTTTGGTGATGGAGTCGCGCATCAAGGTGGCGTCATAGAGGAAGTTCGAGACAAAGGTGCCCGAATGCACCGCATTGAGATCGACCAGATCGCGGCGCACCAGCGAATGAAACATGTCGCGCTGGGCGGCGGTAACGACACGCTCGCCGACAGTATCGATACGCGATTGCTGGATATAAGAGGCCGCGGCGCGCAGCCACAGAATAGCCAGCGCCTCAAGGGGCAAGAGCCAAAAGGGCCCGGTGGGCGGGGCGCTGCTGCCGGCATGACCGATCACGTTAAGGGCCGTGCCGACCAAGGGCGCCAAGCTGACCGTCATCAGCGAGGTGATGACCATGAAACTGATCGCCAGCGCCAATATGGCCTTCTGGTCGCGCAGATAACGGGTCGCGATCCGATAGGCGATCGAAGCGGCACTGGCATTGGCTTTGGTCATGGCGGCGGGGTGTAGCACGGTCCCTGCCGCCGGGCGAGGGCCGGGCTTATTCCGGCTGCATAAGACGGTGAATATGCACGACAAAATAACGTACGGCGGCGTTATCCACACTGGCTTGGGCTTTGCCCCGCCAAGCCCCAAGCGCTTCTTTGTAATTGGGATAAATCCCAACTACGTCGAGCTTCTCCAGATCCTTGAAGGTCACATGATCGGGCGAGGTCAGCTCGCCGCCGAACACCAGATGCAGGAGCTGATCGGGGATGATGTCGCTCATGGTGAAACCTCTTGGATTTGGCGCGCCCGCAGCACGGCGTGAAGGGCTGGGCCTGCTGCCAGGACCGAGGGCTGGATGGTATCGCCATTATAATGCGGGGCGGCGCCTTCGATGGAGGTCATGATCCCTCCCGCCTCGCGCAGGATGATATCGGCCGCGGCCACGTCCCAATCATGCAGGCTCGCCATGGTCAGGGCGGCATCGAATTTGCCGCTCGCGACCTGCACCATGCGAAGAGCGATGGAATTGGGATTTTCGATAACCATATTCGGCCAGGGCTGATGCCAGCTGTGATGGCTGAGGGTGGTTTTGCTTGCTTGAATGCGGCTGCCTGCGAGTTCGCTGGTATTCGTCACATGGATACGTTCGCCATTCAGGAAGGCGCCATGGCCTTTGGCAGCGGCGAAAGATTCCTCCGTCATCGGATTATAAACAGCGCCAACCACGGGCTCGCCTGCTTCGACCACGGCCACGCAAACCGTGAAATGCGGGCGGCGTTTGACGAAGGCGAGCGTCCCGTCGATAGGATCGACGACGAAAAGGCGGGCCGCGGTGAGGCGCGAATGATCGTCCTCGTTTTCTTCCGACAGCCAGGCATAAGCGGGCCGCGCGCCCCGCAAATGCTCGGTCAGATAGGCGTTGACGGCGAGATCGGCCTCGGTGACGGGGCTGCCATCAGATTTGTTTTTGGTCTGAAAATCGCGGGCGGCAATGATGCGAGCAATGGCACCGGCCTTACGCACCACCCGTTCGACCAGTTCCAGATCAACAGCGTTGATATCAAGCTCCGGCAACGGTCATTCCTTCGACGCGGCAGGTGGGAGCATTGGTGCTATAGCGGAAGACGAGATCGCTCGCCGGAGTGAGGCGGCGATAGATGTCGTTCAGATTGCCCGCAATGGTCACTTCCGAAACCGGATAGGCGATTTTGCCTTTTTCGATCCAGAAACCCGAGGCACCGCGGCTGTAATCGCCGGTCACGGCGTTGACGCCCATACCCATCAGCTCGGTGACATAAAAGCCTTCTTCGATATCGGCAATCAGCTCATCCGGCGACAGCGTGCCGGGCAGCATGTAGAAATTGGTCGCCGAGGGATGGGGCGGGCCGCCGGTGCCGCGGGCAGCATGGCCGGTCGTCTGCAAGCCAAGCTGTCGGGCGCTGGCGCAATCGAGGAGCCAGGTTTTCAAGACGCCGTTTTCGACTACGGCGGTTTTTTTGTTGGCGACGCCTTCGCCGTCAAAGGGCTTGGAGCGCAGGCCGCGGATGCGGTGGGGATCGTCCAGGATGGTGATGTCGGGGGCGAAAATTTCCTGTCCCATGGATTCTTTTAAGAAACTGACGCCGCGGGCGATGGCGGCGCCCGAAATGGCGCCCGCCAGGTGGCCGATCAGGCCCGCCGATTCGCGCGGATCGAACACCACCGGCACATTCTGCGATTTGGCTTTGCGGGCGCCCAGGCGGGCCACCGTGCGCTCGCCAGCACGCCTGCCGACGGCTTCGGCGGCTTCGAGGTCGGTTGAACGGCGTGCCGAGGCGCTTTCATAATCGCGCTCCATCTCGGTGCCTTCCCCGGCCAGCACCGCCACACCGATGGAATGGCTGGTGCCGGCGTTGTGGCCAACGAAGCCCTCGGAGGTGGCCAGCGCAATCGCCGAACGGCTGAAACTGGCGCCGCCGCCCTCGGAATTGGTGATGCCGCGCACCGCTCTGGCGGCTTCTTCGACCACGCGGGCGCGTTCGACCAGCAGCGCGGCGGGAGGCTCAACGCTGTCTTCCAGATCAAGGTCGGGAAATTCGGTTGCCAGCCGGTCGCGCGGGGCCAGACAGGCAAATTTGTCCTCCGGCGCCAGCTTGGCCATGGTCACGGCCCGGCCGGGCAGGGCGGCCAGCGCTTCCTTGGAGAAATCGGTGGAGGAGACGAAGGCGATTTTCTGGCCGACAAACACGCGAAGGCCGATATCCGAGGATTCGGAGCGTTCGACATCCTCCAGCTTTCCCAGGCGATAGGAAACGCTGCTCGAGACATTCTCGACAAACAGCGCGTCGGCGGCGTCGGCACCGGCCTTTTTGGCGGCGGCGATCAGGTCCTGAAGCAGGGCCTCGGCAATGGGGTTCATGGGACCGTTTTCGCCCGCCGCGCGCCCGAAGGCAAGCCGTGCGCGCTTTCTGAATGGCCCTAAATAACCGAAATGCGGGTCCTGTCTTCCCGGCACGGCGGGGATCATGATCGGTTTGCCGCGGCAGATGGTAAAGCTTGCTGGCGAGCGCGTCTGTCCCGCGTATTCGCGCTGGATATGGCCGTACCGAACGCGCTAAAGTTGCCATTATTTGGCCGCGCGTCCTCGCATCGGCCAAAGGAGGAGCATGCGTATGGCAAACGCCGATTCGCTTCGCGATACGAGAATTGCTCTTGCCCACGGGCACGGTACGATGCCCGCCGTCGGGTTTGGCACGCTGATCCCCGATCCTCTCGTCACCAAACAAGCGACGACCACCGCATTGGAGGTGGGATTCCGGCATTTCGATTGTGCCGAACGATACCGCAACGAAGCGGCGGTTGGCGATGCGATGCAGGCGGTGTTCAAGGCGGGGATGATCCGGCGCCAGGACGTCTTCGTTACCACCAAGCTATGGAACA
Organism: Alphaproteobacteria bacterium; assembly: GCA_015654635.1. GTDB lineage: Bacteria > Pseudomonadota > Alphaproteobacteria > Micropepsales > Micropepsaceae > Rhizomicrobium. Next base: position 57,883 of record JAATGP010000064.1, on the reverse strand, counting down.
CCAATCATCGTCCCGAACGGGTCAAACCCGCCTTTGAGGCCAGTCTGCGACGACTGCAGCTCGACTATGCCGACTGCTATCTCATCCATACTCCTTTTGCTTTTCGGCCCGGCGACGAGCAGGATCCGAGGGACGAGCGCGGGCAGGTTATCTATGATCGCGGGGTGACCCTCGTCGAGACGTGGCAGGCGCTGGAGCGCCTCGTCGATGAGGGTCGCTGCAACGCGATCGGCCTGTCAGATGTGACGTTGGAAAAGGTGCGAGAGGTGGTTGCGGTTGCGCGGATCAAGCCAGCCGTGGTGCAAGTCGAATCCCACCCCTACCTGCCGGAGTGGGAGCTGCTCGACTTCTGCCGGGAGCATGGGATCGTGCTGCTGGCGTTTGCACCGTTGGGGCATGGCATGGTTCCGAATCTGCTGGATGACCCCGTGATCACAGGCATTGCACAACGCGTTCACAAGACACCGGCGCAGGTTGCGCTGGCCTGGGCCGTACAGCGTGGCACCGCCTTCCTGACCACTTCAACCAAACCGGACCGCATTCAAGAGAACTTTGAAATATCGGCTCTGCCCGAAGACGCCATGCGTCAGATGCGGGAGGAAATCGCGACGAACATCAGGTTCAACTCGGTGGTGGAGACGGGCGTGCCCGGCTTTATTCCGCGCGCCAAGTGAATCGACCCTTTACGTCGGAGGTTGGTTCAGGCCGGTCGCCAGATAGAGTTGACGGTAGGCGTCGGCCAGCTGATCGAGGCTGAACGCGCGATTGCGTCCGCTGGGATTGGGCAGAACCCATACCAGAGCACCACCGAAGACGCCCGGCTGAGATCCCCATGCGCTCTCTCGCTGTCCGGATAATGCGCAATAGGCCGCCTTACCCAGAAAAGCGATGAAGCGAGGCGAATAGCGCGTGATCTTTCGTTCAAAATGCGCGGCGGCTGCGGTAAATTCTTGCGCCGACACTTGATCGGCTCGCGCCGTCGGCCGCTCGACCACCGTCGTCAGGCCACAGTGATACTGCAGGATCGTCCGGTCGTTCTCTGGCAGAATTTCCTCGGGGGTGAAGCCGGCGAGATGGATGGCGCGCCAGAATCGATTGCTCCTTCTTACAAAATGGTGCCCTGCGGTGGCCGCAGTCATTGCAGGGTTGATCCCGCAGAAAACCACGGCAAGGCGGTCAGTGATGATGTCGGGAAGCACACCGGCCATGACATGCCTCACGAATGCGGAAGGAACCAAGACCGCCGCTGGGCTTAGTGCGTGGCCGGTGCGGCTGGGGTGCTCGCAGGGGTGAGATAAACCATCTGATGGTGGTAATCGATATAGACGTGAAGGTGACGAAGCTCGGCCATGCCGAGCACCAGATCGGGCTGCTGGGGCAGCATGAGAGGAGTTTGACCGGCTCCTCTATGCGCATTGCGCAGATGCTCGATTTCCGCGTCAGCCTGCGACGGCATCAGCACGAGTACCGGATTGGCGATGACCAGCCCATCGACCGTCAAACTCTGGAAGCGGTGGGCAATAAGCGGTGTGCCATCGGCCAGTTTGCCCACGACTTTGTTGTCGGGCGAGTTGTTATCGACGTCGAACACCGATTTGGCGATGCTCAGCTTGAGGGTCGATCCCGGCATGTCGGTACTCAGAATGGTTTGTAGTTCGTGCCCGTCCAGCGTCATCTTGAAGGCGATCTTGTTCGAGTCGGTGACAAGCATGGGGAGCCTGGCGATAGTCTGCGATGGCCAATAGACCGGCTCCTTATCGCAATGCTCGCGCGAAATGAGGTTGAGCTTGTTGGCACCGAAATCGAGTTCCACGTCGTAGGCGCGCAGAAAATCGGCGCCCAATGTGCCATCGGGCGTGATGCCATTCGCAGTCGGAAAATCGTGCTCTATCATCAAGAGCCGCGTGCTTCCGCTCAAGAGGCGACCGATACCGAAACTCGGTACCGTGGTCATCTTGTCGTAGATTTGACCGTTCAGATCGACAAATTTGATATTACTGTGTTCACTGGGGAATTGATGCGCTTTGGCGACACTTGCTGTAATCGAGCTGTATGGCGTGGCGGTACTGATCCAGAAATAGTGTGTCTCTCCGGCGACATTCATCGGCACGACGACACGGCCGCTAGGCATAGTGATCATGGCGACACTGGCGGCGACGCGCAGCGGCGGGCATTGCTCACCGGCCTGCGCGAGATTGCCTAAAGCGGTCAGGGCAAAGCAAGCGCTGGCGAAAGCTACAGATTTCATGTGATCCCCCCCGGATAATTGTTGAACGAACAGCCTTCCCGTGTTCGCTGAATGAATTCTACTCCCAGATGACTATTTGCGCGTCGTCCAGAATGTCGCGTAATGGGGTAACGGCGTTAATCTTGGGGCGGCATTCAGCAGGCTCCGGGGCCATTCCTGTGCAGCATCGAGCCTGTCGCGCATTGGACGCGTTACCAGATCGGCTTTCCTGATCCCGGCAGGCCGAGGCTGGCCCACTTCTCGGTCACGGTCTGCACCACGTCTTCGTCCATGGCGATTTGGCGGCCCCATTCGCGTTTGGTTTCGGGGGGCCATTTGTTGGTGGCGTCGAGCGCGATCTTGGAGCCCAGGCCACTCTCCGGCGCAGCGAAGTCGAGATAATCGATCGGCGTATTCTCGATCACCGTGATGTCGCGGGCCGGGTCCATGCGGGTGGCGACGGCCCACATCACCTCTTTCCAATCGCGCGCATTGATGTCGTCGTCCACGATGATCACCCATTTGGTGTACATGAACTGACGCAGGTAGGACCACACACCCATCATTACCCGCTTGGCGTGGCCGGGATAAGCCTTCTTCATACTGACGACCGCGATGCGATAGGAGCAGCCTTCCGGCGGCAGCCAGAAATCGACGATTTCGGGAAATTGCTGCTGCAAAAGGGGAATGAAAACCTCGTTCAGCGCTTCGCCCAGCACCGATGGTTCATCTGGCGGGCGTCCGGTGAAGGTGGAGAGATAAATCGGGTTCTTCCGCATCGTGATCGCGGTCACGGTGAAGACCGGAAATTGCTCAACGGCATTGTAGTAACCGGTATGGTCGCCATACGGGCCTTCGTCGCGATAATCCGACAGTGAGACCACGCCTTCCAAAATGATCTCGGCTTCGGCGGGCACCTTCAGCGGTTGGCTGACGCAATCGACCAGCTCCACCCGGTCGCCGCGGAGCAGGCCTGCGAACTGATATTCCGACAGCGTGTCGGGCACCGGGGTTACAGCGGCCAGGATGGTGCCTGGATCAGCACCGAGCACGACGGCGGCGGGCAAGGGCTCTTTATGCTCTTTGGCCCAACGGGCATGGTGTTGCGCCCCGCCGCGATGGCGCAACCAGCGCATGAGGGTCTGATTCTTCGAAAGGACCTGCATGCGATAGATGCCGAGGTTGAAATTGTCCTCGCGCGTCTCGCTGGGGCCTTTGGTGACAACGAGCGGCCAAGTGATCAGCGGGGCCGGTTCGCCGGGCCAGCAGGTCTGGATGGGAAGCTGTGTCAGGTCGATATCGTCGCCCCGTAGCACAATCTCCTGGCAGACCGCGCGCGAGACATTCTTCGGACGCATGGCCAGCGCCGCTTTGGCTAGCGGCAGCATCTCGAACGCATCGCCGAGGCTGCGCGGCGGTTCGGGCTGGCGCAGGCTGGCGAGTAGTTCGCCGACATCGCGCAGTTCGGTCGCTGTGGTGCGTTCCTTGCCGCCGATGGTGACGCCTTGGGCGACACGCTTGACCGTGCCGAAGAGGTTCACCAGCACCGGGATGTCGCTGATCGTGCCATCGGCTTTGATCGGGCGCTCGAACAGCACAGCCGGACCTTGCTCGGCCAGCAGCCGCGTCTGAATTTCCGTCATTTCGAGGACGGTGGAGACCGGCCCGGCCACGCGGACGAGATCGCCCGCAGCCTCGAGCTTGGTCATAAAATCGCGCAGCGAGCGGTAGGACAAGAGCTTTACTCTCCGTTGGAAACTTTCCACTTCCAAGGCGCGGCATGCCAGACGCCGTAGACGGAGTATATGACGAGCCCAATGGCGGTCCAAATCGCCAGCCGCCATTTGGTACCGTCGGAGAGGAAAAACATCATCACGCCACAGACACCGATACCGGCGGGAGCGACCAGCCAGACAAATGGAGTCCGGAACGAGCGGGGCGCCTTGGGCGTGGTGATGCGCAGGATCATGATGCCGGTGCATACCGCGATGAAAGCGAGCAGGGTGCCGATCGAGACGAGGTCGGCTAGCACATCGAAGGGGAAAATGGCCGCCAGCAACGCTGCCACGACACCCACGATGATGGTGCCGCGATGGGGGGTGTGGAAGGTTTTGTGCACTGCGCTGAAGGCGGGCGGCAGGAAACCGTCGCGGGCCATCGAATAGAACACGCGCGTTTGGCCGTAGAGCGAGGTGAAGACCACCGTACCGAGACCCGCCATCGCCGCGATGTTGACGTACTGCACGAGCCATTTCAGGCCGGCAACCTTGCTCACGGCGAATGACATCGGATCGGGCACGTCGAGCGTCCGCCAGTCTGTGATGCCGATAAGCACCACGGCGATCAGGATGTAGAGCACCGTGCAGGCAGCGAGCGAACCGAGAATCCCGATCGGCAGATCGCGCTGCGGGTTCTTGCACTCCGATGCAGACACCGATACCGCCTCAAAGCCGATGAAGGCGAAGAAGGCGATCGCCGCACCCGCGAAAATCCCCGAGATGCCGAAATGCCCGAGCTGCCCGGTGTTGGGCGGAATGAAAGGCGTGAAGTGTGCCGCCGTCACATAGGGCAGGCCGAACAGGATCAGCATCAGCACGATGCCGACTTTGAGCAACACCATGGCGTTATTGAAGCGCGCGGTCTCGCGCACGCCAACCACCAGAAGAGCCGTCAAGGCCACGATCAAAACGACGGCCGGCAGGTTGATGATTGCGCCGGTGAGGTGCAAATCGCCGATGCCGTGGCCTTCCAGCGGGGCATTGGCGAAGGCAGCCGGAAAGGCGATGCCCATATGCTGCAGGAAGCTGAGGAAATAGCCGGACCAGCCGGCGGCAACACCCGAGGCCGAGACGCCATACTCCAGCACCATGTTCCAGCCGATGAACCACGCCATGAAGCGGCCCATGGTGGCATAGGCATAGGTGTAAGAGCTGCCGGATTCGGGGATCATGGAGGCGAATTCGGCGTAGCAGAGCCCTGCAAAGAGGCAGCCGAACCCGGCGATGGTAAACGAGATCAGAACCGCGGGCCCGGCGTTGGCGGCTGCGGCATGCCCGGCATAGACGAAGATACCGGCGCCGACGATCGAGCCGATGCCGATCATGATCAGGCTGGTGGGCCCCAGAGCCCGCTTTAACGTCAGTTCCGCGATAACCGGCTCGGGCTGGGTCAGCGCCGCTTCGTCGCTTTGGGCCATGATGCAATCCCGTCATTCCACCGATAAAGACACCGGTGGAGTCCAAACCGAATGGGGTGTGTGTTCACATTTTCACGCCGTAGATCGGCGGATCGTCCTCGCCATCGCTGCCGCCGATGCCGCGCCCGACATGACTATGCGAGCGGCTATAGGCGAAATAGACCACGAGACCAATAGCGCCCCAGACCGGCAGCACCAGAATGGCCGTTAAGGGCAGCGACAAATAGAGCCCCACGCAGCCGATGATGGCCAAGGGCGCAACCACCCACACGATGGGGGTGCGAAAGGGACGGGGGCGACCGGGGGCGGTTTTGCGCAACACCATCACGGCGATGGCCACCATGAGAAAGGCAAAGAGCGTGCCGGAGTTGGAATAGTCGGCGAGCCTTCCCACAGGCAGAATGGCAGCGGCAATAGCGGTGGCGATGCCGGTCACAATGGTGACGACGTGCGGGGTTCTAAAGCGCGGGTGCACTGAGGCGAGCTTTTCCGGCAAGAGGCCATCGCGCGCCATCGTGAAGAAAATGCGGGTCTGACCGTACATCATCATCAGCACGACCGAGGGCAGCGCCAGCACGGCAGCCAATCCGACCAAGCGGCCGATGGCGGGATAACCTGTGGTGACCAGCACGTGCACCAGCGCTTCTTTCGAGCAGACCAAGGGTTCGAGCGCGCCGGAGCGAATGACGGCGGCGCAATGACCGGCCATTTCCGCGGTGCCGGGCGTGAGTGCCACCCCGGCATTCATCAAAGGCTGGGCCCCAATAGTGCCGATCGCGCCGCTGGCCACCAAAAGATAAAAGATCGTGCAGATGACAAGGCTGCCCATGAGCCCGATCGGGATGTTGCGCTGGGGATTGCGCGTTTCTTCGGCGGCAGTGGAGACCGCATCAAAGCCAACATAAGCAAAGAAGATCGAGGCCGCAGCGCCCAAGACGCCGGTGGCGCCAGTCGGTGCAAAAGGCACGAAATTTTTCGCCTGCATCACAGGCACAGTCAGCCCGATGAAAACCGCCAGGGCGAGAATCTTGATCAACACCAACACGGCATTGAAACGGGCGCTTTCGGTCGTGCCGATCACCAAGAGCCAAGTGACAAAACCGGCAACCACAATCGCGGGGAGGTTGACCCAGCCGCCGACTTGCAGCGCCGTGAGAAGGTCTTGCGAGGGCGTGGCGCCGAAAGTCAGTTGCACCTTGGCCATCAGAGCGTCGGCATTGCTGAGCGCGGATGGAAAATTGACGCCCAACCCGTGCAACAGACCCACCGCATGATTGGACCAGCCGACCGCGACCGCGCTGGCCCCGACGGCGTATTCAAGGATTAGGGCCCAGCCCACCATCCAGGCCATGACCTCGCCCACCACCGCGTAAGTGTAAGTGTAGGCCGAGCCTGCTACCGGAACCATCGAGGCCAGTTCGGCGTAGCAGAGCGCCGCGACGCCGCAGACGAAACCCGCGACCATAAACGACACCAGCATGCCGGGGCCCGCTTTCTGAGCGGCTTCGGCTGTCAAGACGAAAATGCCGGTCCCGATTACCGCGCCGATGCCCAAAAGCGTTAATTGAAAGGGTCCTAAAGAGCGACGCAGCGACTTTTTTTCTGCCGTCGCCATGATGGCATCTAGCGACTTGACGCGGTTGAAAAGCATGAGTTGACCCCGACGTGACACGATCAGTCTGGCATAGGGCCGGGGTTCCGCCTAGTCCCGCGCCACGCCTAGTTCCTACGCAGTCTGTGTTTTCCAAGCGCAGATTGCCGCGATCATGCCACTTTGGGCTTACCTCTTGGTCCAGACCGCGAGTTCGTTGCCATTCGGATCGCGGAAATGGAATCGGCGTCCGCCTTCGAAGCTCTGATGGCTGATGATCTCGCCGCCGGCGGCGCGCACCTTGGCTTCCATCGCGTCCAGATCATTGGCGTAAAGCACGATCAAGGGGCCGCCACCGGCCAGCACCTTGTGCTCCGCATTGAAGCCGCCATCGCGGCCGCACGCTTCGAAGGCCACATAATCGGGGCCGTAATCGGTGAAGCTCCAACCAAAGACTGTCTTATAGAAGACTTTGGTGGCTGGAATATCCGTTCCCGGCAGTTCGATGTAGTCCAAAGTTCCGTCGATAGGCACATCTATGTTCCCTGTTTGTTCTAATAAAGGACAACAGGCTTTTGGAGTCAAGCCCAGGCCTAGACTCCAAGTCGATAGACGCTGGTTTCGCGCATCTCGCGGTCTTCAAGCTCGCGCGTGGTGGGGACGTTGTAGGTTGCCAATTTCTCGACGCCGGTTTTGGGAAAATAGGTTCGTCCGGGATCACCCATCAGCACCAGAGCACCCGCCTTCGCGCGCGCCGTTAACCATGCGAGCAGCCGCTCGGCCAAGGGACGCTCGTAGCACATGTCGCCGATCAGGATTGCCTGCCAGCCATGGTCCTCACCGATCACATCGTCCTGGGTGACGGACACCGCGACACCGTTCTCCGCAGCGTTAAAGGCGATGGCGGCCGCAGCAAAGGGATCGATATCGGCCGCCAGCACATGACCTGCACCGGCCTTTGCCGCAGCAATGGCAACGAGACCCGACCCGGAGCCAAAATCCAGCACTGACGGCAAGTTTAAGCCGTGATCGAGGATGTAGCGCGCCAAGGCTTGCCCGCCTGCCCAGGCAAAGGCCCAATAGGGCGGAGGCACGCCTTCTGCCGCCAACTCTTCTTCGGTCTTGCGCCAGAGGGGGACAATCTCATTCGCCAAATGAAGACGGATTTCCGGCACCAGCGGAGGATGCTGCGGCGCTGTGTTCGATTGGATGAATTCTTGCGGGTCTGTCATTTCGATGGCGAGCGTTTACTATATAATGGTTAGCAACGTCGATGGTCGGGGGAAAGACGGTGCGTTTCAGCGGCATCCGGTTGCTTCTCGTGTTTGTTGCGACGAACACGATCATGATCCTTATGCTCGTTCCGAGCATGACAAGCCAGCATTCTTGGCTGGCTTATTTTCTGCCCGGGCAATTTCAGGCGGGCGGTAATTATTCCGGCTATTGGGTTTTCTTTGCACTGGTGCTCTTGGTCGATGCCATCACCGTGATCGCTGTGGGGCTTACCGTGCTGTTGCCGGCGCTGGGAGAGGTTCTGCGTGGTGATCTCGAAACCCTGCAACACCGTTTGACCGATGCCACCGGCATTTCCCCCGAGATCCGGGCGCGCTTGATCGCGCAGTCGCAGCAGGAGTTGGATGCCGATCATTATCAGATGTTCATTGGCCGTTCGATCCTCATCGCGGGCGCAATTTTTCTCGTCTTTGCGTTCACCTCGGTGACGCTAAGCTTTTCGCGCGCTTTGCCGCAAGGCAGCATGTTCGTGAGCGAATGTCTCGATCTGAAAACCGGTTGCACGCCCGGCTCGCGCGAGGCTGTCAATGCTATGGTGAAGGTCGGCGATGTGCAGCGTTTTGCACTCGACCAGATCGCCCGCGTCGCCCTTCTTGGGGCACCTGACATCTATGGCCTACATATCGGCGCCTACAGCAACAATCCGGCCAATGCGCTGTTTTCGCATTTCCTCTTTGCCTTCCGTCTCGCTTTTGCGGTGATCCTGGTCCTTATCGTCGTCAGCCTGCGCCTGCCGCACTTGAACAGGGCTGAGGGCGACAAAGCCGCTGCTTAAGCCGCTTGGAGAGCGCCGAAACGTCTTTGGCGATGGTGGAAGACAGCGATGGCGTCTTTCAGATCGTTCTCGGCGAAATCGGGCCATAGCCTGGTGGTGAAATGAAACTCGGCATAGGCGCATTCCCATAAGAGAAAATCGGATAGGCGTTGCTCGCCGCTGGTGCGAATGAGAAGATCGACCTCGGGCGCGCCAAGCTGAGCGGCCAGGGTTTCGCGCGTAAGATCGCCTGCACCGGCGGCTTTTTTTGCGGCTTCGATAATCATGTCGCGAGCGGAGTAATCCAGCGCTACGCGCAAATGGAGGAGGTCGCCCCATTCCGTTGCCGCCTCGGCCCGTTCGATCTCGTGCACCAAATCTTGCGGCAGGCGGTCCCGCCGCCCAACAATGCTGAGCTTCACCCCGTCACGCACCAGGTCTTCGGTCTCGGTGTCGAGGAAGCGGCGGAACAAATCGAGCAGGGCGGCGACTTCGCCTTCGGGGCGTTTCCAATTGTCGCTGGAAAAGGCATAGACCGTCAGGGTGCTGATATTTTCGTCAGGGGCGGCCCGCACCACGCGGCGCAAGGCTTCGATGCCCGCCTCATGGCCTGCGGCACGCATCAGTTCACGTGAAGCCGCCCAACGGCCATTGCCGTCCATGATAATGGCGACGTGAAGCTTGTGATTATCTTGGCATTGCAGAGAGCTTGGCATTGCAAAGTTTCCTCTGGAAAAAATTATTTTCTCAGTTCGGCAAGAGGCGCAGCCGTGCCTGGCCGAAATCCTCGCCCGCGGTCGAGGCCGCGTCGCGCACCACTTGTTCGAGAAGGGCTAGATAATCGAGAAAGCGCTTGCGGCCGCTACGGGTGAGGCGGCAGGTCGTTTGAGGCCGGTTGTTCTCAAAGCTCTTGCTGATCTCGACCAGACCCGCTTCCTGCAACACCTGGAGATGACGGCTGAGATTGCCATCGGTGAGGCCGCAAAGCTGTTTCAAATCAGCGAAGGCAAGGCCCTTGGGATGGGCAACCAGCGAAGACAAAACACCCAGCCGCGCCTTTTCATGCATCACCCGGTCGAGACCGCCGAAAGCAAAGGGAGCTTCAATCTTCGCCATCGGGTCCTCCGGCGGAGAAATGGAGAATCGCCGCCATCAGCATCTGCCCGCCCAGGAAAGGCAGGCCCATCAGCCAGGGCGACAAGGCATGATCTTCGCTACCGATGAGGAGGCACAAAAACGCTGAGACGAAATACCAGGCGCCTGCCAGCATCATGCGGCGCGGCAGGTTATGCAGGGAGGCGAAAATGCCGAGGCTGACGAAGATCTGCCACAGGCCGGGCATCATCCATATGTTCTGCGGGGCAAATTTGATCAGCAAAATGGGCAGGAAAAAGCTTGCGGCGGTGGCGGGCAGAAATTGCTCGACGGCCTGATGGATCATGGCATCGGCCAGGCTGGAGTGGAGACGGTGCGAGCGGCCTTGCATTTCAATGCCGATGGCCAAAATGCAAAGTGCCGCCGTGCACAGCCATTCGACGATGAACAGAAACGCGGTCGGCGCCACCGGAAAGGTGCTCTGGATGAGGGCGGTGGCAAAGCCGAGCAGGCCCGTGATCGCCATCGCTACCGGGCCATAGCCGCGAAAGGCGGTGTGCGAGGCCATGCGGTTGCGGATTTCGAGAATATCCGCCAGGGCCTTGTCGACGTCGCGCATGCCGTCCATCGTTTAGCTTTGCAATGCAAAGTATATGGCATCGCAAAGAAAGTGCAAGGTCCCGCTGTCGCAGTGCCCTGGAAAGGGGTGGCGGTGCCGGTCCATACTCAGCCGATGGATAGCCTCAGCCGCCGCGACACTCTGAAACTCGCCAGCCTCATCGCCATGACGCCGCTGGCCGAGGCCTTTGCCTTGCCGCCCGATGCGGCTGGTTGGACACATGACGTGATGCGCTGGATGCAGGTTGCCTTCACCGAGGACAATCCAGTCAATGCCGATCCGGCCTATTGGTTTGCCCTTTTCCGGCGTGCCCATGCCGATGGTGTGTGTTTGTCGGCGGGCGGCAGCGTCGCCTTCTATCCTTCCAAGCTGCCACTGCATCATCGCGCCAAATATTTGGGCGATCGCGATCTCTTCGGCGAGATGGTGAGGGGGTGCCGCGATCTGAAGCTGCGCATTCTCGCGCGCATCGATCCCCATGCCATGGCGCAAGAGGTCTTTGCTGCCCATCCCGAATGGGCCGCTTGCACCGAGGATGGCAAGCCGCGCCGTCACTGGGCTGCGCCCGACATGTATGTCTCCTGCCAGAATGGCGGCTTCATGTTTGAGTTGATGCCGCAGGTTCTGACGGAAGTGACCGAGTGCTATGCGCCGGACGGGTTTTTCGGCAATCGCTGGAACGGCGCCGGCATGTGCTGGTGTGCCAATTGCCAGAGGCAATTTCGCGCCGCCAGCGGCTTCGACTTGCCGCGCAGCAATGAGACGGACGACGCCATCATGCGTGCCTATGCGGCCTGGGACAAAGATCGCCGCTGGGCACAATACACGCTGTGGAACGACGCGGTGAAAAAGGTCAAACCCGACGGCTTCTTCGCGCCCAACTACGGCATGAACGATCCACGTGCGCAAATGCCAATGGTGACCATCGACCGGCAAGGCCGCAACGGTTTGGTGCCGACGTGGATGAATGGCAAATATGCCAAGATCGCCCGCTCGGTGACGGGGACGCTGCCGGTGGCGGGCCTGTTCGGCGTCGGTTACGAAGACGATGCCTATCGCTTCAAGGATTCCGTTCAATCGAGGCCCGAAATCGAAAGCTGGGTACATGCCGGAATTGTCCAGGGCTTTCGGCCGTGGCTATGCAAATTCAATGCGAAGGTCATCGATCCGCGTTGGATTTCCACGGTCGAGAAGATTTACAATTGGCATTGGCGCAACGAGAAATATTTGCGCAACACGCAGAATCTCGCCCGCGTCGCCTTGGTGCATTCGCTGCCAAGCCAGGCTTTGGCGCGGGCCAAATACGATGCCGCCCAGAATGGTTACTGCCAGGCACTGGTGGAAGCGCGCATTCCCTTTGAATTCATCGATGACCGGCTGCTCGATCAAGCCGGGCGCTTTCGCGTGCTGGTGCTGCCCAATGTCATGGCACTGTCGGGCGCCCAATGTGCTCAGCTTGCGGATTATGTGCGCCGGGGCGGGCGTCTGGTGGCCACCGGAGAGACCTCGCTTTATGAGGAGAACGGCAAACGCCGTGCCAATTTCGGTCTTGCCGAACTGTTCGGCTGCGATTTCGCAGGAAAAATCGACGAGGCGGTGAAGAACTCTTACCTCACGCTGCGTCCTCCGCACCCCCTGCTGCGCGGCCTGGAGGATGCACCGCGCGTGGTGGCGCCATCCCAGCAGCTACATGTCATGGCGCATCGCTCTGGGCTGCAACCCTTAACACTGGTGCCGAGCTATCCCGATTTGCCGATGGAGCGGCTCTATACGCTTGAGCCTGAGACCACCATCCCGGCGGTGTTCTGCCAGACAGTCGGCAAGGGCAGGGTGGTATATTTCCCCTCCAATCTCGACCGCATTTTCTGGGACATTCTGCAAGGCGATCATCTGGCGTTGCTGCGCAATGCAGTGGAATGGGCCGCCGACGAATCCGCACCGCTCATCGTCACGGGACCGGGACTCCTCGATATTGCGTATTGGCGGCAGGAAACATCGCTCACGGCCCATCTTCTCAACCTCACCAACCCGATGGCATTGAAAGGGCCTTTCCGCGAGATTATTCCGATGGGACCCTTCGAGGTGAGCCTGCGTCTTCCCGCTGGTACCGCTCCCAAGGCTGTTAGGCTGCTCGATGCTGGCCTTGCTGCCCAATACCGCCGTGACGGCGACCGGTTGATTGTGGCGGTGCCCCAGGTGGCGTTGCACGAGATTGTGACTGTCGACCTCGCACCCTAGACCAAAGGCCCTCTTGCACTTGTAAGCGCTGTCAAATCTAGTTGGGCCGCTGGGACGATTCAGCTGGGAGGCAAACAACAATGTTCAACAGAACATATCTGGGAACAATCGCGGCGCTCATGCTGGTCACAGCGCAGGCCGAGCCCGCGCCATGGATGAACGCAACGCTCTCGGCCGATCAGCGCGCCGAGCTTATTGGGGCGCAGCTGACGCGTGCGGAAAAGCTTGTGCTGGTGCGCGGTTATTTCGGCGATGACGTCATCATCAATCCGCATTATCCGCCGCCACCCGATGCCATCCGCAAGGCGCTGCCGCGGGCGGCGGGTTATATTCCGGGCATCCCGAGGCTCGGCATTCAAGCGCAGCTTGAGACCGATGCCAGCCTTGGCGTCTCCAATCAGCGCCACATGCGCCGCGGCGACACCGCGACGGCGCTTCCGGCAACATTGCTGACAGCATCGAGCTGGAATCCGGACATTGCCTTCCAAGTTGGCGCGGTCGTCGGGCAGGAGACGCGCGACAAAGGCTTCAACATTCTTTTGAACGGCGGCGTTGATCTGGCGCGCGACCCGCGCAACGGCCGCAATTTCGAATATGCGGGCGAGGACCCGCTGCTGGCGGGCACGATCGCGGGCGAGGCCATCCGCGGCGCCCAGAGCCGTCACATCATTTCTACCGCCAAGCACTATGCCGTGAATGATCAGGAAATCGGCCGCGACTGGCTGAGCGCTAATCTCCCGGAGAAAGCGATGCGGGAAAGCGATTTGCTCGCCTTCGAGATCGCCATCGAGCGCGGCGCGCCGGGTTCGATCATGTGCGCCTACAATCGCGTCAACGCCGTTTACGCCTGCGAGAATGACTTCCTGCTCAGCAAAGTCTTGAAGGGCGATTGGAACTATCCCGGTTATGTCATGAGCGATTGGGGCGGGGTGCATTCCACCACCAAGGCGGCGCTCGCTGGGCTCGACCAGGAATCGGCCTTTGAATTCGACCGCGATGATTATTTCGGGAGCGCCTTGAACGCCGCGCTTAACGGCCCGGATGGCGCAGCGCTGCAGGCCCGCCTCGACAATATGGTCCATCGCATCCTGCGCAGTATGTTCGTGAACGGCTTGTTCGATGACCCGGCGGTGGCAGGGCCCAGTGATGTCGAAGCCCACGGGGCAGTGGCGCAGGCGGCAGCGGAAGAGGGCATCGTCCTGCTCAAGAACGCGCGCGGTCTGCTGCCTCTCGTGGCCGGCGCCAAACGCATTGCCGTGATCGGCGGGCATGCCGATATCGGCGTCTTGTCAGGCGGGGGCTCAGCCCAAGTCATGCCGGTGGGCAACGAGCCCTCGCAGGAGATTCTGGTCGGTGGCTCCGGCCAGGATGCGTCCGGCAACGCCCGCGTGCCGCTCGAGAAGAAGATCTACGATCCGCCTTCCCCGCTGGCCGCCATCAAGGCGGAGGCGCGCGGCAAGGTGGTGTTCGACGACGGTTCGGATTTTGCTCATGCCGCGGCCACGGCGCGCCACGCCGATGTGGCAATTGTTTTTGTGGAGCGCTGGCAGCGCGAAGGCATCGACACGCCCGACATCACCTTGCCCGGCAATCAGGATGCTTTGATTGCGGCTGTGGCCAAGGCCAACAAGCGCACTATTGTGGTGCTGGAGACCGGTAATCCGGTGGCAATGCCCTGGCTCGATAACGCCGGCGCGGTGTTGGAGACGTGGTATCCCGGCAACCGCGGCGCCGTTGCTATCGCGCGCATTTTGTTCGGGAAGGTCAATCCTTCTGGGCGTTTGCCGATCACCTTTCCGCAAAGCCTGGAGCAATTGCCGCGCCCTGTGGTTCCCGGCCGGGATTTGCGCCAGCCCGACAACCGTTGGACTCCGAACGAGACGCTTTTCGATGTCGATTACACCATCGAAGGGGCCGACATCGGCTACAAATGGTTCGCGGCTAAGAAACTCAAACCGCTGTTCCCCTTCGGTTATGGCCTCAGCTACACAACTTTCAGCTTCGGGGGGCTCAGTGTCAGCGGCTCTGCGGTGAGCTTCGATGTGCGCAACACGGGCCTGCGCGAGGGCAAGGTGGTCGGGCAAATCTATGCCGCAACGCCCGTGGCGGGTGAACGGCTGGTTGCCTTCGGCAAGGTCGAACTGAAGCCAGGGGAGAGCAAGCACATCACGCTCTCGATTGATCCCCGCCTGCTCGCGTCCTTCGATCCGGCGGCACAGATGTGGCGTGTGGCAGCGGGCGATTACAGCTTCCGGCTGGGGGCTTCATCGGCCGAGACCAGCGCCACTACGACGGTGCATATGGAAGCCAGCACCATCAAGCCGTGACGCGCATCCTGTGTGCTTCGAGGTGCGGAGCCTCGAAGCACATAAGGCTCATCTAATAATAAAGATCGCGCTTGCCGCCTTCGATTTCGACGAGGCGATCTTCCGTCACCTTGCGCAGTTTGGGGTTCGGAATCTGCAGCAGGTGCTCGGCGATGATCTTTTCACCCAGTGCCTTGGTTTGGGGCGAAGCGAAATCGACCAGATATTCCTTCAGCGTCAGAATGGCGTTGGGCTGGCAGAGGTTCTGGATCTCGCCACTCTTGGCCACCGCCATGAAGCGGTCGCCGGTGCGTCCATTGCGATAGCAGGCGGTGCAAAAGCTGGGAAGATGTCCCGCCTCGGCAATGTCGTACATCACTTGGTCGAGCGGGCGCTCGTCATTGACCTCGAATTGCTTGGGCTGTTTGATGCCTTTGTCGTTCTCTTCGCAATAGCCGCCGACACCGGTGCAGGACCCGCCCGAGAGTTGCGAAATGCCCAGCTCCAAACATTCGTTGCGGAATTCGGCATCCTCGCGGGTCGAGATGATCATGCCGGTATAAGGCACGGCGAGGCGGATGATGGCGATCAGCTTTTTGAATTCGTCATCAGGCACGAGATAGGGAAAGCTCTCCATATTGATGCCGCCGGCGGGGCGGATGCGCGGCACGGAAATGGTGTGCGGGCCGCAGTTGAACTCCGCTTCCAGATGGGCGGCATGCTGCATCAACGCCAGCATCTCGAATTTGTGGTCATAGAGTCCGAATAGAACGCCGGCGCCGTTGTCATCGATCCCGGCTTGGTTAGAGCGATCGAAGGCGGTGGTGTGCCAATCGTAATCGTGCTTGGGACCGCGCGGATGCACCCTGGCATAGGTGCCGCGGTGGTAGGTCTCCTGGAACAGAATATAGGTGCCGATCTCGGCCGCCTTCAGCTTCTTGTAGTCCTCGACCGTCGTGGAGGCGATGTTGATGTTGATGCGCCGGATGTTGGCGTTCTTGGTGTCGACCGAATAGACCGCATCAATCGCATCCAGCACGTAATCGATGGGGCAATTTTCGGGATCTTCGCCCGCTTCCATGGCGAGGCGCTTATGGCCCATATTGAGAAGGACCAGCGTCTCCTTCTTGATCTCCTCCATGGTAAGGCGGCGGCGCGCGAATTTGTGGCCCGCGCCGTAACCGCAATAGACGCAAGAATTGATGCAATAATCGCTGACGTAAAGCGGCGCGAAGAGGACCAAGCGGCGGCCATAAATCGTCTGCTTGATGTGGCGCGCAGTTTTGTAAATTTCCTCGACCAATTCGGGGTCGTAGGTGTTTAAGAGCACCGCCACTTCGGAGAGGGTCAGGCCATGGGCTTGCCACGCTTTCTTGATGATGGCTTCAACGGTGTCGCGCGAGACGGCGCGTTTGCCTTCGTCTAGAGCGGCGTAAATGGCGGCTTCATCGATAAAACTGGCAATTTGCGGCACGACCAACTCCCTTAACCGAGCCCCTTGGCGAGGCCACTATGCGCAGAAATTACGGCGCCCCTCACGGGAAGTAACCCTTATAGTCTAGTCCTGCGGGACAAAATGGTCGCATGCGTAAGAACGCTTATTCCCACACGGAAAGTACGTCTATTCGGCATAGATCATTTTCACCGTCATGCCGCCATCGATGGTGATATTCTGGCCCGTCATGAAGCCTGCGTTTTCCGCGATAAATTGGCACGCTTGCGCGATGTCGGCGGGAATGCCGACCCGTCCCGCCGGATGCTGCTCGCGATCTTCTTTGGAGTGATGTGGCTTCACCGTTTTCGGCGATTTCTGCCAATCGCCGACTTCGATCCAGCCGGGACTGATGGCGTTCACGCGGATGCGATAAGGCCCCAGGCTGATGGCGAGCGCATGGGTCAGCGCCACGATGCCACCCTTCGAGGCGGCATAGCCTTCGGTATTCGGCTCCGACATGAAGGCCCGGGTCGAGGCAATGTTGATAATGACGCCGCCTGTGCCACGCTTGGCCATCGCCTTCGCGGCAGCTTGCGAGCAGTGGAAGGCGCCGCCGAGGTTGGTGGCGATCACGCGCGCGAATTCTTGCGGCTTCAGCTTCAGCACATCCTTGCGGATCATGATGCCGGCGTTGTTGACCAACACATCGGGTACGCCGAGGTCCTTCACCGTGCGAGCGATCCAGGTGTTCACCTCCTCAGCTTTGGCGACATCAGTTCGCACAAAGAGGGCCGCCGCGTCCTGGGCTTTGAGGTGCGCCAAGGTTTCGCGACCGGCTGCCACATCCGTATCGCTGATCGATACGGCATAGCCCAATGCCGCGAAGTGATAGGCGATGGCGCGGCCGAGGCCTTGTCCGCCGCCGCTGATGGCAATGACTTTCATGGTGCCCGAATCCAAGTGGTGTCGCCTTAAGAATAGCGCAATGCGAGCACCGGAGGCGGCCATACTGTACCAAAATGAGACCCCGACACCGACGCTAACCATCTGGTAGCCATCCGGGCGCTTTTTGCACTTCTGGCAACGCTTCTTTGAAGAGCCTCGCTTAGATTGACGCTCCCTGGAGTTCGGCGTGCGGCGGAGTGCTGCGCGCGAGGCTGGGGATACCGCGGCAGGGGTGCGGTTGTGACAGGATCAGGCCAGCCACCAAGCGTTCTCGGCACCGTATGCGGGATAGATTTGGAAAGCGGAAGCCGCAGGGCGGGGATCGAAAACCTCTGCCTGCTCGTGCACGAACTCGTGGGCGGTGATCTGGTCTGCGTCAACCTTATCGAGGGCGACAGGCTTGCGACCGTTTCGTCGCGACAGGAACCCATCTGCCATTCGCCCGCCAAAGGAACGCTGACCGAAATTGTCCTCGCCGAGGCAGATCTTGTGGAGTTCTGCGATCTCGACGAAGGGCCATTGTTGCCCGAGGCCGGTGGCTACCAATATGGCGCAGGGTTTCCTCTGAATGATGAGGAGGGACACGGCCTGGGCGCCTTGTGTCTCTACGGCCGCGCGCCGCGTCGGCTGGATGATGCAGAGCGGCGGCGGCTCGCTTGTATTGCCAAGGCTATCGAAGTTCATATCCAGCATTGCTTTGCTACCGACAAGCTGCGTGAGCGCGAGGCGATGCTGCGCCAGGCGCGTGATCAGGCCGATGCCGCCAATCAGGCCAAGAGCACGTTTTTGGCCAGCATGAGTCATGAAATTCGCACGCCGATGAACGGTATCATCGGCATGAACGCGCTTTTGCTGCGCACCAAGCTGAGCCCCGATCAACGCCAATATGCCGAAGCCATACGGCTGTCGGCAGACTGCCTTTTGTCGATCATCAACGACATCCTCGATATCTCCAAGCTCGAAGCGGGCAAGGTGGAGCTGGAGGCGGCGGAGTTTTCACCGCATACGGTGCTCGAAGACGTTATTGAGCTTTTGTCGGCGCGCGCCGCCGAGCGGAATATCGAATTGGTCGGTTATGCCGACCGTGGCGCTCAAACGCCGTTGATCGGCGATGGCGCGCGGTTGCGGCAAGTGTTTCTCAATCTGCTGACCAACGCCATCAAGTTCACGGAAACGGGCTATGTGGCGCTGCAGATGCGCTCCGAGCCGGACAAGCCGGGTCACACCAAGCTCAGGATCAGCGTCGAAGACACCGGCATCGGCATCAGCGATGAGGCCAAAGGGCGTCTGTTTCGGAAGTTCCAGCAGGCCGATAATACGATTTCGCGCCGCTATGGCGGCACAGGCCTTGGCCTTTCGATTTGTCAGCAGCTTGTTGAGCTGATGGGGGGTGAAATTGGCATTACCGATCGCGATGGCGGCGGCAGCATCTTTTCATTTGAGATTATATTGCCGGATGCCGCAGCCGCGGCGGAGTGCGCCGACCGCCAGGCGCTGACGGGCCGCCGCATTCTGGTGGTCGACGATCTTGCCATCAACCGGGCGATCTTCCGCGGCCAGCTCGAAGCCCATGGCGCGGTGGTGGACGAAGCCGCGGACGGGGCGACGGCGCTTGGCATGCTGGTCCTGGCGGACGCCAGAGAGGAGCCTTACCAGGCAGTGCTGCTCGATCATTCTATGCCAGGGCTCGGCGCTTCCGCGGTCGCGGCCAAGATCAGGGCCAATGCCGCGCTGGAGCCTATACGCATCGTACTGGCGGCTTCGATCGGGATGATCCTGCAGCCTGGAAGCAGGGCGGGCTTCGATGCCGTGCTGACCAAGCCGATCCGGGAAACGGCGTTGGTGCAAAGTCTGGCAGGTGATGGCCAAGAGGTCGAACTGTCGGTCGAGGCCGAGGCGATAGAGCCGGGCCCGGTGCGGACGGTCCCCGAAACCGCCTCTGAGCCACAGGTGCACGAACCGGTAGCGCGCCGTGGCCGGGTCTTGCTCGCCGAGGACAACGAGATCAACGTGATGGTAGCGCGCACGTTGCTCGAATCGGCGGGCTATGCCGTTGCATGCGCCTGGGATGGGGTGCAGGCGGTGGCTGCGGCCCAAACCGGTAGCTTCGATGTTGTCTTAATGGACATGCAGATGCCGCGGATGAGCGGTATCGAAGCGGCGCGGGCTATCAAGAATCTGCCGCCGCCAGCCTGCAACATACCTATCGTGGCGATGACGGCCAACGCCATGCGTGAGGACAAAGACGCTTGCCTTGAGGCCGGCATGGTGGAGTTTGTCACCAAGCCGATCAATCCGGACACTTTCCTCGCCGTCGTCGCGCGTTTCTCCTCTGCCGAGTTGTGGCTGGATGATGATGCGGATGCAGCGGTGCCTGTCCAAACCGAAATTCTTGAACTCGACGAGGAAAAGCTCGACGCGCTTGCCAAAGTGCTGCCGCCGGATCGCTACAACGGCATGTTGCTCGCTTATCTCTCCAACACGCGCCAGGCGGTGCAACGTATCGAGGCGGCTGCCAAAACGCTCGATTTCACCGCCATCCGCCACGAGGCGCATGATCTCAAATCCAATTCCGGCACCTTTGGCGCCATGCGCGTCTTTGCCTTGGCCGAACAGCTCGAACGTGCTTGTCAGGCAAGTGACGATGCCGAAGTGCCGCGTCTGGTCAGCGGCTTGCATTCCGCCTCGCAAAAGGTCTGGCTGCTCATCGGCCAGCGGGTACAGAAATCGGCGGCGGCTTAGCCGATCCAGCTCGAGACGATCAGCGCTAGCGCAATCAGTCCGCCAGTCTCCCGATTGGCACGAAACAGCTTCAGGCATTGGGCGGAATCGTCGATAGCGAGGTTTCGCACCTGCCACATCATATGGCCGCCTGCGACCAGCATCAGAACGACGAAAGGCCAGCCGGTATGCTCGGTAAATCCGGCAGCCAAAATCAACGTGAAGGCGGTGGCATAGAAGCCCAAAATCCAATCCCGTGAGCGCGCGCCGAACAATCGCGCCGTGGATTTAACGCCGATCAGCGCGTCGTCATCCTTGTCTTGATGGGCATAGATGGTGTCGTAGCCGAGGGTCCAGAAGAAGAGACCCGCGTAAAGCATCCCATCGGCGATATCGATGGAACCCGTCTGCGCCGCGAAACCCACAATCGCGCCCCAGTTGAAGGTAAGGCCGAGCCACGCTTGCGGCCACCAGGTAACGCGCTTCATGAAGGGATAGGCGGCCACCAGCAGCAGTGAGGCGGCGCCCAGGATCACCGCGGTCCGGTTCAGGAGGAGCAGCACAGCGAGACCGACGAGGCATAGCCCTAGCGTAAAAGCCACAGCTTGTTTGACGCTGATGGCGCCCGAGGGAATAGGCCGCCCGCGCGTGCGCGTCACCGCCGCATCGATATCGCGGTCTACGATGTCGTTATAGGCGCAGCCCGCGCCGCGCATCACGATGGCGCCCACACCAAGCAAGATCACATAAAAAATGTCGCGAAAGGTACCGAAGGGGCGGCTCTCCGCCGCGGCGCCGAGCGCCAGCCCAAACACACACGGCCAATAGAGCAGCCAAGTGCCTATGGGCCGGTCCAGGCGCATCAACCTCAGATAGGGTTGCAGCCGGGGCGGGGCCCGATCCACCAGGGTGGTGCCGACCGCATCTGCTGGGATCACGCCGTTGTTTTCTGTCATAAGAGATGTTCGTTATGGAGATCGGGAGTCGTTATGCCACAAACCGGGCGGGTTATGCGAAACAGTTTGGTCCTCGCAGTTGCGGGCCTGCTCCTCGCCGCTTGCGGGCCGAGCGCTGACCATGAGGCGGAAACCGCAGCCGCCCCGGTGCGTCTGGCCGTGGCCTCCCTGGTCAATAAACCGACATGGAAACAGTCCAGATGCCTCTGCGTCGGGCTTTTCCGCAACGATACGGTGGAAGATTTTCCGCCCAATACTTTGAAAGATGAATTTGCGCGCCATCCGTGGCTGCGCAAGTGGTCGGAATGCGCGCCGCTTTATGGCAGCCGCAAGAGTCTGGTCCAGTGTAAGGCCGGCATGACCGATTACATCTGTTCGACTGCCGAGCGTGCGGGCCTGCCCGCGGGCACCACCCGCGTGATCTGCCATGTCAACGGCAAGAACGAGCTTCTGTTTGACGAATACGACGTGACTCAGCAGGGCAGCGGCCTCGTGGTCCACTCCGTCAGCGTCAAGGCCCTGCCCAAACTCGACGAGCCCGACGACACTTGGAAGTAGCAGGCTTGTTCATGGCGTGAGTATTCCATAAGTAGAACAGCTTTTTACGGTGTTATCGCGATGTCTTCCGACCTCATCTATCCCGGCGGGAAATTGCGTCTCTTTGTCGAGGCGGCGCTTGGCGATGGCGCGGCTGTGGTGATCGAAGAGGGGCAGGCGCATTATCTTCTGCACGTCATGCGGGCGAAGCTCGGTGACCGCATCAGCCTCTTCAATGGCCACGATGGCGAATGGCTGGCTGAGGTTAGTGAGACCGCCAAGCGGACCTGCACCGTCGCCTGCAAAATCCAAATCGCTCCGCAAACGGAGGTCCCCGATCTGTGGCTGGTGTTTGCGCCGGTCAAAAAGACGCCTGCCGATTACCTCACCCAGAAGGCGACCGAACTGGGCGTGCGGGTGCTGCAGCCCATTATGACCCGCAGGACCATCGTCACCCGGGTGAATGCCGAGCGCATGCGGGCCAATGCGGTAGAGGCTGCGGAACAGTCGGAACGGGTGACGGTTCCGCAGATTCGCGAAGCGGTGACCCTCGACAAGCTGCTGGCCGCTTGGCCTGCGCAACGGCGCATTTTGTTTTGTGATGAAGCCGGAGATGCGCGCCCTATTCGCGAGGCCCTCGCAAATGCTCCAGAGGGCCCCTGGGCGGTATTTACAGGTCCGGAAGGGGGATTTGACCCAGCGGAACGGGCGCTTTTGCGGGCGCAGCCCCATGTAACGGCCGTGTCGCTGGGGCCCCGCATTTTGCGTGCCGACACCGCTGCCTTGTCTGCGCTTTCGATATGGCAGACGCTCTGCGGCGATTGGCGCTGAGGCGCTTGCCGGAAGCGGTGTTGATACCTACATAGGCCGTGGGGATTCCCGCGTTTCAGCGAAAGAGGTTTACTATGTCCGTACCGCAGTCTGCCGGCGGCCTGATTGAATCGCGTGATGACCTTGTGCGCTATCTGGCAGATGGCTCCAAACCGCAATCGGAATGGCGCATCGGTACCGAACACGAAAAATTCGTCTACTGCCTAAGGACCCATAACCCGCTGCGCTATGAAGGCAAGCCGGGCATCAAGGTGCTTCTGGAGGGCATGCAGCAATTCGGCTGGGAGCCCATTCTGGAGGGCGAGAACATTATCGGATTGTCGCAGAACGGCGCTTCCATCAGCTTGGAACCGGGCGGTCAATTCGAGCTTTCCGGTGCGCCCTTGAAGACCGTGCACGAGACCTGCGCCGAAGTGAATATCCATCAGCAACAGGTGCGCCAAGTCGCGGCCGAAATCGGGGCCGGAGCGCTCGGCCTTGGCTATGCACCAACCTGGCCGCTGTCCGAAGTCTATGCCATGCCCAAGGGCCGCTATGACATCATGCGGCGCTACATGCCCAAGGTCGGCGGGTATGGCGAGGAGATGATGTTCCGCACCTGCACCGTGCAGGTCAATCTCGACTTCTCCTCTGAAGCCGACATGGTCAAGAAATTTCGCGTCGGGCTGGCGCTGCAGCCGGTCGCCACCGCCTTGTTCGCCAACTCACCCTTTCGTGAAGGCAAATATAACGGCTTTCTGTCGTATCGCGCCCATGTCTGGAGCGACGTCGATAACGACCGCGCTGGGATGCTGCCTTGGGTCTTTGAAAGCGGCATGAGCTTCGAGCGCTATGTCGATTACGTGCTCGATGTGCCGATGTATTTCCTTTATCGCGACGGCAAATATATCGATATGTCAGGCAAGAGCTTCCGCGATTTTCTGGCGCATAAAATTCCCGAGGTTGCTCATATCGATCCAACGATGTCGGATTTTGCCGACCATCTAACGACGATTTTCCCCGAAGTGCGGCTCAAGAAATTTCTCGAAATGCGCGGTGCCGATGGCGGCGGCTGGCGGCGCATCTGCGGACTGCCCGCGTTATGGGTCGGCCTTTACTACGACCAAGTGGCGCTCGATGCGGCTTGGGACATGGTGAAGGATTGGACGGCTGAAGAGCGCCAAGCCATGCGCGACGCGGTTCCCCATCTGGCCTTTAAAACGCCGTTCCGCAATACGCGGGTGTGGGATCTGGCGAACCGCATGCTGGAGATCTCGGCGGAAGGGCTCAAGCGCCGTGCCGCCCACGATAGCATGGGCATGACGGAAGAGGGCTTCCTCGCGCCGCTGCGCGAACTGGTGAGCCGTGGCTATACCCGCGCCGAGGAATTGCTGAATCTCTATCGTACCGATTGGGGCAAAGACCTGAACAAAATCTTCACCGAGTACAATTTTCTGTAAGGGCGACGTTACAAAAGTTTGTCATCCCCGGCTGAGCGTGCGCGCGGAAGCGCGCATGCGAAGGGAAGGGGACCCAGGTATCAACCCGCTCACAGCGATGACGAAGAAGTTATGGTGTATCGTCTCTGAGATCGCGAAGCCGCGATCACCTGGCTCCCCTTCCCCTCGCGTTCTTCGCTTTGCTCCGAACACTCGGCCGGGGATGACAGCCTTATTTGAACGGGCCGAGTGATCACAACCGATCACAAAACGTCGATGCGGGCCCTACAATAGGGGGCGGCGTTTTTCGGCAGCACCATCTTGGTCTGGGTGTCGCGCTGATAGAGCACTGAGATCACCCGCGTGGTCTTGTTGGCGCAGATCAGGGCGATGTTGGAGGAGGCCCGCGGCGCTTTGGGGTCCGGCGTGGCGCAGATGCTGGTGCCGTCATAAAACGACTGCACCAGCTTCTGGGTGTCATAGGTCCGGTCGCCATTACCGACATGGAAATAGCCCGGGCCGCCCACGGTTTGGGTATATTGCGTGTCCTCGCCGAAACAGATGCCGATCCAGGTCTGCTCGACCGGTGCGGCTGTTTTGCTGGCCGCCTTATCGGCCGCCATCGCCATACCGCTCAGCGCCACCAGCGCCGCAATGATCACCCATACCCGCATGTCCGTCTCCAGCAATTCCCGCTTTATAATCCTCTATAGCTATTTTGTGTTGGGATTGCGCCTGGGATCGTTTTGGCGGTCGACCATCCAGCCAGGGTATTCGGGCTTCAATTCGCTCAAAGCGTTCAAGCGGTCGATCTCCTCCGGGGTGAGCACAAGATCGCTGGCCGCCAGATTGTCGTCCAACTGTTCCACGGTCTTGGCGCCGACGATAGCGCAGGTCACGAAGGGCCGCGACAGCACCCAGGCCAGCGCCACCCGCGCCACGCTGACGCCATGGGCCGAGCCGATTTCGCGCATCGCATCGATAAGATTAAAGGCGTGTTCCTTATCCACCGGCGGGAAGTCGAATTTGCTGCGGCGGGCACCTTCTGGGCCTTGGGTGTCGCGGGAAAACTTTCCGGAGAGAATGCCTCCGGCCAGCGGACTCCACACCATCAGGCCCATCTTCTGGTCTTCCAGCATCGGCTTGATATCGCGTTCGAGATCGCGGCTGGCGATGGAATAATAGGCCTGCAGACTCTCGATGCGCGCCCAGCCATGTTTGTCGGCGAGGCCCTGCGCCTTCATGATGCGCCATGCCTGCCAGTTGGAGACGCCGACATAGCGCACCAAACCGCAGCGCACGAGGTCATTCAGCGTGCTCATCACCTCTTCGACCGGCGTCAGCAGATCCTGGGCGTGGATTTGATAAAGATCGATATGGTCGGTTTGCAGCCGTTCCAGGCTTTCCTCGACCGCATCCATAATATGGGCGCGGCTGGCGCCGGCATCGTTCGGTGAGGGCGACATGCGGCCGTAGGCTTTGGTGGCGATCACCACATGTGAGCGCTTGACGCCGATGTCCTTCAGCGCTTGGCCCAGCAGTTCTTCCGACATGCCTTCCGAATAGACATCGGCGGTATCGATGAAATTGACGCCCGCTTCGAGGGCGCGCGAGACCAAAGCGGTGGCGGTCTTCTGCTCGACTTTGCCAACCTGTTCGAAAAAGCCCTTGCCGCCGAAGGTCATGGTGCCGAGGCAAAGTTCCGAAACGAAGAAGCCGGTATGGCCGAGCATTCGGTAGCGCATGTTGATCGTCCTCAAGAGCGTTTCGCAGCAGCCAACGATTGGCCGCACAAAGTTCGGAACATGATGGGTGGAACATTAAACGTAACGCAGGGGCCGAACAACGCAACCCTTCGTTACCGCCACCGAGGAAGGCAAGGGAACCTTAGGTGGGGGACCAGCGTTACCCAACTTGTTTTCATTGCCGCGTGTTTTTGATGCTGCTATAAACTCTTGCGCGAAACATCCAACTGTGCATGGGCACAAGATCAGAGCAGACCGGGGGCGGATAAAGCCCCAATGAACTGGACGTCTAGGGGACGAGGTGTGTGTCATGATGATCCGTATCGTCTTTGCCGTCGTGGTGCTTTCCCTGTTGCTGCCGCATGAGCCCAATTTGGGGCTGCCGCGTCTGCCGCCAGATAGCGTCAGCCAAGTCCTCTCTTCAGTTCGAGAAAATATCATGACACGGGCTTCGCGGGCTGTCGGTGAACTACGGCAATACGATGGTGCGGCCCGCTTGCGCCGTGTGGACGCCGAAGGCCCAGCCCAGCGCTAAATCGCGCCAATCTCATCCGGTAACCGAAAGACCCCCTTTGCATCTCGCGTGATCTGTCTGGTCCAGGTGACAGCCGAGAGCGGCAAGGTGGCATAGAGATGAGGAAAAAGGGCGCCGTCGCGCGAAGGTTCGTAGCGCAAGGATTCGCCGAAAGACTTGGCACGCACCGCCACCACAACCAGTCTATCGGCATCGGCATAGTATTTGGCGAGCGTGCCCGCCAACTGCTCACTCAAGGAAAAATGGATGAAGCCGTCCTCGCTATCCCTGGGTGAGCCGGGATAAACCCCTGCCGTTTCAGCCGCAGCCCAGTCTTCCACAGTGCAGATCTTATAAATGTAGTCGGGCATGGCGGTACTCCCAGTTCTGCGAGGGACGGGAAGCATAGCCAGATTAGCGGGGCAATCCAAAATGTGAAGCGCGCATCCGCTTGCTATATTGTGCGGGCTCAGATTCGAACCCTTGGAGCTGCAATGCGCGACAGCCTGCGGAAATTGCCGTTCCCGGTGGAGTTTGCCGTCGTCCTCGGTTGTGCCTTCGGTTACGTCGTTGCCGTGAGTATCATGGGCGCGGTGAACCCGCCCACAGGCCCGTTGCATAGCGAAGCGGGCATGTGGCGGACGGTGATCGTCGAAACCTGTTTGTTCCTGGCGATTGGCTGGTTTTTGCGCGTGCGCGGCTGGGGCGGCAAGAAGCTTGGGCTCGACTCACACTGGACGGACGGCTTATGGGGCGTGGTGCTCGCCGGCACGTCCTATTTTGTCATCTATCAGATCTTTGCGCTGATCGGGATTGCAGCACCTGGCCTAGCCGAATCCGCTTCCCGCGTGCCGCGACTTCCGCATGCGCTGTCGCCATGGATCGTGGCAGCAGTGGTTCTGCTCAGCTCGTTCTACGAGGAGTTCTTTGTTACCGGCTACATTGTTGCGGCGCTGAAGGAGCGGGCAGGGCTCTCCATTGCCGTCAATGTCAGCGTGGCGCTGCGGCTGACCTATCACATCTATCAAGGCATGATCGGCGTGGTGCTGATCATCCCCATCGGGCTGATGTTCGCTTATTGGTACGGCAAGACCGGCAAGCTATGGCCGGTGATCGTCGCCCATGCCTTACTCAACTTGATCAGCTTTCTGCCCTACATCAAATGGTAGCCCTTTAGGGGCCTTCGCCGTTTCGCCAGCGCCATTCGCCTTCGGTCTTTGCTTTTGCGATAGCGACGAAAATGGCACTCAAAAGCACGACACCGCAGAGGCTCACGGCGGTGGCCGCTCCTGGAGTCAGAAAATAGCGCGGAATTTTCATCATCAAAGTTATGGCGACGAAGAAGGCCAGGAGAGTGACCCAGCCTTGCCAGGCGATGGGTACTCCGGCGCCATAGCCGAAACGCTTCGGCGCAAACCAAGCCTTTGCCATTGGGGATGCCCTGTCTAGAAGCACCATATTACTGGCGCAAAAGCTTTTTTGCCAGTTGGGTTGCCTTTGCGGTTGTGGCCCGGGCGATTGTGCTGGCGTTTCTGCCACAGCGCTGGGCGGGCAGGATCGAGGTTTCGCCGCGATGGGGCTGCGCCATCATTGCGCTCACTGTGGTTTTTACAGTGCTGCGCAATATCGCCGCTTGGCCTCCCAGCACGCTGGCCCCAGGCAGCTGCTGAGCGTCACCAGCTGGGAATAGGCTCACTGCCATCGGCATTGCCATTGGCCGCGACTTCACCGGTGTGCTGGCTACTGCGGGCTTGGATGGTCGCGCGCAATATCTCTTCCAAACTATGGGCCAGATCGATGTCCAACGCTCTGGCGGTAGAGAGCAATTCGGCGTCGATGGACAGGCTCACCCTACGCTGCTCGGCAGTTTCGCCATTCGGACGCCAGGGACGGTGCAAAAGACTGCTCATGGAACTCATTTACTCACTACACGCATGAATGCTTCCTGAACGGCTTAGGCTGCCATCCGTAAAACTGCCAGTGGCCGTCAGGCCGCAGTGCCGCCGACCGTCAGCCCATCGAGGCGAAGCGTGGGTTGGCCGACGCCGACAGGTACGGATTGACCGTTTTTGCCGCAGGTGCCGATACCCGCATCGAGCTTCAGATCATTACCAATCATCGAAACGCGGGTCAGACAATCCGGACCATTACCGATCAGGGTGGCGCCTTTGATCGGGGCGCCGATCTTGCCGTCTTCGATGAGGTAAGCCTCGGTGCAGGAAAAGACGAACTTGCCGTTGGTAATGTCGACCTGGCCGCCGCCGAAATTGGTGGCGTAAACGCCCTTCTTGACGCTTGCCAGGATCTCTTCCGGCGCTTTATCGCCCGCCAGCATATAGGTGTTGGTCATCCGCGGCATGACTGGGGCGGCAAAGCTCTCACGGCGGCCATTGCCGGTGGGCGCCATGCCCATCAGCCGCGCATTCTGGCGGTCCTGCATATATCCCTTCAGGATGCCGTCTTCGATCAGCACAGTGCGGTGAGTGGGCGTGCCTTCGTCATCGATGGTCAGCGAACCGCGCCGCCCACCGATGGTGCCGTCATCGACCACAGTGACACCGGGTGCCGCCACGCGCTCGCCAAGCAGACCGGCAAAAGCGCTCGTCTTCTTGCGGTTGAAATCGCCTTCAAGGCCATGGCCGATGGCTTCATGGAGCAAGATGCCCGGCCAGCCCGGCCCCAGAACCACGGTCATCTCACCCACCGGGGCAGGAATCGCACTGACGTTCACCAAGGCTTGACGCAACGCCTCATCGATCGCCGCCTGCCAATATTCGGGCGTCAGATAGGTCTCGTAGCCGCCACGGCCCCCGCCGCCGAAGCTGCCGGATTCCTGGCGGCCATCTTGTTCCACCACGACCGAAACAGAGAGCCGGACAAGGGGGCGGACGTCGAAATAGGTCTCGCCGCCCGGCCGGATGATTTCGATATTCTGCCACTCTCCCCGCAACGCGCAGGAGACCTGCCGGACCCGGCTGTCCTTGGCCCGGGCATAGAGATCCATTTCGCCCAAGAGCTTGACCTTGCTTTCGAAATCCGCCGATTGCAGGGGATCGATAGCGGGATAGAGCTGGGCATTGGTACGGGCGGGGGCAGCCGCGACCGAGCCCGAATGGCCCTGGGCAACAGCCCGGACCGTGCCAGCAGCGCGGGCAATGGCCGCTTCCGAAAGCTCTGTTGCGTGGGCATAGCCGGTCGCTTCGCCGCACACCGAGCGCAAACCAAAGCCTTGCGTGGTATCGAAATTGGCGGCCTTGAGGCGGCCATCGTCGAAGGAGAAGGATTCGCTCTGGCAAAATTCCAAGTATAGCTCGCCGTCATCGGCCCCGTTCAGGGCTTCGTCGACCTGGGCCAGGACTTTGGTCCGGTCCATGCCGGTGCGGGAGAAGAACAGGTCATTGCCCATCTAGAATCCTCGGGTATTATTGGGAGCGGGGTGTCAACTTATGGCGTCTATGCGTATGATATACCGTATTCATAGAAGCGGCGTCTGGTCGCAGGTTAGGCAGTTACCGTTTTGTCCATAGAATCTAGAATTAGAATTACTAAAGTAAAGCCCCCGCGGTGCGATTCATCCGCAAGTCCGTAGACATACGAGGCGCACGCATGTCGCTCAGGAGAATTTGTTTCTCGGTTCTGGGATCGCTGGGACTGTTGCTAGGGACAGCCTCGGCGGCCTCCCCCGGAGGCGGTCCGACTCACAATTGGCAAATCGCAATGCAGCCCGCCGTCACGCCGGTGATGGAGCGGTTGGAAGCATTTCATTTCAAACTTCTCGTCATCACTGTCGCGACCTGCGTTTTTGTGGCGATTTTGCTGATTTACGCCATGCTGCGCTTTAACCAGCGGGCCAACCCGATCCCATCCAAAACCCAGCATCATACCTTGCTCGAAGTGTTGTGGACGCTGGTTCCGATTTTGATCCTGGCCTACATCGCAATTTATTCGTTTCCACTGCTCTATTATGAAGCGGCGGTCCCCAAGCCGGATGTCACCATCGAGGTGATCGGCCGGCAGTGGTATTGGACCTATGTTTATACCAAAGAGGGTGGCTTCCAGTTCGATTCCAACATGCTGCAGGAAGCCGCTGCCAAAGCGCGCGGTGAACCGCGGCTGCTCGGCGTCGATAATCCGGTCTATGTGCCGGTGAACAAAAACGTCGAAATCATCACCACAGGCAGCGATGTGATTCATTCCTGGGCGGTACCGGCCTTTGGCGTAAAGATGGATGCCATTCCCGGCCGTCTCAATCACACTTGGTTCAAGGCGACCAATCTCGGCACGTATTACGGGCAATGCTCCGAATTGTGCGGCGCCAACCACGCCTTCATGCCGATTGAGGTCAAGGTGGTGAGCGAAAAAGACTATCGCGCTTGGCTGGCCCAAGCGAAACGGAAATACGCCAGCAGCGGCGCGATGCGCCTGGCCTCCAACGAGTAGGGTCCCAGACCATGGCTGATGTCGCCTTCACGCAATTGGATCAGGGCCACGAAGACCATCCGCACGAGGATCATCCTCACGGCTGGCGCCGCTATGTCTATTCGACCAATCACAAAGACATTGGCATGATGTATTTGTGTTTCGCGATTTTCGCCGGGCTGGTCGGCGGCGCCTTGTCAATGGCGATGCGGGCCGAGTTGATGGAGCCGGGTCTGCAGATCTTCAAGAACCCGCACATGTTTAACGTCTTCGTCACGGGCCACGGCCTCATCATGGTGTTCTTCATGATCATGCCCGCGATGATCGGCGGCTTCGGCAATTGGCTGGTGCCGATGATGATCGGCGCTCCCGACATGGCCTTTCCGCGGCTCAACAATATCTCCTTCTGGCTGCTTCCCTTTGCTTTTGCCTTTCTTATTCTTTCCATGTTCGTGGAGGGTGACAGCGGCGGTACCGGGATCGGTGGCGGCTGGACTCTTTATGCGCCGCTTTCCACCACCGGCTCGCCTGGCCCTGCCATGGATCTCGGCATCTTCTCGCTGCATCTGGCGGGCGCCTCTTCGATCCTGGGCGCCATCAACTTCATTACCACCATCCTCAACATGCGCGCCCCCGGCATGACGTTGCACAAGATGCCGCTCTTTGTGTGGAGCGTCTTGGTAACGGCCTTCCTATTGCTGCTGTCGCTGCCGGTGCTGGCGGGCGCCATCACCATGCTGCTCACCGACCGCCACTTCGGTACCAGCTTTTTCAACGCGGCCGGCGGTGGCGATCCGGTGCTATACCAGCATCTGTTCTGGTTCTTCGGCCATCCTGAGGTCTACATCTTGATCCTGCCGGGCTTCGGTATGATCAGCCATATCGTGGCGGCGTTTTCGAAGAAACCGGTCTTCGGCTATCTCGGTATGGCTTATGCGATGGTGTCGATTGGCTTCATCGGCTTTCTGGTCTGGGCGCATCACATGTATGTGGTCGGCCTTTCCGTCGATACCAAGGCCTATTTCGTCTTCGCCACCATGGTCATCGCCGTGCCCACGGGCATCAAGGTGTTCTCTTGGATCGCCACCATGTGGGGTGGCTCCATCGAATTCAAAACGCCGATGTTGTTCGCTATCGGCTTCATCTTTCTCTTCACCGTCGGCGGTGTTACCGGCGTCGTTCTGGCCAATGCGGGGGTCGATGTGGTGCTGACCGACACCTATTACGTGGTGGCGCATTTCCACTATGTGTTGAGCTTAGGTGCCGTGTTCGCCATCTTCGCCGGCTTCTATTTCTGGTTCCCGAAATTCACCGGCTATATGTACAACGAGACGCTCTCCAAGATTCATTTCTGGATGACCTTCGTCGGCGTCAACATCACCTTCTTTCCCATGCACTTTCTGGGCCTTGCGGGCATGCCCCGGCGTTATGCCGATTATCCGGATGCCTATGCCGGGTGGAACTACGTCTCTTCCATTGGCTCCTTCATTGCGGGGGCTGCGGTGCTCGTCTTCCTTGCCGTCTTGATTGAAGCCTTTATCAAGAAACGCAAAGCGGGCGACAACCCTTGGGGCGTCGGGGCGACGACGTTGGAATGGACACTTTCGTCGCCGCCGCCCTTCCATACTTTTAACGAACTGCCGAAGATTACCTGATAGTTTTGAGTCGTTAGAAATCATCAGCATTAGGAATATCGCCATGAGCGCAGCAAAGAGCCGGATCGTCCAAGGCCGAGGCAAAGTTGGGACCCGTTCGGGTGTTCCCGCACTCAAAAAGCGAACCAAGCGTGCCGTCAGACACTCCGCCAAGCAGGTGCTGGACCAGCTGGATGACGAGACGGGCGAAAAGGCCGAGGCGAAGTTATCGGACCGGACCTATCTCGGTCTTCATCCCACCCCGATTGCTGAAACCCGCGTCACCACCAAGCGTACAACCAAGAAGACGGTGAAGAAGAAAAAGAAGGCGGCGACGCCTGCCGCGGTAGCAGCCAAAAAGCGCGCTGCCGAGGCGCTGCAAAAAGAACTCGACAGCGCGGCGCGCGCCAAAGCCGAACGCCGGGCCAAGCGCCGGGCCGCGGCACGGGCCTTGAAGAAGGCGAGGGAGGATTGACCTCGATCGAGCTTTATCGCCCCGCCGCAACGGTGGAGGATTTCTTCGCGCTACTGAAGCCGCGGGTGATGTCGCTCGTCATCTTCACCGGGCTTGCGGGTCTTATCGTGGCCCCAGGCCCGGTTCAATTTATGACGGCCTTTTGCGCCATCCTCTGCATCGCGATGGGGGCCGGCGCCTCGGGCGCGTTGAACATGGCTTATGAAGGCGATCTCGACCGGCTGATGACCCGCACCGCCAATCGTCCGGTGCCGCAGGGCCGGATCGCGCGCGGCGATGCCCTGGCTTATGGCTGGGGTCTTTCGGTCGCCTCCGTGAGCTTGATGCTACTTTTCGTCAATACGCTGGCGGCGGCGCTGCTGGCTTTCACCATCTTCTTCTATGTCGTGGTCTATACGTTGGGGCTGAAGCGGCGCACGCCGCAGAACATCGTCATCGGCGGTTTGTCAGGTGCCATGCCGCCTGCTATCGGCTGGGCGGCGGTGACCGGCTCACTGGCGCTGGAGCCCTTGCTGCTTGTCGCCATCATTTTCTTCTGGACACCGCCGCATTTCTGGTCACTGGCACTGTTTCGCAGCGACGATTATGCCCGCGCCCACGTGCCCATGCTGCCGGTGGTAGCAGGCAAACATACCACCCGCTGGCACATTCTTATTTATGCTCTTGCATTGGTGCCGCTGGGGCTGTTGCCGTCGGCGCTGGGTATGGCGGGGCCGCTTTATTTGCTGGCTGCTGGCGGGATTGGTGCCCTTTTGTTATGGCGCGCGCGGGCTGTGGTGACGGAGCGCGATGCCGCGACCGAGCCTGCCGCCCGTAAGATGTTTGCCGTCACGATTGTCTATCTGTTTGCGCTTTTCGCGGCCTTGATCGCCGAGCATCTGACGGGCTTGGAGAAACTCCATGCCTGGCTTTGACTGGCTCGATCGTGATCCCAAGAAAACCGCGCGCGAGCGCAAGCGGCGCAATGTTGCCATTGCCGCCCTCCTCGGCGGGCTGGTGGTGTTGTTTTATGTGATGACCATGATCCGGGTTCACCCATAAGGCTAGAGGCTCGATATGCCGCACAGTGAAGCCAAGCACGATTATCATCTCGTCGAGCCGAGCGCATGGCCGCTGGTTGGCTCCCTCAGCGCCTTCGTCATGCTTGGCGGTGGCGTCTTATGGATGAACAAGAGCTACGCCGGTTTCGGCGTGCTGGCGGGCATTCCATGGATATTCGCCATCGGCTTTGCCATGGTGCTCTATACCATGGCGGGGTGGTGGCGGGACATCATCACCGAATCCGTCGTCCGGCGCGAGCACACACCGGTCGTCAAGCTCGGTCTGCGTTACGGCATGGTGCTGTTCATCGCGTCGGAAGTGATGTTCTTCGTGGCGTGGTTCTGGGCTTATTTCAATTTCAGCCTGTTTCCCAACGACGCCTCCATCGGCGCCTGGCCGCCCAATGGCATCGTGACGCTAGATCCGTGGCATTTTCCGCTGCTGAATACGGTGATCCTGCTGACTTCGGGCACAACAGTGACCTGGGCCCATCATGCCCTGCAACATGGCGACAAGAGGGGCGCCGTTCAAGGCCTTCTGCTCACCGTCATCCTCGGCGCCAGCTTCACTTGCATCCAGGCTTATGAATATGCTCACGCGCCCTTCACCTTTGGTTTTAACGGCGCGGCTTTGGCAGCTTTCACCGATCCGGCGCATGCCAATCTTGCCATCGGGCAGGGCAATCTGTCGGCGATCTACGGCTCGACCTTCTTCATGGCGACGGGTTTTCATGGCGCCCATGTGATCATCGGCACGGTGTTCCTCACCGTCTGTCTCGCCCGCGCCATCTTGGGGCAGTTCACGCCGACGCGTCATTTCGGTTTTGAGGCCGCGGCTTGGTACTGGCATTTCGTTGACGTGATCTGGCTTTTCCTCTTCACCAGCATCTATGTCTTCGGCCAGGGCTTGGTGACGGCAGGGTGACCACCAGCATCGCGCACGCCGCCCTTTGGACTCTCTGCCCGCGCTGCGGCAAAGGCAAACTCTATAGCGGCCTCTTGAAGGTGGCGCCCCGCTGCACCGAATGCGGCCTTGATTACGCGATCTTCGATGCGGGCGATGGGCCGGCGGTGTTTGTGGTGCTGATCGCGGGCGGCATCGTCACGGCGGCGGCGCTCTGGGTCGAATTCACCTTCACGCCGCCGATTTGGGTGCATGCGGTTTTGTGGATTCCCCTGACGACACTTCTTATTCTCGCTATGCTCCGCTGGACCAAATCCTTGCTTTTGGTGCTCCAATACCGGCACAAAGCAGGCGAGGGGCGGATCGATCTGCCCTAACGGGATTTGCGCGATGCGCCTTTATTTTCGCCCCATGCCGCTGTTTTCGCTTTTCTGCCTGCTGCTGTTTGCGGGGCTGATGTGGCTTGGCACCTGGCAGATTCACCGGCTGCACTGGAAGCTCGGGCTGATTGCAGAGGTCAATCGCAATCTCACCCTGCCGCCGATTCCGCTCGACGCGGCGCTGAAACTGGGTAAAGCGGCGGAGTACCATAAGGTGGCGCTGACCGGCCGCTTCGATCACGCCAAAGAAGGTTTCGTCTACGGCATTGCGGATGGCGTGCCGGTCTATCATGTGCTGACACCCTTCACGATGCTGGACGGCCACGTGCTGCTGGTGGATCGCGGCATCATTCCCCAGGAAAAGCGCGACCCCAAAACTCGCGCCGCGGGCAATGGCGAGGCGGTGCAGCAACTTGTGGGCGTGTGGCGCAATCCCGATCCGCCCGGCCCCTTCACGCCCACCATGGACAGGGCCGAGCGCGTCTGGTTTTCGCGGGATGTCGCCTGGATCGCGCGCGCCGATCACATCCAGCTGGCGGCGCCGGTGCTGATCGAAGCCGACGCCACGCCCAATCCCGGCGGCTGGCCCAAAGGCGGCCAAACCATTATCACCTTCCGCAATGAGCATCTGCAATATGCCATCACCTGGTATGCGCTGGGGCTCGTTTTGATCGGCTGCTATGGCGCCATGCATGTCTCGCTGGGGCGGCTTGGCTGGAAGAGAAAAATTGACCCGATGGCGGACGCGCCATAATCCTCCCGTCCTAGAACAAGGGGAAATACGTTGCGCATTTGCATTTATGCGGGCTCCAGTATTGGCGCCCGGCCGGAATATCGTGAGGCCGCGCACGATCTAGGCACGGCGATGGCCGAGGCGGGCATTGGCCTGGTCTATGGCGGCGGCAATGTCGGCCTGATGGGGGCGGCGGCCGATGCGGCGCTTGCCAAGGGCGGCGAGGTGATCGGCGTCATCACCACCCAGCTCGACGGCCACGGCCTGTCGCATACCGGCCTTACCGAGCTTAAAATCGTGCCCACCATGCATGACCGCAAGGCTGCGATGGCCGAGCTGTCCGACGCCTTCATCGCGCTGCCGGGCGGCATCGGCACGCTGGAAGAGCTGTTCGAGGCTTGGACCTGGGCCCAACTCGGCGTCCACAGCAAGCATGTTGCCCTCCTCAATGCGGGCGGCTTCTACGATAAGCTGGTGGCCTTCCTCGACCATGTGGTGGAGGAGCGTTTCATGAAGGCCATCCATCGCGATGTGCTGATGGTGGAAAGCGATCCGCGCGTTCTGCTGACTCGCCTGCGCTCCAGCCCCGCCGCCTATGTGCCGAAGTGGCTGGATAAGGTGGACGGGAAGTAGGGCGCCATGGCGTGCTACGTCTATGTCCTCGGCAGCGAAGAGAAGGGTCTGTGGCGCACCTATGTCGGCTGGACCAATGATCTGGAGCAGCGTCTGACCCGCCACAACGCTGGCACCGGCGCCAAGTCGACGCGCGGACGGGTGTGGGCTCTGCTCTATGCCGAACGCTTCAAGACCCGCAGCGAAGCCATGAGCCGCGAATGGCATCTGAAACGCGACCGGGCCTTTCGCAAGGCGCTGGGGGAAGCGGCCAAAACAAAGCCGCAACGCGCAAGATAATTGTTATAGCGATGAGGCCGGGGGGAGAGGGTATCTCGCCGCGGCTGCCTTCGCGCATGGCTTGGTGTTCGGCAATATAATTGTTTTGGGCCTTTTTTTATGGCCCGGCCCTCACCCCTTGCAGCCGTCAAAATCCGAATTCAAATCCCGATTTTGGGCGATAGGACTTTGATACGGCGCAATAATCGCCCGCTGCCCGAGACGCGGATTGCGCATGCCGGGATGTGGTGGGGGCGACGGGCTGGCCGCAAAATCCTCTGCGCAGACGCATAGCGCGCGCTTCGGTAAGATAATTGTTTCGTGGAAAACTTTGTCGAAGCGCCCCTTCGCAGAAACGCCTCTAACCGCGCCACGGCGCGGCATCTCACTCCACAATGTCAAAGAACTTGTGAGATATGGGAAGCGGGGTGTGGAAATATAAGAGGGGCAGTGAAAGGGATACCGGTTGGAAGGTGTAATGCCGCACCAAGATGATCATGCGGTGTAATGGGCGATTTTGCATCGGATATATGCACCGGAAAAATGTAATCAGATCAGGTCTTCGAGTTTGGTGCGAAATTCTTGA
The DNA here is from genome assembly GCA_015654635.1 of Alphaproteobacteria bacterium. Taxonomy (GTDB): domain Bacteria; phylum Pseudomonadota; class Alphaproteobacteria; order Micropepsales; family Micropepsaceae; genus Rhizomicrobium. The sequence goes on along the minus strand of JAATGP010000064.1, from coordinate 20,400 downwards.
ATTCTGCATGTCGGACCGGGCCAGTGACTGGCCCCCAAAAAATGGTCGAGATGGGTGGATTTCCTACTTAACGAGCAGCATGATCCGCACCAGTTGAACGGGAGCGGAACAATGCGTTTAAGCCTCTTAATGGCGTGTCTTGCGCTTTCACTGAGCGCAGCGTTGGCCTCACCTCCGCCGCCCCCACCTGAATACATCAACAACGCCGCAGAAACATTGTCAGCTGACCTAACGCCACAAACCATCGACGCTTATGCAGCTACCTTTGCGGACGACCTTCACGTATTCCAAGACGGACGTTTGATCGCAACAGGTAAGGCATCCTGGATCGCGTTAGAGAGAGGCCGATTGGGCAAAGTCGAGAGGCATGTTATCGGTTATGCCGAGAGTCGCGACAACATCCTTATCGTTGATGAGTTTGATGACAGGTCAGATTTGCCAGTCCGCGCCGGTCTCCTATTTGATCCACGTTTCATAACACGGGCAGCGCGCTATCAATTTGGTCACGATCATCTGATCCACGAGATCAGATTCGTCGAAGGTGGCGGGTTCTGGATATCGGCAAGACGGGGCCACTAAGGATCGTCTCCTGGCCCGTGCTTCACGCCCTAAACCGGATGCTTCGCCCCCGTGCATAATCCTTGATTTTTGCACGGACGCGCGGGGTGGCTACCCTCAACATATGACGGTTGCTTTCGCCATCGCCTCTCGGCCCGCGCCTCCCTTCGTCTCGCTGCTTTGCAGCGATCCCCTTCCCCCAAATGGGGGCAGAAAGCGGTGGGGCAACGTTGGGCGAAAAACAAATTTGTCATCCCCGGTGAGCGCGCCGAGGCTGCGTTAGCCGCGGAGGTGGGCGAGGGAAGGGGACCCAGGTGATCGCATTTTCCCGGCAGCAAAATTTGGGCATGGCTTTATCTGTCTGATCGTCTTGCCGCTTAGACCTGGGTCCCCTTCCCTCGGCGCGCTTTGCGCCCCTCGCCGGGGATGACAAGCTGGGAAGCGCTTAGGTTTTGTAGCTTGGCCCAAAACGTGCTTTTAGTCCCTCTCTAAGTCGCCTGTTCGACCTCACCAGCACAAGATTTAAGCCCATGCGCTATCTAAGCACCCGCGGACATTCGCCGCTGATTTCCTTCGCTGACATGCTGCTGGCGGGCCTGGCCCCTGACGGGGGGCTCTATTTGCCCGAGGTTTGGCCGCGCTTTTCGCCGCTGGAGATCGCCAATTTCAAGGGTAGGCCCTATGGCGAAGTGGCGGAGATCGTGCTGGGCGAGCTGATCGGCGACAGCTTCTCGCGCGAGGAGCTGCAGGCCGATATCGCGGCGGCCTATGGCAGCTTTAGCGATCCGCGAATTGCGCCGCTGAGCCAGATTGCTCCGGGTTCCAATCAATCTGGCCTCTATCTGCTGGAGCTGTTTCACGGGCCGACCCTGGCCTTCAAGGATGTGGCCTTGCAGATTCTGGGGCGGCTGTTTGCCCGCGCCCTGAAGCGCAAGGGCGGGCGGGCCACGGTGCTGGCGGCGACTTCCGGCGATACCGGTTCGGCGGCGATTGCGGCGCTGGGCGGGCTCGAAAATATCGAGGTCTTCGTGCTGCACCCCAAAGGCCGGGTCAGCGAGGTGCAGCGGCGCCAGATGACCACCACACCCTTCACCAATGTCCACAACATCGCCATCGAAGGTTCGTTCGACGACGCTCAGGCCATTGTGAAGGACCTTTTTGCCGAGACCGCTTTTGCCAGGGCGGTGAACCTGACCGCGGTGAACTCGATCAACTTCGCCCGTATCGCGGCGCAAGCGGTCTATTATTTCACCGCGGCTTCCGCCTTTGACGTGCCGCCGGTGTTTGTGGTGCCCACCGGCAATTTCGGCGATGTCTTCGCCGGTGAGGCGGCCATGCGCATGGGCCTGCCTGTGGATACATTGTTAGTCGCTACCAATGCCAACGACATCATGGCGCGCGCACTGAACGAAGGCGTCTATGAAGCGGGCAAGGCCGAGCCCACGCTCAGCCCCTCAATGGATATCCAAGTGGCGTCGAATTTCGAGCGGGCGCTGTTCGAGGCGTCGGGCCGCGATGCCCGCTTCATCCGGCGTGAGATGGGGCTGTTTGCCGAGACCAAGCGTATCACGCTGCCCGACGATGTGCGCGCCGCCTTGGCCGAACGCTATGCCGCCGCCCGCTGCGACGATGCCGAAACCCTGGCCACCATCGCCCGCTTCTACAAAGAGACGGGGCGGCTGATCGACCCCCATACGGCGGTGGCTCTGACGGCGGCTTACAACCTTGACGTGCCGGAAAAAGTACCGGTTGTTGTCCTATCTACCGCCCATCCGGCCAAGTTTCCAGCGGCCGTGGAACAGGCCTCAGGCCAGATTCCGGAGCTTCCCCCGAGGCTTAAAGCGGCTCTGGAAGGCGAAGAAAAATGTCATCTCCTGGGGGCCGAAAAAGCCTTGGTGAGGGGGTTCATAGAGGCTAAACTCCGGACACCATGAATGTCAAAATCTCTCGACTTTCCAACGGGTTGATCGTAGCGACCGATCCCATGATGCAGCTTGAAACCGCCGCTGTCGGTGTGTGGGTCAATGCTGGTGCACGTTCCGAAACCAAGCCGCTCAACGGCATCTCGCATATGCTGGAGCATATGGCCTTCAAAGGCACGCGGCGGCGAAGCGCGCGCGCCATCGCTGAAGAGATCGAAGCGGTCGGCGGTTTCCTCAATGCTTATACCAGTCGCGAGCAGACCGCGTTTCATGCGCGAGTCTTGAAAGCCGATGTGCCGCTGGCGCTCGACCTTCTCTCCGACATCCTCACCGAGCCGACCTTTGCGGCCGACGAACTCGAACGCGAACGCCAAGTGGTGTTGCAGGAGATCGGCCAGGCCAAGGACACACCCGACGACATCATCTTCGATTACCTGCAGACGGTTTGCTATCCCGATCAGGCGATGGGCTGGCCGATCCTGGGGGAAGAAGAGACGGTCTCCAGCTTTTCCAGCAATGATTTGCGCCGCTATATGGGCGAGAATTATCGCGCCGGCAGCATGATCGTGATCGGCTCCGGTGCTGTCGACCACGACGTTCTGGTGGCGCTGGCCGAAGAGAAATTCGCCAGCCTGCCGTCCGGTGCGCCCAAGGCGCCGGAACCGGCGCGCTATCGTGGCGGCGAAATGCAAATCGACGACGATCTGGAGCAGTGCCATATCGCTTATGGCTTTCCGGGCGTCTCCGCCGTCGATGCCGATTATCTGCTCGGCCAAGTCTACGTCACGGCGCTGGGCGGGGGCATGTCGTCCCGTCTATTCCAGGAAGTGCGCGAGAAGCGGGGCCTGTGTTACTCGATTTATGCCTTCGCCAATTCGCACAAGGATGACGGCGTGGTCGGCATCTATACCGGGACGGGCGAATCAGAGGCGGCCGAAATCGGGGCCATCGTGGCCGGTGAGATGGCCAATCTGGCCGAAACCGCGACCGAGGACGAGGTTTCCCGCGCCAAGGCCCAAATCAAGTCGAGCCTGCTCATGGGGCTGGAGAGTCCGGCTGCCCGGGCCGAGCTGATCGCAGGCCATATCTTCAATTACGACCGTGTCTTATCGGTTTCGGAGATGACCGAAAAGCTCGAGGCTCTGGACGCTGCGGCGGTGCGCCGTTTTGGCGAGAAAATCATGGAAACGGCCAATCCTGCGGTCGCGACTGTCGGTCCCGCTGGCAAGCTGGAGCGCTATGGCATATTTGCTGAGCGGTTCGGATCAAAGCCAACGGTACGCGCGGCGGAATGAAACCTGGGGCAATGGCGTTCATGCGTGGGCTGACGTTTCCCGGCGGTCAGCAGCCGGTGATCCGTGGCCAAGAAGTGTACCTGCGCTATCCCCGCGTTTCCGATTATAAAGCCTGGGCGAAGCTGCGTGGCGACAGCCGGGATTTTCTGACACCCTGGGAGCCCTCTTGGTCCCGCGATGAATTGACCAAGGGCGCCTTTCGCCGCCGCATCAAACGCTACCAGAAGGAGTGCCGGATGGATCTGGCCTACGCCTTCTTTGTTTATCGGGCGAGCGATGATGCACTCTTGGGCGGCTGCACCTTGTCGAACGTGCGCCGCGGCGTCACCCAGTGCTGCGCGCTGGGATATTGGATCGGCGAGCGTTTCGCCCGTCACGGGTATATGTTCGACGCTGTTCGCGCTTTGGTCCCGTTTGTGTTCTCCACTTTGGGCCTGCACCGCATCGAAGCGGCATGTCTTCCGATCAATGAGGCTTCCCAAAGCCTGCTCGGCAAGGCAGGGTTCCGGCAGGAAGGGCTGGCCCGCAAGTATTTGCAGATTAACGGCGAATGGCGGGACCATGTCCTATTTGCTTTGCTCGAGGACGAGGCGCCGTTAGGTTAGCCCGCCAAATCACGACACACAAATTTCCGAGGAAACCTCTGCCTGTGAACATCCGGCTCGCCCTTGCCCTTAGTATTGCGTTGCTCGTCGCGGTTTGGACGAATGCCAAAGCCGCCGACGATGTTTCAGGCAATGCCAATCTCGGCGCCGCGACCGAAGTCCTCGAGCTGAAGCCGTATCTCAAGCCCTATCAGGCACCCCCCAATGCCGCGAAGGAAAATTCGAGCTGGTTCACATTCACCGCGGTTAATCTTTCCAACCAGTCGATCAGCCGCGTTCTGCAGGCAGGCCAGCCGCCGTCCAGCGGTGTGTCGGTGCTGCCCATGGCGCGGCGTCCCATGATCTTGGCGGTGACGAGCATCAGCCCGGGTGTCGTAATCGATCCCTGTAAGGAATATGGCCGCAAGGGCTACTGCATTACGTTGCCGCCGTCGGCCAAAGTGGCTGTGGCAGTGCGCCTGGCGGGAGTCTCCGAAACGCCTTCGCTGCTTGCCTGGACCGAACGGGCCATTGGTGCGCACAACAAGCAGATCGCCATCTTTATCGCCGCCGTCGCGGGTCTGATCGGGGCGGCGGTAGCGATCTGTTTTGGTCTGGCGGTGATGACCCATCATTGGGCGCCGCGCTGGGCGGCAGCCTCGCTGACAGCCTTGCTGCTGTCGCGTTTTGCCTCCATCGGCATGTTCGACGGCAGCATCGTCACCACCATCGGCGGGCCTTACGGCTTGATCGCGCTGTTCGGGACGCTGGCGCTGGCGGCAGGGATTCGTTTCGTCGATCTCACCGCACCGGTGCGCGAGATCTGGCCGAAGGCGGAAAAATGGCTGGCTCGGCTCACCTATCTCGTCCTCGGCCTCGGTGCTTTGGCCTATGTTGGCCTGCCGGGCGCGACGCTGCTCACAGATGTGGCGCTGTTCCTGCTGCCGCCTGCCATCTTCATCTACCTCATCTATCGCGACCGTCTGGGCTCGCCGATCGCCCGCGTTATCCAGCCCGCAGCCGGTCTCTTCGCCATGGTCTCTGTGACCTCCGCCTTTGCTGGGCTGGGCGGTTTCGGCTCGGCTTCGATTGTGCCCGATCTGGCCGGTGGCTTTGCCGCCGCCGGTGCTATCTTGCTGGCGCTGGCGGTCACTGCAGGCGAGGGCATCACCGTGATCCCCTGGCGCCACGCGCCGCATCCGGGGCAGCAAGCGGCCCCCATACGCCCCGCACCGCCACGCCCGGCTCCCGTCAGCCCGGCCTCGCAGGCCGCGATGGAAGCCATCGGCGCCTCGCGTCAAGGCGTCTTCGAACTGGATCTCGTCCGCGATGAGACCATTCTTTCCGCTGATGCCGCAGCGCTGGTCGGCATGGCGGCGGGCCGCATGCCCCATCGCGCCTGGGCCGCCCGGGTTCATGCCGACGACCGTCCCGTCTATGAGCAGGCGATTGGCGAATTCCGCCGCCAATCGGGGCTGGCCTTCCGCATCGAATTCCGCGTCTTGAGCGAGGAGGGCCGCTATCCCTGGTGCGAATTGCGCGCCACCATGAAAGGCCCGGACGGCGCCGAAGCCGAACGCTGCGTCGGACTGCTCGCCGATGTCACCACCCGCAAGGAGGCTGAAGTCGAGATGATGGACCGCTCCTTGCGCGATCCGTTGACCGGCCTCGGCAATCGCATTGCGCTGATGGAAGAGCTGGAAGGTTTCGGCGGCCAATTGCGCACGATCGTCTTTGCCGTGCTCGATATCGACCGCTTCAAATCCATTCATGCCAGCCTTGGCGATCTCGGCGGCGATGATGTTCTGGTGCAAGTGGCCCAGCGCCTTCAGCATCATTTCAACGGCTTTGCGGAAATCTTCCGCGTCGGCGGCGATGCCTTTGCCGTGCTTTTCAAACACAGCACAGAGAAGCCCGAGCAAGTGGGCTCCGGCCTCGTACAACTCTGCGGCGGCGCCTATCAGTTCCAGGGCCGCAGCGTTTTTGCGCCAGCCAGTATCGGCGTGGCACTGGGCTCCAACGCGCGCGATCCCATCGAACTGATCAAGAATGCCGAATTGGCGCTAATGCAGGCCAAGCGCCAGGGCGGCGATTGCTCGCGTGTTTATGCGCCGGAAATGGAAGCCTCGGCGCCGCAGGACAAAGTCGCGCTCGACGCCGAATTGCACGACGCCCTCGAACAGGGCGAGATCGAGGTCTTCTATCAGCCCATTATACGGCTCGCGGATCGCACCGTGGCTGGCTTCGAGGCGCTGCTGCGCTGGCGTCATCCGGCCAAGGGCATTGTCTCGCCCGCCGATTTCATTGCCCATTCCGAAGAGACCGGCGCCATTGTCGGGCTCGGTCTCTTTGCGCTTGACCGTGCCGCCAGCGATCTTGCCACTTGGCAGCGCTACTTCCCGCTACCCGAAGCGCTTTTTGTCAGCGTCAATCTCTCCCGCCGCCAATTGCGCGATGATGTCTTGCTGAAGCGCCTTGCTGAAATTCTAAGCGGTTCGGGGCTGGCTTTGGGGTCGCTCAAACTGGAGATGACCGAAAGCGCCATTGCCACCGACGGCGATGCGCGGGCGCTGGCCGTGCGTATCCGCGAATTGGGGGCGGGCCTTGCCATTGACGATTTCGGCACCGGCATGTCGAGCCTCAGCCAGCTTGCCGATCTGCCTTTCGATACGGTCAAAATCGACAAGAGTTTCCTGGCGCGTACCAGCACCGTCGGCGACGACAAGAACGACGGCGATGTCGTGTTGTCATCGATGGTGGCGATGGTCCACGGCCTGGGCCGGGCGGTGATCGTGGAAGGCGTCGAAACCGAGGCCGATGCAGCGCGCGTGGGTGAACTCGGCTGCGAATTTGCGCAAGGCTTCTTGTTCTCCGAGGCGGTCACGGCGCAAGAAGCGATGACCTATATCGCCCGCACCTTCCGCACCCAAGCCCAAGCCGGGTGAGGGGCGCGCTGCTCTGCGTGCTTCGAGGCTCGCCGCCCTGGCATCGAAATTACCATCAAGCGATTGTGAGCGGCGAGCACCTCAGCATGACGGGAGGGATAAACAACTTATCCCGTCATGCTGAGGTGCTCCGCGCTATGAGGTTGAAAGGCGTGGCGTGATGTATGGGGCGCGGAGCCTCGAAGCACGCACGTTCAAGCCCGCCCCGCCTCGGCGGAGAGGCCGGAGATGTCGGCGCCCAGGGTGGCGATGGCGGTCTCCCACATCGCCTCATAAGGCGTGTCGAAGATCAGAGCGGGATCGCCGTCGCAATGGATCCAGCCATTGGCGAGAATTTCGTTTTCGATCTGGCCTTCGCCCCAGCCTGCGTAACCGAGGGCTAGAAGCGACTGGGTGGGGCCGGTCCCCTGAGCGATAGCAGCCAGGATATCGGTCGTTGCCGTGAGCGAAATCTCTGTCGTGATGGGAAGCGTCGCTTGGTCATGGCTGTAATCGGCGCTGTGCAGCACGAAGCCGCGTCCCATATTGACCGGTCCGCCGAAAAGGATGGGCGTGTTGCGACCCTCTGCCGTTACCGCAATCTCGAATTTCTCCATCAACTCGCGGAACGAAAGCCCTTCCAGCGGTTTGTTGACGATCAGTCCCATCGCACCACTGGCCGAATGGGCACAGATAAATATTACGCTTTTCTCGAAGCGGGGGTCTGGCATACCGGGCATGGCAATGAGAAGCTTGCCTTCCAGAAAATTGTCAGCCGGTTCAAATGGTACGGGGCGCGCCATGGCCCAAGATTAGCACAGCGCCGATACCCGCGCACGGCATAACGGCAAATACACGTAATCGAATAAGGAGAAGGCCATGACGATCACAGTGGGTGACAAAATTCCGTCCGCAACCTTGATGCAAATGCGAGATGGTGCCCCCAGAGCCCTTAAGACCGACGAACTTTTTTCGGGTAAAAAGGTTGTGCTCTTTGCGCTGCCCGGCGCCTTCACCCCGACCTGTTCGGCCAAGCATTTGCCCGGCTTCATCCAGCATGCCCCGGCGTTTGCGGAAAAAGGCATCGACACCATCGCCTGCCTGGCGGTGAACGACGCTTTTGTGATGGGGGCCTGGGGCAACTCGCAAGGTGCGGGCGACAAGGTGATGATGTTGGCCGATGGCAATGCCGATTTCACCAAGAGTCTCGGTCTTGAGATGGATGCCACAAAATACGGCATGGGCCTGCGCAGCCAGCGTTACGCCATGCTGGTTGAAGATGGCACCGTCAAGCAGCTCTACGTCGAAGAACCCGGCGCTTACGAGGTGTCGAGTGCAGAGTATGTGATCAAGAAGATATAATTTTTGTGTGCTTCGGGGCTCCGCTCCTCCAATCGCCAGCGCAAAACTGTTGGCGTTATGCGGCGCGGAGCACCTCAGCATGACGGGAGAGATACGTAATACTATTCCATCACGCGGCATTATCCTGGCATGCTGAGGTGCTCGCCGCGCAAGACGTTTGTGTGTCACGCGCTGTTGGAAAGGCGAGCCCCGAAGCACAAATAATTACGGTATCGCCGCCCGCGCCAACGCATCCACCCGTTCGTTTTCGACATGGCCGTCATGGCCGCGGACCCAGCGCCAGGTGACTTTGTGGGATGCCACGGCGGCATCGAGGGCGCGCCACAAATCTTCGTTCTTCACCGGCTTTTTGTCGGCGGTGCGCCAGCCATTCTTCTTCCAGTTCACAATCCATTTGGTGACCCCGTCCATAACATAGCGGGAATCGGTATGGATGATGACGTCGGAAGGGGCCTTCAACGCTTCGAAGGCTTTGATTGCGGCCATCAATTCCATGCGATTGTTGGTGGTGGCGCGCTCGCCGCCGGACAATTCTTTTTCTTTGCCGCCGGAACGCAGCAATGCGCCCCAGCCGCCCGGTCCCGGATTGCCCGAACAGGCCCCGTCGGTGAAGATTTCAATTTGCATGAGGGTTACAAACCATATTCGCCGACGCTGCGCACCTTGCGATGAAAGCGCAGGCGGCGCGCATATTCGCGCGGGTCTTTGGGGCGCACCAAGGCGTGCGGATCGTGGTTCAGCCAGTCGTAGAGCCGGGTCAGCAAAAAGCGCAAAGCGGAGCCCGCGGCGAGCACGGGCAGGGCGTCGCGCTCGGCTTTGGAAAGTTCGCGCCGGCGGCAATAGGCGGCGATCAGGGCTTTGCTTTTGGTGACGTTGAAGGCGACATCGGATTCGAAGCACCAAGCGTTCAGCATCACCGAAAGGTCGTAGGCATAGGCGTCGTTGCAGGCAAAGTAGAAATCGATCAGCCCCGAAACTTCGGCATTCATGAACAGCACATTGTCGGGAAAGAGATCGGCATGGATGACGCCCGTGGGCAGGTCCTGCGGCCACACCGCGGTAATCTCGGCATGGGCATTGCGGATGAGATCGGCAAGACCCAGTTCCACCTCGTCGGCGCGCGGCAGGCAGGCCTCGACCAGCTCGCCCCAGCCGTCATGGCTGAGGGCATTCTTGCGGCTGAGGCCAAAGCCTTTGCTGGCCTCATGCAGTTCGGCAAGCGCCGCCCCCGCGGCGGCACAATGGGCAGCATCGGGACGGCGCAGCGACAGGCCATTCAGAAAGGTAAAGAGCGCGGCGGGCCGCCCGCCCAGGCGAGAGGATTGAGCACCGTTAAGGCTTCTCACCGGCAGCGGGCAGGCGATGCCATTGGCGGCCAGATGCTCCAGAAGCCCCAGGAAAAACGGCAGGTCGGCGACGTTCACCCGCTTCTCATAAAGCGTCAGGATGAAAGCGGCTTTGGTCGTCTGCAGGTAGTAATTGGAGTTTTCGACGCCCTCCGCGATACCCTTGAAGGTCAGCGGCGCGCCGATCTCGTAACCGGTGAGAAAACTCTCGAGTTCTTCAAAGGAAACGTCGGTATAGACAGCCATGCGGGCCTCAGTTTGCCAGGGGGCGCAGCGGGTTGGAAGGTCCATCTTCGCGCGGACGCAGAGGATTTGCACGGAAGATTACGACGATGTTAGCCGCCGCTGTGCAAAACATTGCCGAGCAGGCAAATCAGCACTATGCGGCTTTAGCGCGGGGCTCTCGCCGCTTCCCATCCGAAGCTGCCTTGGCTACAGTCTGGCGCACCTTGCGCACCGCGAATCGTCAAGGCGTGAGCCGCATTGCGCGCTTTTGACGTGCCCCAGTCGCGAAAAGGCGCATAACTCTATATCTTACCCCGCACCATCCAATTTGAGCGCATGATGAGACGCAAAGAGCTTGCACGTATTCTGGCCTTGTCGGCCGTCGCCACGGTCCTTCTCTCCGGTTGTTCGGCCTGGCGCGGCATGGTCAATTATATGCGGTCGGATAGCCAATCGGTTTGTCCCGATGTGGCAATCCTGGCGAACACGGCGGTGATCCCGGTGTTCGATCCTGCCAAGGGCGCCGATCCGGCCAATATCGTCTATACCGTGGAGCTGAAGGGCCTGGCCTCGCGCTGCGATTACAACAAGCGGGAAAGCACCGCCGATGTGAATATGCGCATCAAATATACGGCGACCCGTCCGCCCGGCGGCGAGGAAGCGCATTACCGGCTGCCCTATTTCCTGGCGGTGACCCTCGACGGCAAGATCATCGACAAGACCAACAAATGGCTCGAGTTCGATTTTCCCAGAGGCGCTGCGAACTATTCGGGTGAAGAGCTGATGGATTCCTACGTCGTTAACGTGGACCCCAAGAAGCGTTCCTTCGAATACCATGTGCTGACAGGCTTCCAGCTCACGCAGACACAAATCGATTACAACAAAAAGATGGGACAGTATTTGCCATGACCGCCCTCTCCCGGGAGCTGTCAGCGATCGCGGGCCGTGCGTTCGTCGAAGAGGGCCTGTCCCCGGAATTCGGTCTTGTGAAGGCCTCCGACCGCCCCGATCTATGCCAATTCCAATGCAATGGGGCGCTCGCTGCCGCCAAGAAGGGCGGCGGCAATCCGCGGGCCCTGGCGCAAAAGATCATTGATCACCTCAAGGGCTATTCGATTTTCACCAAGCTGGAAATCGCCGGTCCCGGCTTCATCAATATGGATCTGGCCGACACCACGCTGGCCGCGCGGGCCGCTGCCTTGGTCAAAGACGAGACCTTGGGCGCGCCCACCAGCGGCGCTGGCCGCACCATGGTGATCGATTATGGCGGCCCGAATGTGGCCAAGCCCATGCATGTCGGTCACCTGCGGTCCGCGATCATCGGCGACAGCTTGAAGCGGCTGTTCCGCGCCAATGGCTGGAATGTCGTGGGGGATATCCATCTCGGCGATTGGGGCCTGCAGATGGGCCAGTTGATTTCCGAAGTGGGCTTACGCGGTCTCGCACCGGTCTATTTCGACGAAGCTTTCACCGGGCCGTATCCCGATGAATCGCCGGTGACGATGGAAGATTTGGAAGAGCTTTATCCGGCGGCTTCCACCGCCTGCAAAGCCGATCCCGAACGCCTCGAACTCGCCCGCAAGGCCACCGCCGAATTGCAGCTTGGGCGCCCGGGTTATCTGGCGCTGTGGAAGCACTTCTTCACGGTCTCGGAAACGGGCCTGAAGCGCGAATATGCCAGCCTCGGCGTCGCATTCGATCTGTGGAATGGCGAGGCCAGTGTTGACCCGCTGATCGCGCCGATGATCGAGGACTTTAAGGCCCGGGGCTTGGCCGAAATGAGCGAAGGCGCGCTCGTCGTCAAGGTGGCCGAGCCGACCGACAAAAAGGAAATGCCGCCACTCATTCTGCTCAAATCCAACGGCTCGGTGAATTATGAAACCACCGATGTCGCGACGATTATAGAGCGGGTGCGCGATCAAAATCCCGATCTCATCCTGTATGTGGTCGATCAGCGCCAGCATCTGCATTTCGAGCAGGTTTTCCGCGCCGCCAAGAAGGCGGGGCTAAGCGGCAAGGCTGTTTTGGAACATGCGGGTTTCGGCACCATGAACGGGCCGGACGGCAAGCCCTTCAAGACCCGTGCTGGCGGCGTCATGAAGCTGTTCGATCTCATCGCCATGGCCAATGACGAAGCCAAGAAGCGGCTGACGGAAGCGGGTATCGGCGCCGATTATCCCGCCGAAGAGCAAGCCGATATCGCGCAAAAGGTTGGTATTGCGGCACTGAAATTCGCCGATCTGGCCAATTACCGCCTGACGGATTACCAGTTCGATCTCGAGCGCTTCACCAAATTCGAAGGCAAGACCGGACCCTATTTGCAATATGCGGCGGTGCGCATCCGCTCGATCCTGCGCCGCGCGGCGGAGGAGGGGCTGATTGGCACCGAGCCGGTGGTGCGGTCGGTCGAAGAGCGCGCTCTGGTGCTGCAAATTCTGGCGCTGCCCGATGCGATGGAAGCCGCTGAGGAAAAGCGCGCGCCCAACATTCTGTGCGAATACGTCTTCACTTTGGCGCAAGCCTTCAGCCGCTTTTATGCCGAGCATCATGTGATGAGCGAGCATGACGAAGAACTGCGCCTGGCACGGCTGGGATTATGCGGCCTGACGCTGGATGTGCTGGTGAAAGTGCTGGATCTGCTCGGGATCGAAGTGCCGAACCGGATGTAGGTCGGGACGACATGATGCGTCGGGTAATCCGGGGATAACTTTGTTGCTGAAAATATGAGCACGCCTATCGCGTTGACTCTCAGCGAACCACTCGCAATACTGATTTTGACGCTGCAGTCCCCCGAGAGGCGCATTGTTGCGGTCAGCAAATGATCCCTCGCGGGAGACGTTTGACTTCGACTGAGGGGCCGAGTTGTCGGGCTGCAGCCGAAGGCGAAGGCCGAAGGAGCAACCGCCCCGGAAACTCTCAGGCAAAAAGGACCGCGAAGGGTGATGAACTTCTGGAAAGCAGGGTCGCGAAGGCGGCCCTCACCGAAGGGGTAACCTCTGCAAAACTTTGGCTCTGCCAAGGCGAAAAGAGGGAAATCTCTCAGGTCTGATGACAGAGGGGCGCGGGTACTGCCGGTTCGGCAGGGCGCGCCATCTGAAAGATTCATCGGGCCGTGACGGAAACTCAGACTCTATTGCGTACGCCGCTCCATGCTTTGCATGTGGAGCTGGGCGCCAAGCTCGTACCCTTCGCGGGCTACGAGATGCCGGTGCAATATCCGGCAGGCGTCCTCAAAGAACATCTGCACACCCGTGAAAAAGCCGGGCTGTTCGATGTCTCCCATATGGGCCAGGCCTTCCTCCACGGCGCCGATCCGGCGCGGTCGCTGGAAAAGCTGGCGCCCTCGGATTTCATCGGCCTGAAAGAGGGCAGGCAGCGCTACGGCCTGCTGCTCAACGACGAAGGCGGCATCAAGGACGATTTCATGGCCAGCCGGCTGATCGGCGAGGCTGCGCTTTATCTCGTCGTCAATGCCGCGATGAAGGAGAGCGATTTCGCCTACATCACCGAGCGGTTGGCTGGCGAATTGACGGTCGAGCCGCGCCCCGACCGGGCCCTCCTGGCGCTGCAAGGCCCTGCCGCTGGCGCGGTGCTGGAAAAGCTCTCGCCCGGCATCGATGCCTTGACCTTCATGCAGGTCATCCGTGCCAAGGTGGCGGGGATCGACGCCATTGTCGGGCGCACCGGCTATACCGGCGAGGATGGCTTTGAGATTTCCATCGCGGGCAGCGACACCGAAAAGCTCGCCCGCGCCCTGCTGGCCGACCCCGATGTGCTGCCGATTGGCCTGGGCGCCCGCGATTCCTTGCGCGTGGAGGCTGGGCTTTGCCTCTATGGCCATGACATCGACGAGACCACCAATCCCGCCGAAGCGGGTCTCATCTGGGCCATCGGCAAGCGCCGCAAGCTGGAGAAGGGTTTTCCCGCCGCCGACAAGATCATGGCTGGTGTCTTGAACGGCACGGCACGCAAGCGCGTCGGAATCCGCCCCGACGGCCGCGCGCCCGCTCGCGACGGCACGGAGATCGCCGACAAGTCCGGTCGTGTGATCGGCACTATCACCAGCGGCGGCTTCGGCCCCTCGCTCAACGCCCCCATCGCCATGGGCTATGTCGAAACCGCCTTTGCCGCGGATGACACCGAGATCGACCTGATCGTGCGCGGCAAAGCCTTGCCCGCCCGCATCGCCCCCATGCCCTTCGTCCCCAACCGCTACAAGAGAGGAACTGCCCAATGAGTGAGACCCGCTACACTGACCAGCACGAATGGATCAGCCTGGAAGGCGACGAGGCGACGGTGGGGATTACCCGCTTTGCCACCGAGCAGCTGGGCGATGTCGTTTTCGTGGACGTGCCGGAAGTCGGCAAGAGTTTTGCCAAGGGCGCCGAAGCCGCCGTGGTCGAAAGCGTCAAGGCTGCCAGCGAAGTCTATGCCCCCGTCGCCGGAACCGTCACAGCCGGCAATTACGCCCTCGGCGACGACCCTTCGCTGGTCAATGCCGATCCCGAAGGGGCGGGCTGGTTCTTTAAGCTGAGGCTCGCCAACAAAGCCGAATTCGAGGCGCTGATGACCAAGGAACAGTATCAGGAATTCGCCACAGGCCATTGAGGCCGTTCTGTCATGGCCCGCAACAGCGGGCCATCCAGCTGGGGTTGGGAAGCTCTTTGAAAATGAAACTCCCCCGCGAACCTTCAACTATTGCGTCAACACTACCTGGATGGCCCGCTGTTGCGGGCCATGACAATCGGGAGAGACAATGCGCTATTTGCCTTTAAGCCCCGCCGACCGCGGCGCCATGCTGGCCAAGATCGGAGCGCCGGATGTCGATGCTCTGTTCGCCGATGTGCCGCTTTCCGCCCAGCGGCCGGTGACCGGTTTTGATCTGCCCGACCATCAGGGCGAGCTGGAGGTCGAGCGGGCCCTGGCCCGGCTGGCAGACCGCAATGTGGCGGCGGGCAGTGTGCCCTCCTTCTGCGGGGCGGGGGCTTACAAGCATTATGTGCCCGCCGCGGTGGATCACCTGATCCAGCGCTCGGAGTTCCTGACCTCCTATACGCCGTACCAGCCGGAAATTTCCCAAGGCACCTTGCAGGTGTTGTTTGAATTCCAAACCCAGGTGGCGATGCTGACCGGCATGGAGGTGGCCAACGCCTCGCTCTATGACGGCTCCACCGCCACCGCCGAAGCGGTTCTGATGGCCCAGCGCATCACCAAGCGGCCCAAGGCCATCCTCTCCGGCGGTCTGCATTTGCACTATGTCGAGACGGTGGAGACCGTCGCCAATCTGCACGGCGTTACCAAACGGGCGCTGGTGACACCGGGCACGGAAGAAGACCTCGACAGCCTGATCGACGAGCAAACCGCTTGTGTGGTGGTGCAGTCGCCGGACGTGTTCGGCTTGTTGCGCAACATCAAGCGACTCGCCGAAGTGGTTCATACCAAAGGCGCTTTGCTGATCGTCGTGGTCACCGAAGTGGTCTCTCTCGGGCTTCTGGAATCGCCCGGCGCGCAAGGCGCCGACATTGTGGTGGCGGAAGGCCAGTCGCTCGGCAACGGGCTTAATTTCGGCGGGCCTTACGTGGGTTTGTTTGCCACCCGGGAGAAATACGTCCGCCAGATGCCGGGCCGGCTCTGTGGACAAACTGTGGATAGTTTGGGCCGCCGCGGCTTCGTGCTGACCTTATCCACCCGCGAGCAGCATATCCGCCGCGACAAGGCGACGAGCAATATATGTACGAATTCAGGGCTTTGTGCGCTGGCCTTCACGATTCACTTAAGCTTGTTGGGTGAGGAAGGATTCACCCGGCTGGCTGCCCTCAACCATGCCAAAGCCGTGACGCTCGCGAACCGCCTCGCAGCGGTGAAAGGAGTGTCACTGGTCACATCAAGCTTCTTCAACGAGTTCACGATCCGCCTCTCCAAACCCGCTGCGGACGTGGTCGAGACGCTAGCGGCCAAAGGCATCTTGGGCGGGGTTCCGGCCTCGCGCCTCAGCCCTTCCGACCGCGATCTGCGCGATCTTCTGATCGTCGCCGCCACCGAAACCAATACCGACGAAGACATCGAAGCCTTCGCCGCCGCGCTTGAGGAGGTTCTCTAAATGGCGACGAACAACCAGGGCCGCCCCTCCCAGCCCGGCGCGGCGCAAGCCCTCGACCTTCCCACGATTTCGGGTGCCACCATTTCAGGTGATAGGGGTCTCGATCACGAAGAGCCGCTGCTGTTCGAGCTGGGCCGCGCTGGGCAATGCGGTGTCGATCTTCCGGACGTGACGATCAGCGACGACCGTCTCGGCGGCCAGCGCCGCAAGGGGCCCATCGGTCTGCCCGGCCTGTCGGAGCCGGAGATCGTGCGCCATTACGTGCGGCTGTCGCGGATGAATTACGCCATCGATGCCGGGCTCTATCCGCTCGGCTCTTGTACCATGAAGCACAACCCGCGGCTCAACGAGAAGCTGGCGCGGCTGCCCGGTTTTGGCGATCTGCATCCCTTGGCTCCGGCCTCGGCAAGCCAAGGCGCGCTGGCGCTTATATCCGAGCTGATGAGTTGGTTAACCACGCTGACCGGCATGCCCGCCGTCGCCATGTCGCCCAAGGCGGGCGCCCATGGTGAGCTGTGTGGCCTTCTGGCCATCCGTGCCGCCGTGGCTGCGCGGGGCGAACTGCGCCATCGCGTCCTGGTGCCGGAATCGGCCCATGGCACCAATCCCGCCACCGCCGCCTTTGCCGGGTTCACGGTGGATGAGGTCAAAGCCACGCCGGAAGGCCGGGTCGATCTCGCCGATCTGAAAGCCAAGCTGGGGCCGGACGTCGCCGCCTTCATGCTGACCAACCCGAACACTTGCGGTCTCTTCGAGGGCGAGGTCATCGCCATGGCGGAGCTGGTACACGAAGCGGGAGCCTACTTCTATTGCGATGGCGCCAATTACAACGCCATCGCGGGACGGGTGCGGCCGGGCGATCTCGGCATCGATGCCATGCACATCAACCTGCACAAGACCTTCTCCACCCCCCATGGTGGCGGCGGGCCGGGGGCGGGGCCGGTGGTGCTGTCGGCGAGGTTGGCCGCTTTCGCGCCGCTGCCGCTGCTGGTGCATGACGAAAACGGTTTCCGCTTGGTGGAAGAGCTGGAAGGCGTGCCCGCGGGGGCCAAACCCTTTGGCCGCATGAGCGCCTTCCACGGTCAGATGGGTATGTTTGTCCGCGCCTTGGCCTACATGCTCAGCCATGGCCGCGACGGCATTCGTCAAGCCAGCGAAGACGCCGTGCTGTCAGCGAATTACGTGCTGGCCAGCCTCAAGGATGTGATGAGCGCGCCTTTCGAGGGACCGTGCATGCATGAGGCGCTGTTCGACGATACCTGGCTGGCGGGGAGCGGGGTCACCACCCTCGACTTCGCCAAGGCCATGATCGACGAGGGCTATCACCCGATGACGATGTATTTTCCGCTGGTCGTCCATGGCGCCATGCTGATCGAGCCGACCGAATCCGAGTCTAAGGAAAGCGTCGACAATTTCATCCATGTGCTGCGGGTGATGGCCGAAGAGGTCAAAGCCGGGAAAAAGGACCGCTTCGAAGGCGCCCCGCGTCTGGCTCCCCGCCGCCGCCTGGACGAGACGGCAGCATCGCGGAAGCCGGTGCTGAAGTGGAAGGCGGAGTAGGGCACTCTCGCTTTCCTCCCCTGCGGTGCACCGAACTGCGAGCCGTATGATGGTGAAATAGCGGGGGAGGTGGCCGCGAAGCGGTCGGAGGGGGCGCGCTCCGCAATGCCGCGAGACACCTCCCCCGCTGTTTGAACGGGGTGCGGCTCTGCCGGCAGAGAACCGCAGGGGAGGAAAGACTTAGCTACTTTTGAACAACACATGCGCCCCAGACAAGAAAATGACCCCGGGGGTGTCCAGTCTCCGGGGCCGCCTACTGACGAGGCGTTATTCGCAAGTGTGGACTGTGAGGCCCGCGGGCAGGCGCGTCTTGGCGTCGCCGCAAGCTGAATCGAGCTGGGCTTGGGTGAGGCCCTTGGCGCGCGAAAAATCGGTGCCTTTGATCGAGGTGATGGTCAGGATCGCGCCGGTAAGGTCAGCATCGTCCAGCTTGGAGTCGGCAAGGTTCGCGCCGGACAAATCGGCGCCGCGGAAGCTCGCTTCGCGGAAATTGGCTTTGCTCATGCAGGCCACAACCAGCTTGGTGTTGTCGAAATCGGCGCCGGTCAGATCGCCGCCTTTGACGCATTGATTGGTGAGGTCGGCGCCTGCCAGCGCACAATGGGGGCAGTCATGATTGCCCGCCCGAATGCTCTCCACGCCCAGCCCCGTTCCGGCACGCGCGGAGATCATCGCGGTCAGCGCAACAAGGCCAGCGGCGGCAATAATAGGCCAAAAACGTTTCATGCGGCGTTCCGATCTGAGACAACTGCCGGGATCGCCGCAAACCCTATGCCGTGCCCTTCGGCGGGGCTGCGGCATTGACTCCCGGATATGCCCGCGTCCACTTTAGCGCGAATAGGGAGGCTCTCATGCGATCCGCGATCTTTGCCGCGCTCTTGTTTATGGGGGCGGCCCAAGCCGCGGTCCCCGCCGCCATTTTTGCCGATCCGCCGGCTGACAAGGCTCATCCTGCCGCCATGTCCCAGCTGCAGATCGCCAGCGGCGGCCTGCCGATGAACGCGGTTTTCTACACCGCTGCGGGGGCCAAATCGCATCCCACGATTTTGCTGCTGCATGGCTTTCCGGGCAACGAACAGAATCTCGATTTGGCGCAGGTCCTGCGCCGGGCGGGCTTTCATGTGCTGACCTTTCACTACCGTGGTTCCTGGGGCAGTCCGGGCAATTTTTCCTTCCAGCATTGCCTCGAAGATACCGCTGCGGCACTTGCCTTCCTGCGCGATCCGGTCACCACGGCGACCTATCGCATCGATAGCGGCCACATCTTCGTGGTGGGGCACAGCATGGGTGGTTTCCTGGCGGAAAAGGCTTTGGCATCCAATCCCGGCGTGGCGGGGGCGGTGATGATTTCGGCTTGGGATGTGGCGTCCACCACAGACCGGCTCGCCGATCCCAAGCTGCATGACGATACCTTGCAGCGCTTCTTCACCGACAATCTTATTCCGCTGTCGGGCACCTCGGCCAAGGCGCTGATTGGCGAGATCGAGAGCCAAGGCGCCGCCTGGCGCTTCACCAACGATGCCAAGGCGCTGGCGCCGCGGCCCTTGCTGCTGATCACGGCGGAGGACGAAACGGAGGCTTCCAGCCATGGCCTCGCCCAAGCGGTGCGGGCAGCAGGCGGCAGGCAAGTGCGCGAGATTCATATGCAGACAGATCATCCGTATTCGGATCACCGCATCGCTCTCGAAGCCGCCATCCTCTCCTGGCTGCAAGCCCAGACGAAGCACTGATATGCAAACAAAAAGGGCCGGATTGCTCCGGCCCCTTTCGCTCATGCCACGGGAATTTCTGTGCTTCAGCTGCAGCCGCTGGTCGAGCCGCAGGTGTTGCATTTCATGCAGGTGCCGTTGCGCACCAAGGTGAAGTTGCCGCAAGTCCCGCAGGCATCGCCTTCATAGCCTTTCATACGCGCTTCGGCTCTGCGGGCGTGGACGTCGGGGCCGCTGGTCTTGAGCCACGCCTCGATGGTGGCCAGATGCGCTCCCACGGGATTGCCGGTCTCGCTCGCCACCGCCGTGATCGAGGCTTCAATACTGGAAGCGATTTCGCTGAGATCGACAGTCTCTGCCAAGGCATATTCGGCGTCGTGATCATGGTCGTGATCATGTTCCGCCAGCGCCATCATCTTGGGCGCCGCCGAGCCGCGCACCACGGCGATGTGATGCACATTGGCGCGGACATAACCCGCAGATGTCGTACGGCTTACCACTGGCTGGGGGCTGCGCTGGCCTTCGGTGACGCCGCCGCCGAGGTCTTCGTCGTGATGCGGCGGCACATGGGCGAGGTCATTGCGGCCCAGATACGACACCGCCAGCTCGCGGAAGATGTAATCGAGCACGCTGGTGGCGTTCTTGATGCTGTCGTTGCCGATCACCATGCCCGCCGGTTCAAAGCGGGTGAAGGTGAAGGCATCGACGAACTCTTCCAGCGGTACGCCATATTGCAAGGCGATGGAGATGGCGATGGCGAAGTTGTTCATCAGGCTGCGGAAGGCGGCGCCTTCCTTGTGCATGTCGATGAAGAT
>JAATGP010000066.1 GCA_015654635.1 Alphaproteobacteria bacterium | reverse complement strand
GCTCGCCAGGAAGCTTGCGCGAACCTTGATCGTCAGCTCTTCGTCGCTGCGGCTGCGCTGGCTGCGCGGTCTTGTCAGCCAGGCATAGAAGCCACCGCACGAGACACCGAGAGCCCCACACAACCATGCCACAGGCCAGATAGCTCGGTGCTTCGCGATGAAAGAGAACATCACAGGCTCTCCTTCGCGAAGTAGGCCGCGGCTTTTTTTAGGATGTCGCGCTCTGCTTTGAGCTTCACCACTTCGCGCTTCAATCGCGCGATCTCGGCCTGTTCGGGCTTCTGCTGCCCATGGCCGGGAAAGGAATGCTGCGGATCGCTCGCAAAATCCTTGACCCAATTGCGCAGCACCGTCTGGTGCACACCCAAATCTTGGGATGCCTGCGTGTAGGCCACGCCGCGCTCCTTGATCAGTTTGACCGCCTCAAGCTTGAACTCTCGCGTAAACTTCCGTCGTTCCATGATCCACCTCCGGTTCCATAAAAACACCTAACTCGGTGTCTTCAAAACCGGCAGCAGCTCATTCTGCGTTTGATCAGTTACGATCCGGAGTAGCGACATCGCTGCCTTGGAGAGGGGACATAATGTTCCTCACCGTTCTTCGTCGTTGCAAGATATGCATGGCGGGCCTCGAAATCGATATTGGACCAGCGCAGCGAGAGGATCTCTCCTTTTCGCATGGCGGTTTCGAGTGCGATGTAAAGAGCGAAGGCGACCCATTGCGACGATGTTTGAGGCTCGCTCTTCTCGTCCCATCCCTGATGGGCGACGATCCGCTTGCGCTCCTCCAGGGAAACCCGTTGTGTCCTGTGGTGCGGCTTGCGCGGTTTTGTCACCAGTGCACAAGGATTGAATGTCAGGCCCATGTACCATTCCTTCATAGAGAAGGTGAAGACACTGGATAAAAGACAGAGTTCACGGTTGACGGAGATACTTTCCGGAGCCGCTTGTTCCTCCAAGTTGCGATGTCGGAACCGGGAATTGAGGTTATCGGCCGTTGGAAGAGGGCGTCATCGCGAATAAAGGCCTTGATCCGGACCTGCTCCCACCGTGCGCCTTGTTTGGGAGGTGACACTTCGTCGGCATATCGCTGTAGCGCAACAACCATTGGCGTCCCCTCGGGAGAAGGGGGCAGTTCTCGTGCGATCGCTTCTGCTTCGACACCATCCAGAATTCCCGCTTCGGTAGCAAAGGCCCATCTTTCGGCTTCGACCTTCGTATCAAAGGCTGAAGTGACAGTTTTTCCCTTGCGTCGCACCATTGCCCGCCAGGACTTTCTGCGCTTTTGGAAAGTGGCCATGTCACCCGCTCCTTCCTTGAGAACTGTAACACCGCCTGGGTAGTGCAACTCGTGAATCCGACGGTTTCAATTGGTAGGAATGGTACACTTTTGGTGCAATAGGAGATCAGAAATCGGCATTTCTTGTAAAGTTAAGTACAAAAAAATATAGCTATTCCAGTATCTTATTGAAGCGCCACGGCCTACGAGAGATTCTCGGCCGCACCAGCTTTTTTCCAGATATCTTACAGCGCACTGCTCCCCCCTTCGGGGGCCGTGATCCTGGTGCGGGAAAACGCAATATGGTCACGGAGCATTAAGCCCCGGGACGGTATTGTGGCCCCGCCAGCTTTGCTTAGCGAACCTCGCTGGTTTCGACGGTATTGGCTGGCGCACCTCCTATTGGCGCCAGCTTGGCGAACACCTAGCTGTGGAGACGGTGAGCTGATGGAAAAGAAGATCGATTATCTGGTGTCGTACGATTTTGGCAAATCCGGCGTTTGGGGCATCATGAAGGCGCACACGATCGAGGAGATCCAGGCCAAGTATCCCGAACTCGAGGTCGTCAGGGCAGTACCGAACTATTTTGTGTTCGATATCGACGATGAGCCGGTTGGCTGGTTGGAAGAAATGATCGCCGAACGCGCCAAGACCTGAAGCTGCCCTCCATACTGATTGCCAAGTAACCCGATTTGCGCCATAGCGGAACGCCATCCGCAGATTGCGTCCCGTGTCCGAACCGTTTCCTCCGTCCCAGACCCGCGTCTATCTAACCGCCCCGCCATTTCTACGGGCGATCGGATGTGGCGGCTGTGGCCTGGGCTGCGCCGGTTTAGTTCTTGCTGTGTTCCTGCTCGGCGGGGTTTTTGGAGTCTTGTTGTTCGGCTGGAGAACCTTGCTGGGCTATTGACGATACCAAAATGGGGCACCCCGCGAATTGATTATCTCCCACGGGTGATGTCTGCTGCAGCAGTGATCCAGTGGGGGAGACGATATGGACCAGATTTACCAGTTTTTCGGTGATGCGCTGACTTTATTCCGCTCAGGCTTTGCCCAGGTGAATGCGTATCTCGGCCTGATTATCGCGCTTATCGCAGCTTTCCAGCTCTCGCAGTGGAAGAAGTTGTGGGAGGTGGCACTCGCCGCTCTCCTGGTTCATGTGGCGGCCCTAATGCTCGCGCCGGTTATCGACCATGGTGCGCCCTTGCGTCTGCCGGCGTTGCTAGATTCCGCCGTACTGCGCAATTGGCTCGCGATCTATGTCGGCTATATGATTCTGATCGCCGTATTCTTCTTTATCCGGACGCGCCTGCTCAAGCCGGCGGCATTGCACCATTAGGAGGGTTGTAGCGAAATACTCTTCGTGTGCAGTAGCTCGAGTGCCTCGAATAGCTTATGTTGGTAACGGGTAGTGGGGGAAGTGTGATGGTTATTTTGGCAGACTTTGCAGCGTATTTTGTCGGTTTTCTGCACGACGTTTTGGTTGTTCCGCATGCAGTATATGCCGCCGTCATTGCACTCTTTTTTGGAATCGTGACGGCGAGCAGGCCGGGAGTGATCGTGGTGCCACTCGTCGCTGCAGTCATCTACATAGCGGCATTGGCGGTGGGCCCTGTTGTACTCCATCATGCGCCGCTTGTGGTTCCAGGTTTCGATATAGCTCTCGTCAAGGAGCTGATTGCAGCCTACATCGTGTTCCTGGTGGCCGACACGATTGTGTATGCCATCAAGAAAGCTGTTCTGGGTGTGATCGATTGATCAGCCAGTGGCGAAGTTTCCGGCATTGACACGATAGAAGTTGCGCAACAGGATCGCGAGATCGACTGCCTTTTCCGGCGGGAATGTTGTTGTGATCGCTTCTTGCGTGATTTCGAAAATATCGGCTGTACGTTTTGAGCCAAGCGTGAGACGCTCGAAGCCCATGAACCAATCGGCAAATAGGCGCTCGGCGATTTCCTGTTGAATGAGCACGCGTAACCCTATGTGCCGTATGTCTTTCTGAATTTTGGCAAGGAGTTCGAGAACGGCGTCTTTTGGCCCCTCCAGAACTTGCAAGAAGCCTTGATCAATGTGCAAGAGCAGCCCTGTCACTCCCAGTCGCTGGTTGTTGGCGCGTGATATATCGAGGATCATGTTGAGATCCTCATTATTCATGGGCCACGTCGCACTCGAAACATAGACAAGTTGAAACATGTGATTATCTCCTAGCGCGTGAAGCTCCCAGAAGTGGCTTAAGGTTGTCTAAAACGATACCTCCATTTTTCGGCGGCATTGTTGGTGCACGATTGCGAGGCACAGAATACGCTCATTTCTGTGCTTTTTGCTTCTCTCCTCAACTGTTTGCGGAAGCTGTAAGGATTTTCCACTGGATTGGCCCTCCGCCGCTTGACCGCGGGACGGCCCTCAGCCCAAAACGGTGAGCAGGAGGTACTTGCTCGTGACTGTCCATCTGGTGAAGTTGTGTGTAGGCGTAGAGTCGATCCAGGACTTGGTCGATTGGCAAAATGAAAGACTGAAGGAGCGCAAGAAAAAGAAGCAAGCTCTCGAGCTTGTCCATGTCACGCGCATGATGCCCAAGCGTATCGACGAGCTTCTCGATGGGGGCTCACTTTATTGGGTGATCAAGGGGCACATAGCCGCCCGCCACCGCCTCATCGATATCCGTTCGGTTATCAAGAACGGGACGCCACATTGCGGCATCGTCTATGATCCAGAACTGATCGCCACCGAGCGGCGCTTTCGCAGCCCCTTTCAAGGCTGGCGATACCTGGACCCCAAAGATGCACCGCCCGATGCGCGCAATCTCAAGGGTGGCGGCGACTTGCCTGAAGCTCTTAAGATTGAACTGGCAGAACTCGGGCTACTCTGATCACACCGCCATATTATCGAGAAGGCGAGTCGTTCCGACGGTCGCTGCGGCGAGGATCCGTGCCGGGCGGTCGAGGTTTGTGAGGGGCGCCAGTGTTTCGGCGTCACGCACGGCCAGATAATCGACGGATTTGAATCCCACCTCTAGAAGGGCGCGTTTGCCACTTTCCTCGACGGTGGTGATCGCTGCACCATCGCGTAGTTCGGCAATGAGACTTTGCAGAATGACGTTGAGCTGACCAGCAATCTTACGATCATCCGCGGTCAGGTAGGCATTGCGAGACGACATCGCCAATCCGTCGCGTTCTCGCACGATAGGACTACCTAGGATGCGCATGTTCAGCCCCAGGTCGGCAACCATTTTGCGTACGACTAGTAGTTGCTGGTAATCCTTCTCGCCAAACATGGCCACGTCGGGCATGGCCGCGACGAGCAATTTTGAAACAACGACGGCCACACCCGAAAAAAAACGCGGGCGGGAGTCCGACTCGAGCCCGATAGCGGGTCCGGCCACTTCGATTCTCGTAGCAAAGCCAGGTGGATACATTTCCCCCACGGAGGGCGCAAAAATCAAATCCGTCTCTCCGCTCACACCCAATTTTTCAGCGTCGGCCATAAGGGTACGCGGATAGCGATCAAAATCTTCGTGTGGAGCAAACTGCGCCGGATTTACGAAAATGCTAACGACAGTTACGTCAACGTGATTGGTGATCTCTTGGATCAGAGAGAGGTGCCCGGCGTGGAGGGCCCCCATGGTGGGAACTAGCCCGATCCGTGCATCGTCTTGGCGAAGGGCCTTGATGCGATGGCGAAGCTCGGCAATGGTGGTTACAATTTGGGGGGCGGTGCTCATGGCGAGATATTAGCGTGAGGTGCCGACTCGGCGCTACAATCGAATTGTCACTTCAGCGAAGTTTCACAAATGCCCGAGCTGACACGTGTGGCGATAGCCGCTGCCTATCATGCCGATGAGGATTTGATTGCTGCGGAACGGATCCGCCAAGCAAAGTTTTCGCCGTCGGAAGCTACCGGAATTGAGCTACTGACGCGAGAACTGGTGAAGCGGATTCGCTCAGAGAGTGCTCGCCATGGGGGTGTGGACGCCTTCACTCAGGAGTATGCACTTTCAACTGAGGAAGGTGTGGCCCTAATGTGCCTCGCCGAAGCATTGCTACGCGTACCGGACGCCGAGACCGCTGATGTATTGATCCGGGATAAGATCGCGACGGGCGACTGGGAGAGTCATATTGGCAAATCTGATTCCTTTTTCGTGAACGCCTCCACTTGGGGGCTACTATTAACCGGTCGCGTTGTGCGTATGGGACAGGGCGCCGACTGGAATCTACTGGGCACGATCAAGAAGCTCGTAGCGCGGTCAGGTGAGCCAGTTATCCGGCAGGCTATCGGCACGGCCATGCGTATGCTGGGCGGACAATTTGTGCTCGGGCGTAGCATGAAAGAGGCGTTACGCAATGCTGAGAAGTGGCGGCGAGACGGTTATCGCTACTCGTTCGATATGCTGGGAGAGGCAGCCTATACCAAAGCTGACGCAGCCCGCTATTTGGCTCGTTACGAAAACTCTATCGATGCAGTTGCTTTCGCCTTTAACGGCGATTCGTCGTCTGTATTCCATCGTCCTTCTGTGTCTGTAAAGCTGTCGGCGCTCCATCCGCGTTACGAGTGGGTCAAGCGCGAGCGCGTCATGATGGAATTGCTCCCGCAGCTTGTAACACTTGCCAAACGTGCACGTCTTGCCGATGTTGGGCTCACAATCGACGCCGAAGAGACGGAGCGTCATGAGTTGATGCTCGATATGGTCGAGGCTTTGGCGAAAAACGTAGAGTTGAAGGGCTGGAACGGCCTCGGTCTTGCGGTGCAGGCCTACCAGAAGCGTGCCCTGCCAACCATCCACTGGTTGACCGCATTAGCGCGTCGACATGGTGTGCGGCTATCTTTGCGCTTGGTGAAGGGCGCTTATTGGGACACTGAGATCAAGCGGGTACAGGAGGCGGGCCTCGCGGACTATCCGGTTTTCACTCGCAAGGCGGCGACTGACACATCGTATGTCGCATGTGCACGAGCGATGTTTGCTGCGCCCGATGCGATCTACCCGATGTTTGCAACCCACAACGCTCACACGCTTTCAGCCGTCGATGTATTATCCGGTACCCGGCGCAATTTCGAATTCCAGCGTTTGCATGGCATGGGTGAGGCACTCCATGGAACCTATCATATAGTAAGGGGGAAGAGTGCCGCAGACACGCGCATTTATGCCCCTGTCGGTAGTCATGAGGACCTTCTTGCTTATCTCGTTCGTCGGCTGCTTGAGAATGGCGCGAATACGTCTTTCGTGAATAGGCTCGCCGATGGTGAAGCCTCCATTGAGGCGTTGGTGACCGACCCAGTTGCCGAACTTGCTAAAGAGACGCCTTTGCGCAACCCACGCATTCCGCTTCCCGCCAAAATTTTTGATGAGCGCACTAACTCACACGGTTTTCTGTGGAGCGATGCAGAGGTTGCCGATCCGATACGCGCCGAAATGGAGGAGGTCCTTCAGACACCCGCGCTTGCTATGCCGGTCATCGGTGGAGACGTGCGCGAGGGCCACGCCTTTTCCATGTTTGATCCCGCAGATCGCACGCGTTTGATTGGTCGTGTTGCCCTTGCAGGCGAAGATGAGGCGAGAGAAGCCTTAGAGCGAGCCTCTGTGGCCCAACCCGCGTGGGACCGTCTCGGTGGTGAAGGCCGAGCATTGGTGTTAGAGTGCGCGGCCGATCTCTTTGAGAAGAATCGCACAAGGCTGATGGCATTGATCGTGCGCGAAGGCGGCAAGACTTTGGCAGCAGCTCTGGGAGAATTACGCGAGGCTGTTGATTACTTGCGCTATTATGCAGCGCAGGCACGCAAGGATTTTTGCGGTTCGTTTATGCCGGGACCGACAGGCGAAACGAACGAGTTGACGCTGCATGGTAAAGGCGTTTTCGCTTGTATCAGCCCCTGGAACTTTCCTCTAGCGATCTTCACGGGGCAGGTGGCGGGGGCCTTAGCTGCGGGCAATGCAGTCTTGGCAAAGCCTGCTGTACCGACGCCGCTTATTGCTTTTGCGGCGACTAGACTGTTGCTTGAATCGGGCGTGCCGAGCGATGTGCTACATCTGCTTCCGGGCAGCGGCGCGAAAATTGGTGCGGCTATATTTTCAGATTCCCGCTTGGCCGGAGTTGTGCTGACTGGTTCGACGGACACCGCCTCTGCCATCAATCGTGCGCTTGCGGCCCGCGACGGCCCCATCGCCACTGTGATCGCCGAAACCGGTGGTCAAAATGCACTGATTGTGGACTCGACAGCATTGCCTGAACAGGTAGCTCGTGATGCGGTGGCCTCCGCCTTCGACAGCGCCGGACAACGCTGCTCGGCTTTGCGCGTATTGTTTTTGCAGGATGACGTTGCCGATAAAATGCTCGACATGATTATAGGGCACACGCGGGAGCTCACTATCGGTGATCCCTTCGATCCGGCGGTCGATATAGGGCCTGTCATCAACGAAGCTGCTCGGAATGATCTCGCACAACATGACGAACGCATGCGCCAAGAGGCTAAGCTGTTGTGCAGGCTAGAACTCGGCAGCGAGCATGAGAGAGGCACATTCTTCGCACCCTGTATATTTGAAATCGGGACGATGGCCCTTCTCAAGCAGGAAGTCTTTGGCCCCATTTTGCATGTGGTGCGTTATTCCGCCGGACATCTCGAAGATGTATGTGCCGCTATCAACGCCACGGGCTTTGGTCTTACGCTTGGAATCCATAGTCGCATCGAGTCGACGGCCCAGTTCATTCGAGACCGCGTGTGCGTCGGGAATATCTACCGCAATCGCAATCAGATCGGCGCCGTGGTGGGGGTGCAACCCTTCGGCGGTGAGGGCCTATCAGGGACTGGACCCAAGGCGGGTGGCCCCCACTATCTTCATCGTTTGGCGCTTGAACGCACCTATACCGTTAACACGACAGCTTCTGGTGGCAATACGGTACTTTTGAGTTCGAGTTAATTGTGGCTATTCACGAGGGAAGGGGCTGTCGTGCTTATTGAGCAATCGCTGGGCGAGGTTATTGACCGGCTAACGATCCTTGAGATCAAGCTTAAGCGTATCAGCGACCCGGCACTTCACCATCAAGTAGTGGTTGAGCATGAAAAGCTACTAGTCGTGCTCTCAGCGTCGCAACAGATTCAGGATGTTGCAGCCTTGCGAGCCGAATTAAGAACAGTCAACGAATTCCTCTGGGATGTCGAGGACGCTTTGCGCGATCATGAGCGGCGAAACGATTTTGGAGATTTATTTGTTGAACACGCTCGTTCTGTATATAGGCTGAACGACTGCCGCAGCAATATCAAACGCCGGATAAACGAGATAGCGGGCTCCGCTTTCAGCGATGTCAAATCCTACACCCCCTATTAAGATGAACGATATCGACGCAGATCATGGTGGCGGTCGGAAAGTCTGTTTGGGTTTTGTTACCGCATGTGCCCGATTGGCGCTGGGTGAGGGATCGGGATGATAGGCCCCACCACGCGCCTCTTTCGCCGGCCGGCGCTCCGAGATTGGGCAGGAGCTGTTGCGGCGGCCATTCGCGCTTCAAAGCAGCGTTCCTTAGTGAGAGGGCTCCTTTGCTTTAGACTCTTAGCGGATTGAGATGGCCGCGAAGCATGTCTGGCCGCGTTCGGTCAGACGGGCGCAAATTTGGCGTGCTTCGCGCTCGGCAAAAGGACCGAAGCGGGCACGATAAAGTGTATGACCGTCCACCGATTGGAAGGGCACCACGATGCGCTGAGCTTGTCCGAGTACATCCATAGCCTTCTCGGCATAGGCTGCTAGCTGGGAACGCGCCAGCCCGAGATCGGCAAAGGCTCCAATCTGAATGGTCCAGTCATGTTGACCCAAAACAGTATGCGTGCTTGCCGTATCGCTGGCATCGCCTTCGCCAAGAATGACCGGGCGCATCGCGGGTTTCGGCGTAGTCTGTGTGGTCGCCGAAGGGATTTTGGAGGTAACCGCTGCAACGACGATTGAGGAAGGTGGATTAGGCCGGGCTGACGGTAAGGGATATTGTGGTGTCGTATTGATGACGACATCTGGCTTCTTCTGATTGAGCACCGGGGCTGGCTTGGTCGATTGTTGGAGAGCCGCGGTTATAGTTGGTTTTGGTTGTACAAGTGTAATTGTTGGCGCTGGCCGCACATTATAAGCGACGGTTGGGGGGCTTTTGACCCCGCCATTATGAATGTCTTCAGCATCGGCGCGCCGCTCCGCGGTGTCTTCATCATCCCCACCAGCAGGCGGAATGGCGGGAACAGCTACAATCGTTCCTGAATTGGGTTGTGGCAACGGGACGGTATTGAGTGCGACCTGCCAGGGCACCTGGGTACGGGCCACGAGGGCTGGGTTTTGGCCGATCTGATCGAAGGCAACGTCCAGCAAACGCATCATCTCGCGGTCACGTTTGGAAGCAGTACGTCCGCCCATAACTACCCCAATGACGTGAACATTGTCGCGCACAACGGACGAAACAAGATTGAAACCGGAGGCGCCAGTATATCCGGTCTTGATGCCATCCGTGCCGCGATAGCGCGCCAAAAGGTTGTCATGCGTGACGTAATCGTTGCCGCGATAGCTAAAGGATGGCGTTGAGAAATAGTGATAATATTGCGGGAAATCATAAGCGAGGTGGCGGGCAAGAATGGAAAGGTCCGTCGCTGTCGTAATCTGCAGATTGTCGGGTAGCCCGGAGGCATTGTGATAAAAGGTGTTGCGCATACCTAGTGCGCGAGCCTTTGCGGTCATTAATTCGGCAAAATGACCCTCTGTACCGCCCAACGCCTCGGAGATGGCAACGGCAACATCATTGGCCGACCATACCACCACCGCTCTAATCGCGAGGTCGACTGTAATAGTATCGCCGACCCGCACACGTAGCTTCGTCGGATTTTGAGATGCCGCGTGAGCCGAAATTGGTATCGTATTGTTTAGAGATATCTGCCCCCTCTTCAAGGCATCAAAGAGCAAATACAGTGTCATCATCTTCGTCAGAGACGCCGGATGGCGCGGATCGTTCTCGCTACGCGCGTAGAGGACTTTGCCATTGGTTCCGTCGATAACGAGTGCTGCATCTTTGATCGGGTCGGTAGCGCCGGCCGAGAAGTTAGAGGCAGCAGCACTTTGGGCACGCGCCTTATGGTGGCGCGCCTCAGCAGGCGAAGAAATGGCGACCAAAAGGCCAGCCAAAATCGCCAATACAACAAACCGGCCCAGACTCAGGCCCGCTCGGCTACGCACAACGTCAAACATTCACAGCCCCAATACTTCGGGTCGCAGCACCCTCGCGATGCAACAATAGGACCAAATAGTTGTAGACTCTTCAAGTCAAGTTAGGAATTTTAGCATTTTATTCCCGCGCCTTACCGCTGTTTGCCCATATGGTCAATTGCGGCTCTTTTCCGCCACGGCTCTTGGGGGCGCCGACCACCAGAGGCGCACTACCTGCATTACCATTCCGTTGCCCCCTCGAATAGATGTACACTCCCCAATGCATTTGGTTTGCGGAGGAGCGCTGTGTCAGACTCTGTGGCGGGTGGGAAAACGCTTGGTCCGTATTTAAGCTAGATTTTGACCTTGCCTGCACAAGTCGCTGGCAAAGGGCCCCCCATGCAATGGTGCAGTAGCAAATTATTTGCCTGAAGGTAAACTCTAAGTGAAGACTGGTGTTGCGAAAATCAACGTTTGACCCCTTATAATCACGCCGAAGCAAGAGCCGCAGACATGAAGGACGGACGCGACGACGATAGCATTGGCAATGACGGCACAGGACCTGGATCCGGAGTCGTTACAAAAACGCGCGCCAAGACGAAAAAGCCGTCGCTCTATAAGGTTTTGCTCCTCAACGATGACTACACACCAATGGAATTCGTCGTCCACATTTTGGAACGGATATTCGGGAAAAATCGCGACGAGGCCGTGCAGATCATGTTGCTGGTCCACCGTCACGGGGTTGGCATTTGTGGCCTCTTCACTTTCGAGGTCGCTGAAACAAAAGTTGCGCAGGTGATTGAATTTGCCCGGCGTCACGAGCATCCTTTGCAATGTACCATGGAGAAAGAGTAGCGAATGCCGTCACTCTCGCGCAGTCTCGAACAAGCTCTGCACCGCGCCATTAAACTTGCCAGTGACCGGCATCACGAATACGCAACACTAGAACACCTTCTCCTAGCATTAACCGACGATTCCGATGCTGCGCAGGTAATGAAGGCTTGCAACGTCGATATCGACGCATTGCGGCTTCAACTCGTCAAATATATCGACGACGAGCTTTTGACCCTGGTGATCGAGGACGGCGAGGACGCCAAGCCAACCACAGGATTCCAGCGGGTCGTACAGCGCGCTGTTTTACATGTGCAGAATTCTGGTCGCGAGGAAGTGACTGGAGCCAACGTGCTGGTTGCCCTGTTTACGGAGCGCGAGAGCCATGCCGTCTATTTCCTGCAAGAGCAGAATATGACGCGGCTTGATGCTGTGAGCTACATCAGTCACGGCATCGCGAAGCGCCCAGGCATGAGCCAGCAAAAAACTGTCCGGGGTGCGGAAGAAGAAGAGGAAGCAGATCGTCCCGCGCAGAAAGGCGGGGGATCGCTTGAGAATTATTGCGTCAATCTGAACGAAAAAGCCAAGGCTGGGCGCATTGATCCCTTAATCGGTCGTGATAGCGAGGTTGAGCGTACGATCCAGATTCTCTGCCGTCGCCAGAAGAACAATCCGCTTTATGTTGGCGATCCCGGTGTGGGTAAGACGGCTATTGCGGAGGGCTTGGCGCGCCGCATCGTCAAAGGCGAAGTGCCGGAAGTTCTAAAACCCTGTACGATTTATGCACTCGATATGGGTGCCTTGATTGCCGGCACACGGTATCGCGGTGATTTCGAAGAGCGCCTCAAATCGGTGGTGAAGGAGCTGGAAAATCTACCCGGCGCCATCCTTTTCATCGACGAAATTCATACGGTGATCGGCGCTGGCGCGACCTCGGGCGGTGCGATGGACGCATCCAACCTTTTGAAGCCAGCGCTGCAAGCCGGTTCGCTGCGCTGCATCGGCTCTACTACCTACAAGGAGTATCGCCAGTATTTCGAAAAAGATCGGGCACTGGTGCGCCGGTTCCAGAAGATTGACGTTGCAGAACCCACTATCCCGGACACAATTAAGATCCTTAAAGGCCTGAAGTCTTGTTTCGAGGAGTTCCACAAGGTCCGCTATACTGCCGAGGCGATCAAAGCGGCGGTGGAACTGTCGGCCAAATACATCAATGATCGTAAGCTTCCCGATAAGGCAATTGATGTGATTGATGAGGTGGGCGCCTCGCAGATGCTGGTGGCTGAATCCAAGCGCAAGAAGACCATCGGCGTCAAAGAGGTCGAAGATGTGGTGGCCAAGATGGCTCGCATTCATCCCAAATCCGTCTCCAAGAGCGATGCGGAATCGCTCCGCACATTGGGCCGCGATCTCAAACGCGTGGTGTTTGGCCAGGATGATGCCATTCAAGCCCTGTCTTCAGCCATAAAATTGGTGCGTGCAGGCTTGCGCAGCCCGGAAAAACCGATTGGTTGCTATCTCTTCTCTGGCCCGACCGGTGTCGGCAAGACGGAGGTAGCCAAGCAACTTGCCTCCATTCTCGGCGTCGAACTGCTGCGATTCGACATGAGCGAATATATGGAACGCCATACCGTCAGCCGCTTGCTGGGTGCGCCGCCGGGGTATGTCGGTTTCGATCAGGGTGGGTTGCTGACCGACGGAGTCGACCAGCATCCGCATTGCGTTCTGTTGCTCGATGAAATCGAAAAGGCCCATCAGGACTTGTTCAATATTCTTTTGCAGGTGATGGATCACGGCAAGCTTACCGACCACAATGGCAAGAAGATCGATTTCCGCAACGTCGTGCTGATCATGACCACCAATGCGGGCGCCTCGGATGCAGCGAAGGAGTCCATCGGCTTTGGCCGCGGCAAGCGGGTTGGCGAGGACGAAGAGGCCATCAAGAAGCTTTTCACGCCGGAGTTCCGCAATCGCCTCGACGCGGTGATTCCGTTCGCTCCGCTTGGCCGCGATACTATTGATCGGGTGGTCGAGAAGTTCGTTCTGGAGTTGGAAGCACAACTCATCGACCGCGACGTCACCTTCGATCTGACGCCTGAAGCAACCCGCTGGCTGGGCGATAAGGGCTATGACGATGCCTTTGGAGCGCGGCCACTGGGACGCGTCATTCAGGACGCCATCAAGAAGCCATTAGCCGACGAAATCTTGTTCGGGAAGCTGCAGCATGGCGGTACGGTGCGCGTGCTGCTGGATCGCGAAGCGGACAAGCTGGTATTCGAATTCATCACCGATTCCGACAAGCTGAGGCAGCTGCCGCCACCAAAGAAGAGCCAAGAGAGCGTCTAACTGCTTGCCCCCTCAATGGGAGCAATGGTGATCCCTCTGCCGTCGTATGTCGTCTTGCTCTTTCAGAGCGTGGCAGATTTCCACTATGCGCACCACGATTGTCCTGTTTCAGCAAAATTTGCGCGTTGCCGATAACCCGTCGTTGGTGCGTGCCGCTGAGTGCGGACGGGTTGTTCCGCTGTTCATCTGGGATGAAAGTGTTGGACGCCAGCCGGGCGCAGCATCGCGCTGGTGGCTCTATAAAGCACTCGCCGATTTGCAGAAAAACCTTAGCAGATTAGGCACGCCGCTGATCTTGCGCCGCGGCAAGACGGCTGCGGTGCTGCATCATATTCTGCAAGAAACCGGTGCAGAAGTTGCTGCGTGGCAGGAGCGCTGCGAACGGCCAATTGCTCTTCGCGATATGGGAATTGCCGACGCATTGCGCAAGAGCGGTGTCGAAGTTTTTCTTGATGATGGTTTCTTGTTATTCCATCCTACTGCGATCCGCACCGCTGCCGGTAGGCCCTTCCGCGTCTTCACGCCTTTCGCGCGTGCCTGTTTCACGGCGAAGCTGCCAGCAAGGCCTCTTGCCCCACCAAAGGTCTTACGCGGAATTGCCGGACTCGCAAGCGAGACGTTGGAAAGCCTGAACCTCATACCGGGAGCAAGCGCGTGGACAAAGGGGTTGGCGAAGACTTGGGATATCCGTGAGAGCGCGGCGCAGGACAAAATTGCGGACTTCGTTGCGCAGAGATTGACACATTACGCTGACGACCGGGATCGACCAGACAGAGAAGGTACGTCGCGGCTATCACCCTATCTGCATTATGGGCAGATCAGCCCGCGTCAGCTTTGGCATGCGGTGCAGAATGAGAAGGCGGCAGGCGATGCAGCGCATCCTTCTATCGAGCGCTATTTGCTCGAACTGCTGTGGCGTGAGTTCTCCTGGCATTTGCTGCAACAATTTCCGTTGGTGGCAGAAAAACCATTGAATCCGGCTTTTGTGCATTTTCCGTGGCGCGCGGATCATGTGGGGCTTGAGGCATGGCAGAAAGGACTTACCGGCTATCCCATTGTTGACGCCGGAATGCGTCAGCTCTGGCAGACCGGCTGGATGCATAATCGCGTGCGGATGGTAGTAGCATCGTTCTTGATTAAGCATCTCTTGATCGATTGGCGGGTAGGCGAGGCTTGGTTTTGGGATACGCTGGTCGATGCTGATCTGGGCGCTAATGCCGCGAGCTGGCAATGGGTGGCGGGCTGCGGCGCCGACGCGGCGCCCTATTTCCGTATCTTTAATCCGATTTTGCAGGGCCAGAAATTTGATCCCAACGGCGACTATATCCGCCGTTATGTGCCGGAGCTGGCGGGCTTGACGGTAAAGTACATCCACACCCCTTGGTTGGCTCCTGTAGCGATTCTGGCCGAAGCGGGCGCCACGGCCTACCCGCAGCCAATTATTGAGCACGGTTTTGCTCGCAAACGCGCTCTGGCGGCGCTCGCGCAGGCCAAGGGCCTCGCCCAAAATACAAAGCCTGTCGGCCATGCATTCCCCTGTGGGTGAGAGCCCTTTTCCTACGGTGCAGTGGCGGAGAACTGTCGTTGACGTTTTCTTTGGCAAAAGCGTAGCGCATCCTCGCGCTCACGGAACATGCCAAACACCAAGCCATCAAGGCGACGCGCGCACCAATGATCGGCTTTGTCCCGAAACAGGTCGAAGCTAGAGTTTGTGTCTAACATTTGGCCACCCCGTCCTATCCCGCTCGAGCAACAAGTGATGACTTCGCCGGGAGCAGGAGATGGGTGGCATAATCGATGAATTGCGGCTCGCGGTAGAGTGAACCAGGACCAACGCGGCGAAGCTAAGTGCCCGGCCACATCCCAGATTCAGGACGGATAGCCGCGTCTGACCTTTGGTGTATAATGCCGTAAGATTCCGTCTGTGGCCAACCAGATTTTGCTATCGCCACAGCACATGTAGGATCCGTCGCCCATTTTACAAGTTCGGTGATAGGCCATTCGGCAATCGTCTTGGCGCCTGGCCAGCTTGATTTGTCTTCGGCGCTATAAAGCCGCCCGGATCTTTGCGGCGATAGGTTCGAGGCTGGCGGCCGGCACCATGCTGCGCTCGTGGAATTCGAGGTCGATGCCATGTTGGCGCGGAATGATGTGCATGTGGATGTGGAAGACGCTTTGACCGGCGGCGTGACCGTTCAGTTGCACCAGCATGAGGCCGGGCGCGGCGGTGGCGATCTTCACAGCCTTCGCCACTTTCTGCACCGTCGCCATCAAAGCGGAGGCGCCTTCGGGAGATAGATCGAAGATGTTCTCGGCGTCTTCCTTGGGCAGGACCAGCGTATGACCCTCGGCTTGAGGCATCACATCCAGAAAAGCGATGGTCTTATCGTCTTCGTAGATCTTCACGCAGGGAATATCGCCACGCAGAATCTTCGCAAAGATGTTGGAACGATCGTAGGGCATGGCAACTCGCAAGCGGGCTTCGATTGCCTCTTTTAGCGCGCATCGGCGGCGGGCTACAGACTTTTCTTGAACGGGGCCGCTTGCGCCAAGTCTTCGATGTTGTCGGCGATGGCGGCGCGTTCGGCGTCCAGGTAATTCGCGACGGCACGGCGCAGGCCCTGATGGGCGATATAGTGGGCTGAATATGTGGCAACGGGGCTATAGCCCCGAAGGAGCTTGTGCTCGCCTTGCGCACCGGCTTCCACCTTGGCGAGGCCGCGGGCAATGGCAAAATCAATGGCCTGATAATAGCAGGTCTCGAAATGCAGGAACGGCACATACTCCGTGCAGCCCCAATTGCGACCGTAGAGCACACTCTCGCCAAAAAGGTTCAGCGCGCCCGCAATATATGTGGGGCCGCGCCGCGCCATTACAAGGAGAATCTGATCGGCCATGCTTTGACCGATTCGGCTGAAGAAGGTGCGGGTCAAATACGGCGTGCCCCATTTGCGGCTGCCTGTATCCATGTAGAATTCGAAGAAAGCGTCCCAATGCTTTTCGAGGATGTCGCTTCCAGTCAGAAGATCGAATTCGATCCCCGCAGCGCGCACGCTGGCGCGTTCTTTGCGCAGGTTCTTGCGCTTGGATGAAGAGAGCGCCGCGAGGAACTGCTCGAAGCTGTCGTAGCCTTGGTTTTCCCAGTGAAATTGCCGGTCTGTGCGCAGGAGATAACCTGCTTGTTCCGCGGCGCGCCATTCTGCCTCGGTGGGGAAGGTAACGTGCAGCGAGGAGCACTCTAACTCGTGTACCGCAGCGGCGCCTGCATTCAGCAAGGCTTGCTCGATGGCGGCTGCGTCGGGGATGTCGCGCACCAGAAGCCGCCGTCCGGTGGCCGGTGTGAAAGGGACGGCCGATTGCAGCTTGGGATAATAGCTGCCGCCGGCCCGTTCCAAGGCATCGGCCCAGGCATGGTCGAAGACATATTCGCCTTGGGAATGAGCCTTCACGTAAAGTGGCATCAGGCCTTCGAGGCGGTCGCCGCGCTCGATTACGAGATGGACCGGCTGCCAGCCTTGCCGCGGCACAGCGCAGCGTGTCTCCTCCAACGCGGCGAAGAACTCGTAGCGCGTGAAAGGATGCGGATCGAGGCGGCCCGAGGGATTGGCGCAGGCATTCCAGGCCGCCGCGCCGATCGTTTTGGCAGGGCCCGAGAGGCGTGCGCTGATCGTCTCCCCTGTCACGCGATTTCGAAGATGGCTTCCACCTCGCAGGCGACGTTGCGGGGCAGGGAGCCGGCGCCGACCGCGGCGCGGGCGTGTTTGCCATGCTCGCCGAACACTTCCACCATCAGATCCGAGGCGCCATTGGCCACCTCGGGGTGTTGGGTGAAGCCGGGCACGGCGTTGACGAAGACGCTGAGCTTCACGCAGCGCTTGACGCGGTCAAGATCGCCATCACAGGCCGCTTTGATCTGTGCCAGAATATTGATGCTGCAGATCCTGGCCGCAGCTTTGCCGTCTTCCACTGACAATTCCTGACCGACGATACCGATGTATTGCAGGCCTTCCGCTGTGGCCGTGATCTGACCCGAGAGGAAAACCAAGGTGCCGCTTTTCACGGCAGGCACATAGCTCGCCACCGGAGCGGGCGGTGCCGGTAACGTAATTCCAAGTTCTTTCAAATGCGCGTCAATACGGCCGGTCATGTCTCATCCTCGCTGGAGCTGTGAACTTACCGTGTTTGCTATGGGTTCTTCAAAGGATTTTCGCGCGCTCGCGGCACGCGCTATAGAGGAAGTATGAGCATGCTTCGCGAACCGGCAGGTGTGGTGATGGCGCCCGATTCGGCCGCGCACACGCGCTGTTGGTTGTGCTGGCCTTGCCGTGGCGAGACCTGGGGCAGTGCCGAAGCATTGATGGCAGCCAAACAGGTGACGGCCCGCATTGCGCGAGCGATCTCTGCCTTCGAACCGGTAACATTGGCGGCACGATCGGTGGATATCGCGGAAGCAAAACTCGCGACGGGCGGCAAGGTGCAGATCTTCGAGACGGCGCTGGATGATTCCTGGGCACGTGATACCGGGCCGAGCTTTCTCACCGCCACCGACGGCGAGACGGCGGCGGTGCAGTGGCAGTTCAATGCCTGGGGCGGCAAGTATCAGCCTTACATTCACGATGCGGGGCTGGCGACGCATATCGCTGACGCCGGAGGCTGGCCGGTGTTTCATGCGCCGCTGGTTTGCGAGGGCGGGGCGATCCACAGTGACGGCGAGGGCACGCTGCTGACGACGGAGCAATGCCTCATTAATCCCAACCGCAATCCGGGCCAAAGCAGGGATGAAGTCGAAGATTGGCTGAAGCGCTTCACGGGTGCACGCCGCGTGCTGTGGCTGGGTGAGGGTTTTTCTGATGACGAAACCGATGGCCATGTCGACAATATCGCCTGTTTCGCAGGATCAGGGCGCGTGATTGTGGGGGTGCCGTCGTCGTCTTCGTTGCCGGATGCGGAGCCCGTGGCAGAGGCCATCCGCCGTCTGAAACTGGCGCGCGATGCGGTAGGGCGGGTGCTGGAGGTGATCGAGCTGCCGCAGCCGCGGCGCGTGCGTTTTGATTGGCGCGGCCGGATGATGCAGGCCAGCTATGTGAACTTCTATCTCGCCAATGGCAGCATCATCATGCCCGCGTTCGACGATCCCAACGACGACAAGGCCGAAGCGATCCTGGCCGACCTTTTCCCGGGCCGCGATATTCTGCAAGTGGAAGTGCTCGATCTGCTGCAGGGCGGCGGCGGCATCCACTGCATCGCACTGGGTGAGCCCTCGCCATGACTGGGAGAATGGTGGGTTTTGCGGTGACGCAATTTGCGGGCAGGGGGAGTAGAGGCGGCAATGCCGCCAAGCTTTATGGGGAGCTCATTGGGGGGAGATGAATTCAATTCCCCGATTCTCCCGTTAAGCCTCTGCAATAGAAAAATAATCGCCTTGTAATAAGGGCCCGCGAAAGGGGCGTGGAGCGACCTGGATGGCACCTGAGCCAACCAGACCAGCGACTTGGTTGGCGCAAGATAATTGTTATAGCGCAGGAAAGTGGGGGGGAGGGGGCGGCCAGTCTCCTCGTTTCATGCGGCTACGCCAATGCGTCCAAATGGGCATTCAAATACCGCATTTGGGCGGTATCTGTTTGATGCCAAACAATTTTCGTGAGCTGCATGGCAGCGGCGCGATATCGCCTTGCAAATGCAGCGCTTTCCAATCGCATTTTTCACGAGG
Organism: Alphaproteobacteria bacterium; assembly: GCA_015654635.1. Taxonomy (GTDB): domain Bacteria; phylum Pseudomonadota; class Alphaproteobacteria; order Micropepsales; family Micropepsaceae; genus Rhizomicrobium. Next base: position 21,789 of record JAATGP010000066.1, on the reverse strand, counting down.
TCAAAGAGCCATCACCTGATCTGGGATGGCGGCAAGCGTTTTCAACAAGGCGCGCCAGCGGCGTTTTGCGGTTTCATCTTCGGGATAGATTTTGGAAGGGTTTGCGGGTGATGCGATTGTGCCGTTTGCGTCTGCAAGGATAATCCTGTCCTTGTTGCATAGTCACAAGGAGGGGGCTCGATGCGCGCGTTACGATGGGTTGGTGCGGCTGTCTTGGTGGCGCTCCTTGGTATTTGCGGTGCAGCGGCGGCGGTGCGGACCGAAAGCGGATGGGTCGAGGGCCGCGATCAAGGACCACTGACGATTTACAAGGGGATTCCTTATGCAGCGGCGCCCGTCGGCGCCTTGCGCTGGCGCGAACCGGCGGCGCCCCAGCCGTGGAAGGGCATCCGGCGTGCCGACCGTTTTGCGCCCGCTTGCATGCAGATGGGTGTTTCGATGCCGGGTGAAGCTCCGCCCGAAATCGGCGAGGATTGTCTCTATCTCAATATCTGGACACCAGCCCGAAAGGCCCATGCGCCCTTGCCGGTTATGGTTTGGATCTATGGCGGCGGCTATTCCAATGGTTCGGCGGCTATGCCGCTTTATTGGGGCGATGCTCTGGCAGCCAAAGGGGCGGTGGTGGTCACGTTCGGCTATCGCGTGGGTCCGCTCGGCTTTCTGGCCCATCCCGAACTCAGCAAAGAGACGCCCCGCCATACCTCTGGTAATTATGGCCTGCTGGATCAACTCGCGGCCCTGGCCTGGGTGAAGCGCAACATCGCCGCGTTTGGGGGTGATCCGGGCTCCGTCACGATCTTCGGCCAATCAGCGGGCAGCATGGCGGTCAGCATTCTGATGGCGTCGCCGCGCGGCAAGGGGCTGTTCCAGCGCGCCATCGGGCAAAGCGGCGGTCTGTTCGAGCCGTTGACGCTGGCCCCCAGTTACCAACTCGTTCATGCCGAACACGACGGTGAGGAGTATGCGGCCTCGCTGGGCGCGCATAGTGTGGCGGAGCTGCGGGCGCTACCCGCTGCAGCGCTGCTGAAAGGCAAGGCGAATATGGTGACGCATCCGATTGTGGATGGGTTTGTCCTTCCCGAATCTCCCTACGATGCGTTTGCGAACGGCCGGCAGAATGATGTTCCGCTTTTGCTGGGTTCGAATGCCGAAGAAGTGCGCTCCTTGGTGGATGATTTGTCCGCTGTGACGGCCACCAGTTACGACGGCGAGATCCAAAAACACTGGGGCTGGCTGCCACTGCCGAAGTCGCTTTATGACGGCTATTCGCATGCGAGCGACAGCGAGGCGCGCCAAGCCCGGCTCGATTTTGAACGCGATCTGCGTTTTGGCTGGGATATGTGGGCCTGGGCACGCCTGCAGGCGCAAAACGGGCGCGAGCCGGTGTTCGCCTATTACTTCGCGCAGCAGCCACCGTTTCCGCAAGGCACACCCTATACGGGGTGGGGCGCCAGCCATTTTGCCGAGCTGTGGTACATGTTCGATCACCTCGGGCAAGAGAATTGGGCGTGGTCCGCCGCCGACCACACGCTTGCGGCCACGATGTCGTCCTATTGGGTGAATTTTGCGCGCAGCGGCAATCCGAATGGAGCGGGATTGCCTCAATGGCCGGAATTTCGCACCACAACGCAGACTCTCACGTTGGATGAGAGCTTGCGCCCCGGTCCGGTGGCCAACCGCGAAGCTCTGGAGCGCTTCGATGCCGCTTACGCTGTCTTTCGCGGCAAAAAATTCGGGGAACGGTCGCCCTGACGGGGATGCCGCTCCTAAAGGTTGGTGAGGATGAAATTCTTCGCCTCAGCCCAGTTCTTGGCGTGGATGTGGGCGTGAAAATTCTGGCCTAGCAACAGGCGCAGAGCCTCGCTCTCGACGACATGCACCAGTTTGACATGCGGCGCCGCCGCAGCGACGGCGGCGAGGTTGGAGGGGATGTCATCGATGAAAAAGGCCGGAGCCTTGGCCTTGGCGGCGAGGGCTTTGACGGCATGGCCCTTGTCGGCGAGATAGCCCGAACCCAGGTCATTGGCGATCAGGGGGTAGGCGATACCGAGCGCTGCAAAGTTGCGCATCCGTGCCAAAGCCTGGCGCGGGTTGACGTTCGACAGCACCACAATATTGGCAACCTCAGACAATTCGGCGAGGCTTTCCACGGCACCCTCGACGGCCTCGAGGCAGTCAAGCTCAGCGCGGTACTCTTCGAGCAGCGCCATGGTCTCGATCTGCAGGATGGCGGATTTGTCGTCCAGCCGCTTGATCGCCCCTTCGAGGCGGTAGCTGGTGAGTTCCAGGCAAAGCCCGCGCTCTTGCAGCCAACGCTCCAGCCCTCCTGTGAAGGCCAAAAGCACGCCATCAGCATCGCTGACCACCAGCGGGCGGCCCGGTACGACGGTGGCGAGGGCGGAGGCAAGATCGAACGTCACAGCTGCCCCAACCGGTGATGGGCGGTGTGCAGGTCCCGCGCCGTGATATGGATTTCCTGGCATAGACCCGTAATGCGGGTGTCATCGGCCAGGATAAAGGCCAGAACGGCGCTGAGCAGGTCCGTCTCCCCAGCATGATCGCGCAAGTCGGCAACTTCCAGCCCCGAGGCGTGCAAAAAGCGTTCGATTTCTTCCGGCTCGGAGGCCAGGAAGGCCAACGCTTGCAGCGCTATGGTCTCGGCCCGGTCTTTGGTTAACGTGTCACGCAGCAAGGATCGTCACCACTTTGTGAAATACCGCAGAAATACTCGAAAGGACCGCCGTTATCACGGGACGGCGCCCTTATCGTCAAGGGAGCGTTAATACTCACAAACTAATACTACGCAACGCGAAAGCGTTCGAGTCGGGCTGAAACGCGCGAACCATGTGGTTTGCGGCAACCCGGGGTGGACCGGAGAATTCGATCATGGATGCGAAGGCAAAGACCGTCCTCATCGTTGAGGACAATGAGCTGAACATGAAGCTCTTCCATGATTTGCTCGATGCCCATGGCTACAACATCCTGCAGACCAAAGACGGCATGGAAGCGCTGGACATCGCCCGCGAGCATCGCCCGGATTTGATCCTGATGGACATTCAGCTGCCGGAAGTGTCGGGCCTGGAAGTCACCAAGTGGCTGAAAGAAGACGATACGTTGAAGGCGATTCCGGTCGTCGCTGTGACGGCTTTCGCCATGAAAGGCGATGAGGAAGTGATCCGCCAGGGTGGCTGCGAAGCCTATATTTCGAAGCCGATCTCGGTGACCAGCTTTTTGGACACTGTTCGCCGTTTCATCGGCTGAGCGGCCATGACGGCGCGCGTTCTCGTTGTCGATGATATCCTGTCCAACGTAAAGCTTCTCGAAGCCAAGCTGACGAGCGAATATTTCGAAGTCGTTACGGCGTTCTCGGGCATGGAAGCGCTGGGCAAGATCGAGGATTGCGACCCCGACATCGTGCTACTCGACGTCATGATGCCGGGCATGGACGGTTTTGAAGTCTGCCGCCGCATCAAATGCAATCCCAAAACCGCCCATATCCCGGTGGTGATGGTGACCGCGCTTGACCAGCCTTCCGACCGCGTGGCGGGGCTGGAAGCGGGCGCTGACGATTTTCTGACCAAGCCGGTCGATGATGCGGCATTGTTCGCCCGCGTGCGCTCGCTGGTCCGTCTCAAAATGATGACCGACGAACTGCGTATGCGCGAGGCCACAGGCCAGGGCATGGGGCTGGTCGATCCGGCCACCACCTTCGCCGAAACCCAGGTCGCAGGGCGCATCCTGATGATCGAAGACCGTGCCGATTCTGCGGCCTGGTTCGCGACAGCCTTGCGCAAGGACAATGACGTCGCCTGTGTCGACACTTTCGAAGAAGCCTTGGTGCGGGTGCGCGGCGGCGATTTCGATCTTATTATCGTCAGCCTTGGCATGCGCGGCTTCGATGGCCTGCGCCTGTGCTCGCAGCTGCGCTCCCTGCCGGAAGGCCGCAACGTGCCGATTTTGGTGGTGGTGAGCGAAAGCGACCGGCGCAAGCTGCATCAGGCGCTCGAGATGGGCGTCAACGATTATCTGACGCGGCCGGTGGAAACCAACGAGCTGGTGGCGCGCGTGCGCACGCAATTGCGCAAGAAACGCTATGCCGACCGCTTGCGTCACAATGTGCAGCTTAGCCTGGAAATGGCGATCACCGATCAGCTGACGGGCTTGCATAACCGGCGTTATATGTCCCGCCACCTCGACAATCTGATCGCGCAAGCCGAACGCACCGCCAAGCCGCTCGCCTTCCTCATCATGGACATCGACTTCTTCAAGAAGGTCAACGACACCTACGGCCACGATATCGGCGACGAGGTGCTGCAGGAATTCGCCCGGAGGATCTCGGCCAATGTGCGCGGCTGCGATCTGGCCTGCCGTTATGGCGGCGAGGAATTCGTGGTGGTGATGCCCGATACCGACGTACCGTTCGCTTACGCCGTGGCCGAGCGCCTGCGCCATAGCATCGAGACCACACCGGTGCTGATCAGCCGGGCGCCAGGCAATTTGAACATCACGATTTCCATCGGGATCGCCGGCTCGACGGGCGCGGCCGATTCTGCCGAGGCTCTGCTGCATCGTTCCGATCAAGCGTTGTATGCTGCCAAACGCAATGGCCGCAATCGCGTCGTCGCCGACGCGGCTTAGATATCGATCTCGGATACGACCGGCACATGGTCCGAAGGCTTGTCCCAGCCGCGCACGCGCTTGTCGATGATGCAGGTTTTGAGGCGGTCGAGGGCTTGCGGCGTGAGGATCTGGAAATCGATGCGGATGCCGTGATCTTTCTGCCAGGACCCGGCTTGATAATCCCAAAAGGTGTAGCGATGCGGGCGGCTGTCGCAGGCACGAAACGCATCCTGATAGCCCAGATTTTCGATCCGCCGCAGTGCCGCTTTCGATTGCGGCTGAAACAATGCGTCATTCATCCATACCAGCGGGTCGTGGCAATCGTCATCGGTCGGTATGACATTGTAATCGCCCATCAGCACCGCCGGTTCTTCATAAGAGAGAATTTCGGCGGCGCGGGTGTGCAGCCGTTCGAGCCAAGCGAGCTTGTAAGGGAATTTCTCCGTGCCTAAGGGGTTGCCGTTCGGGGCATAGATAGATGCGATGCGGACGACGCCGTGATCGCCCGTCACCACCGCTTCGATATAGCGGGCATGATCGTCGCCGCTGCCGCCGGGCAGGCGCGGTGTGATATCTTCGAGCGGGCGTTTGGAGAGGATCGCCACGCCGTTATAAGTCTTCTGGCCGTGGACAGCGCAGTTGTAGCCAAGGTCTTCGAAGGCGCCGCGCGGAAAGGTGTCGTCGGTGCTCTTGATCTCCTGCAAGGCGACGACATCGGGCGCGGCATCTTTCAGCCAAGCCGTCACGGTCTCCAGCCGCGCCTTTACCGAATTCACATTCCAAGTGGCGATTTTCATGGGACTTCAGGAATCGATTGCGAGCGCACCATAGAGCAGGAGCCGCGCCGTTTCACTGCCGCTCCTCGATAGGGTCGCAGCTTCTGTGATTGGCGGCAAAACAACTTTCCTGCTTGATGCCATGCTGAAGCACCACGAGCAGCACAACACTGCCGATGACGAGCGCCGCCACGATGGCGACGGCGATGAGGTTGGTGCGCTGGCGCTGGCGGTAATCATCGGGGGGCGGTGTGTCGGGCATGGCGCCAGTTTCCGCAAGACGGACGGCGATTGCAATCGGACAGGATGCCATGCCCTGTAACGCAGATGTAATCCCGGGTTACACTTGCTGCGGTGACGGGGCCGCGGGGCAGGACTAATGTTGCGAGGAATTCTGGAGCGCAACACCATGCGCCTGCTCATCGCCGGTATCGCAATTGTATCGTTGACCACGGCGGGTTTGGCCATGGGGGTCAAGCAAGGGGGGGCTGACCGGGTTCAGGGTCCGTCCGCGGCGCCACGGGCCGAGGTGCGAGGATCTGGGCACATGGGCAGAGGCGGTGGCCATCACGGTGGCCACTATGGCGGCCATTACGGCGGCGGGGTGTTTTTTCCATACCCGCCCTATGGTGTGGGTTGGCCATACCCCTATCCCTACTCTTATGCCTATCCGTACCCGGCTTATCCCTATCCAGACGATGGTGATGATGATGACGATAGCGGCCCGCCGAGTACACGCGGTCTCGTGGTTCCTGGCGGCCCGCTTCCGGTCGGCATCAGTGCCAGCTGGTACTATTGTGATGCGCCGGACGGTTATTACCCGTATGTGAAGAGTTGCGCCCATGGCTGGACGCCGATTCCGATTGCGCCGCCGCCGCCGGGGACCGCCGCACCGCTTTCTTATTCCGATTGGCAATGGTGCGAAGAGACCAAGGCGTTTTTCCCCTATGTGGGGTCTTGCAAGGCCGGATTCGTAGCGGTCCCCGTCACTGCGCCGGGCAAGGATCAAGGTCCGCCGCCGCAAGTGGCCAACTGGTTCTTCTGCGACGCGCCGAGGGGCTATTTGCCTTACGTTGTGCAATGCAGCCATGACTGGCGTTCCGTGCCAGCGGTGCCGCCACCGAGCGTGAAGATCACGGTGAAGGACGGCAAATAGCTATTCCGAATAGCGGGCGCGCTTTTCGGAATCGTAGCCATGGACCAGCGTGTCGTAGATGCAGAGCAGCGTGTAAAGCGGATTTATTCCGCCCGGCGACATGCAGGGCGCCAGATACGGTGCATCGCGCCGCGCCAGCTCGCGCTGCCAATGCTGTGGATCGGTGATATCCGTGGTGAAGCCGAAATGGTTGGGATCGCGTTTGATGAGGGCGCCGATGCGGTCGCAGGCGGCGCGGATGTCATCTGTGGCCATATCGTAATTGCCGACATCGCAGGCGGTGAGGGCCAGGCCGAGGCCCTGCGGTTTGGGAACGGCGAGCGCCTGGGGATTGAACGTATACGGATTGAAATAGGGTGTGAGGACGCCGGATATCGGCTTCTGCCGCAGCGGTCTGGGCTTGATCGCCACGAGCGGCGGCGGCATGAGCGGCAAGAGCACAAGTTGCGTTTCGGGTTCACCCGTTTTGTGCAGATCCGTTATGACGAGCGAATAGATGATCAGCCACACCGCTGCACCTTGCAGAAGAAGGGCGAGGCCAAGAGCCGCAAGCCTGCCGCGCACGAACGGACGAAACGGACTGTGCATGGCGATCCGGTTGGGACGCATAGAACGCCCTAACACAACCGTTTGGTCTGTCACACTTACCGTAAGTTCATGACGAATCGTTAGATTGAGAAGCTGGTGCCGCAGCCGCAGGACGCCGTAGCGTTGGGATTGGTGACCTTGAAGGACGCACCGATCAGATCATCGACGTAATCGACTTCGGAACCCTTGAGAAATTCGAGCGATGTCGAATCGATCAAGACCTTGATGCCGCCTTCGGGGATGACGAGATCGTCTTCGGCCTGTTGGTCGTCGAGGGCGAAATTGTATTGAAAGCCCGAGCAGCCGCCGCCGCTTACCGACAGACGCAGCATCATGGGTTTGCCTTCCGCAGCGACGATCTTGGCGATCTGCTTGGCAGCGCGGGGAGAGACAGTGACGGAAGGTGCGGTTTCGAGGTTCATCTGTGACATGCGATAAGTGTAGCGACTCTTAGATAGGTTCGGAAATGGCCAGCGCAACCGTTTCGCCGATTTTGCCCTCAGGGCATCTGCTGGGGAGCCTCTATACGCCGCCCGCGGGGCGCGCGCCCTATGCTACCAAACCGCGGGAGAGCCGCGGCCGCCTGTTCGCGGAGGATGAAAGCCCGACCCGCACCTGCTACCAGCGCGACCGCGACCGCGTTCTGCATTCCACGGCTTTCCGACGCCTGAAACACAAGACCCAGGTTTTTGTGCAGCATGAGGGCGATTATTACCGCACCCGTATGACCCATTCGCTGGAAGTGGCGCAAATTGCCCGTTCGGCAGCAAGGGTGCTCGCACTGGATGAAGACCTTGCGGAAGCCTTGGCCCTGGCGCACGACCTCGGCCACACGCCTTTCGGGCATGCTGGGGAGGATGCTTTGTCCGCAGCCTCTGCTTTCATTGGCGGTTTCGACCACAATGCCCACGCTTTACGCCTTGTAGCCAAGCTGGAGCACCGCTATGCCGGTTTTGACGGGTTGAACCTAACCTGGGAGACGCTGGAGGGGCTGGTCAAACACAATGGTCCGCTGGCTGGGGTGGCGCGGCCCGTTGCCGAGCCGATTGCCCGCTTCAATGCCCGCTGGCCGCTCGATCTTGGCACCTGGCCGGGCCTGGAAGCGCAAGTCGCGGCGCTGGCGGACGATATCGCCTACCTCAACCACGACATCGATGACGGGCTGCGAGCTCATCTTTTCACGGTGGAGAATTTGCTGGAGGCCCCCTTGGCCGGGCCGCGCGCCCAGGCCCTGCTTGCGCGCTACGGGGACATCGAGCCTAGCCGTTTCATCGGTGAGCTGGTCAGCGCCATGATCGGCACCTTGGTCTATGACCTTTTGGACGAGACCAAGCGGCGGCTGGCGCTGGCGCGCCCGGAATCGGCGGCAGAAGTGCGTGCAGCCGGAGGCGCGCTGGCGGGATTTTCGCCGGCCATGGAGGAAGAAGCCGAGGCGTTGAAGCGCTTTCTCTTTACCCACATGTATCGCCACCAGCGAGTGATGACCTCTATGAACAAGGCCAAAGAGTTAATCCGCGACCTCTTCGCGGCGCTGGCGGGCGATCCAACCTTGCTGCCAGCGGATTGGGCTGCCGGTTGCGGGGCGCCGGGCGACGCGGCGACGGCTGGTGTGGTGCGTGACTATATTGCAGGCATGACTGATGCCTATGCAATCTCAGAATACAGCCGCATTTTCCACAAGGAGATAAGCCTCTAGTGCGGCTTGCCCGCAGTGATTCGACTATGGCGGGGTGCTAGGTTAACCCTCTCAGATTCGCATACCGGTTTTCGGAGCAGGCCATGGCCCATTACGAGCGCGACAAGGACGACCACCGCGTCTTTGACGGCGGAGAAGACGAAGATGACGGCGAGGGCTCGCAGCTGCCCGTCGTCATTATTGCTGCAATCCTGGTCCTGGCGGCGTTCGGCGGGGTGGTGTGGCTGGCCTATAACCAGGGCGTTGCCCGGGGTCGCGGGGATGCTACGCCCCGGATCGCGATGAGTACCACGGCCCAAGGCAGCGATAGCGGTCTGAAGGTCTATCAGGATCGCGCTGCCGGGGAAGACGACGATGCTACGCCCAGGCCCTCGCCCGCGACCACCGCCAACCAAATCGCCCAAGCTGCGCCTGCGGCGCCAGCCCAACAGACCGCTGCGGTGACACCGCCAGCTGCCGCAGTCGTGACGAAACCCACGCCTGCAACCGATGACGTTGCCGCGCCAACACCCGCGATCCAGGCACCAGCAACACAGACGCCAAAGACTGCAGCACCCGTGAAAACGGCCCAAGTTGCCTCCACGCTCAAGGATGTTCCGCCTCCAGCCACGAAACCGCTGGCCAAACAAGCCATAGCGCCCTCCGCGAGCACTCCGGCGCCCGCAAGCGCATCTGTGGTGGCCACCAAGCCGCCGGCCACTCTGGGGCTGGCTCGCCCGGCCGTTGCGACCCCTGTCGCGCCCGCGCCCAAAACGGAGGTCGCCAAGGTGGCTCCTGCACCGGCTGTGACCAAAACGGCAACGGCCGTCAAAGCCGGTAGTTACCTGTTGCAGGTGGGTGCCTATAAATCGGAAGAAGAGGCGACGGCGGCCTGGAAGAGTTATCAGGCCAAGCACGCGGCGCTGTTGAGCGGGTTCGGCCCCGATATTCAGCGTGCCGATGTCGGCGACAAGGTGTGGTATCGCCTGCGAGTTGCCTCCTTTGCCGATAAGGACACGGCGGTGGCGCTGTGCGACCGGCTGAAGGCACAGAACGGTAACTGCTTCTTGGCCCATTAGGGCTCCGGGAGGCGTAATAGGCGTGGTTATGCGGCAGCGTGTGATTTTCGGCTGCTCGGGACCGGTTCTCGAGGCTGGCGAGCGGGATTTTTTCCGCGCGGCTTGCCCATGGGGATTCATCCTTTTCGGCCGCAATATCGTCGACCGGGCGCAGGTTCGCGCCCTCGTGGCCGCTTTGCGCGACACGGTGGGCGATGCTCGCGCGCCGGTTTTGATCGATCAGGAGGGCGGGCGCGTGGCGCGGCTGAAAGAGCCGCAGTGGCGTGCCCGACCGGCGCAAGCGGTGTTCGGGGCCTTGCAGGAGCGTGAGGCCGATATCGCGCGCGAAGCGGCCTATCTCAATGCGCGATTGATCGCCTACGACCTTTGCGAGATCGGCATCAATGTCGATTGCCTGCCGGTGCTCGACGTTCCGGTGCCGGGTGCTCATGACGTGATCGGAGACCGGGCCTTTGCCAGCGATCCGTCAGTGGTGATCGAGCTGGGACGGGCGGTGATCGAAGGCCTGATGGAAGGCGGCGTCTTGCCGGTGATGAAGCATATTCCCGGCCATGGCCGCTCGGAAACCGACAGCCATTTGGCTTTGCCGCACGTCACCGCCAGCGCTGACACGCTGAGCGCGACCGATTTTGTGACCTTTCGCAGCCTCAGCGCCTGTCCGATGGCGATGACGGCCCATGTTGTCTATGACGCCATCGATCCGAACCGTCCGGCCACGACCAGCCCCCGCGTAATCCTCAAGGTGATTCGCGAAGATCTGGGTTATGAGGGGCTCTTGATGAGCGATGATCTGTCCATGGAGGCCTTGTCGGGGCCGCTTTCCGCCCGGACCAAGGCCGCTCTGTTCGCCGGTTGCGATGTCGTGCTTCACTGCAATGGCAGCATGGCGGAAATGGGCGAGGTGATGACCGAGGTCAAGCCGCTCGAAGGGGCGCCGTTGAAGCGGGCCGAACAAGCCCTCTCGCACCTTTCGGAACCGGGCGACTTTGATCCGCAAGCCGCGGAGGAGCGATTGAAAGAGTTGTTGGCGTCATGAGCGAAGATTTGGCCGAAAGTTTCGACAGCTTCGAGACGCAAGCCTCCCTCGACGAGACCTTTCTGGTCGCGGTGGACGGCTTTGAAGGTCCGCTCGACCTCCTGCTGTCGCTGGCGCGTTCGCAGAAGGTCGACATCGCCAAAATTTCGATCCTGAAACTGGCGGACCAGTATCTGGAGTTCATCGAGCAGGCCAAGCGGATGAATTTGGAACTGGCAGCCGATTACCTAGTGATGGCGGCTTGGCTTGCTTATCTCAAATCGCGCTTGATATTGCCGCGTCCCGAAACCAAAGAGGGCGAGCCCTCAGCCTATGAATTGGCGGCCCGGCTGCGCTGGCGCCTGGCGCGGCTCGACGCTATCCGTGCGCTGGCGGCTCGGCTGATGGCCGGCGACCGGCTGGGGCGCGAAATCTTCGCCCGTGGCGCGCCGGAGCCCATCCATATCGTCAAGGTACGCACCTATAAGGACACGCTGTTCGACCTTTTGCAGTCCTATGCCTCCGAACGCGCCAAGAAGATGCGGGGGCAGAATTATCAACTGAAAACATCGCCGGTGATGCTGATCGACCAAGCGCGCGAGCGGCTGGAACGGATGTTCGGCAAAATCCCCGATTGGAGCAATCTGGACCGGCTCCTGCCCGACGGCTGGACCGGAGGCGCGCGCCGCCGCTCCGCCATGGCGAGCATGTTCATGGCCTGCCTGGAAGCAGCCCGCGATGGCCGCATGGAACTCCGCCAGATGGCCGCGTTTGAACCCCTTTATGTCCGTGACCTAGCCAAGGAGTCCCCAGCATGAATGGCATGCTCAGGCAGGAAAACCTTGCAGTCGAAATAGAAACGGCGGATGTGCTGCCGATGCGTGAAGAGTTGCCCGTGTCAGAAGAAAACCAAGAAATCCAAGACGTCGCTGTCGAGGCGGAAACCGGTTCGACGGTGATGGTCGAAATGGCCGTTGAAACCGCAGAGGGGACGGAGGCTGCTCATGAAACTGAAGCAGCGGAGCCTGTGACAGTGGTGGCCGAAGTGGGCGTCGAATTGTCGGACGTTTCCGTCGAGGCCGAAGCAGAGCTGGTGGAAGTGCCAGTGGTGCTCGAAGAGGCTGCCGCTGTGGAAGGCGAGGCACCAGAAGTCGGTGTCAACATAGAGCATTTGCGGATGGCCGAAGCGCTGCTCTTCGCGGCTTCTGAGCCGTTGTCAGAGGAGGCTCTGAAAACCTCTCTGCCAGAAGGTGCCGACGTCGCCGGGATCATCGTCGAACTTCAGAAGATTTATGAGAACCGCGGTGTAACCCTCGCGCGTGTCGCCGAAAAATGGCAATTCCGTACGGCACCTGATCTGGCGTTTTTGCTGCGCAAGGAAAAGCCCGAGCAGAAGCGCCTATCGCGCGCCGCGATCGAGACGCTGGCCATAATTGCCTATCATCAGCCCGTTACCCGGGCAGAGATCGAAGACATTCGCGGTGTGATGCTGTCCAAGGGCACGCTCGACACGCTGATGGAAGTGGGCTGGATCAAGATCCGTGGCCGCAAGCGCACCCCGGGGCGGCCCGTCACCTATGGTACGACGGAGGCCTTCCTGGTGCAGTTCGGGCTGGAGAATATCGGCCATCTGCCGGGCATGGACGAGTTGAAGGCAGCAGGCTTTCTAGAAGCCATCCCGCCCTCGGGCCTCGATATTCCTTCCCCGAGCGATCAGCTTGGGCCGGACGAAGACCCCTATGATGGCGAAGAGGTCAATGAACTGGCGACCGGCGGGGCGGACCCGTTCATCCCTGGTTCATCGGCCGAGTGACAGCCTGGGGGCTGGAGCGTCTGTTCGATGGGCGGCGCCTTGGGGCGACCTGCCGGGAGTGGAACGATGAAACCGGTTATCACACTGGCTTGTATGCTCGTAGCGGCAAACGTGTTGCAGCCGGCTGCTGTTGCTGCTGATTCGCCACAACCACAGCGGATTTGCATTCGGACACAGGACATAAACAGCATGTCCTATCCGGATAACAAGACCATCCTGTTCCGTATGAATGGCGGCAAGATGTGGCGCAACGAGTTGCCGCGCGAGTGCCCTGGGCTGAAGTTCGAGGCGGGCATCGCCTGGAACATCTGGGGCGGCGAGGTCTGCTCCAACATGCAGGTGTTCTATGTCCTGCGCCGCGGCACACCTTGCATGCTGGGCACTTTCGTGCCCAACGAGCAGCCGAGGCAGACACCGCCGAGTGGCGCCCATCCATAAGCTGAGCGATGATAGTTTTCCGAATAGCCGGGCTGCCTTAAGCGGCACCGCTACCGCGACGCTTTAAAAGCCCTCAAGGACAATTTTGCCTTTGGCCTTGCCGCTTTCGAGGATGGCATGAGCCTTTTTCAAATTGGCAGCATTGATGGGGCTGAGGACCTCGGTGAGCGTCGTCTTGAGGTGGCCGGCATCGACCAGCCGGGATACTTCCTCGAGAATCTTGCCTTGCACATCCATGTCGGCGGTCTGGAACAGCGGACGGGTGAACATCAACTCCCAGTGGATCGACAGCGCTTTGCGCTTGAAGCCCATGACATCGAGCGTCTCCGGATCGTCGATCAGTCCGAAGCGGCCTTGGGGCGAGAGCAGCGCGATGATCTCCTGCAGATGCAGGTGGGTCTGGGTCGTCGAGAAGACGAAGGCCGGTGCGCCGATGCCGAGCGCAGCCACTTGATCGGCCAGCGGCTTGCTGTGATCGAGGACATGATGGGCGCCAAGGCTCTTTACCCAATCTCGCGTCTCCGGCCGAGAAGCCGTTGCAATCACGGTCACATCGGTCAGGGCGCGGGCGAGCTGAATGGCGATCGAGCTGACGCCGCCAGCGCCACCGATGATGACAATCGCATTGGCCGCACCGGGCACGGCTTTGTGAATATCGAGACGGTCGAACAGCATCTCCCATGCCGTGACCGACGTCAGCGGCAGCGCGGCGGCTTCGGCGTTGGATAGCGATTTGGGCTTGTGACCGGCGATGCGCTCGTCGATGAGGTGAAATTCGCTGTCGCAGCCGGGACGGGTGATGGAGCCGGCATAAAAGACTTCATCGCCAACCTTGAAGCTCTGCACGGCATCGCCAACCGCAGCCACACGGCCGACGGCATCCCAACCCAGCACCTTCCAGCCATCACCTTCGGGCGCCGCGGATTTGCGGATCTTGGTGTCGACCGGATTGACCGAGATCGCCTCGACCGCCACCAGCAGATCCCGTGCGCCAGGCGCGGGTTTGTCTAAGGTGACATCGACAAGGGCATCCGCCCGCTCGATGTTGCCGGGAACTTTATAGGCGACGGCTTTCATGGCACTTCTCCGCTCGGCTTAATCCTCCAACTCTACCACGACGGCCTCGCCGTTTTCGAGCGCGATGGCGAGCTTGCCTTCGCGCAAGGCAATGGCATCTTTGCCGAAAACTTGCAGACGCCAGCCCGACAGCGCCATCACATCTTCGTCATCCCCGGCGGCGAGACGCTCGATATCGTCGGCATTGGCGATCAGGCGGGGGGCGACACGGGCGGCCTCGGCGCGCAGGCGCAGGAGGGTTTTGAGCAGATCAATGGTGGCGGGTGAGGGTTCGCGGTGGCGGCGACGGGCCGGCGGGTCGGGGCAATCGGGCGGGGCGTTGTCCTTGGCGGCGACGATGGCATCGAGCAGACTCTTGCCGAGGCGCGAGGAGGCAAAGCCTTTGGGCACGGAGCGGATGCGCTCCAGCATGGCGCCATCCTCCGGCGGATTGGAGGCCAGCTCCAGCAGCACCTCATCCTTGAGGACGCGGTTGCGCGGCACATCGCGGGTCTGGGCCTCGCGCTCGCGCCATTCTGCAACAGCCGCGAGCGCTGCAATGAAACGCTTGTTGGCGGTGCGCGGCTTCAGGCGCTTCCACGCCAGCACCGGATCGAGGGCGTAAAGCTCGGAGCATTGCAGGGCGGCAATTTCCTCGGCCACCCAGCTTTCGCGGCCGGTGCGCGCCAGCTCGGCTTTCAACTTTTCGTAGACGACGCGCAGATGAGTGACATCGGCCAGCGCATATTCGAGCTGGCGCTTGGTCAGCGGGCGGCGGGCCCAATCGGTGAAGCGGGCCGATTTGTCGACCTCGGCATGGGCAAGCTTGCGCGCCAGTGTTTCGTAGGACGCCGCCTCGCCGAAGCCGCAGACCATGGCGACGATCTGGGTGTCGAACAACGGATCGGGAATGCAGCGGCCTTTGTGCCAGAAGATCTCGATATCCTGGCGGCCGGCGTGCAGCACCTTGACGATCTTGGGATCGGAGATGAGCTTGAAGAAGGGCGCCAAGTCGATGCCCTCGGCCAACGGATCGATGATCGCCGCGACTTCGGTCGAGGCAATTTGAATCAGGCAAAGCTTCGGCCAGTAGGTCGAATCGCGCATGAATTCGGTGTCGAGGGCGAGGTAGGGGGCCGAGGCGAGTTCCTGGGTCAGGATTTCTAGGTCGGCTGTGGTTTCGATAATCCGCATCAACTGGTGATAGCGGATTCGGGGCGGCTTTGCGCTGGTATAAATGACCCGCGACGAGGGAGCAGGGGGGATTTTGGATAGGAACATATACCCTATTTCGAGGGCTGCCGCTTGCCGTTACGCTGCTTGCATGTCTCCGGTTTATCCCAGCCATCTGATCCGCCAAGTTTTGTGGCGCGGCGAACGGCTGCTGGTCCGCCCGGTGCGGCTGTCGGATGCGGCAGGCTATGCCGCGGCGGCCAAGCATTGCAGCCTGGAAGACCTTAGTTTTCGCCTGCTGCGCGGGGTGCGGGAAATCAGCCAGGCGTTGATCGCCCGCTTCACCGAGATCGACTACGACGAGACCATGGCCTTCGTCGCCGAGAGCGTGAAGGGCGAGATCGTGGCGGTGACACGGCTGGTTCAGGATAGCTGCCGCAGAAGCGCCGAATACGCCATCATTGTGCGCAGCGATCTGCAGCGCCAGGGCCTCGGCACGCTGATGCAAAGCCTGCTGCTCGACTATGCGGCGGGGCGCGGCTTTGAAGAAGTCTGGGGGCTGATCGACGGCGAAAACCGCAAAGCCCTTAAGCTGGCGGCGCAGCTTGGCTTCCGCAAAGGCTTTATGGCCGGTGTGCCCTTCGTGCGCGTGGTCAAGGCGCTCAGCTAGTCGCGGAATCGTTATTCCGTTTTGCCCCCTGTCTGTGCTCCCCTTTGCCGTCGTCAACAGGATTGCTTCGTCATGCGCCGTATCGTGACCGCGTTGCTGCTTGCCCCTTTCGCTGCCGCTGCCTGGGGGCAGGACAAGGTTCCCGATTGGGCGCTGCCAAGCTCGCCCACCCATATGCAGGTGTCGCCGCCGCCCGAATTCCATCGCCCGCCGACCACCATCCTGGGCCGCATCGGCGTGTTCGACGGCCAATCGGATGTCGGCAGCGCCTTGGTGCCGGGCAGTTCCTCGTTCGACAAGGCCACGGGTGCCTACACCATCACCGGGGCGGGCTATAACGTCTGGTACGTGCGCGACGAGTTTCGCTATCTGTGGAAGACGATGACGGGCGATGTCTCGCTGGCGGCCGATATCGCCTATCCCGATCCCAACGGCTATGGCGACCGCAAGGCGGTGCTGGTGATCCGCCAGAGCCTGGATGACGACGCCAAAGAGGTGGTGGTGGCGCTGCACGGCGCGGGCATGATCCATCTGGCGCAAAGGCCGGCCACGGGGTTGCGCGTGAAAGACATGGAATACCGTATGGGCGAGCGCGGCGTGCCGGGCGGCAAATCGCCGGACAGCTTGGTGCCGGTGATCGCCAAACGCATTGGGCTGGAAAAACGCGGCAATCAATTTGCCCTGTTCGTCAGCCTGGAGGGTGAGCCCATGCACCAGTTCGGCCCGCCGGTCACGCTGGATTTTGCGGCGCCCTTCTATGTCGGCATCGGCTTCTGTTCGCACCTGCCCGATAAGGCCGATACCGCCGTGCTGTCGAACGTGGTGCTGGAGAACAAGGCCGGGAAGGTGCGCTGAAGCGGGTGGTGGGGAGCGTGCTTGGGGGCTCGCCGCCCATGGCATCGCGCGAAAAATGCCAGCACTCTGCGCGGCGAGGACCTCGGCATGACGGGATTTGTTTTTGTAAAAACCTTCGTCCCGCTGAGGGCCCCGCGCCGAATGGTAGACGAAGTGGGGCATGCATACGTTTCGATATTTCCACTTCCCTACAAGGGTGGGTTGAAATGTGCTAACGAACAATGTTCTTGACGAATGGTGTTCGTTTGGTATTGTGGCGGCATGGAACAGAATCGCCCCGTCATCAGCCGTCGCAACCGCCCCGCCAAACCGCCGCTCACCCGCGAGGGGATTGTCGCCAAGGGGCTGGAGATTTTGGCGGCAGAGGGGCTTTCCGGGCTCAGTTTGCGGCGGGTGGCAACAGCGCTCGATACCGGACCGGCCTCGCTTTACGTCTATCTTCCCAATCTTGGCGCCCTGCATGCCGAGATGCTGGATGCGGCGCTCTCGGCGGTGACGGCGCCCGCGGTGGGACCCTGGCGGGAGCGGCTGAAGGCGGTGCTGTGGCGCTATATGATGGTGCTGATCGAGCGGCCCGGTCTGGCGCCGCTGGCGCTCGGCACCCTCGCCAGCGGCCCTAACTCCTTGCGCATCTGGGAAATGCTGTTGGGGCTGCTGCAGGAAGGCGGAGTGGATGCGAAGTCCGCTGCCTGGGGCGTCGATCTGTTGATTTTGTATGTCACTGCCATTGCCGCCGAACAGAGCTTGCGCAGCGGCGGCGATCTCGGCCCTGTTGAGGCGGCGCTGGCACAGCTATCCCCCACCGTCTATCCGCTGATCTTTGCGGCGCGGGCCCTGTTGCTGTCGGGCGGCGAGGAGCGCGGTCACTGGGCCCTCAATGTCATCATCGACGGGCTGGTGGGGCCGCCCGATCCGGGGCGAACCGCCTAACATCTTTTTGCCTTTTGTGACTGGTCAGTACACGGATTTTCCGTGCGCGCGGTCACGCCTGTTCCCTTAGGAGACGCCGTATGTCCAACAAACCATTTGTCAATGAAGCCGTGGAATCTACGCAAGCCGGTTTTGCCAAAATCTATGCCGAAAGCACCCCGCCCTGGGATACCGGCAAGCCGCAGCCGCCCTTTGTGGCAGTGGCCGATCAGATCAAAGGTCCGCTGCTCGATTGCGGTTGCGGTACGGGCGGCGCCTCGGTGTTCTTCGCGGCGCGCGGCCTCGCCGTCACCGGGATCGATTTCGTCGAACAAGCCATCGCCATGGCGCGGGCCCGCGCCGCCGCCCATGGCGTGACGGTGGACTTTCGGGTGATGGATGCCCTCACCTTGAACGCCTGGGATAAGCGTTTTGCCAGCATCATCGATAGCGGCCTGTTCCATATCTATGACGATGCCGCTGTGCGCCAGCGTTATGCCGAAGGTCTGGCGCATGTGCTGGAGCCGGGCGGGCGGCTGTTTTTGTTCAGCTTCGCCGATGGGCCCAAGGCGCCGGGCGGCGGGGTCAGTCGCGCGGCGCTGCAGGCTGCTTTTGCCGAAGGCTGGGAGATCGAGTCTCTAGACTATGCCGAAGGAGAAGTGAATCCCGGTTTCGATCCGGCCTCCTTCCCGGAAAAATTCTCGCTCGATATCAAAATGTGGTTCGCGGTCATCCGCCGGATTGGCTGATGGGGCGTGGCATTGTGGCGTGGGGGAGGCGTCGACAGGCGCGGGCGGTCATCCTATCGTCTGCGTTGCAATCCTGGGGCTCGAAGGCGATGCAGACCATTGTGGAAATCGGTCATGAGGAAGCGCTCCTCGCGGTTCAGACCATCGTCGGCGAGCTGAAGCGCCGCGGCAAGGCGGCGGTGATCGCCGTCGCCGACCGCCATGGCGAACTGATTGCCCTGATGCGCTGCAATGGGGCACCGTACTCCTCCGCCACCTTCGCCACCAACAAGGCTTACACCGCGGCGCGCGAGCGCAAGCTTTCCGGCGATATCGGCCGCAGCATCAAAGAGGGCGGCTGGGATATCGCCTTTATGGGCGATCCGCGCTTCACCGGCTGGGATGGCGGCGTGCCGGTGACAATCGCCGGCGAGGTGGTGGGCGCCATCGCGGTCAGCGGCCTGACCGGTGACGAAGATGTCGAACTGGCCACGCTGGCGGCGCGGCGGATCGAAGAGAGCGCGCGCTGACGGATCGCTTTTGACCTCCCCGCAAGAGGGAAGTTAAATTACTTCGCCACCAGCCCGACCGTGCGGCCGGGGAAGCCTGCTGCTGTCAGATAGCGGGTGGTGCCGACTTCTTGGAGGTTGAGAAGGGTCTGAAAGCCGTTGGCGGCCTTTTCCGAGGCCAGTGTGGTCTTGCTGACTTTGGGTTCTTTGCCGCCGGTGAGCGCTTCATCGGCGATGCGGCCTTTAAGGGTGCCAGGGCCTTGCAGATCGAGGCCGAGGATGTGGGCCAGCGTCGGCGCGACATCCACATTGCCGACCGGCGCGCTATCGACGTAGGACTTTTTGAAATCGGGACCGATGGCGGCCATGAAGTTGCGGGTGTCGGCGCGACTGAAGCTGCCATGCATGCCTTGGCCCGTGTGCAGGCTGGTGTCGGCAGTTTCGGCGGTGCACATCTGCTCCAGCTTCTCGACGCAGCCGTTGACCACGAAGCTGCGGAAACCGATCACGATGGCCGGGCGCGGCATCTTCGAGGAGCCGACGAAGTTGATGGCGCTGAGCGGCAAGGCGCCGGCGAAAGCGGCTTTGTCGGCATCGAGCAGGGCATCATCGACGAACAGCGCGGCGACATAAGGCTGCTCCACCAGCTTGGCATAGATGGTCTTGGCGGTGGCGGGAGCGTTTGGCGTCTGCGGCACATAGATAAAATCGCTGCCGCCATTGGCTATCACCACGGCCTCGGGCTTATCCGCCGTGGGGCCGATGAGGCCGTTGCCGCCTTGGGGATGTTCGCCGGAATCCAGATCCAGCTCGGCGTCGGAGCGATCCGGATCGTAGATTTTCTGATTCAGCCAATGGGCCACGTCTATAGCGACAAAGCCCGAGGCCAGCGAGGTGCGCTCCATATGGCCATCCGGCGTCGGCAGGCCGTGGGCGATGGTCGAAAAGCCGTGGTCGGCAATGACGAAGACATCGGTGTTGTCGGCGAGGCCATATTGCTTCAGCGAATCCAGAATGCCTTTGAGGTCGTTGTCGGCATTGTAGATGGCGGCGCGGCCGCTGGTGGAATTGATGCCCGGGACCAGCCTGCCGTCGCTATCCTCGGCGCCGTGCTGGGTGGTGTCGGGATCGCGCGACCAGTACAGCATGGCGAAAGGCTTGCCGGAATCTTTCAAGCGCGGAATCAAGACCTGAGTCACGGCTTGGCGCAGATACGCCTGCTGCACGATATTGGGCATGGTGGAGAAGGCCGGGGCCGTGGAGCCGGTGGCCGTCAGCACTTCCGTAGCCAGCGCCCCTTTCAGCATGGTGCTTTTGGTGGGGGTGCCGTCGAGATTGGTGGGGCGGTTGGTCGAATCGTCGATGAAGAGACCTTTGGGGTCTTCGACGGTTTTGCCTTCGCTCTCCAGGGCGGCAAGGTACTCAATGGCTGCGGGGCCCTTTTTGCCGATCACCAGCGTGTTCAGTCCCGCGGCGCGGGCGGTTTCGATCAAGGTTTTTTGCGCAATATAATCATCCGGGAAGTGCGCCTTGATATCCTTCAGAATGCAATCGTCTTCGATGAAGGTGGCGGTGGCGCCCATGCGGCACGGGACCGGAAAGCCGACATAGAGCGTATTGCCGAAATTGCCAGTGTCGCCGGGGGCATGGCCGGTGGCGATGGTGGCGGCATTGACCGTGGTAAGCGTGGGATAGGTGGAGTGGCTGTTGGTGAAATCCACGCCGTCTTTGCGGATTTTGGCCATGGTCGGGGCGGTTTCGGGGGTCACCGAGGTGTAGCGCAGGCCATCCGCCACGAAGATCACCACATTGCGCTTGGCTGCGGGACCAGGGTCTTGGGCCAGGACCGGCAGTGTCAAAGTGAGCGTCAAAGTGGTGGTGGCGAGCAGGCGGCGCATGGGCTATTCCCTGTGAAGACCGGCGGACCCTAATCCCAGAGTGCGACAGTTGAATCAACATTTTGGGCAGCCTTGACCCCGGGGGGGCCAAGACGCCACATATCCCCATCTTTGGTCTCCGGCCCCCGTTTTTCGACACGAAGTATCTCAAGGAACGAACGATGCACGCCTATCGCACCCACACCTGCGGCGAACTACGCAAGAAAGATGTCGGCACCAAGGTCCGGCTGTCCGGTTGGGTTAATCGCAGGCGCGATCATGGCGGGCTGATCTTTATCGACCTGCGCGATCATTACGGCATCACCCAATGCGTGGTGGAACCCGATAGCCCGGCTTTCGCCACCGTCGACCGCGCCCGCTCGGAATGGGTGCTGACGCTGACTGGGCATCTGGAAGCGCGCACGGGCGACACCATCAATCCCGATATGCCGACGGGCGAGATCGAGCTGCGCATCGACGAGGCCGCGGTTCAAGGCATGGCGAGCGATCTGCCGCTGCCGGTGTTCGGCGACCTCGACTATCCCGAGGATGTCCGCCTTAAATACCGCTTTTTGGATCTGCGCCGCGAGAAGCTGCACAAGAATGTGGTGCTGCGTTCCAAGGTGATCACCTCGATCCGCCGCCGCATGGTGGATCAGGGCTTTACCGAATATCAGACGCCGATCCTGACGGCCTCCTCGCCCGAGGGCGCGCGCGACTTCCTGGTGCCGAGCCGCATTCATCCCGGTAAATTCTATGCCCTGCCGCAAGCGCCGCAGCAGTTCAAGCAATTGCTGATGGTGGCGGGCTTCGACCGTTATTTTCAGATTGCGCCGTGTTTCCGCGATGAAG
>JAATGP010000046.1 GCA_015654635.1 Alphaproteobacteria bacterium | reverse complement strand
GTCTCCGCCAGAACCTTCGTGATCGCAGCCGTCAACGACGTCTTGCCATGGTCAACATGGCCGATCGTTCCAATGTTGCAGTGCGGCTTCGTCCGCTCAAATTTGGCCTTGCCCATTGCTCTCTCCTATCGGCGACTGGTTGGCGATTAACTGATAGATTGGCGACTATTTGGATTTCAGCGTGTCGGCAATTGCTTGCGGCACGGTTTCGTAGTGATCGAACTGCATCGAATACTGCGCGCGGCCCTGAGACATCGAACGCAGGGTATTGATGTAACCGAACATGTTCGCCAGCGGGACCATGGCGGTCACAACTTGCGCGTTGCCGCGGCTGTCGGTGCCCTGCACCTGGCCGCGACGGGAATTGAGATCGCCGATAACGCCGCCGAGAAAATCATCCGGCGTCACGACTTCCACTTTCATGATCGGCTCAAGCAGCTTGGCAGCTTTACGCTCGGCCAGTTCACGGAACGAAGCGCGGGCGGCGATGTCGAAGGTCAGTGCGTTGGAGTCAACTTCGTGATAGGCGCCGTCAATGAGCGTCGCCTTGAAGTCGATAACCGGGAAGCCGGCGAGAATGCCGCTGTCCTTCTGGGCGCGAATACCTTTTTCGACCGACGGGATGAATTCCTTCGGAACCGTACCGCCGACGACATCGTTCTCGAACACGAAGCCCGAACCCGGGGGAAGCGGCTCGTAAGCGATCTTGACGCGCGCGAACTGGCCCGAACCGCCGGTCTGCTTCTTGTGGGTGTAATCGCCCGTGACGGCCTTCGACAGCGTTTCGCGATACGCCACCTGCGGCGCGCCACCCGTGGCATCGACCTTGTAGGTGCGGCGAAGGATGTCGACCTTAATTTCGAGATGCAGCTCGCCCATACCCTTAAGAATGGTCTGGCCGGATTCCTGATCGGTCGAAACGCGGAAGGACGGATCTTCCTGCGCCAGACGCTGCAGGGCCATGCCCATCTTTTCCTGATCGACCTTGGTCTTCGGCTCGATGGCGAGCTCGATCACCGGATCGGGGAATTCCATACGTTCCAGGATCACCGGATCGTTGGGATCGCAAAGCGTTTCGCCCGTGGTGGTCAGCTTGAGGCCAGCAAAAGCGATGATGTCGCCCGCATAGGCTTCTTTGACGTCTTCACGGCTGTTCGCATGCATCAACAACATGCGACCGACACGCTCGTTCTTGTCCTTGACGGAGTTCAGCACCGAAGTGCCGCTAGCCACCGAACCCGAATAGACGCGCACGAAGGTGATGGAGCCAACGAAGGGATCGTCCATGATCTTGAAAGCAAGACCGGCAAAGGGAGCCTTGTCGTCGGCCGGACGCACAACTTCGGTATCCTTGAAGGGAACAATGCCCATCAGCGGCGGGATATCGAGCGGCGACGGCAGATAATCGACCACAGCGTCGAGCAACGTCTGCACGCCTTTGTTCTTGAAGGCCGAACCGCACATCACGGGTACGAACTTGAAGCCGTTGGTGCCCTTGCGGATGCAACGCTTGAGGTCGTCGACGCTCGGCAAATTGCCCTCGAGATAGGCTTCGAGAAGGGTTTCGTCTTCTTCGACGGCCATTTCGACAAGCTCTGTATGCAGAGCTTCGCACTTGGCCTTGAGGTCTTCCGGAATTTCGATGGTGTCGTATTCGGCGCCGAGCATCTCTTCGTGCCAGACCAGCGCATGCATGCCGACGATATCAACGATGCCTTTGAAACCACCTTCCGAGCCAATCGGCCAGGTCAGAATCATCGGGCGGGTACCGAGGCGGTCAATCATCATCTGGACGCAGCGCTGGAAGTCGGCGCCAGTGCGGTCCATCTTGTTAACGAAGCAAATGCGCGGCACGTGATACTTGTCGGCCTGACGCCATACGGTCTCGGATTGCGGCTCAACACCGGCCACCGCGTCGAACACCGCAACGGCGCCGTCCAGCACGCGCATGGAACGCTCCACCTCAATGGTGAAGTCCACGTGGCCGGGGGTGTCGATGATGTTGATGCGATGATCGCGCCAGAAACAGGTGGTGGCGGCGGACGTGATGGTAATACCGCGTTCCTGCTCCTGCTCCATGAAATCCATGGTGGCAGCGCCGTCGTGGACTTCGCCGATCTTGTGGCTCTTGCCCGTGTAATACAGGATACGCTCGGTCGTCGTCGTCTTGCCGGCATCGATATGCGCGGCAATGCCGATGTTGCGATACATGCTGAGCGG
>JAATGP010000018.1 GCA_015654635.1 Alphaproteobacteria bacterium | reverse complement strand
CGCGGGCTCGAAACAGCAAATGGAGAACAGACATGGCTATCATCGGCACATTCAAGAAAGTCGCAAACGGGTTCGAAGGCGAGTTCGCAATGCTGGCACTGCAGGTCAAGGGCGTGCGTATCGTCGCCGAGACGGGCCGCACCAACGAAGACGCCCCCACCCATCGCATCTTTGTCGGCCGCGCAGAGATCGGCGCCGCCTGGGCAAAATCGTCGGAGAAGAACGAGGAGTATCATTCACTCAAGCTCGACGATCCAAGCTTCACCGCTCCGGTCTACGCCAACCTGGTCAAGGATAAGGACGGCGACACTTATAGCGCGATCTGGTCCCGCAGGCCGGGAAAACGCAACGGCGAGTAAGGTCCCCGCAACGCCCCGTCCGGTTCGCCGGGCGGGGCTTTTGCTTGTTTCGACCAACTTGCCTGCATCGCAATGCAGCGCCGACGTGCTGCGGCGCTATAACTTCGCAAGCGCCGCAGCAGCCGTCGATGCCAGAAGAAACAATCGGCGTGGCGTGAGCGGAAACGCCTGAAACCCATACGCCTCATAGAATTTGACCGCCCGCTCATCCTTGGCATCGACGACGATCGCGAACACGGCCAGTGTTTGGCTCGCACCCAAGATTCGGCGCACCGCGTCGGCCAGCAGCAACTCGCCAAGCCCTCGCCCGCGCACTTTCTCATCGCGCGCCAACCGCCCAATCAGCGCCGCCGGAATAGCCTCACAGCGCGGTAGCTTGCGGGCAATCTCCTCGGGCAGATTTTCCAGGCTGAGCGTGAACGCACCGAGGCTATAGAATCCGACAATCCCAAGACTATCGTCCACCGCCACGAACACGCGCGCAAAATTGCGCCGCTCGTCCTGGCTGGCGCGTTTGCGAAACCATTCATCGAGTTCGGGCTCACCGCAATTAAAGCTTGCACGCGCGTGCTGCTTTCCGAGCGGCTCGATCACAAGAGCCACGATTCAACCCACTACATCGCGATGGTGGCGCAGAGCCGCGACCAATTTGTCGCTGGGCTGCGGTGGATTCAGAACGGCGGCAAGAAAAGCATCCCGACTGGCGCCGGTCAGCACCATGCGCTCATGGTCTTCCAAAACGCGCCGCGCGCCTTCGTAAGCCAAATCCCCGGCCGTCAACCCGCTCACCGCCATGGCTCGCTGAATGAGCGCCTTGGCCGAGGTGGCAACGCGCAGTTCCAGTCGATCTTTTTTGAGTTCTCGGGCGGGTTTGCGGCGTGAGGCGGTAGGCATGGGACCTCTCCTTTCCGAGTAATGTACGGCAATACGCCGTGCATTTCAAGAAGGGCAATTACCGCTTGGTTGGGCGCCGACGTGGGGCTTTCGCCCACAGATTTGGCGCGGCTGCGGAAGGTTTCTCGTCCAAAAATTCCGCTGGCGCACACTTGAGCGCTTGAGAGGCCTGCCACATCGTAATCAGTGTCACGTTTTGCTGGCCACGCTCCATGCTGCTGACATGGGCACGATCCACGCCCATACTCGCGGCCACCGCTGCTTGGCTGAGCCCGGCGCCGAGCCGTATACGCCGCATGTTTTGGCCAAACACTTTGCGAATATCCATCCGCAGTAGGAAGGCCAATCGCGTATTTTGATGCGACGTATTATAATACGCTATAACTTATGGACGATGCCGTCTTGTGGATAGAAGAAATTTTACAAGTTCAAGGCTCGTGAGATTTGTCATCATTGCTGCGGATTCTCCCGCGACCGAAGGCCCAAGCAAAGGACAGAACGATGCCCGCTCCCCCGCTTGATCCCCCCGTTACAGACACCGCCCCCACGGACGCCGCACTGACCGGCTATGATCAAGACCATCTGGTCACGTACTTGCGTTTGCTCGACGCTGAAGCTGACGGCGCAAACTGGGAAGAGGTTGCTGAACGCGTCCTGCATATCGATCCTCACGCAGAGCCTGCGCGCGCACAGCACGCTTGGGAGACCCATCTTGCACGCGCCCATTGGCTGATGGAGAGCGGCTATCGCCATCTGCTGCGCGGTGGCGCACCCAACTGAAAATGGTTCCGTGCACAGTTTGCAATGCGCGTTGCGAGTTACGCATCTACCACAACACGACTCGAAAAGGCATGTTTCGCGTTGGTTGAGCGGTGGGATGAAAATGTGTGGAGTCGCCCATGGACCGCCCCGATTGGCGTTTCCCGGGTGCATATGAGGACGTTCAGTCTCTCGATGCCCCCGGCTTCGCCTGGCAATTTTTGCGCCGCAATCCCGAATTCCTTCGGGCGTGGCGCGCACTTGAAGTCGCTGCCCGGAACGGCACGCTGAAACAAGCTGACGCCGACGCTTTTGCTCAGCATTGGGGGGTGCGATTTCGTCCCCGCAAGCAAGAGTGCAACTGCGAATGTGTTGCCATGGACGCCGCGTGCATTGCCGAGTGTCGTTGTAGTGACGACGACTCCGGAGCGCCTTGCTGAGCCCCGATTTCGAGCAATTCTGGCGTCCCTCAAGAAAATCTTTGCCGCAGGTGATGGCGCACAATTGCTGCAGCTCGATGGATCAACCCATCGCCTGGATATTAACGGAGCGGACGCTACTCGCCCAGCCTTGTTGCTGCCGCTCGACCGCCTGTTCGATATCCGTCTTGCCGCCGCAAAACGTCTCTGGCTGGCCCTGAACCATCGCAAGCTCGGACCCAACCCGGCAAGGCTAACGGCCTATAGACGAAAGCGTCTTGTCCTCGCGCTGCGCGCGCTCGACGCGCGGCTTCAAAACGTCTCCTACCGAGATATCGCTGCCATCTTGTTTGGACGTGATCGGCTCCCGCAGCGCGGCTGGAAAACCCACGACCTGCGCGATTACACCATCCGCCTGGCGCGTCTTGGATTCGCGCTCATGAAGGGTGGCTACCGCGATCTCCTCCTCCACCCTTATCGGCGCCGCAAGAAGTAGCAAGAATTTGGGGGTGGTGATCTCGCACACGCATGACATCGCCATCCCTCCCGGGCCTGGGCCTGCGCCATCGTGATCAACGCCAGCCGCCGATAACCGGCGGCGCGCAAAAGGATCACGGAGTTCAACCATGCCCGCCAATGATCTACCCAACCGCTATTTGCGCACGCCAGAAGCCGCGCGTTTTCTCGGTCTTTCCGCCCGCACGCTCGAAAAGCACCGCACCTATGGCACGGGTCCGGTCTACCAAAAGCTGGGCGGGCGCGTGGTTTATACGCTCGATAATCTGAAAGTATGGGCCGAGATCGGCACCCGTGCGTCCACATCAGATCCCGGCAACGGCACCGTCTATCCCGCCAAACGCCGCGAGGAAGGCAAGAAGCCGGGCGGCCTGAAGACTCCCCAGAATGGCTCCCCCACGCCGCGTCACCGCTGATCGGATGTTGGGCTATGACAACGCCGCAACCGCGCGATGCCAACAGCACGCACACCGATTTTTACGGACAGGACCTCACCGAGGTCGAACTGATGTGGGACGAAGGTCGCATCGAGCGCTGGATTCGCTTTGGCAATCCCCTCGACAACCGCATCCTGGACGCACAGCGCCGCGCTCTAACTTTCACGGCAGGCAGCATCTTTGCCTTCGTGCGCTGGCAGGCCAATGACTTCGGCACGGTGTTATCGCGCATCGATATCTTGCACGCGGTGCCACCCAACCAACCTTGTACCCGCATCGGATTTGTGCGCCCCGGCGGTGAGGTCCTTCTGCGCCAGTCCGGCTGGCCAAAAGTCGAGCGCGTGCTGCAGCTCATCGATGCCATCGAGCGCAGCGGCTTCGATCCGGCCGATATTTGTCCCGACCATTGGCGACACAGCCATAACCGTCTCTGTGCCAACCAAGACCCGCGAACCTATACGCCGGAACGCCATGCGCTCTGGCTCAAGCGGCGGGACTTGTTGCCATGAACCCCCGCACCGTACTGATTGGACTTGCCCTCGCCTTGGTGGCCGAACTTGGTCCAGCTGTCACGGCACCAGCACTCAGTTGGCCAAAACTTCTGCTGTGGAACGCCAGCGCGAGTGCCCCCATCGGGCTTTACCTTCTGCGTCCCTCAACGTCCTTGCGCGTCGGCGAGTTGGTCGCTGTAACGCCGCTCGCACCACTTGCGCGCTTCATGGCGGCGCGCAGTTACCTGCCCTTGGGCATGCCACTGCTGAAGCACGTCTCCGCCCTGGGTGGCCAAACGGTCTGCCGTACCGGGCACGCGATCACGATCGACGGCGCCGCGGTGGCGAAGGCGCTCGACCACGACAGCCGCGAACGGCCTCTGCCAGTCTGGCAGGGCTGTCGCACGCTGCATCCCGGCGAAGTCTTTCTCCTCAATCGCGCCGCACAGGCTTCGTTCGACGGGCGGTATTTTGGCGTATTGCCCATCACCACCATCACCGCGCGCGCCGCCCCGCTCTG
This sequence comes from Alphaproteobacteria bacterium, assembly GCA_015654635.1. Classification (GTDB taxonomy): domain Bacteria; phylum Pseudomonadota; class Alphaproteobacteria; order Micropepsales; family Micropepsaceae; genus Rhizomicrobium. Next base: position 54,409 of record JAATGP010000018.1, on the reverse strand, counting down.
GACTTCCAAGGAGCCGTGAAGATGCTGACAAAATGCCTTCCCTTGCTCATTCCCTTGTTCGACCGCATGTTGCGCCCCTGCCTCTTCCCGGCCAAACATGAAATCGCCACCGCCCGCAACGGCACTCCAGAGCGGCTCTTTGTTCGGCGCGCAAACGCCCCGCACCGGACTGATGCGAGTACGGCGGAAGTCTGGCACCGGCTCGGAACAGCGCTGAGTATCATCGCGACCACGGCGTCTTTAGCGACAGCGGCGAACGGCGCGACAGCAGCGCAAATGGCAATACCCGCCGCGTCTTTCACAACGAGTTCCCGGAACAATCTACTCGCCAAATTCGTGGATGAGGCATCGCGGCGCTTCGACGTTCCGGCCGCATGGATACGCGCCGTTATGTTGGCCGAAAGTAGTGGCAATCCCATAGCGGTGTCGCCCAAAGGCGCCATAGGCCTGATGCAAATTATGCCAAAGACCTGGGAAGACTTGCGGACGCGCTACAATCTGGGCGTTGATCCGTTCGATCCTCACGACAACATTTTGGCAGGCGCTGCTTATCTTCGCGACCTGTATGAGCGCTTCGGTGAGGGCGGATTTCTTGCTGCTTACAATACCGGTCCGACGGGCTTTGAGAACTATCTGGCGGGCATTCGGCCCTTACGTGACGAGACGACGAATTACCTTGCGAAATTGCAGGGGTTGCTTCCTGATCTGCAGATTGGCGGCCGGATGAATGCCGTCGTGAGTACGACCAGGTGGCGGCAAGCAACACTGTTTCCGACACCATCACCAGCAGCCCCATCCCCCTTGAACAGTTCGTCCATTCACCCCCCTACTACGAGTTCGCCGCCCTCTTCCTTCGCGCTGACACCACAATCGAGCGGTTTGTTCGTGGCAATTCGGACGCCACCACAATGACGTCGCGTTTACCCCTTCTCTGCCGCATCAAATACCACGTTCTCGGTCTTTGGATCGGAAGGCGGGGAAGACACAGCCACCCAACCAAGCGAACGCAAGATAAAAGAGCCGTCCGCGTTGGTCGGCATGTGGTTGGTGTGAGCGAGAAATTTCGGGGACAGACAGGAGCACGAGTCCGCACGCCGCTGAATTTTAGCAAGTGTTCTACGCCGCTCGCGGTCCGCACCCCGCCGTTTCTACGCGAGGCTACCCATGACGCGGCGTGACGACGACTTCCGGGTCAGGCCTGGGCGCATCCGGGGCGGCGCCAAGATGCCAAGTTATGTGGCGCAAGTCACGCGGGCCGCCAAGAAGGCCGGCCACACAGGCAAGCGCTTTGGCGGCGGGACGTCGCCCAAAGGTGGCTCCCGCTTCGGCCGCGGCCACTCCATCGCTGCGCGGATCGGGCTCAACACTTCGTCGCGCCGCGTTGTCGTGATGGCACGCGTGGTGCGCCATCATGGCCGGACGTTTCGGGCGGCATCCTTGGCACTGCACATCACCTATCTGAGCCGAGAAGGTGTTACCCGCGACGGCAGTGATGCCCGGATGTTCGACGCGGCAAGCGAGGACGCCGACAGCAAGGCGTTCGCCGCCCGCTGTGAAGAGGATCGTCATCACTTCCGCTTCACGGTATCACCGGAGGATGCCGGGCAGATGACCGACCTCAAAGCCTTCACCCGCGAGTTGATGAAGACAGCGGAACGTGACCTGGAGACCCGCCTCGACTGGACTGCAGTCGACCACTGGAACACGGACAACCCGCACATCCATATCCTGGTGCGTGGCAAGGCCGACAACGGCAAAGACCTGGTCATCAGCCGCGATTACATCAGCCGTGGCTTGCGGCTGCGCGCCGCCGAAAGGGTCACCCTCGAACTCGGCCCCCGAAGCGAGCACGAAATCCGCACCGCGCTCCAAAAGGATGTTGTGGCTGAGCGCTGGACCGGTCTCGACCGCGCCTTGCGCGATATGACCGACGACGCCGCTGGTATCGCCGATTTGCGCCCCCTATCCAGCAAGGACGATCCGGAGATTCGCCGTCTCCTGGTCGGACGGACGCAAACCCTGGAGCGTCTTGGTCTTGCCGAGCAGATCGCACCCGGACGCTGGATGCTCAAGCCGAACATCGAGGATACACTGCGCGATCTTTCCATCCGCGGCGATATCATCAAGACCATGCACCGTGCCATGTCGGGTCGCGACCGTGAGCCGGATGTGGCTGCCTTCGCGCACCATGACGGCCCGCCTGAAAGCCCCATCGTCGGGCGGCTCGTGGCGCGTGGTCTCCACGATGAGCTAGCCGGCACGGGCTATGCCGTCATTGAAGGTATTGACGGACGAACGCATCACTTGAGCTTCTCGAATATAGAGACAACGGGCGATGCGACCACGGGCGCCATCGTCGAGAGCCGCGCCTATACAGATGACAAGGGCAAAGTCCGGCTTGCGCTTGCCGTACGCTCCGACCTTAGTCTCGAGGCCCAGATCGCCGCGTCGGGCGCAACCTGGCTCGACCGTCAATTGCTAGCGCCCGACCCGCGCCTCGGCAATGCCGCCTTCGGGACCGAGGTTCGCGAGGCGATAGAGACGCGCCGCGAACGTTTGATCGAGCAGGCCCTCGCCCAGCGGCACGGCCAGCACGTGATCTACGCCCGCGATCTTCTTGCCACCTTGCGGCGGCGGGAGCTGGACGAAACAGCAGCACGGCTTTCGGCGCAGACCGGACTTGCACACCAGCCATTCGCGGACGGTGACCATATCGCCGGCATCTATCGCCAACGCATCACACTCGCCTCGGGCCGCTTTGCCATGATCGACGACGGGCTGGGGTTTCAGCTTGTGCCTTGGCGGCCATCCCTGGAGGAACACCTGGGCCGCGAGGTTCGCGGCATCGCGACGGGAAGCGGTATCGAGTGGAGCCTCGGTCGAAAGCGCGGTCTGGGGATCTAGAAGACCGTCCAGCGATCTACGATTCTTGCCGACCGATTTGCACCCCGCACTATCCAATCGCCCGTCGTCGGTCTGAAGGCCCTTGCCTCTCGGTCCCGCTGGCTCGATTTGGGGGACATGCCTGCTACAAAAATCCTCTGGGGTCAGATCCTCCTCGTCAGCGCCGTCGTGCTTGCGTTCCTCTGGGGCGCAACCGAATGGACGGCTTGGCGGCTCGCCTTCCAACCCGAACTCGGCCCGCCCTGGTTCAAGATCTTAGGCTGGCCGATGTACCCACCGCCCGCATTCTTCTGGTGGTGGTTCTCGTTTGACGCTTATGCCCACGATATCTTCGTCGAAGGAGGATACATCGCTGCCAGCGGCGGCATCGCAGCTTTTGCGGTCGCCATCGCGATGTCGATCTGGCGCGCCCGAGAAGCCAAGAGCGCCGTCACCTATGGTTCGGCGCGGTGGGCGGAAAAAGCCGAGATACAGAAGTCTGGGCTTTTCCACCCAGATGGCGTGATCGTCGGGCGCTGGCATGGTGCCTATCTTCGCCATGACGGGCCGGAGCATGTGCTGTGCTTTGCCCCGACACGAAGCGGCAAGGGTGTGGGTCTCGTGGTTCCTACATTGCTCACTTGGCCAGGCTCCGCCGTCGTGCACGACATCAAGGGCGAGAACTGGGCGCTAACCGCGGGTTGGCGAGGCCGCTTTGGCCGTGCGCTTCTCTTCGATCCGACCAATGCCGATAGCGCCGCCTACAATCCCTTGCTGGAGGTCCGCCGCGGCGAACGTGAGGTGCGCGATGTCCAGAACATCGCCGACATTCTGGTTGACCCGGAAGGGGCACTGGAGCGACGCAATCATTGGGAGAAGACCAGCCACGCCCTGCTCGTCGGCACGATCCTGCATGTCCTCTATAGCGAAACCGACAAGACGCTGTCTGGTGTTGCCAACTTCCTGTCCGATCCACGTCGCCCAATCGAGAAGACGCTCGACGCCATGATGAAAACGCCGCATCTTGGCGAGGCTGGCGTTCATCCTGTCGTTGCCACTGCGGCGCGCGAACTCCTCAACAAATCGGAGAACGAGCGATCAGGTGTTCTTTCGACCGCAATGAGCTTCCTGGGTCTCTATCGCGATCCGGTGGTGGCGCGGGTCACGCGCCGCTGCGACTGGCATATCGCGGATTTGATAGAAGGCAAGACGCCCACGACGCTCTACCTCGTCGTACCGCCTGCCGACATCAACCGCACCAAACCGCTGGTGCGTCTGATGCTGAACCAAATCGGCCGGCGTCTGACCGAAAAACTATCACCGGATAACGGCAAGCACCGTTTGCTTTTGATGCTCGACGAATTTCCAGCGCTGGGGAGACTCGACTTCTTCGAGTCGGCGCTAGCCTTCATGGCCGGTTATGGGCTGAAGGCGTTTTTGATAGCCCAATCGCTGAACCAAATCGAGAAGGCCTACGGGCAGAACAATTCCATCCTCGACAATTGCCATGTGCGGGTGAGCTTTGCCACCAATGACGAGCGGACCGCCAAACGCGTGTCGGATGCACTCGGCATCGCCACCGAAATGCGCGCCATGAAGAACTATGCTGGCCATCGCTTAAGCCCCTGGCTGGGACACCTGATGGTGTCTCGCCAGGAGACGGCACGGCCGCTCCTCACCGCCGGCGAGATCATGCAGCTTCCCGTCGATGACGAACTGGTGTTGGTCTCGGGCTGCCCGCCGATTAAGGCGAAGAAGGTGCGCTATTATCAGGACAGACGGCTCCAGCAGCGCATTCTGCCGCCACCCGAGGTCACGCCCGCGCCTCAAGCAGAGAACCCGCAACCTTTGAAGCAGGAACCCTCGTGGGAGTCAGCAGCCAAACCAACGGAAGATCCCGCCAATGGCGGCCCACGGCGTGAGCCAGAACTGCCGGCTCATGAAGAAATCGCTCCTAAGCCACCTGAGCCAGTACAAGAGTTCGAGTTGCCCGGAGACGAACGCGAAAATGACTCGGCGTCTCTACCTGACTACGACCGCCTTGCGCGGATAGCCGCGCGCCAAGCAGCCCTTGATCGGGACGACGATATGGGAATGTAAACCATGCGAGAACGATACTCGGTACGTTTGCCACCACCCTTGCTCAAGCAGCTGGACGATTTTGCCGAACGCCGGCGCGTCGCCCGCGCGGTCATCGTCGAGACAGCGCTCGCCAGCTACCTCTCACCGGACGGCGCCGACCAGCTTGAAGCGGCGCTCGCGCGACGCCTCGACCGCATCAACCGGCAGCTCGACCGGATGGAACGCCATATCGCCATCACCAACGAAACCTTGGCGCTGTTCGTGGGCTTCTGGTTGACGCAAACACCGGCACTTCCTGAAGCCGCTCAAGCCGCCGCGCAGGCAAAGGGTAAACAACGCTACGAAGGCTTTGTCGAAGCACTCGGGCGACGACTGGCGCGTGGCAAGTCCCTGATCGATGAGATCACGCGTGAGGCTGATACTGCCAAGGTGCGTAACAATTCGCCCGACTAGCTGGTGTAATGCCCGTCTTGCTTTGCCCATTGCGCGCGACGACAACCAAAACAATCGGCGAGGAATATTTACGCGATGCAGGCGAAGAGATGCTCGCGCCCAAGCCTTGCGCGATGGCGGCACCGTCGTTCACCTGTCGTTGCACGCTAGAATACGACACATCGGTGTTGCTTGTTGCAATGACGGTGATGCGGTTCTTTCTACTCGACGCCAACAACGACGCGTTCTTGCGTCGTTAAATTGGGGTCCGATGTGAACACCATCGCTTTTCGATCTGAGGCTCTTGCTCGCAGTGCACGCATGCTGCGCACGGCGCTTGGCCCGGCCATCGCGCGCTACCTCGAAGACCCTTCGATTGTCGAAGTGATGCTGAACCCCGATGGGCGGCTGTGGATCGACCGTCTGTCGGGTGGTCTCGAAGATACTGGCTGCCATGTGACACTTGCCGATGCGGAACGCATAGTGCGGCTCGTTGCCCACCATGTCGGCATCGAGGTGCACGCGAACGCCCCGCGTGTTTCCGCGGAGCTACCGGAATCGGGCGAACGTTTTGAAGGCTTGCTGCCACCCGTGGTCGCAGCCCCCTGCTTTGCGATCCGCAGACCGGCTGTCGCCGTCTTTACGCTTAGCGACTATGTCCAGTCCGGCAGTATGTCGGCCAAACACGCCGATCTTCTCCGGATAGCTGTCCTGGAGCGTAAGAATGTTCTTGTCGCTGGCGGTACCTCCACGGGCAAAACGACACTCGTCAATGCCCTTCTCGCCGAGATTGCCTCGACCGGCGACCGCATTGTCCTCATCGAAGATACCCGCGAGCTCCAGTGTGCAGCCCCTAATCTCGTAGCGCTTCGCACCAAAGACGGCGCCGCAACCTTGTCGGATTTGGTCCGCTCATCGCTGCGCTTGCGCCCCGACCGTATCCCGATAGGCGAGGTCCGCGGGGCTGAGGCGCTTGATCTCTTAAAAGCCTGGGGCACTGGCCATCCCGGCGGCGTCGGCACACTCCATGCCGGATCGGCCATTGGGGCGCTGCGACGGCTGGAGCAGTTGATCCAGGAAGCCGTGGTGACGGTTCCGCGCGCCCTTATCGCCGAGACCATCGATCTCATCGCAGTCCTTTCCGGTCGCGGCTCTACCCGTCGTCTCAGCGAACTTGCTCGCGTTGAAGGCCTCACCGCGAGCGGCGATTACCACCTCATCCCAGCAGGAGAACTTCCATGACATCGCATTGGACACGCACACGCACACGCCTGATGACGGCCACGGCATTCGCAGGGGTGGCGCTCATGACAGCACCGGCTTTCGCCGCAGGCACCAACATGCCGTGGGAACAGCCGCTGCAGCAGATCTTGGATTCGATCCAAGGCCCCGTCGCCAAGATAATTTCTGTCATCATCATCATTGTTACGGGCCTCACGCTCGCTTTCGGCGAGACCAGCGGCGGCTTTCGCAAGCTGATCCAGATCGTCTTCGGGCTCTCGATCGCCTTTGCGGCTTCAAGCTTCTTTCTCACCTTCTTCCAATTCGGCGGCGGAGCGCTGGTTTGATGGGAAACGACGAACCGGTCCCCGGCTTCTACGCACCCGTGCATCGTGCACTCACGGAAGCAATTTTGCTGGGCGGCGCGCCACGCTCCGTCGCCATTCTGAACGGCACGCTTGCCGCGGCTGTGGGGTTGGGGCTTCGGCTCTGGATCGTCGGCGTAGCTCTCTGGCTGATCGGTCACGTTGCGGCCGTGTGGGCGGCCAAGCGCGATCCGGATTTCGTGGACGTGGTGCGCCGACATCTTCGCTATCCCGCGCACTTGACCCCGTGAGGCTAATCCGATGATAAACCTCACCGAATACCGCGCCAAAACCCAACGCCTCGCCGACTACCTGCCATGGGCGGCGTTAGTCGCAAAAGGTGTCGTCCTCAACAAGGATGGCTCGTTTCAGCGGACAGCGAAGTTCCGCGGGCCGGATTTGGACTCGGCTACCCCCGCCGAACTCGTTTCCATCACCGCGCGCCTCAACAATGCCCTGCGCCGCTTGGGCACGGGCTGGGCGATCTTTATCGAGGCGCAGCGCACTCCTGGCAATCGTTATCCGCAAAGCCAATTTCCCGATCCCGTCTCCCGCCTCGTCGATCAGGAGCGCCGGGCGCAGTTCGAAGAAGAAGGCACGCATTTCGAGAGCCGATATTTTCTGACCCTCGTTTGGCTGCCACCGGCCGAAGACACCGCGCGCGCCGAAAATTGGCTCTATGAAGGCAGGGCGCAGGAAGGCGCTGATTGGCGCGCGGCCCTCACTGGCTTTATCGACCGCACCGACCGCGTCCTCGCTCTTCTGGATGGCTTTATGCCGGAAGCGGGCTGGCTCGATGATGTCGGCACGCTCACTTACCTGCATTCCTGCATCTCCACCCGTCTGCAGCGTGTCCGCGTTCCCGAAGTGCCCATGTATCTGGACGCCTTTCTTACCGACGAGGAGTTTGCAGGAGGCTTGGAGCCCCGGCTCGGTTCGTCCCACTTGCGCACGCTCACCATCATGGGGTTTCCGTCGCAGACCTGGCCCGGGTTGCTGGACGATCTCAATCGTCTTGCCTTCCCGTACCGCTGGTCGACACGCGCGATCTGTCTCGACAAGACCGATGCCACCAAGGTGCTGAACCGTATCCGCCGGCAGTGGTTCTCCAAGCGCAAATCCATCACGGCGATTTTGAAGGAGGTGATGACCAACGAGGCATCGGCGCTGATGGATTCCGATGCTGCCAACAAAGCCCTTGACGCCGATTTGGCACTCCAGGAGTTGGGTTCTGATCTGGTGGGACAAGCCTATGTCACGGCGACAGTCACGGTCTGGGACGAAGACAGCCGTGTGGCGGAAGATCGGCTGCGTCTGGTTGAGAAAACCATCCAGGGCCGCGATTTCACTTCTATCCGCGAAAGCGTCAATGCTGTGGAAGCCTGGCTCGGCTCGCTGCCCGGCCACGTCTATGCCAATGTTCGCCAACCCCCAATTTCGACACTCAACCTCGCCCATATGATGCCGTTCTCGGCCGTGTGGGCTGGTCCCTCACGCGACGAGCATCTGGGCGGCCCGCCCCTCTTCTTCGCGCGCACCGAAGGCTCGACGCCCTTCCGCTTTGTGCTGCATGTCGGCGATGTCGGGCACACGTTGATCATCGGTCCCACAGGTGCCGGCAAAAGCGTGCTCCTGGCGTTGATGGCGCTGCAGTTCCGCCGTTATGCGGGAGCGCAGGTCTTCGCCTTCGATTTTGGCGGCTCGATCCGCGCCGCAGCGCTCGCCATGGGCGGGGACTGGCATGACCTTGGTGGCGCCCTGTCCGATGATGTTCTTGAACCCATCGCTCTACAGCCCCTTGCCCACATCGACGATCCGGCCGAACGAGCCTGGGCCGCCGACTGGATCGCCGCTCTTCTGGAACGCGAATCCGTCACCGTCACACCGGAACTAAAGGAGCATCTGTGGTCCGCGCTCTCCTCGCTCGCCTCGGCGCCGGTCCAAGAACGCACGCTCACGGGGCTTTCGGTCCTCTTGCAATCGAGCGGCCTCAAGAAGGCTTTGCATCCCTATACGGTGTCGGGGCCGTGGGGCCGCTTGCTCGATGCCGAGGAAGAGCGCCTTGGTGAAGCTGACATCCAAGCCTTCGAGACCGAAGGGCTCTACGGCGCCAGTGCTGCGCCAGCCGTGTTGTCCTATCTCTTCCACCGCATCGGTGGCCGCCTTGATGGACGCCCGACGCTCATCATTATCGATGAAGGCTGGCTTGCCCTCGATGATCCGGGCTTTTCCGCGCAATTGCGCGAGTGGCTCAAGACTCTGCGCAAGAAAAACGCGAGCGTGATTTTCGCGGCACAAGGCCTTGCCGACATCGACGGCAGCGCCATTGCACCGGTCATCATCGAAAGCTGCCCGACGCGCCTCTTTCTGCCCAACGAACGTGCCCTCGAACCGCAGATCACCGCCATCTATCGCCGCTTCGGTCTCAACGACCGGCAGATCGAGATCCTGGGCCGCGCCACGCCCAAGCGCGATTACTACTGCCAGTCGCGCCGCGGCAACCGGCTTTTTGAGCTCGGGCTTTCGGAAGTAGCCCTGGCCTTTACGGCCGCTTCGTCCAAGACCGACCAGATTGCCATCGCGAAGATCGCCACCGAACACGGTCGAGCCGGATTTGCCGCCCAATGGCTTCGTCACAAAGGCCTCGATTGGGTGCTCCCCATGCTGTTCCAAAAGGAAGGTTCCACATGACTATTCATCGCGTCGCACGCTCTCGTCTCCGCAAAGCCCTGCTCGTTGGCGTGGTCTTTTCGTTCTTCACCGCAGCCGCGCAGGCGCAGTTCTTCGGTGGCGTCGTTTTCGACCCCACCAACTACACGCAAAATGTCCTGACTGCCGTGCGCGAGTTGCAACAGGTGAATAATCAAATTGCGATGTTGCAGAACCAGGCAACATCACTCGCCAACCAAGCCCGCAATCTGGCCAGCCTGCCCTATTCGGTATTATCGCAGCTTGACCAGTCGATCACCGCCACGAGCTCGCTTCTCACACAGGCACAGCGCATCGCGTATGATGTCAACGCGATCGATCAGGCGTTCAACCAGACCTATCCAGCCAGCTATTCCGCATCGACTTCATCGCAACAGCTTCTGACCGATGCACGGACGCGCTGGCAGAACTCGCTTGTCGCCTTTCAGGATGCCATGCGCGTCCAGGCGGGCGTCGTGAAAAATTTGGACAGCACAAAGAGCCAGATCGACGGGCTAGTGGGTGCAAGCCAGTCGGCCACCGGGGCGCTGCAGGCAGCGCAGTCCGGCAATCAGCTGGTGGCGCTTCAGACCAAGCAACTCACCGATCTCACCGCCGTCATGGCGGCCATCGCTCGCGCGCAAAGCTTGGAAGGCGCGCGCGCCGTGGCAGCACAAGAGCAAGCAAACCAGCAGACGGAACGCTTCCTCAATTATGGCACCGGCTATCAGCCTGGCACCGCGGAGATGTTCCACTGATGCGCACCGCCTTCAGAAAAGGACGCCTTATCAATTGGCATTTCGTGGGGCCGGTCATCGGCTACGCGCTGACCGCGGTCGCCATTGTTGCTACGGTGGTTCACGTCACACACCGAAGCGAACAGGTCGCGGGCTCGCCTCCCGATGCTGTCCATTTGACGTCAAACGACAGATTGGCGCGCGAGCTTGCTCATTGCCAAGCCGTTGGCGCACGCGCCGAGAACGATTCCGACTGCATCACAGCCTGGGCTGAAAATCGGCGCCGGTTCTTCAATGACGGCGCAACCACCACCACACATCCGGCATCTGCTCTTGCCGCACCCGCCAAATCCGGTGAGGCCGCGCTACCATGACCGGCACCGGCGTCATCGACAATTTCCTGGGTGTCTTCACCCAATACATCGATTCCGGCTTCGGTCTGGTTCAGGGCGATGTGCGCTGGCTCGCCGGCATCCTGATCGCCCTCGACATCACGCTGGCGGGTCTCTTCTGGGCCATGGCGCCAGATGAAGACGTGCTCGCCCGGCTGATCAAGAAGACACTTTATATAGGTGTCTTCGCCTTCATCCTGGGGAACTTCAATCACCTCGCGCAGATTGTGTTCAATTCCTTTGCGGGGTTAGGGCTCAAGGCAGGCGGCGGCACCATGACGGCCGCGCAGCTTCTCCAGCCCGGTCATATCGCCCAAGTCGGTATCGATGCTGGAAAGCCGATTCTTGATTCGATCTCCGGGCTGATGGGGTTTACTAGCTTCTTTGAGAACTTCGTCCAGATCGCGATCCTGTTGATCGCTTGGCTGATCGTCGTCATTGCCTTCTTCGTGATGGCGATTCAGCTCTTCGTCAGCCTCATCGAATTCAAGCTCACGACACTCGCAGGCTTTGTCCTGGTTCCCTTTGGCCTTTTCGGCCGCACCGCCTTTCTTGCCGAGAAAGTCCTTGGCAATGTCGTCTCGAGCGGCGTCAAAATCCTGGTGCTCGCCGTCATCATCGGTATCGGCCAAACGATTTTCGGCCAGTTCACCGCGGGCTTCAACAATCCCCCCACAATCAACGACGCGCTGACGTTGATCCTTGCCAGTCTTTCCTTGCTGGGGCTTTCCATCTTTGGGCCCGGCATTGCCAACGGTTTGATCGCGGGCGGCCCACAACTCGGCGCCGGTGCTGCGGTTGGTACGGGCCTTGCTGCTGCCGGGCTTGGCGCGGCCGGCGCCGCCGCCACTGCCGGTGGACTGCGTGCAGCCGGCGGTCTCGTCTCCGGCGCAGCGCATGCGGGTGCCAGTGTGGCGGGTGGTGCCAGCGCCGCCTATCGCGCTGGCGGTCTTGCCGGTGTCGCACAAGCTGGCGTCTCAGCGGCAACGAGCCCGCTTAGGCGAGCCGCGGCCAGTCTTGGAGAAAGCTACGCCGCCGGCGCGCGCGCGGCGACCGAACGTCCAGCCCCCGGCGGCGGGCCTCAAGGCGGATCGTCCGGCGGCACGCCTAGCTGGGTGCAGCGCATGCGCCGTCAGCAGACCACCGCCCATGGCGCATCGGCCGCGACGAGCGCCTTGCGCTCTGGCGATCAGGGCGGCAGCGGCCATTCCGTCGATCTTTCTGAAGGAGAGTGAGGATGTTTCGAAGATCAACTGTTCGCTACGGCACAACACCCGCCCCCGAGACGCCGTATCAGAAGGCGGGCCAAGTCTGGGATGAGCGCATCGGATCGGCGCGCGTTCAATCCAGAAATTGGCGCCTGGCCTTTTTCGGTATGTTGGTGCTGAATGGCGGACTTGCCTCAGGTCTCATTTGGCAGTCGGCTCATGGCTCGATCACGCCTTGGGTGGTCGAGGTCGACAAACTGGGGCAAGCAAGCGTGGTGGCGGAGGCCGCCGCCGACTATCACCCTACCGACCCACAAATTGCCTGGTATCTGGCGCACCTCCTCACGGAAGTTCGCAGCGTCCCGGCCGATCCTATCGTGCTGCGCCAAAATTGGCTCGACGCCTACAATTATGTCACCGACAAAGGCGCCCTCGCCCTCAATGACTATGCCCGCGAGGCGGACCCCTTCTCGAAGATCGGCAAGGCGCAAGTTTCCGTCGACGTGGCGAGCGTTATCCGCGCGTCCGCCGATAGCTTTCGCGTGGAATGGGTCGAGCGCCGCTATGTCGATGGCGCCCTTGCTATCACCGAGCGCTGGAGCGCGATCCTCACTATCACCATCGACACACCCACCGATGCCGACCGGCTGAAGAAGAACCCGCTCGGCATTTATGTAAACGCCCTCAACTGGTCCAAGGAGCTCGGCTGATGCGAACGTCTGCGATAACGCTTTTGATGTCTGTTTTTCTCGGCGCCTGCTCCACATGGACGCCGCCAAAGATCCACTACGACGACACACCACATCTTGCCGGCGCGGCGCCCGAGCCACCCAAGCCGGTTCGGGTCGTCGAAATCCCGCGACTGCTTCCCTTACCGGATCAGCTGAAGCCTGTTCCGTCCGAGAAGCCCACCATCCCAGAACCCACCAATCCACGCATCCGCGTCGAGGTGGCCAACAGCGCCGCCCGAATCCAGCCGACACAGGCCGGCTACATCAACGCCGTGCAGGTCTACCCCTTCTCCGATGGCGCGCTTTATCAGGTCTACGCTGCGCCGGGCAAAGTGACCGACATCGCCTTACAAGCGGGAGAGCAGTTTGTAGGCTCAGGCCCCGTCGCAGCTGGCGACACTGTTCGCTGGATCATCGGCAATACCGAAAGCGGCGTCGGCGCCACTAAGCGCATGCACATTCTCTTAAAACCGACCGGTCCCAATCTCTCCACCAATCTTGTCATCAACACCGACCGGCGCACCTACCATGTCGAACTGCGCTCTGATACCAACACCTACATGGCGTCGGTCTCCTGGGGCTACCCACAAGATGAGCTCATCGCCCTTCGGTCCCAAAACACGGCAGCTGAAGCGCAAGCCCCGCTCGCATCCGGCATCGACGTCACGGCCATCAACTTTCGATATCGTGTCGAAGGCGACAATCCGCCCTGGCGGCCGTTGCGGGCGTTTGATGATGGGCGCCAAGTGTTCATCTCGTTCCCATCCGGCATCGCTCAAGGCGAGATGCCGCCGCTTTGGGTCATTGGTCCCAAGGGCGATGGCCAGCTCGTCAATTATCGCGTCCGCGGCAATTACATGATTGTCGACCGGCTGTTCGCCGCAGCGGAGCTCAAGCTTGGTGCCGAGCCGCAACAAATCGTTCGCATCGTACGCAACGACGGAACGCAGTCATGAGCGATCAACCAATCAAGCCCGCTCCGGATGCCGAACAAGATCGGCTCACTCCAGCGCATCCCCGTGAAATGCGCCTGCATCCTGAGCGCCCGCCGGTGACGCGTTTGTCGCGCAAGGTGTTGCTGGGTCTTGGAACCGTCGCCGCCATTGGCATTGCTGGTGCAACCTTCTTTGCGCTCATCCCACACGCTCAGAAGAAGCCACCCGAACTTGTCAACACCACCAGCCGAACAGCACCCGATGGCCTTTCCGCTTTGCCCCACGACTACACGGGATTACCGCGTAGCGCGCCCAAGCTTGGCCCGCCGCTTCCTGGCGACCTCGGCAAACCAATCCTCAATGCGGGCGCGCCAGTCCCCGGCATGCCCGTTCCATCTGCACAAAGTCCGCAGCAGCAACGCCGCGTTCAAGAACATGACGCAGCGCGCACCAGCCACCTTTTTGCGACATCCAGCTTGGGGCAAGGCACATCGTCACCGGCGCCTGTGATCCCAACGAACGGAAGCGCTCCGGTTGCACTGGCGCCTGCTACGCCCAGCAACACTGAGCCCTCCGATCACAAGCTCGCCTTCCTCAACGCGCCAACGGATCGTCAAACCCAAAGTCCAGATCGCGTTGAGGCCGCGCCCAGTCCCTACGTCTTACAATCTGGCGCGATAATTCCGGCGGCGCTGATCACGGGGTTGCGGTCCGATCTGCCAGGAGAAGTGACGGCGCAAGTAACGCAAAATATCTACGATAGTCCGACCGGCAGGATATTACTGATACCGCAAGGCGCCCGCCTCATTGGCCGGTACGATGCACAAGTGACTTTCGGTCAGTCGCGAGCCCTCTTGGTGTGGAGCCGACTTATTTTGCCAAACGGTAAATCGATTATTCTGGAGCGCCAGCCGGGTACGGATTCGCAAGGCTATGCCGGTCTGGAGGACGAAGTCGACAATCACTGGGGCACGCTATTCAAGGCTGCCGTATTGTCGACAGTCCTAAGTGTCGGCTCGGAGGCTGGAACGAGCAATAGCGAGAACAATCTCGCCCAGGCCATCCGTCAAGGCGCTTCGCAGAGCTTTAGCCAAGCCGGTGAACAAGTGCTGGGCCGCTCTCTCAATGTGCAGCCAACCATCACAGTCAGGCCTGGCTTCCCCGTCAACGTCCTGGTGACCCGCGATCTTATCCTGGAGCCCTATCACGCCTAGCGGAGACATAAATGGCAAAACTAAAGCTCGGTGCCATCGAAAGCGATAAGCCCTTGCGTATGACCGTTGAGTTACCAGCAGCCGTCCATCGCGATCTTCTTAGCTATGCCGAGGCCCACGCAGCTGAGACAGGTCAACATGCAGTGGAACCGGCAAAGCTCATTGCGCCGATGCTGCAGCGGTTCATGGCGACCGATCGCGGCTTTGCGAAATTTCGCCGCCGAAATGACGCGCCAAAAAAGACCACACCATCAGGCAAGACGCCGTGAGCGGGCTTCGTCTCGCATAAAGGCAACAAATCGGCCAACAACGGCTTCTTTATTCTCAGGCGCCCAAACGAGTTGGACGTCTAGATAGGCGTTCTTTTCGGCGATCAGCTTATACGCGACACCGGGAAACACCACCTCTGCCTGGCTCTTGGTCACCAATGTCATGCCAAACCCCGCACCGACTAATGCCAAAACGGACTGCTTGCTGGCAGCATGGGCTTGATAGTTCACGCCGCTCCCCAGTAAAGACGCGTAGAACTCGCGAGCTGATTGGCTTTCGTCCCAGCCTTGAACCAAGAATGTCTCATCGCGTAGGTGATCCAATTTTATGGTCTTGCGTGATCTCAACGCGTGTTTTTTGGGGAGTGCAAGCAGCAAAGCCTCGCGATAGATAGGTACCGCTGCCGCATGCGGCCAAAGCGTGTGCTTGGCCATAAGGGCTGCATCAATCTGGCGCTCTTCGATTCCTGCCTGGATATCTCGCTCGTTCATTTCATAAAGGATGATATCTGCGCCGGGATATCGGTCACGCCAATGCTGCAGAAGTGGCTGCAGCGGTTTGCCAATGGGCGGCATGCGTATACCGAGTCGTATCTGGCCGACGTGTCCGTTCGCATTGCTTTGGGCCGAAGATCTTACTGCATCAAGATCGGCAAGTGCGCGTCGAACATGGACCATGACGGTTCGACCACCGCCGGTCAGGCGAATACCAAAATGTCCACGCTCGAATAGCGTTAACCCAAGCTGATCCTCGAGCTGCGAGATCCTGCGGCTCACCGTCGAGGTCTGTACCCCGAGGTGAATAGCGGCGCGTCCAAAATTGCCCGCGCTTGCCGCCACTGACAGGTACCGAAGAGAATCCAAATCGATCGACGTGTTTCGCATTAGACGCGTACGATACCTTCCGAACTTTCTGAAACCCTTTTAAATCCATACGACAAAGGTGTTGCGCGAGGCCCTCGATAACTCGGCGCGACGGATTGAGGCAGAGCTGTGGCTCGCGTGTGGCGACCACTAGGTTTTGGGGCCATTGAAGCGGCTCATACAGATTTGACCGAAAATTCCTTCCGCAGTGACTTCAGCGAACCAGACAGGCTAAGATCCTTTTGTGCTCTGCATGGGTGAGTTTGTAACGTGTGAGCATGGCGGTGCAGACCAACGCAGAAACGAGTGGCAGCGCACAACCGAGCAAATTGATGACCAGTCGCATCGCGCCCCCCGCGCTGGCTTCAGGATGATACCCGATCGCCGCCAGGAGCCAGCCGACCGTTGCCGTTCCGAGCGCCGCACACACCTTTATGATGACGAGCATTGTCGTGAAGATTGTCGCTTCCCGCCGGATTCCGAATTTGTGTTCGTCATAATCGACCAAATCGGCAAACATCGCCCACGGCAGCATGAAGGCACCGCTCAACCCGCAACCCAACAGCACAGTCACACCGGAGCGCAACGGCTGCGGTTCCAGTATCCAGAAAATCAGGATTGACAACGCTGTAAGCAAGTAGGCCATTTGCAGCAACGATGCCTTTTCAAACCGCTGGATCAGCGTGGTCCATAACACCGTGCCGACCAACTGACCCTCTGCCAAATACAACAACACCGATCCGGAGATGTCCGGCAGGGTTTCGAGGTATGCGCTGCGATACAGTAAAGTGCGAACAAACATCGGAAATGCAAATCCGGTCAAGGCCGCAATACTCATAACAATGGGAAACGGCTGACAGAAAGGTGGCAATAACATCGCGCTGCCACGCTTTAGCGCACCCGGCTTCGAGCGCGTCCGCTCCGATTTCGGCATGAATCGGCTGGCGGTCATGGTCGACCCGAATAAAATGCCACCACCTATCAGACCCGCCGCCATCAGGTCGCTCGTAGTGCCCGACAGCATCACCGGTTTGATGAAATGCGCGAGAAGAAAAACCGCCAACGTGCTCCAGAGATAGCGGTAACCAGCGACGCGGCCGCGCGCCCGACTGTCCTGCGTAATCTCCGACAAGGCCGCATTATGCGGAATGTCGATGAGGGCATAGAAGCTGCGAAATAGAATGACTGCCGTAGCGATGGCCGTCACGGCGCGAATTTCATAGTACGGAAAAGCGTAAAGAAGGGCGAAGAATGCTCCGCACAGTGTCGCCCCAGCGAGCATCATGCACCGCTTCTGCCAGTAATACCGGGCGAGCCAAGCTCCCGCAGCCAAGTGGGCCATGAGATCGGCAATGGTCGCCAGGAATACCAGCCAACCTGCCACGGCCGGATGCATACCCAGATGGTTCGTGAGCAGAAACAACAGCGATATTTCTGCACCGGAATAAACGGTGTTTTTCCCGAAATTCGCGAAGGAATATCCAAGTAGCGGTATTTCCTTCGCCAATCTGCTTGCCATCGTTCACTCTTGTGTCAATCCGACTTGGATCGAATTAATCCGTCACCCCGCAAGGTAAATCATTCTGTGGTAAGCAAACATGTCGGCAAAAGTGCAAAATTCGGGCGCCCCAAGGACGATCTTTGGGGACGCCTCCATTAGGGATTTTCGCCATGCGGCAAGCGTTGATCGATAGGAATGTTGTTCGTCGTCCGTAAGCGGCTGGATCAGATAGCCAAGAGAAATATGGAAATAGTAGAAATCGTGGGCGCCGCCGCGGATACCGAGGTACGAGGACAGCCGGTCCCGCAACGCTCTCAACTTCCGCTCTTCATCTGAGTCAGCCCCGACCAAGCGAATCTTTAGGGGTGCTTCACCGGGGGGCGGTTCCTGCGGGTCCACGCGCATACAAATTGGTAAGGTCGTCTGCAGCGTGAAACTACGCAGCCTATCGCCAATGAAGCGATCACACTCCGCCATTGTTGCGTCGCGGGAAAGTCCACTCGGCCAAGATGTCACGCCGCGGTCGCTATCCGTCGTACAGCTAAATACTGTCATGTGATAGCTCGACGGAGGGAGCAACGCTACCTTCCGCATAAAAGCATGATTGGGCGCGTCGCGATAGACGTCGAGCAGCGCATTGAAACAACCAGAATCGGGGCCTTGCTGCGGTAGATGGCAGACGATGGTGTTACCCGCGAATGGATGCACGCGACCGTCGGCGTAGAACTTCGTCCCTGCGACGGAGGACAGATCTGCGTCCGACGCGGTGGCGCCCCCCCCCAGTACGAGAAGCGACGCCGCGCTGGCGCCCCCCCCCGATACGAGGGCTGCCCCGCCAAGAAATCCCCTTCTGTTCAGCTCGCCGTGGTGTAAAAGTTGAGAAGACATCAAATTCCCTTGTGCAAGTTCACACCAACATAGCGGCTATCATCCCGAGGCACGAAACGCACCGAACCACTTCCAAAGGTTTGCAGGTACGAGGAATAGTGCCGATCGGCGATGTTTTTTACAATGATGTTCAGTTCAAGATCGTCCGCCGTCAATAGCCCAACGGTAGCGTTCCAGATGTCGTAGCCGGACTGGATCGTATCTGACGTCTGGTTGATGCTGTACTGGACCGAAGATTGCCAAGTGCCGTCCACACCGACCTTCAAGCTGACGTCCTGGAAGACCGGATAGGTGTAGGTAGCGCGCAGCGAACCCTTCCATTTCGGTGAAAACGCCAGCGGTTTGCCGTTGACTTGACAAGATGCGGACGTACCCACCGGACAGTTGAAGGCATCGATGCGAGCATTGGTATAGGCAAGGGCCGTGGAGAGGTTGAGGTGTTCGATCAGCACGACGCTCCCTTCAGCTTCGACGCCCTTCGATGACACACGTCCTGCATTGATCAAGCGCGTGACGGGCGAGCCGTTATAGACGTCGTAGAACGGCACCTGAAAGTTCTTCAGCTTATCGATGAAGCCGTTGAGATTGAACGTGATGCGGTCGCCCCACAACGCCGTCTTCAGGCCAGCCTCCAGGTCGTTTGACGTTTCCGCTTTGAGCACTCCGGTGTCCTGCGGCAGCATGCTAAACGCCAGATTATAGGCCTGCCCCTTGAGGCCGCGCGAATAGGTGACGTAGCCCATTATGTCGGGCGTGAATTCATACCGCAGTCCGAAGCGATCAGAATAACCGGGGGCGTCGGTGGAACCGATGCTTGAGAAGCCCGTCTGAATGCCTGTTACAGGCACGGTTGACGTCGACGTGCGGACAAAATTGTAATCAAGCGTTTCGTAAATACCACGCAGGCCGACGATTGCGGTCAAGCCGTCCCAAAGGTGCAGATTGGCTTCGCCGAATATCGCCGCATTTTGATTGGTGGTGCCATAATGGGCGATGCCGGTATAGGTAGTCGCCGCCGAACCTGAGACGACCGTCGTGTAGCGACGGTACATCTCCGCGTCTTCACCACGATAGAAAAAGGCCCCGACAACATAATCCACAACACCTTGCTGCGGTGACGTGAGGCGAATTTCTTCGCTCATCTGGTTGAAATTCAACGTGCCCTTGTCGTGCTGCTGCGGAAAGCCGGAAATCGCGCCGGGCAAACGATCTTGATCCTGGTACTGCGTGTTGTCCCAGCGGCGGTAGGCAGTAATCGACGTGACGGTGAAGTCGCCGAGATGCATATTTGCTTCGAGAGACGCGCCGTAATTATTGTCCAGGGCATAGGTTTGATAGTTGCTGTTGATCTGCCGATTGTCGGCTCCTGCAACCACCGGGCTCAGCGCGGCCGCAAACGCCGTATAATTGGTTACGGCGTTGCTCGGATAGGAATGCAGATATGTCTGGGCGACGACGCCCTGAGGCGTGGTATCCTTGGAGTGGCTGAAGTCTGCCGCAAAGACGATATCGATCGCCGCAGACGGCGTGTAGTGGAGCTTCGTCCTTGTCCCGTAACGCCGATAGCCGTTCAGGGTGGAGCCGTTCCAGACGTTGGAGACGTTACCGTCGTAAAGCCCGTAGGACAATGTAATGGCGCCTGCCAGTTCATCTCCGATCAGCCCGCCCGAAAGTCCGCCGCGCAGCCGAAATTCACTGCCTTCGGAATACCAGCCAGCATCGACATAACCAGTGGTTTCGGGCCCGGGGGTCTTGGTCTGGATATTGAGGACGCCGGCCGAGGCATTCTTTCCGAATAGCGTTCCCTGCGGACCTCGCAGAACTTCGATGTGATCCACGTCTAGAAGATCCAAGGTCGCTTGGCCCTGGCGAGCATAAACGACGCCGTCGATCACCGTTGACGTAGAAGGCTCGACCCCGGGTGACGTCGATATGGTACCCAATCCACGCAGGAACAGTGCCTGGTCCTTGCTCGACGCGGCGGTGCGAAAATTAAACGAAGGCACCTGGCTGGCAATGTCGTGAAGATTGTTGAGATTCGAGGTCATCATGACATCGCCTGAGATGACCGAAACTGCCAAGGGAACCTTTTGCAGAGGCTCCGCACGTTTGGTTGATGTCACGATAACCGTTTCAAGCTCCTGTGAACTGGAACTGTCTTGAGCCACCGCCGACACCGAACATGCGGCGCCCAGCAGCAGCGCCAATCGAACTCGCCTCACAACCTTCATAGATTTCCCCTTCACTTTTTTTGTTTTATCAACACGCCAATATAAAACCCATGGTGGGTATTAATGTCAAGAATTTTCGCGCGTTTTTGCCGATTTCGCGAACAAACCTGTCGATATCAACCTTTATCCGGCGTAAACGGCCCATATTGATGGTGTTACAATTGCTTTAATACTTGTCGTGGGTATATTAATGGACCAACCCTTCACTCTCGGCAACTCCCCTCCCAACGATTTAGCGGACTGCCAAACCGGCCAAGTACATCGAAAAAAGGACCAATGGATGCGCTCTATCGTCGACTTTTTTGCCTCAGGACCGGATGCCACCGAGATCGCCGATCCAGATCGAGTTTCGCGACTATTTGGCAGATACCGGCGGCGCACACTGGTCGCAATCACCTTGGGATATGGATTGTTGTACACATGTCGCCTGGGTCTTGGCATCATCAAGAAACCCGTCATCGATGCTGGACTGTTCACGCCAGCGCAACTTGGCCTGATAGGGTCTGCTCTCTTTTACGCCTATGCGGTCGGTAAACTGACCAACGGCTTCCTGGCAGATTACGTAAACGCAAAGCGCTTCTTCGCGTTTGCTTTACTGGCCTCTGCCTTAAGTAATTTGGCCATGGCTTCCAACACCGACGTCGCGATTGCCATGGTGTTGTGGGGGTTGAACGGCTGGTTCCAGAGTTTCGGGGCGCCGGTCTGCGTCGTTTCTATGACTCAATGGTTTTCAATTCGCGAGCGTGGCCGTGTCTATGGCATTTGGAGCACTGCTCATTCGATCGGCGAAGGCCTGACGTTCCTGGTGGTGAGTGCGGCGGTGGCCGTTTTCGGCTGGCGTATCGGATTTTTCGGGCCGGGCGCTGTAGTCCTGTTGGTTGCAGTTGCGTGTTATTGGGCCATGCAGGACCGGCCCCAAACCCTCGGTCTGCCTTCTGTCAATCAATGGCAAAAGGAAACGCAGAATGCGAAAGGATCCGGCAGTGCGCCGCAAAATATTCTCTCTCTTCAGCTTTCCATCCTGCGGTTGCCGGCAATTTGGGTGTTAGCGCTGGCGTCGGCATCAATCTACGTCACACGATACGCGATCGATAGTTGGGCAGTCCTCTACTGCCAAGAGGTCCGCGGATATTCCCTCACCGAGGCAGGCACGATTTTGATGACCGGCACTTTGGCGGGCATTGCTGGAGCCGCCTTGTTCGGTTTTATCTCGGATTACCTCTTCCAATCCCGGCGGCCGCCGGTAAACCTTGTCTATGCGCTTATCGAACTGACAGGACTCGTCGTTTTCTTTTTCGCTCCCAATGACAAGCCAGTCATCTTCGCCGGCATCATGCTGTACGGCTTTGGAACGGCGGGGCTGGTAACATCCATCGGTGGGCTTTTCGGTACCGATATCTGCCCCAAGCGTGTTGCCGGCGCAGCGATGGGCATTGTCGGAGTATTCAGCTACGTCGGCGCCGCCGTGCAAGAATACTTTAGCGGGCAATTGATCCAAGGCGGTATAACCGTTGTGGCTGGCGTTCGGCATTATGATTTCACCAATGCAATCTATTTCTGGATCTGCAGCTCGGTTGTTTCCATGCTTTTGGCTGCAAGTCTGTGGCGAGCAAAAGTGAAGGAATGATGCCGCATGCCAGTTAAACGGCCTGACGGTGCCTTACCCGTCACCGGCAATAGTGAGACGTCCAACCTCCTCCGTAAACTGGTAGACAAAGCAATGACTTGGCATCAGTATAACTCATTCGTAAACACCGCCGTTAAGTCTCGCCGCTATTACGCAATTTGAGCCAAACACATGGGCGACCTCACCTCTCTTATTTTGACCAACAGCGAACGATCTGTTCTCAATGCCGTGTTTAGCCTGGGCACGCTGACCCAGAAGGCAATTGCCGAACAGGCGAGCCTGTCTCAGCAATCGACGTCGCGAATATGTTCCAAGTTGTTCAAGATGGGGCTGCTGACGTCCCACGGACGCGCGGATACCGGAAAGCGTGGTTATCCGACAACAGATATCAAGCTCAATCCGGACTTTGCCTACACCGCAGGCATCACCTTGATGCCCGACGCGGTGGCGCTGGCCATCTTGGATTTTTCAGGTACCTCGCGGTTTGAAGTGCGGGAGCGAATAGGATCCGTCACACTCGAAAAGGTGACTGAGTGGTTGACCCATTCCATCGCCAAGGCGCTGGCGCAAGGCGCTATTAAATCCAGCCGGGTCGTTGGTGTCGGCCTCGCCATTTCTGGTTCATTCCTTGAAGATGGCCGTTTCAATACGCCCTATGCTCTCGAAGAATGGTCTCAACCCAATATTGCGCAACTAGCCTCGAAACACTTCGGAATACGTACCCACGCCGAGAACGATGGCAATGCCGCAGCTCTGGGCGAATGTATCCTGGGCGTTGGGCGCCTGGTGAAAAATTTTGCCTATCTTTATATCGGTTCCGGCGTGGGCGGAGGAGTCGTTCTTGAGGGCAAATTGTGGCGTGGCCGATTCGGCAATGCCGGTGAGTTTGCTGGCGGCTTGGCTCCAAGCATACATCCGTTTCCGAGCCTAGATCTGCTCCGGCAGATTCTGGCGCAGCACGGACCGTATTTCGAAACAGTCGACGAAATGTGTGATAACTTCGATCCGAGTTGGCCGGGCATTAAAGATTGGATTGCGCGGGTGCAAGATTCGCTTTCGATAATCGCATCAAATGCGTCATCGATTCTGGATGTCGAGATAATCGTGATCGGTGGTCGAATCCCACGCACGCTAACGGAATTGATAATTCCACACATCGCGTTTTTCGATACCCGAAGAAGAGGGTGGGCCCGCCCCATGGCGAAAATTGTTCCAGCACAGGCGCAAGGAGAGATCGCGGCCTACGGAGCCGCACTCCTTCCGTTTCGTCGCGATCTTATGCAACTTGTTTGAGTAGTTCGCTTTGTGTGTGACGACGGCGGCGAACGACATCGGTTAAAATCCAATCTTCACGGTGGTCTGCGCACCTGAAGATGATCTGGGGCACGCTGTCCGATTTCATCGTGCTTTGCTTAAAAGCCTAACCCATCTGGCGAGCCATCTCGCATATTCCGGTAAGACCATGACGTTATCGACCGACGCTATGATCGAACATCTGGAGCAAACCGGCTCTTACCGGGTGCTGCGCCGCCTGCAGCCCGGTCTCACGATGGCCCCTGGAAGTGCCGGCGCACGGTACACCGGCATTGTCCTGGACGTGGAGACCACGGGCCTGGATACCAGCCGCGACGAGATCATCGAACTGGGCATGGTCAAATTCACCTTCACAGAAACTGGCGCACTTGCCGCTATCGGCGAAACCTTTTCAGGCTTCCAGCAGCCCGGCAGGCCCGTTCCTGCCGAGATCACCGAAATCACCGGCATTACAAATGCGATGGTGGCTGGACAATCGATCTCTCCCAACGCCGTGGCCGCCTTTGCAGCCGATGCTTCACTTATCATCGCGCACAATGCAGGCTTTGATCGACGCATGGCCGAACGCGTCTGGCCGTGCTTCATGGACAAGCACTGGGGTTGCTCGGCCAGCCAGGTAAATTGGCGCGCTGAAGGCCTAGCCGGGTCGAAGCTCGGCTACATCCTGACCGACTTGGGGTATTTCCACGAAGCGCACCGGGCCGTCGATGACTGTCAGGCCGCCCTGCATGTTCTCACCTGCCCACTGCCGCGCAGCGGAAGCCTCGCCCTGAGCCAGATCTTGCACGCGGCGTCGCAGTCGACAGTGCGCATATGGGCGGAACGCGCGCCCTACGAACAGAAAGACATTCTGAAGGCTCGCGGGTATCGCTGGAGCGACGGATCGGGTGGGTCGCGCAAAGCCTGGTGGATCGAGGTACCTGCGGCAGGCCGTGATGCCGAGCTCGCTTATCTTCACACCAATATTTACGGCTATGTCGTCAACCTTCCCGCGCGGGAAATTACCAGCCGCGAGCGTTTCTCCGACCGTATCTGACGCTACTGGCAGGAATCGACCAGCTTGCAGAACAGATTAAGCAACTGCATCTCGGCGATGGAGCCTGCGGTCGCACTGGCGATCCGCCCGTCGGCCACGACAACAGCCAGACACTGCGCCCGCGAGATGGCGACATTCATGCGGTTGCGATTCAGAATAAAGCCCAATCCGCGTGAACCATACTCTCCGTAGCTGGAGCAGAGAGACAGGATACAGACTGGCGCCTGCTGGCCCTGGAATTTGTCGACGCTGCCGACACGCGCCCCAGGCGGCAATGCTTCCTGCAGCGCGCGCACCTGCGCATTGTAGGGAGCAACGAACAAAAAATCCTCCAGCCCCAACGGTCGAACCACCCCGTCACGATCTGTGAAGGGCCGCCCGAATAGCTCGTTGTAGATGGCCCTGACGCGTTCAGCTTCTTCATCGCTGCGCTGAGTATTACCGTTATGCTCAACGCTGATGAAGGCGATGCCATTGGGCTTGGTGATCTGTATAGCGCCCGGTGCGATATCGACGCCTAGGCGTGCGCAGGACGGGTGCGCCGACAGCCGGCCCTCGTAGATACTTTCTGAGATAAAGTCGCAGATGGCCGGATGCATCCGTCTGGATTCGCCCAGGAAAAGGCCATAGTCCGACGGCACCACAGCCTGAAAGACTGGGGTATCAGGCTTACTGGCCGCCAAGTCCTTGAGCGCGTATTGCAACGACGACAGGCCTGAATCGCCTGGGTGGCTGCCCTGGTTGGGCTGTTCCAGCTGCATCTGGTCGCCCAGCAGAACCAAGCTGCGAGCTGAAGGCGCCATGGCGACGGCATTGGCCAGCGAGACTTGCCCGGCTTCCTCCAGAAATAGGAAGTCGAGACCATTGATCCACTCCGGCAGCGCAAAGAGCCAGGCGGTGCCACCCACAACACCGCCGCGGTACGCACGACGGGCGTCCTTGTTCTGCTCGACAAAAACAAGGTCCGGATTGCTCCGGTGCAGCGCCTCGTTGCGGTCGCCGCTGACCTTGAGACCTTTGAGGACGCGTCCCTTCTCGTGTCGAACCTTACCGCATTCTGCCATAAGATTGTCGATGGCCTTGTGGCTGTTGGAGGCAATGCCGACTCGCCGGCCATTCTCCAGCAACGTGTCGATCATCTCCGCCGCCGTGAAGGTCTTGCCGGTGCCCGGTGGACCTTGGATGACTAGACAGCTTCCCGTCATCTCGTTGCAGATACGCACGGCGGCAGCCAGACTGGTCTCGCCGTCACGCTGCAGCACCTGAACCGGCGCAAGGCGGCCAAAGAGGCCCTGAATGCCGGTGGGCATGCCGGACCCCAAATGGCTCTTGCCGACCTCGATCAGGGCTTTCTGCATGGCATCGGGACGAACGAAATCATCTGAAATCAGTGACCCGGACCGGGGAAAGTTGCCCCCGAACTTCTCATTCAGACCATCCTTTCCGATCTTCAGCGTCAAGTGCCCGGTTTCGAGGTCCAGTGTATCCATCGTGAGCGAAGATTTCGGCGCGAAGGTGAAGACCACACGCTTCTTCGGCCCGCCCGAAAGCTTGCATTCCTGATCGGGATCGAAGCCGTAGCATTGCACCAATGACTTTATCTTCGTCGCAGGCCCGCCAAGCGCGGAAATTCCCTGGATGCAGGCGGTGTCGTTGTACAGTTCGTCGCCTGTTGCCGCTGCGCGATCGTATTTGCGCCAGAATACGGGCTTGGCATCGCGGCTATGGAAATCCATCAGATCCGCAAGGATCAGGGCGTTGGCATCACCCTTGGCGACCAGCTTTTCGATGATTTCGCGCTGCGCTATCACGGTGGGATGGACGGCCTGCGCGTTGTCGTCCTCCGCCCGCTCGACGGCCGCGATGGGCCGTAGCGCCGGGATGTTGTGCTGTGCTGCGATGCCGCGCAGCCATGCCGCAAGCTGCGCTGTGGACTCACAGTCATCGCGGTTGTACGCGCGAATGGCTTCCAGGATTTTGCTCCCGCGCCAGTCGCCCGGCTCATCACTTCCGATCCAGCGCGCATAGTGCACCACCGACCCCATCGCGGTGGCGACATCGCCGGTACGGCCGGGACGGTACAAATGCTCGATCGCCTTGATCGAGTAGCTGTCGACACCGATCCTCAAGCCGTGACGCAGTAGCTGATAAAGATCGACGAAGACGTTTACGCGCAGCATCGCGTCGATTTCCGTCTGGCGCGTGTTGTGCCGAGTGCTCAGGCGCCGCAGCGCGCTGACTTCATACGCCGCGTAATGGTAAATATGCAGGTTGGGCGAGGCGTTCCAGCGGGCGAACACCCAGTCCACAAATCCCTCAAACGCCAACTTCTCGCCCTCACGGTCGTGGCCCCACCAGTCGGAGTACTCCAGGGTGCCCGTTTTGGGATTGAGCCAAGACGTGCCAAAGAGATATTCCAGGCCGCCGGCAGCCAGCGGATAACCTTCCATGTCAAAGAACACGTCTGCTGGATCGGCCGGCGGCAAGGCCCCGAGACCAACCGTTTCTCCATTCTCGCCACGATGCGACAGAACCTCAAAACGGGCCGGGGCGTCGGCATTCTGCGCACGACCATCGCGGGTTTGACATTGCAGACGCGCCTGGGCGCGGAGTGCAGCCAGTGTATCGTCCTGCATTTTCGGAATACTGCCGTCGACAGCGCCAGCCAGCGCCGTCATCGTTGCAACGCCGGCGCTGCGCAATTTCTTGATCTGACCACTGGTTATGTTCGCGACCTGGATTACATGGTCGGTTTGCGCGAAAAAGGCGTCTGCCTGCGATGCCCACAGGCCATGATCGGCGCCAGGAATGGGTTCGGGACGCTTGGACAACTCGCCATCATACCCATCCATAAGGGCCAGGAAGGCGCTGCGGACGCGATGGTAATAATGGATGAAATCCTCGGTGCGGTAGATCACCTTCTCGCCCGAACCCAGGATGATGCCGAAATGTTTGGGCACGGGCAGGCCGGTGGTGACCGCGAACATCTCGGCATAGCAGCAGAGCTGCACGGCATAGTAGGGCCGGGGTGAACGGGCCAGCTTAGTATCCCAGATTTCGTATTGGCCCTGATCGTTCAGGATCAGGAAGTCGGAATAGCCGGCGAACCGATCGTCCCGAAACGCGCCCTGGTATACAATGGCCTTTTCCGCGGCGATCGCCTCCCGTGTCAGGGCCAGCGCCACGTCGGCATTGTCCTTGGGAATGTTGGCCAGATCGACGTCGGCAGCGACGTATTCCCGCAGGACGGCGGCTTCGTGCTCGTCGCCGGTTTTCGCCACGAGTGCCATTTCCTCGGACTGAGCATCAGGTTGCGGGGCGCCATCTTCATAGGAATGCCGCTGCATCCAGGACGCGAAAGGCGATTTCACGAACTGAATTAGATCGGTAGGTGAAAAAACAAATCCATCCTTCGTGCGCTTCACTGCAGAATTCCCCCACTAGACGCTTATTGCTGGAGGATACCCCCCAGGTACGACAAAAACGGTCGTAGCTTCCGTGTGCCAATCACTTTTTTTGTAGGTAGCGCGGCACTGAGTCATGACGGTCCCGCGCAATCGTCAGCTCGGTGACCATAGTGAGCCGCTGGGATTCAGGCGCCACGATCTCCACATTGTTTCCCCAGGTGTAGAGGTGCCAGCGCAGCTCCTGCATGCCACTGGCCCGAAAGCGCACGATCGCGCCCTGCCCGTCAGGAAGATATTCCACGTTCTGGTTGGGGTGAAACTGCCAGCGCAGTTGGCCATCTTGGTCAAGTGCGCCGGGCAGCAGCTGCAGAACGACGTCATGCTGCTCACCGTGAAATAGGCCAAAGGATTCGGCAACGTAGTCGCCGAGGTTGAAATCGTCCGGACGGGCAGCCTCTTCTTTGAGGGTTTCCACCGAACGCATCTCATCGAGCCGGTAGGTCTTGATGTTGTTTTGGCCAATTTCCACAGCCACCAACCAGGCGCTGTGATCGAAAATAACGCCATAAGGCGTTACGGTGCGGGCCTCGCCGGGCTTGCTCCCCTTGAGATACGCGAACCGAAGCGCCTTCATAGAAAGAATGGCTTGGCGGATCAGCTTTAGCGTATCCGGATCGTCCAGCCGTCGCCCCCCGGCCCGCACCGCGATCATTTCCGATTGCATCAACACGTCCAGATCGGGCGCGACCTTGATCATAGTCTTCTTCATGGCTGCGCAGACCTTGTCCTTCAGGTCTTCCAGGCACCGTGCCCGCGCCTTTCCGTTGATGCCCTTCTTTTTCAGCTCCTCTATCGTCTTGGTGAGTTCGAGCAATTCCTCGGCGGTGGGCGTCTGAAAAAACGAATCCAGCCCTCCAGGAATGTGAAAACGTTTTTCTTGGCCATCCTGCACCGCGATCAGTTGCGGAAAAATCGCTTCTACATCGCTGCGATACCGGTCGGCGGTGCGCCGGTCATAGCCGAACTCCGCGGCCATTTCATCCAGCGTCAAACCATGTGCGCTACTGGCCAAGCGACGTGCCAGCCTCAGCAGTGCGACCGCTTTTTTATCCTGCCCCATCAGACCTACGACCGTTTCTGACGTAGCTCCATAGCATCATCTGTCTCGCGGATCACCACCCTCGCGTGATCCACCACTTGAACAAAGGACTTAGGAACTATGACTACCATCGAAAACAACGAACGTTCCCCTCGTCCGCCCAAGCCCGAAGTGTGGCGGATCGATGTGCAGGGCGTGCCGGTGGAATCGGATAAGCCGATCATCCTGGCCCGCCACGCGATCAAGTTGGCCGGCTTCGACCCGGACACCGGCTGGATCATCATCCTGAAGATCACGGGTGAACCGCGCCAGGAAATCACCCTGGACACCAAGATCGACCTCACCCATCCGGGCATCGAGAAGCTGCGCCTGACGCCCCGTCAGATCAACAATGGCGAGGCGGTGGCGCAACGCCTGAATTTCTGCCTCCTGCCGCAGGACGAGGCCCATTTGGCCCGTCTCCGCCTGCGCTGGGAAACGGTCTCTGAGGGCGCGCGCCGCTGGCTGTTGCTGCACGCCTACCCCTTACCGCAGGGCTACAATGTGCAAAGCGTGAACATCGCGATCGACATCCCGGCGGGCTATCCGGGCGCCCAGCTCGACATGTTCTACTGCCACCCAGCCTTGATGCGCGCAAACGGCACCCGTCTGCCGCAGACTGAAGCCTGCGAACTAATCCTGGGCGTGAACCACCAGCGCTGGTCGCGCCACCGCCAGTGGGACAGTGCACGCGATACCTTGGCAACGCACCTGGCGCTGGTGGATGAGTCCCTGCGCAGGGAGATTGAGGCGTGATCATCCGCAACGCGACGCTGGTGATTTCGGCGCCGATCCAGGCGCGACTGCATCGACATCTCTTTCCGGGTGATGGTCTGGAAGCGGCGGCTCTGCTGCTGTGCCGGCGTGCCGGCCAGCGCAGGGTCAAGCTTTTGTCCTTCGACCTGATTGAGGTGCCGCATGATGCTTGCAGGCGGGCCATCGACCACCTCACCTGGCCCGGCGAGTTCGTGGAGACCGCCATCAGCCGGGCGGAAGCCGAGAACCTGGTGGTTATCGCGGTGCACTCCCACCCGGGAGGGGCATTGTTCTTCTCGTCCCTCGACGATGCGAGCGACGACGTTCTAATGCCCGCGATTTTTCAGGGCACAGACCGGGTGTGCGGATCTGCCATTGTGATTGCTACCGGCCAGATGCGGGCCAGACTATATTCAGATGGCGAAAAGCCTGTCGCTGTCGATCTGATGCTGCAACCCGGCGAGGACATCGGGTTGAGCTGGCAGGACAACGCTAAGCGACCGATGGCCTTCACCAGCGGCATGACGGCCTGGCTGGGACGCCTGAGCGCCTGCGTGATCGGCGTGTCTGGTACTGGCTCAATCGTAGCCGAGCAACTGGCGCGGTTGGGATTCGGCGAGATTATTCTGATTGATTTCGACCACATCGAAACCAAAAACCTCAATCGCATCCTAAATTCGACCCTGGAAGACGCAGAAGCCGGCACGCTCAAGGTCGAGACCTTTGGCGCGATGATCCGCCGTTACCGGATGGACTGTGAAGTTCTGGAAGTGCCGCGCAGCATTGCCACCCGCGAAGCCATACTGGCCGCCACGGACGCCGATCTTCTGTTCAGCTGCGTCGACACCTGCGAAGGCCGCCATATCGCCGACCGCATCGGTGCCCATTTCCTAATGCCACTTTTTGATGTCGGCGTATCCATCCCCACCTGCCTGTCCCACATGGGCGAGAGCCGGTCGATCACCGAGGTCTGCGGCCGGATCGATTACGTTTTTCCCGGCGGTTCCAACCTGCAGGACCGGGGCGTCTATACGGCCGCGTTGCTGGAAGCGGAATATCTGGCGCAGGCGGCGCCGGAGACCTACCGACACAAGCTAAATGATGGCTACCTGCAGGGTGCCGGCGAACAGGCCCCGGCCGTCATTTCCCTCAACATGCGCGCTGCCTCGGCATGTGTGATGGAGTTCATCGCGCGCGCGTTTCCGTTTCGTCACGACAGCAATGCAAAATTCGCCCGTAGCATTTTTACGCTTTGCGCCGGCGAAGAGGATTGCTATCCGCAAGATCAGTTTGCGGCGCGCCACTCCTTCGCGCTGGGCACCGGCGCGCAGGAGCCGCTAATCGGATTACCGGCGTTCATGAGAGGCCCTGATGCGTAGACCGAAGCCGCTGTGGCGGCGCCAGCTGGCTGCTGCCCTAACCCCACGCCGCCGACTTCAAGTGTTTGACGGTGACACCCTGCCCGCCCGGCTGCCGAGGTTGAAGGTGGCGCTTGCGCGCGACGACGGTGAAGATTGGTCCATCGGCTTGCATTGCCCCTGTGGCTGCGGCCAGCGCCTCGAACTGATGGTGCTGGAAGGCGTCAAACCCAGATGGGATTTTCACCTGAACGAGGCAGGGCATGTCACGATTCATCCATCTGTCTGGCTCGCAGCGGGCTGCCGGTCCCATTTCTGGCTCAGAAATGGGAAGGTGATTTGGTGCGAGTAGCAATAATCTAGGGAAGACGTTCAAATGACCGCGGGAATGGCGAACGCAGCAATCCCCCACTGGGCCGCAGCAACTGACAGCGCCTCAGTTGCACCAGCGTTTGTGGCAGGATTACCTTGGTCCGGGTTTGAATTTGTAGGGGCGAATAATGGCCGACGAAGTACCCAATCCGACACCGCCCGCCAATTTTCCCAAGCAGGCCGTCGTGGTTATTCACGGGATGGGCGAACAGCAACCTATGGATACCATCACCGCTTTTGTCCGCGCGGCATGGCAAACCGATGACTCAGTGCTGGATCCAACGGTCGACGACCCGTCTGAAGTCTGGAGCAAACCGGATGACAAGACCGGCACTCTGGAGTTGCGCCGGATCACCACAAGACAGAGTCGGCCATCGACAACCTTCAAGGAGGGTGTCCGAACAGATTTCTTTGAGTTGTATTGGGCCGATCTGTCCAGCGGATCCACACTGGCGCAGGTGGAAAGCTGGGTGTGCGGGCTGTTGTTTCGTAATCCGTGCGACCGTGTCCCCGCAAAACTGCGGCTGGCATGGACCGTACTATGGCTGTCCTGTCTGGCCATCCTGTATCTGGCGGCGGCTCCCGTCATAAAACCGGAAGCCTGCGCCTGGAGTTTCTGCCCGTACGGCTGGGTGAACCATTTTGGATGGCTTAAAGATAATTGGGCCTGGATCGGCCCACTCGTTGCCGGCGCCATCGCGTTGGGTGGGAATTATCTGGTGGTCCCCTATTTCGGCCGGGTGGTGCGTTACACGACGGCCAAGCCGGATAATGTCGCGGCGCGCAAGGAAATCCGCGAAAGGGGAATGGCACTGCTGGATGCGCTACATGACGGCACCTATGACCGCATCCTCCTGGTCAGTCACAGTCTGGGTTCGATTCTGGGTTATGACCTGCTGAACTATTATTGGGCGTCGCGCCCACAGGCCTATACTTTTGCGATCGACGATCCGGATTTCAAACATCTCATCGAAATCGAACGCTGCGTGGCAGCGCTTCGCGCCGAAGAGTATACCCCCCAGGACAAAACTTTGGCGGATTTTCGCACGGCGCAAACGACGTTCCAGCGTGCGATGCGCGCTCGCCCAAAGCCAACAAAAGTAAATGGTGTGGTCAATCGAAAAGAAGATCGACGCTGGCTGATTACAGACTTTGTGACCGTGGGTAGTCCGCTGACGCATTCGGATATCCTACTGACGACCGACATGACAGCATTCCGGCAGAAAATTGAAAACCGCCAATACTCCGTGTGTCC
This sequence comes from Alphaproteobacteria bacterium, assembly GCA_015654635.1. Lineage (GTDB taxonomy): Bacteria > Pseudomonadota > Alphaproteobacteria > Micropepsales > Micropepsaceae > Rhizomicrobium. The sequence goes on along the minus strand of JAATGP010000018.1, from coordinate 21,505 downwards.
ACCGGTTCGCGAAATTCTGGAGGAAAAGAACGTTGCCGAGGCAGAGGCAGCTGGCTTCATCCTGAATGAAACCCCACCCCGGCTGATGAGCTTTCCTTTCACCGATGCAAAAAAACAAAAGCGGTGCTGGCAGTTGCACTACGCGACGCCCTTTTCCGCAGTACGGTGGACCAACATTCACGACCCGGCCCACCTTATTTTCTGCGGTGATATTGTCTCCGGGCCGGTCGGCGGCACGCTGTTTGGCACCGGAGTTGTGGATGTAGACCTTCGCAAGACCAACAAGAAACAAAGCTGGCGTTTCACCCACCTTCTCTATTGGCAACTCGACAATGACGACACGATGACCCCAAGAGTAGCGGAATTGCGAAAGGCAATTGATCTGGCTGGTGACCGCCTTTGACCAAACCCTCTTACGCGCCGGATCGGCTATCCGCGAAAGGTTTAACTGGACTATGCCGCCTTAATGCTGGCCACTAAATGCAAAGTTTCCGGCCGCAAGTGCGTGTAGCGGCGCAGCATCTTCCAGTCTTTATGTCCCGTTACGAGGGCTACTTGCTGAATGGAAAAGCCTGCCTCGAATAAACGGCTTGTTCCCTCGTGCCGAAGATCGTGAAAATGTAAATCCTCGATCTTTAGCTCTTTGCAGGCTCGCGTGAAGGCCGTTCCCGCCGACTTGTGAACATAGGAGAAAATTCGCTCGTCTTCATTGCTGCGGATCGATCGTTGTTCTTCGATTAATCCAAGTGCATCGTAGCCAGTGACGGCTAGCAAGGGAATTCGCTGATCGTTGCCCTTTTTCTCGCGCGGATCTTTGCGATCCCGGATCGTGAGCATCTTTGTCCGCGCATTTAGATCGCTCCAGGTCACACGGCATATCTCCTCCTGGCGCATCGCCGTGGCGATGGCGAATTTAATGATGCGACTCATCGGGATCAATTGGCGTGGGTTTGAGTCAAAGTGCGCGAACAGCTTGCTCAGTTCTTCTTCTGTGGGTCGGCGATCACGCTCATTGCCTTTTCCGATCAACCCGAGACGCTTCAAAGCTATACGTGCGAGGTTGACGGGTTCAACCGTAATCTCCACGCCATGCACTGCGGCTGCATGAGAAAGGACAAGCTTGATGGCACCGATATCCTGGCCCAGCGTGACGGGACCCGCACCATTCGTAGCCCGCCGTCGACCGAACGTGATCAGACGCTCACGGTCCAGTTCGTTAAGTCTGAACGCACCAAGCTCACGGTGAAGCATCTCAAGTGTCGCACTTTTGGAGCGACGTGGCGGCTTCCCAACCTCATTCATGTCGTCGATGTGAAGATCGATCAGCGCACCAAACGTCTTGGCCCCTCTTGCACGCTTGCCACTAGGTGCCCGCCCCTTATCAATTTGGCCTTCGGATTCCGTTGCCCATTCGCGGGCGTGATCGTGGCGGAGGAAAGTCTCGGTTACCTTCCGGCCTTTCAGCCGGATTTGAACCTGCCAGTGTCCAGATGCTAACTGTCGGATGTTGGCCATCGGCAACCACCATTTCCATCACGAATCCATCACACACAGGCATCGAAACGTGGCGAAAAGGGTCGTATTTCCGGATAGAAAAAAGTGTGATGGCGGCCCTCTAAGCCTTTGGAACATATACAAATAATGCAACAATATCAAGCACATAAATTTTGTATTGCACCTATGATGGAGTGGACGGACCGGCATTGTCGGATGTTCCATCGCATTCTTACGGGCAAGGCTCGGCTTTATACCGAGATGGTGACCGCCCAAGCCGTGCTGCGAGGCGACCGCAAGAAGCTGTTGGGCTTTAACAGCTGCGAACATCCCCTCGCGCTGCAACTCGGTGGCTCAGAACCGGCGCTTCTCGCCGAGGCGGCTGAGATCGGCGAAGATTTCGGCTATGACGAGATTAACCTCAATGTCGGCTGCCCTTCCGACCGGGTGCAGTCGGGAAAATTCGGGGCCTGCTTGATGCTCGAGCCGGAACTGGTGGCCGATTGCGTGGCGGCCATGGCCGCGCGCGTGCGCATTCCCGTGACCATCAAATGCCGGATCGGGGTGGACGATCAGGATCCCGTGGTGGCGCTGCGCAACGTGATTGCCCGCTGCAAAGAGGCCGGCGCCCGCATCTTTGTGGTGCATGCCCGCAAAGCCATTCTCGGCGGGCTATCGCCGAAGGAAAATCGCCAAGTGCCGCCGCTCGATTATGCCTTGGTTTATGCGGTGAAGCGCGAAAATCCCGAACTGACCATCGTCCTCAATGGCGGAGTAGAGACCCTAGATGCTGCGGAGGCCTGTCTGGCCCATGTCGACGGCGTGATGCTGGGGCGGGCGGCTTATCAATCGCCTGCCCTTCTGGCCGACGTTGATGCGAGACTGTTCGGCGGGGTGCCACGCTCCGTTGATGCGGCTATGGTTGAGTTTGTCGAATACGTTGCACAACAGCGCGAGGACGGCGTGCCGCTGAACGCGCTGACCCGCCATATCCTGGGCGCCTTTCATGGCCGGAAGGGGGCGCGTCAATTCCGTCGCCATCTCAGCGAGAATGCAACGCGACACGAGGCCGGTGTCGATGTCCTGCGCGAAGCGTTGTCCTTCGTCAGTATGGCGTAGGACGAGGAGAGACCATGGCCCTGTTTGCTGCGCCGGTACGAGGCTTGGCTCGCGCTGAAGCCTGCAAGGCGCATTGGCACCTGCTGCGGACGGATAAAAGCCCCGAGGGCATACTGCGCCGTTCGCTGCTGCTGCTGCTCGTCATAACCGCTGTTACGGCATGGTTCAGCGAGACCTTTTTCTTTCCCGACGAACATTTCCAGATTCTCGAATTCATGGCGATGAAGCTGGGTCTGACCAGCGCCGCCGATCTGCCGTGGGAATTCGGTGCAAAGGCGCGGCCCTTTTTCCAGCCTTTCCTCTATTTCCTGATCGCCAAGCCGCTGACGCTGTTAGGGATCGGCGATGCGTTTGACCTGATGTTCGTGCTGCGATTGGTCACCGGCGCGTTTTCGCTTGTTGCGCTGGCCGTCTTCGCGCGCTTCCTGCTGGATGATTTCAAGCGCCAAGACGAGCGCTTTGCCTTTGCCAAGATGCTGCCCTTCATGGGCTTTCTGCCTTATCTCTTTGTGCGCACGGCTTCGGAGACGGCGGCGGCGGCATTTTTCACTCTGGCACTGGTCGTCGCGGTGCGCGGCGCGCGGGCCGGGTCGGCGCGCCGGCTTGTCTGGGCCGGGCTGTTGTGCGGCGCGGCCTTTGAGTGCCGCTACCAAGCCGCCTTCCTGGTGCTTGGCTTGCTGGCCTGGCTGGCGTTTGAGGCGCGGGCCCGCTGGACTTTGCTGCTCAGCTTTTGCGCGGCGGGGCTTTCTGTCGTGGCGCTGTCGGCGTTGATCGACCGCTGGGGCTATGGCGTCTGGTGCTTTCCGCCGTGGACGTACATCAATGTGAACATCATCCAGGGCGTTGCCGCAAAGGTATTCGGTAGCGCACCATGGTTCGCCTATTTTTACCTCGAGCCGGGCACCATCTTCGCGCCCATCACCGCGATGTTGATGATCGCGATGGTAATTGCCTGCCTGCGCAACCCGCATCATATCATCACCTGGGTAACGGTGCCGTTCTTCCTCGCCCACTGCCTGATCGGTCATAAGGAAGAGCGGTTTTTGTTTCCGCTGGCGATCCTGGCCGTCAGCTATCCGGTGCTCGCCTTTGCACCGGGACGGCCTTTGCCGGTGTTCGAGCAGGTTTGGGCTTGGCGCCATTCCATCGCGGCGAAAATTGTCGGCTGGAGCGCGGTAGCGGCGATGCTGTTCCTGGCGGTCTATCCCTTCGGCATCCGCCCGCACATGCGGATGGCGAAATATCTCTATCGCCACTTCCCAACCGGATTCCACGCCTACAGCTTCGACGAAGAGGGTTTCGACAATTACCCGATGCTGCGGCCTAAGCCTTACCAAGTGGATATATTGTTTGATCGCGAGGATCTTCAAACCCAACTCGCCAAAGGGCCGATTTATCTTTTGTCGGATACGCCAAGCCTGCCCGCGCTGGCGCAAGGCGCGCGCGCGCAGATGCTCTATTCCGATTTCCTTTTTGCCGGCGTGCCGGGCGCAGCGAACTGGGCGACCAAGGTGATGTGCGGCTATGCCGATCTTAAACGCACGACGCCGATCCACCCGCCGCGACTAAAGTTTCTCACCCTCTACCGGCTCGAGGCCGGACAAGGCGCGGTGGCGGCGGCGCCGTGCACGCCGGTCTGGCACTAGGCTTTTGCCGCCAGCCAACCGCCCCGCGTGGCCCAGGCGACGAACAGATCGGGCCAAGCGCTGCAAGGCTTTCCTTGCGCGCCGCGAATACCGAAGCCATGACCACCTTCCTGAAACGCATGCAGCTCGACGGGAATTCTGGCGGCGTGAAGCGCCACGGCCATGGCAACCGCATTGCCAATAGGCGGTACCGTGGTGTCATCGAGGGCGCAGCAGATGAAGCTTGGCGGCGTCGCCGCCGTGATGCGTTGATCGGCGGAATAATGCACAATGGCGTTGGCGGCGCTGTGCTCCCCAATGAGGTTTTTGCGCGAACCGCTATGCGCCGCATCGCTCATGGTAATGACCGGATACATCAACCCGGCAAAAGCTGGACGCGCATCGAGATTATCAGCGGCATCGACCGGGACATAGACCTTATCGGCAAAGCAGGTGGCGAGCGAGGCGGCGACGTGGCCGCCAGCCGAAAAGCCGAGGATGCCGATCCGCGCCGGATCGAGACCATATTGCGCAGCCCTGGCACGGATGAGGCGCATGGCGCGCTGGGCATCTTGCAGCGGCACATCGGCACCGTTCTTCCAACCTTCGGCCGGAAGGCGATAACGCAGCATGAAAACCGTGACACCGGAAGCGTTCAGCCGCCGCGCCGTTTCGATGCCTTCCTTGTCCATGACGATGCGGACGTAGCCGCCGCCCGGCGCCAGCAGCACGGCCGAGCCATCGGGTTTTTCCGGACGGAAGACGGCGAGGAGCGGCACGCCAATGCTGTCGATATAACGGTCGTTGATGGCCGCCGGATCGGTGGAGCGCTCGATGATCCTGGTGGTGAGGTTCACGCCCTCGCCGCCCGGCGGCGTACCCGGCCATAGGGTGATGACTTCGGTGGAATCGGTCGAAAGTGAACCGTCCGCTTTCATGACTTCTGCCCTTGCCGCCATCGTTGTCAGCGCTGCCGCGCCCAAACCCAATACCGTACGCCGATCCATAATGCCTCTCCGATATTTGGCCCGTAACATGGCGCGCGAGGGCGTGATAAGACAAGACGGACACGGGCCGTACACGGATTTTTGCAAATGGATTTTTTCACGGGAAACAACGATGCCGGTACGCTGGGTCTCGGTCTTTTGATCGCAGGGACGGCGGCGGGGCTGTTCAGCGGCATGCTGGGCGTGGGCGGCGGGCTGATCCTGGTGCCGGTGTTCTATCACGTGTTGGGCGAGTTGGGTGTGAGCGACGCGGTGCGGCTGCATCTGGCGGCAGGCACGGCACTCGCCGCGCTGCTCCCGACCACGCTGGCGGCGCTGCATAACCATCTGAAGGCCGAGGCGGTCGACACAGCTTTGGTGAAACGCTGGAGCGCGCCGCTGGCGGTGGGCGTGATCGGCGGCGCCGTCTTAACCCAACGCTTGCCAGCCGATAGACTGGCGATCCTGTTTGCCACGGTGGCGATGGCGGTGGCGGTTTTTATGCTGCTTGGCAAAGAGGGCTGGCGGCTGCGCGATCAGCCCCCGCGCGGGCTGGGCGGCCAGCTTCTGCCCTTCGGCCTTGGCGGGCTTAGTGTGGCGATGGGGATCAGCGGCGCAAGCCTGTTCGCCCCTTTGCTGCGACTCTGCGGCAGTGCCCGGGCAAGCGGCACGGCGGCGGCCTTTGCCACGGTCGTCTGCGCAGCGGGCGCTGTGGCATACGCCGTCAGCGGATGGGGCGTACACGGATTACCACGCTACTCCTACGGCTATGTCAATCTGATGGGCTTTGGCATCGTCGCCCCGGTGATGTACGCCGCAAACCGCGCCGGGGTCCATTACGCCGGAGCGGTCGAAGCCAAACGCCCGCGGGCAACCTTTGCCCTGTTTGTGATTTTGATAGCAGGCAAAATGGTGTGGGACGTGGTGGGGTGATGTAGTCAGTGGCGAGTAGAAAAAAGCACCGCGCGGCGTCACTTCTGACAACCCGCTGATTTTCCAGGAAGACGGCACGAAGGTTGTTTTTCGATTTTCGCGTTTTTTTTCGCCCCCCCTTGTAACTTGAATGCTTCCGGCTCCGCCCAAAGCCATCGGGTAAAGCGGCGGGGAATGATCGATTTTTCGAGGTTCAAGTCCCAAAAATCGGGGTTAGGGGTTTGAAGGGAAACGCTTTTCAAAGGAAAATTAACCTTCGTTGAGCGATTTTCCGAACAACGCCGCAACGCCAAACGTCCAAACTCGTATTCAAATACCGCAATCGGCAACTATCCGTTTGAAACGCCGCGATTTTCGATCACTGCGGCGCACCGCGTGAAGACGCGCACATAATAATCGTTGGCAAAACGCACTATGCGAGCGTCGTTGTGATGGTCCAACAATGTCAAACAACCGAAGAAATGTGGGGAGCGGAAGGGGACATTTCAAGGGAAGAACGAGCGCAAGAAAAAAGGGTCGCGTGAGCAGCCCCTGAGTTCACCGATAGTCCCCCTTCGGCTCGCCGCTACCGCGGCGCCCGCAGGACTACGCTGTTGTTGCCCGATCCCCCGTAAACGAGGGTAGAAAAAAGGATCAAATCTTCTGATCGTATTCGCCGACTTCGGGGTGTTTGGCGAGGCGGGCGTTAAGGTCGTTGAAGATGTCGTGCATCAGCACCGACGAGGTGGGGCTTTCGACCACCACCACCAGCGAAGGCTTGTTGGAAGAGGCGCGCACCAAGCACCAAGTGCCGTCGGCCAGCGTCACGCGCACGCCGTTCACCGTCACGACGCTGACGATGTCTTGGCCGAGGATCTTGCCGCCGGTGGCTTTGATGTCTTCGTATTCCGCCGTGATTTCCTTGACGACCATGTATTTGTCGGCGTCCGGGCAGAACGGGCTCATGGTCGGCGACGACCAGGTTTTGGGGAGGCTGGCTTCCAGATCCGACAGCTTCTTGCCGCCGGCATGGTCGAGCATTTCGAGCACTGCGATGGCAGCGACAATACCGTCATCATAGCCACGGCCATAGGGCGCATTGAAGAAATAGTGGCCCGACTTTTCAAAGCCCGCCAGCGCCTTTAGCTCGGCGGTGCGGCGCTTGATGTAGGAATGGCCGGTCTTCCAGTAATCGACCTTAACGCCATTGGCTTTGAGTACCGGATCGATGGTGTAGATCGCTGTCGACTTTACGTCGACCACGAAGGTGGCACCGGGATGCTTGGCCGACATATCGCGGGCCAAGAGGACGCCGGTCTTGTCGGCGAAAATTTCCTCGCCCTTGTCATCGACCAGACCGCAGCGATCGCCATCGCCGTCAAGCCCGATGCACAGCTCTGCACCATGTGCCTTCACGGCATCGGCCATGATGTGCAGCATTTCGAGATCTTCGGGATTGGGATTGTATTTGGGGAAGGTGAAATCGAGTTCGCAATCGGCCTCGATCACCTCGGCACCGATGCGGCGCAGCGCCTCCGGACCGAAAGCCCCCGCGGTGCCGTTGCCGGTCGCCACCACCACCTTGATCGGGCGCGACAGCTTATGACCTCTGGTGACCGCTTCCAGATATTGCTCGCGGAAATTTTCCACGAAGGTGTATTTGCCGCCCGCTTTGGCAACGCCCTTATTATTGAGAACGATGTCTTTCAGCGCGTTCATTTCATCGGGCCCGAAGGTGAGCGGCTTTTGCGCGCCCATCTTGACACCGGTCCAGCCGTTCTCATTGTGGCTGGCGGTGACCATCGCCACCGCCGGGCAATCGAGCGCAAACTGCGCATAATAGGCCACCGGCGTGGTGCAGACGCCGACATCCACAACCTCCATGCCCGCCTGCATCAGGCCGAGCGTGAGCGCCTGTTTGATCGACAGCGAATACGAACGGTAATCATGGCCAGTGGCGACACGCCCCGCGCCTTGGCTGAGGAAATAGGTGCCAAGACCAAAGCCCAGCGCCTGAACGCCCAAAAGATTGAGCTCCTTGCCGAACAGCCAGCGCGCGTCGTACTCCCGAAAGCCGTTCGGGGTGATCAACGGATAGAGTTCGTTCTCGAAAGTGTTGGGCCTCAGGTCCGAGCGGGGCTTCAGCATGGGGGTCCTTTCTGTGTTGGGGCTGTCTAACCCATTGGGAGCGCAAAAGTCAGCGGCGGAGTGTCCCTTTTTCTCGGAGAGGGCTATTTCACGTGACGTTATAGTGGTACAGTAATTTATACAGTAACTTGGTGTGTTAATGCCGCAAGACCTGACCCATGCTGCCGACCGCGCTGCCATTCAAAGGCTGAGCACGGCGCTGAACCTTCCCGCCTTCGAAAAGGGCTGGGTTTGGCTTGCCGGGGCGGGGCCGGGCGATCCGGGCCTGATCACGGTACTGGGACTCCACGCCATCGCGGCGGCCGATGTCATTCTTTACGACTCGCTTTTGAACGACGGGCTGCTCGGTTTCGCGCGGCCGGGCGCAGAACTGATTTTTGCCGGCAAGCGCGGCGGCAAACATTCCTGCAAGCAAAGCGACATCTCACGCAACCTTATCAGCTTGGCGCACAAGGACAAGCGCGTGCTGCGGCTGAAAGGGGGCGATCCCTTGGTTTTTGGCCGCGGCGCAGAAGAGGCGCTGACGCTGGCCGAGGCCGGTGTGCCCTTCCGCATCGTGCCGGGAGTCACCGCGGGAATTGGCGGCCTTGCCTATGCCGGCATTCCGGTCACCCACAGAGACACCAATCATGTGGTGACCTTCCTTACCGGTCATGGCGCCGACGGCAAACTGCCGGAGCTTGATTGGGTTTCGATCGCGCGCGGCTCGCCGACGCTCGTCCTTTATATGGCGCGAAAATATGCCGGCGAGATTGCCGCCAAGCTGATCGCTGCGGGACGCACGCCCACTGAACCGGCGGCGATTGTCAGCAATGCCTCCCTTGCCGACCAAACCGTACAGATCACCACCTTGGCTGAACTCGGCAGCGCGGCCAGCAGGAGTGCTGCACCCGCCATAGTGGTTATCGGCGAGAACGTAACGCTCCGTGAACAGATGGATTGGCTCGGTGCTCTGGCGGGGAAAACACTGCTCGCCAAATCGCGCGGCGCGATGAAAGACGTTTGCTGAGCGTGCCGGAATTCATCCAGAATTAAAGGTATCGGTAAAAGCTCGTTGTGCGGCCGGCCGGGCTGCGCCGGCATTGGGTTTCTCGCATCATGACCCAGGAAATTCTCGATTCCCTTTTTTTGCAGCGCGGGCGCGAGATTCTTTGGCTCGCCCCCACTGCTCTCAGCCAAAAAGAGACGCATGCCGCTTACAAATATTGGACAGAGCTGCGCGGCGAACGCCCCTGGCCCGCGCGCCAAGAGATGAAGCTGCGCCATATCGCGGGACTGGTGCCCTATATGTCGCTGGTCAAAGTGCTGGATGGCGGCGGCGATTTTGAGCATCGCATTGTCGGAGACATGATGGTGCGTGCCTTCAGCGTGCCGATCCAAAACCGCCGCTTCAGCGAGATTGCGGTGGATGCCCCGGTTCTGATCGAGGGTAGCCTCGCCCTGTTTCGCAGAGTGGTTCGCGACCAGACCCCCATCGCCTGGCAACAGTGCGTGCCCAACGATACAGTCCATATCGTCACGACCTATACGGAAATGGTGCTGCTGCCCCTCGGCGAAACCGCTGCCGCGATCGACCATATCGCCGCTTTCGGGGCCCAGAGCCGCTCGCCGCTTCGCGAAAATTGAGACAACTTCGCCTCAGAGCTTAACCCAGGTTTAAGTGCCAGCGCTTACGCTTGCCCCTGGTGGGAGAGGTCGATGGCGAAAGCACTGTTTCACAAAAACCAGCGCGTCTTTGTGCGCCCGGTAGGGACATGGGCCTTGGTGGAGCACGTTGTGCCGCAATGGACCAAAGGTCTCGCCGAGCCGATCCGCGTGCTCTATGATTGCGGTCTGGGGCGCGAATTCACCGCCGACGAGCTGCAGCAGGAAGAGCCCATCCCCGAACAGCTGCAATCGGGCAATGAACGCTGGCGCGTCACCCGCGCCCGCAACAAATGGCAGCCTACGGAAGATTGCGGGCGCCATCCCATTCCCGGCACCTATCCGGTGGTGATCACCGGCGAACAGGAATGGGGCGGCTGGCGCGTGCCAGGCGCAGAATACGATCTCAACCCCAGCCGGATCGAACGCCAGGCGCGCCTCATCTCCAATGCCCCTGCACTCGAGAGCATGGCCCGCGCGCTGGTCGCATGGGCGCGGCGTTCGGGCGAAGATATGCCGCACGAATTGGCCGAACTTGCCCATAGCGCGCAAGATCTGCTGACACGGATCGAACGAGACAATTGAGCGAAACAAGGGCGCAGGCGATGTCTCTTCATGTTGCGAAAATTCCGGACTATACGCTGCTTACGGAAATCACACCGGACGAGGTTGAGGCCCAACCGCTGCGCATCGCCCTCGCCTATTGGCGCAGCATCCGCGGCGAGCGCCGCTTTCCGAACCGCGCCGACATTCATCCCCGCGATATCGCCGGCATCTTGCGGCATGTCTCGCTGATCAAATACGAAGAAGGCGATTTCGTCTATCGCATCGTCGGCGATGTTATTGTACGCGCCTACGATCTGCCGATGCAGAATCGCAAGGTGAGCGAGCTGTCGTATGAAGAGCCGGGATTCGGCGCCATCGTCCGCCCCCTACTGCAGCGCTGTGTCGAAACGGGCGAGGTGATTGCGGTACGCGGGCGGACCGGGCGCGACCTGCTCAAAGTTAATTTCACCCATTATGAAAATGTGCTGCTACCCCTCGGCCCCGATGACGGGACGGTCGACCACATTATAACAGCCAGTTCCTATCGTTCCCGCTCGCAATACTAAACTAAGGGGTCCTCCCGCAGCGATTGCGATGGTGACCGGCGGCGCCTCACGGGGGAGCCGGTGGGGAAACCTTTTCCAATGGCCCGTTTGCGGCTTTAAAACGCAGGCTGACACGCCCTTCGCACCCTGAAGCGCTGGGCTGCACAGGCTGCCTCAAAAAAAATTGCAGCGCGCTTATGGCTTCTTCCGCTATACCGTCGCGGCTTCACTACGAACGGAACCCGTATGCGCACCGACGAACCGCAAGCCATCCATCTGAAGGATTACCGTGCCCCGGATTATAAAGTGTCCGAAATCGCTCTGGATTTCGTGCTCGATCCCAAGGCGACACGGGTGGCTGCGCGCATGCGCATGGTGCGCCTTGGCGAGGCCGTACCGCTGGTCCTGGACGGCGAGGACCTGAAGCTGGTTTCGGTGGCGGTCGATGGCCGCCTTTTGGCGCCGAGCGAATACCGGGTCGAGCCGGAGCTACTCACGATTGCGAACCTGCCCGAGCGTTTTGTGCTCGACATCGTGACCGAAATCGCCCCTGCCGATAACACGCTGCTTTCCGGGCTTTATACCGCTGGTGGAATCTTCTGCACCCAATGTGAAGCGCAAGGCTTTCGCCGCATCACCTATTTCCTCGACCGCCCGGATGTGCTGACGGTGTATACGACCCGCATCGAGGCCGACCGCAGCAAATTTCCCGTACTGCTTTCCAACGGCAATCTGATCGAAAAGGGTGATCTGAAGGAGGGGCGGCATTTCGCGGTGTGGCGCGATCCCTTCCCCAAGCCCTGTTATCTCTTCGCGCTGGTGGCCGGAGATCTGGGCAAGATCGAAGACCATTTCGTCACCATGAGCGGGCGCAGGGTTGAGTTGAAAATCTTCGTCGAGCATGGCAATGAGCCCAAAGCCACCTATGCCATGGATTCGCTGAAGCGCGCCATGAAGTGGGACGAAGAGGCTTATGGCCGCGAATACGATCTGGATATTTTCATGATCGTGGCGGTGTCCGCATTCAATTTTGGCGCCATGGAAAACAAGGGCCTCAACATCTTCAACGATAAGGTGCTGTTGGCTTTGCCGGAAACCGCAACCGATGACGATTATGGCCGCATCGAAGGTGTGGTGGCGCACGAGTACTTCCACAATTGGAGCGGGGACCGCATCACCTGCCGCGATTGGTTCCAGCTTTCGCTGAAGGAAGGCTTCACGGTCTTCCGCGATCAAGGCTTTTCCGCCGATATGCGCAGCCATGCCGTCAAGCGCATCGAAGATGTCCGCGCCCTGCGCCTGCGCCAATTCCAGGAAGATTCTGGGCCCCTCGCCCATCCGGTGCAGCCGCAGAGCTATATTTCCATCGACAATTTCTACACCGCCACGGTCTATGAAAAAGGTGCCGAAGTGATCGGCATGCTGAAGACCCTGGTGGGCGATGAGACCTATCGCAAGGCCACCGACCTCTATTTCAAGCGTCATGATGGTCAGGCCGCCACCGTGGAAAACTGGGTGAAGTGCTTCGAAGACGCCAGCGGGCGCAATCTTTCCCAATTCCGCCTCTGGTATGCCCAAGCGGGTACGCCGGTGATCGAGGCGAGCGGCTCTTATGATGCTGCCGCTAAGACTTATGGCCTGACCCTGACGCAATCCTTGGCCCCGACGCCGGGCCAGCCAGAAAAGGCGCCGATGCAAATTCCTGTACGCCTCGGCCTTGTCGGGCCGTCGGGCCGGGCTTTGCCGCTGACCTTGGAAGGCGAAAACGCCACCGGGCCCGAGGAGCGCGTGCTCGAACTGACGCAAGGCCGGCAGCACTTTACCTTTATCGGCGTCGAGGAAGAGCCGATCCTGTCGCTTGGCCGTAGATTCTCGGCGCCCGCGGTTTTCAAAACGCCGCAAAGCTCCGCTCAGCGCACCACGCTGATGGCCCATGACGCCGATAGCTTCAATCGCTGGGAAGCAGGCCAGATGGCGGCGCGCTCGGCGATGCTCGCCATGATGCAAGGCCAAAGCGCCGATCCCCTCTATGTTGCCGCCCTCGGCCCGGTGCTGGACAAGGCGCTGGACGACATGGCGTTCGCCGCCAACATGCTTTCCCTGCCGCTGGAGAGCGAAATCGCCATGGCGGTTGCCGTGATTGACCCCGACGCGATCCATCAAGCGCGCGTCACGCTGGTGCGCGCCGTAGCCGATGCCCATCGCGAGAAATTTGCCGCGCTCTATGGCCAGCTTGGCGAAGACGGCCCCTTCTCACCGGGCGCCGCGGCGGCAGGAAAACGCGCGCTGCGCAATGCCTGTTTGCGCTTTCTCACCGCTGCCGATGAGGAAGATGCGGCAACGATTGCCGCCCACCATTACGAAACCGCGACCAATATGACCGATATGATTGCGGGCTTGGCAGCGCTGACACGCATAACCTCGCCACGCACCGAAGCGGCCTTTGTGCATTTTCACGACCGTTTTGCCAAAGATCCCCTGGTGCTCGACAAATGGATGGCACTGCAAGCCGGATCACCGCGCGCCGATACGGTGGCCCGCGTCCGGGCGTTGATGGCTCATAGCGCCTTCGACATCAAGAATCCCAATCGCGTTCGGGCGCTGGTGGGTGCCTTCTCCGGCAACCAGCTACGCTTCCACAGCGCCGACGGTTCGGGCTATGCGCTGGTGGGTGAAGTGGTGCGCCAGCTCGACGGTATCAATGCGCAAGTCGCCGCCCGCATGGCCGGAGCCTTCGAAACCTGGCGCCGCTTCGATGCCGGCCGTCAGGCTTTGGTGCGCAGCGAACTCGACTCCATGCTGCAGACGCCCGGCCTGTCGTCCAATCTGTTCGAGGTGGTTTCAAAAATCTTGGCGTAATGCCGCATGCTTCGAGGGCCAATCGCGGCGAGGCTCGAAGCACGCAGGCCCTGCGACTTATCCACCTCAAATCGCGAATGCCGAGGCGCGCTGCCTGCAAAAGCTGAGTCGCGGGCGTGTCTTTGGGCCTTCACAGCGAGTCAAGCGATTCCCATAATCGAAGCGCGCGAATCACCGATAGCGCAGGGACTGGGATTCCATGGCGGGCCAAGACATCGCGACACGGCCGCTTGCCTTTGGGGCGCTCGGCAAAATGGGCTCACTGCCCGGGCGCAACATCCGCTTGACCGTTTTGCTCTGTGTCGTGGTCATCGGCGGCAGCTTTGCCGCGGCGGGTGCTTTGCAGATGCGTTTCGAGGCCGCCCGTGCGGGCCGCCAAGCGGCCTATTTCCAGAACCAGCGCGCCAGCGATATCGCCAGCATTGTCGAGGCCGCGCTTGTAAGGCAGAAGCGCGTGGGCCGTGCCTTTGCAACCGGTGCGCTGTTGTCGCTGCCACCCGATGTGCGCGGCGTCGCGGTGTCCGATGCGCTGGGGCGGATTACGGCAAGCGCAGGCGAAGCCATCCCTATCGAAAACATAATTGCCCTCGCACTCGAGAGGCCGGTGGTGATCGGCACACCGGAGCGCACCCTCATCGCCTTTCGCCAAGGTGCCAATATCGTGGCGGTATCGTTCCATCCGCTGCTGCCGGATGCGGCGGCACACAACATCGTGGTCTTGGGCACCGCTGGAACGGTTCTGGCAGGCGCGGCGCAAACGGGCGAGACGGTCAAGGCCCCCGTTGGCGGCTGGCCGGTCGAAGTGCGGGCGCCAGCCGAAGACCCCAGCGCTGCGACAAGCTGGTATGGCTCGCTGCCGCTCTACCTCTTCGTAATTTTGGGTCCGGCCCTGGTGGGAGCGTGGCTGGCGACCATTTTTGTGCGCGAATTCGAGCGCCGGGCCAAAGCGGCCGATGCCATCCGCGCTTTGCGCTCGACCCGGCCCGCAGAAGCCAAATTGCTGGTGCGCCTTGCCAATGCCGAACGCGCGTCGGTCGAAGCGGTGCGCTCCAAGAATGAATTCATCGCTCATATGAGTCACGAGCTGCGCACGCCGCTCAACGCCATCATCGGCTTTGCCGAAGTGATCGAGCGCGGCTTCTATGGCCCGGTCGGACACAAGAAATATACCGAATATGCCCGCGATATCGGCATGGCGGGGCGCGCACTGCATGGCAAGGTGGGTGATATCCTGGAATTCGCCGATCTGGAAGCAGGCCGCTATCCGCTGAAGCCGGTCGGCTTCGATGCCACCGAACTCATCGGCGCTTGTGTCAGCGAAAACGCCGGCCGTGCCTTCTCGCGCCGGATTGCACTTGCCATGGCGCCCAGCACCGCCACCATGGTTGAAGCCGATCCCATGGCTGTACGCCGGATCGTGACCATTTTGTTGTCGAATGCTCTGCTCTACACGCCCGAAGGCGGCAGCGTGACAGTGGCCATCCGCGAAGATGCGGGCGCCGTCGCCATCGCGGTGACCGACAATGGCAGCGGCTTTAATCCTGGCGAGCGCGAGCACGCCGGCACTGCCTTCCGCCGCTTCGAACGAGTGGGCGTCTCCACCGGCACCGGTCTCGGGCTGGCCATTGCGGTGTCGCTGGCGCGGCGCATGGGCGGCGCCGTCAGGCTGGGAACGGCGCCGGGGCAAGGCACCTGCGCGGAACTCAGATTACCGAAGGGCTAATCCCGCTCGTGATCGTGGGGATGATCGCCATCGGGGCCGGGATGCCAGCCCATCATGCCCATCATATGATGGCCATGCCAATCGCCCGCTTTTTTGCGCTGCTCGGGCGTCAGCACTGGCGCAATTTCGGCACTGATATGCATCACCTCGGCCTCCACCGCCGCATCGGCGATCTGGGTGCGTGCGAGGGCCTTGGTGAGCGCGTCCTTGTCGAGCACGGGAGTGCCGAACAACGTCAGCACTTCGCGCCGTGCCGCATTGGCTTCCACCTTCAGGCGATCGAGCTTTTCGCGGTGCGCATCGACGATATCACGGATTTTGACGGCCTGGTCCGGCGCCACATGGCTCAAGAAACGCGGCGACAGCAGCTGGCGCATCTGGGCCCGTTCGGGCGGCAAGGAGGAGATAGAGGGGGCTTCCGGCGGCTGGGTCCAGTGGCGATAGGCGGCCATGGCGATCACACCTGCCAGTAGGAGGTTCACGCAAAGCGACACGATCAAAGCGATGTTGGTACGCGGCGCAGGTTGCGTGATCATCCTAAAGGTCCTTGTAGAGGTCCATCACAGAACTGGTGTCGGCGACAGCAAAACTCTGGTCCGAAGCTGTCGCCGATGGCACAAAGGCCCCCGCGGTAAGGCCGACAACCAGCGAGAGAGCCAAGAGCGATACCGGCTGCCAAAGCGGGGCGCCCGGCCACAAAAGCTCGCCCCAACGGACGGCGAAATGCGCCATCCAGCCATTGCTGCGGGCAAAGGCAAGCCGGTCAAAATCGGCCAGAATGCGCGCCTCCAGAGCGGGCGAAACCGCCGCGCTTGGGAGCGCCTGCAGAAGCTTGCCGACCAAAACCGCATCGTCGTTGTTGTTCATCTCAGGCTCCATGCCTTCACTCACTGGCGTGCAAATGCGAGAGCTTCAATCTTAGCGTCCGGCGTCCCCGCGCCAAGAGGGACTCTAGGGCTTCAACGCTGATCCCGAGGATCTCCGCCGCTTCATTGTTGCCATGCTCCTGGAAATGGCAGAGTAAAACCGCCGCCCGCTGACGCTCGGGCAAAGTCTTCAAGGCAGCGTCAACCTCTTTAACGATGTCTGCGACCTCCAGGCCATGATCGGGCGCTACAGCTCCATCGGGAACATCGGCGGCGGCTTCCAACGGTTCCGGCACCTTCTTGCGCAAACGGTCGTAACACTGGTTCAGCACCACACGGTATAGCCAGGTCTCGAACTTGGCCTTGCCGGGCTGCCATTTGGCGGCATGCGTCCAAACCTTGAGAAACGCCTCTTGTACGCAGTCTTCCGCTTCGGCCTGACCGGACAGCATCCGCCGCGCCACGGCCAGCATCGCGGGCAGATGGCGTGCCATCAAAGCCTGAGCCGCGGCGCGATCCTTCTTGCCCACGCGGACAACAAGATCGGTATCCGGATCGCTGACCATTCCGGCTGCGTCGCCCCTTTGGCTAAGTTAAACGGGGCCGCCCGCCCGTTCCGTCGCGCCCGCCTGGCGCGGCACTCTGCGAAGTATCCGGCGATAGCCCAATCGGCAGGAAGGGTAAATCCACGATACGGCAGCGGACAGAACCCGCTTCGATATCACCCGACGGCCAGGAACCGGACAGAATGGCGAAGCCTATCATCCCTTGCAGGGAGGGCGAATAGCGGCAGCTTAAGATCTTGCCGATGGGCATGCCACAATGGTTGAGGGTTTGGGGCGGGACCGCAGTCTCTACGCCCAAGAGCAAACCCGAAAGCACGGTGTCACGCCCGGCGGCCAGAAATCCCGCTTTGCCGTTAAAGGCGTGGGCGCGATCCATCAAGCGGCAAAGCCCCAGCCTCTGAGGTGTGGGCTCGGCCTCAAACCCATCGCGGGACGGTGCAAAATCACCGGCGGGATAGAGAAGCCCGCTTTCACATGTAATGGTTTCGAGCGCGGCCTGGCCCGCAGGCAGCAAGGCAAATGGCCGCCCCGCCGCCATCAGGCGATCCCAGACGATCAAACCGCTGTCCTCATCGCACCATAGCTCATAGCCAAGGCCAAGCCGGCTTACAGTGATGTCGAGCCCGCGCCATGTCAGATGCACGAGGCCGCAGGGCGGCGGCTCCGCCTCGATTCCGGCGACGCTGAGAATTTTGCGCGCCGTTGGGCCGATCAGCGTCAGCATGCCAGCCGCGGATTGCTCGCTGCAATGGACCCCATAAAGCGCTGCCGCGGAAAATAGCCAGTCGCGATCTTCTTGTGGCGACACCAACAAAAAGCGATCCCGTGCCAATCGCACCAAGTGGCCCCGCCCGCGCACGCCGCCCGCATCGTTGAGCCACAGCACCTCGAGGCTGAGGCCGGGTTCGAGGGCAGCCCCATTGCGCGTGAAGGCGCGTGCCACAAAAGCTTCGATGGCATCGCCTGAAAACGTGGCCCGCCACTGCCAGGAAAGATCGGCCAGTACCGCGCCGAACCGCGCCGCCAGCACTTCCTCTGCAAGGCTGCCGTAATGCTGCGCCAGCGTATAGCCGCCGCGATTTTCCCAAGCGTTGAGGCGGTTGGCTTCGACGGCACGGGCGTGGAAAGGCGTGGCGCGGAGGCTCATGGCCCCGCCTCCTTCAAATCCGCCGCCACCATCGCAGCGGCGATACGGGCCGCGCGGCCCGAGAGACAGGGCACCGGTTCGGCAGCCTCGCCGCAGAGATAGAGCCTCTTCAGCGGGGTTTCGATACGTGTACGCCTGGGACTCATCATGGCGGCGATGGAGAAAGGATCGCGGTGTTTGGGTGGGACAAAGGCGAGCCCGCTGACCAAGCCGGTGAATTGGGGAATGTGAAGCTCCAGCCGATGCAGCACCGTCTGCACCAGCCGCGTGGCGTGATCTTTCCAGCCGCCAACAGGTTCCACCGGTACTGGGCGCACCAGGATCGAGAGCAGAACTGGCGGTATCCCACCGGTCGGCAGCGCCACGATTTCCAGCGCCAGATCGGCAGGAATTTCGCCCGTTCGCGCCACAGCATGGGCGCCGGCGGCGGTCTCCAGCTTTTCGGCGATGACATAGCGGCCGGGCTGCTCGAACACTTTCGGCAAGGCGCTCAATGTCAGCAGCACCTTGGCCTCACCGCAGCTTTGCGGCTTTGCAAGCCGACGGGTGGTGGCAAATCCCGCTGTGCCGGGCGGCAGAAAATCGATCAAGGTTTGGCGCCGGGAAAGGCTAGAGAGGACAGCGGCGGCGGCCAGCACTTCGCCGTTTGCCAGCACCACGCCGCGAACGCTTTCACCATCGCTGTCGAGGGCACGAACGGGGGTATCGCAACGCAGCGTGACACCGGCAGATTCGGCTGTGCGCACCAGCGCCGCGATCAGCTGGGACGGTCCGCCTGCGGGAATGGCGACGGCGCCTTGCAAGCCGCACATTTCCTGCGCCGCACGCCACGTGAAAAGCAGAGCGCTGCCCGCCGCCGCAGGCGACAGCCCGCCTGCCAAGACATCGAAGGAAAAAGCCGCGAGCAGGCTTTCGCTCTCGAAAGCGCCATCGAGCCAAGCGGCAGCCGAGGTCACCTGCATACGGCGCAGCGTGGAACGGGCGGGTTCGTCGAGCGTCCCCTCCTCCCACCACAGCGCGCGCATGGCGCGGGCGAAAGCGAAATGCTCGCGCCGGAAGGCGGCGAAACGCATCCCATCGCGCTGCGAGAGTGACGCCAGATGGCGTTTGACGTCATGGACGTCGCGCGGCAGCAACAGCGGCTGCCCCTCGGCGCGCAGACCCACGAGTGGCAGATCGCGCGCCACAAAGGCGAGATTGAGATTGAGATCCTTGATCATCCGAGGATCGAGTGCGGTGAACAGATGTGGGCCGGGGGGCACGGCAAAATTGCTAATGGGGACACGGTTGGCGCACATTCCGCCCGGAACCGCAGCTTCCTCCAGCAGCGTCACGGAATGGCCAGCACGCGCCAGATACGTGGCCGCGACCAGTCCATGCAGGCCCGCGCCAATCACCACAAGGGGCCCGCTCATGGCTGCCCCTTCAGATCGCAAAGAATGGCAGTTGCGGCGGCCCAGCCGGAAGCACAGGTCGCAAGCGGGCCGAGGGTGGACGAAGGGCCGGCGAGATACAGTCCCACCACCGGCGTGCGCGTGCCACGGCATTGCACAAAAGGACGAAAGCCCAGCATCTGCGCCGCCGACAGCTCTCCGCCCATCAGATCGCCATCGGTCAGACCCAGCCGGTTTTCGATATCGGGCGGCACGATGAGTTCGCTGGCAGTGACGCTCGATGCCGTGCCAGGCAGAGCCTCTTCCAGCAACGCCAGTGCCAGCGTCTCAAGTTTGCTGCGCTTATCATGTGTCCAAGGGCCATCGAAAGGACGGTGCGGAATGCCGCCAAGCGTGACGGTGGCCACAGCGGCGCCATCGGGTGCGAGCGAGGGATCAACGGCGGAGACGAGCCGGATCGTGACGGGCGGACGCTCTGAGACGACACCGCTCTTCCAGGCGTGATAGGCGCGTTCGGGATCGGCGGCGAGGACGATGGGACGACGCAGCTGCGCAACATCCGGCTTTTGCGGAACGGCACTGAGGGCCACCAAGAGGCGCGCTATGCCGGGCGCGGGGCGAAAAGTGCCGATGCGCTCGACCAAGGGCTTGGGCAATTCGTTCCAGGCAAAGAGCGACAGAAAGGTGCGCTTCAGATCGAGCGTGGAGAGGATGGCGCGAGCCTCGCATTCCCGCCCGTCTGAAAGCCCCACTGCCACCGCGCGGCCACGGCGCTGGCGAATGTCGGTCACTTCAAGCCCAAGCGAAATCTCGGCGCCCGCCTCGCTCGCCGCCCGCGCCAGAGCTTGGCCGAGCGCACCCAACCCGCCCGCTACAAGCCCGCCCGGTGCGCCCTGCAAAAGCGTCAGCGCGCTGCCGCCAAGCTCGGGATCACAGAGCGCTTCTGGCGCGACCGTCGATTCGATTTCTGCCCGGGCACGGCTCGCCCAGGCTTCGCCGGGATAAGGTTCTTCGGCGGGCGTTCGCGCAAAGACGCCCGGCTTGTGGGGGTTGCAGCTTGCGTCGGCCAGCACCCGCGCGATGACGGCCATACGCAGCGGGTCGGCAAAAGATGAAAGCCTTTCGCAGGGTGCCAGAATTGCGCCGCGGCGCGCCAAATCCAGGCCAAAGAAAATCTCCGGCGGGATGGCGGGGAGTTCGTCGGCAAAGGGCGAGGCGAAAAAGCCAGGCGCGAACTCTGCCGTCACACAACGCCCGCCCGTCGCGGCGGCCCCGTCGACCACCATCACCGTCAGCCCATGGGCAGCCAGATGCGCAGCGGCGGCCAAACCGTCCGCGCCTGCGCCGATGATGCAAACGTCGTATCGCAAATGCTTAAGGCCCCGCCGCTCTGGCATATCTGGCTCATTATGGCAGAGGCTTTTGCACAACACAGTTAACCGGGCGCCCCATCGCGCGGAGCCGGAAGAAAAAAAGGCGGAAACGGTTGCCCGCTTCCGCCTTTATAGAAACCCGCGCTTTGAGGCTGATTAGAGCACGCCGCGCTTATGTTCACCGATGACCAGCCGTCCTGGATTAAAGGCAGCCTTGAACACGGCAAGAGCTTTGCGAGGTTCGGCATCTCCGCACATGAAGACGTCGAAAGCCGCGTATTTCTTTTCCGGCCAAGTATGAACGCTGATATGGCTTTCGCTGAGAACGGCGACGCCTGAAACGCCTCCGCCATCGTCGAAAGTATGCAAGTGAATGTGCAGAAGGGTCGCCCCCGCTGCATTCACAGCATCTATCAATGCTGCTTCGATCCGATCACGGTCGTCGAGTCCCTCGGCGTCCCATAAATCGATTATCAGGTGACTTCCCGCATAGGTCAGTCCGTTACGAGTGATGAAGTGGTCCTTGCGGTCCTCATCCCCAGGGGGAATAGGAACCGG
>JAATGP010000069.1 GCA_015654635.1 Alphaproteobacteria bacterium | reverse complement strand
TCGATGCCGTGCATGAATTTGTCCGCCTCGATAGCGGCGCGTTGCCCACCGGCACGCGCGCCTATGTCAGCTATAGCTTCCAGCAGTCCGACAAATGGAAGGGCGACGGCCTGCAAAAGCAGCAATTGATCAATGGCAAGATCGTGCAGGACATCGGCCAGACCGCCACCGTCACGGGCTTTCTCAACTACTCCGTCCGCCGCGAGAACGACTATCAGGATTTCTCGCTCGACATGCTGCATCGTCTGGGCAAGGACTGGGACAACATCAGCAACAACTGGCCGCTCGCCGTCGAAGTCGCCAATGATTATCAGCAAGGCAAGCCGCTGCCGGCACCTTTCGCCACGGCGGACGATGCCTATTATAATGCTTCGGGCCTGCGCAACGACGTGCTTGGCGGCGTGACGACGGATTGGTCGATCACACCGGGCTTGGACCTCAAAGTCACCGGCTATGGCCACAACAACACCGGCCGCGGACTGTGGTGGACGCCTTACGTTCCGACCAGCGAACTCATTCCCGGTGCCGCCCCGATCTCCGTGCGCACCACCGAATATGCCATCAGCCGCTATGGCGTCGTCTCCTCGCTGAGCTGGACGCTCGGCGACCACACCATCGAAGGCGGCGTCTGGTACGAGAACAACAACTTCCATCAGGCCCGCCGCTACTACGCGCTGGCGGCCGATGGTTCGGGCGTCACCAGCCTGCAGTTCCCTTCCAATCCGATTGCGACGCAATGGGCCTATGCCTTCAACACCACCACCGTGGTCGCCCATTTGCAGGACAGCTGGAAGGTGACCGAGGACCTGAAAATCAATTTCGGTTTCAAGACCCAGACGGTCAACAATGGCGCCCATCTGCTCGCCAACCAGATCACGGCGCCCTTCCTGCCGCTCAGCTCCGACCAGTTCACCGGCGGCAAGATCAAGACCGACAACGGCTTCCTGCCCCAGGCCGGCGCCAATTATCAGATCAGCGATGCCAGCGAAGTCTTCGCCGATTATTCCAAGAACCAGCGCGCTTTCGTCAGCGCCGCCACCAGTGGCCCCTTCTCGACCACCCAGCCGGGCTTCAACGCCATCAAGAACACGCTGAAGCCAGAAACCTCGCAGACCATCGAAGCGGGCTATCGCTTCAACACCGACACCTTTCAGGCTTTGATCGCCGGCTATTATGTGATGTTCAAGAATCGTCAGCTGGCGACTCAGGTCGGCGTCGGCATTCTCGGCAATCCCTCGGTGCTTTCCAATGTCGGCTCGGTCACATCGAAGGGTATCGAAGCGGCCGCCACCTGGCATTTCTGGGAAAAGGCCTGGCTGTCGGGGTCTTATTCCTTCAACGAATCCACCTATGACGACGATACGCTGGACGGTACCGGCGCTGTCATCATGCATACCAAGGACAAGATCACGACCGACGCGCCCAAGCATATCCTGAACGCGGCCTTGAACTATGATGACAGCGTGTTCTTCGGCAATATCGATGTCTCCTATATGAGCAAGCGCTACTTCACCTATGAAGACGATCAGTCGGTGCCGGGCCGCGCCCTGGTCAGCCTGACGGCCGGCTATCGCGTGCATAGCGACGGCCTTGCCGACGGGCTTGAGCTTCAGGTCAATGTCGATAATCTGTTCGACAAAGACTATATCGCGACCATCGGCTCGAACGGCTTCACCGCCCGCGGCGATAGCCAGACGCTGCTGCCCGGTGCGCCGCGCTCGGTGTTCGTGACGCTGAAGAAGACGTTCAACTAACGCCTTCGGCAAACAGGCAGAGCAAAGGCAAGACCGTCGCCGCGGTCTTGCCTTTTTGCTTGATTTGACGGGATGGATCACGGGCTGGCGAGAAGGCCGCATTTTATCGCGCCGGTTTTGGGGTGTAGTCTTCATCGGCCCGATAGGAACGCTGCGATGCCCCCCGAAACAAACCAACGCATTGTGCTGGCGAAACGCCCCGTGGGCTGGCCGGGACCGGAGCATTTCCGCCTCGAAGAGGTGCCCATGCCGGTGCCCAAAGCGGGCGAGGTGCTGCTCAAGATCCGGTATTTGTCGCTCGATCCTTATATGCGTGGACGGATGAACGCCGCCAAATCCTATGCCAAGCCGGTGGAGGTGGACGCGGTGATGGTGGGCGGCACGGTGGCCGAGGTCATCGCCTCGCGTCATCCGGATTATCACACCGGCGATGTGGTGCTGTCCTATTCCGGCTGGCAGCGCTTTGCCGTCTGCGACGGTACGGGCCTGCGCAAGCTGGATCCGGCGGCGGCGCCCGTGACCACGGCGCTGGGTGTGCTCGGCATGCCGGGATTTACCGCTTATGCCGGTCTTTTGACGATCGGCAAACCCAAGCCCGGCGAAACCGTGGTGGTGGCGGCGGCGAGCGGCGCGGTGGGCTCGGTGGTTGGCCAGATCGCCCGTATTAAGGGAGCCCGGGCAGTGGGCATCGCGGGGGGCGCCGACAAATGCGCCTTTGTCCGTGACGTTCTGGGTTTCGATGCGGTGGTCGACCATCGCAGCTCCGATTTTGCGGCCCAGCTTGCAGCGGCCTGCCCCGAAGGGATCGACGTCTATTTCGAGAATGTCGGCGGCCCCATTTGGAATGCGGTGTTTCCGCTGCTCAACGATTTCGCGCGGGTGCCGGTCTGCGGCCTCATCGCGCAATATAACGACGAGGCACCCGCAGGGCCCGACCGCTTGGCGGGCATGATGCGCCAAGTGCTGACCAAAAGCCTCTCGATCCGCGGCTACATCGTCTACGAATTCGCCGCGCAGCAGGACGATTTCTATCGCGAGGCGGCGGGCTGGATCGCCGCGGGACGCTTGCGCTATCGCGAAGATATCGTGGACGGGCTGGAGACGGCACCCAAGGCCTTTATCGGCCTGCTGCGCGGCGCCAATTTCGGCAAGCTGATTGTGCGGCTGTAAGCGGCGGCGCACTTAGGGCTGAAGCGCCCAGGACAGACGCTCACGAGACTGCGGCTGCCACCAAAGCGCGGGCCGGTTTCGGCTCGGTTGCGACCCCTTGAACCACGACATTCAGAAGCAAGTTTTCGTGGTCAACGACATAACGGTGCTGAAGAAGAAAATCGAGATGCTGTGCGGCGGCTTTGGGCAATCCCTCACGCGCCCGGGGACGCTCGAAATGAGTCAGTGCATTGACCGCTTCCGGAGAAAGAACGACGAGCGGTGCGCGCGCGATGGGTCTTGTGTCGATGACGACCGCTGCGCCGTTTGCCCTCATCTCCAGGTGCAGAAGCGGCCGACGCCGCGGGCTCTGCCACAAGCGTTTCCAATGGCCCACGCTGTCGCAAAATTCTCTTACCAACGCCGCGTCTTCCAGAAACTCCGTCGTGTAGATGCCGTCGAAGTGATAAGCGATCTCGTCAAGCGGCGCATCGGACGGATAGAGACCACGATAGATCTCGAACGGCTTGATCGCGGGAATGCCCATGCGCTCATGATCGTTAAAATTCGGGCTGAACCGATCCATCATGATTTCGGAGATGCCATCCGGCGGCCGCATATGCAGGATGGCGGGAAAGAGCGCGAGCATGTCGCGATAGTTCTGCTGCGTCTCGCCCGGAAAGCCGTAGATCAAGTTCCAGCCCGCGCGCATGCCGAGCTTGGCGCTGCTGCGCAACAACATGATGTTCTGATGCGCGGAAATGCCCTTGCGCATCAGCTTCAGGACCGGCGTCGACAAGGATTCGACGCCCGGCTGGATACTGTATATGCCGGCCTTGCGCATCAAGGCCACCTGCTCCTCCTTGAGATTTGCTTTCGCCTCGTAGAAGAGTTTGGGCGGGCGCGGCAGGGCCGCCAGATGCGGCAGCACCGTCGTAAAGTAGGAGTTTGGGATGATGTTGTCGGCTGTGCGAATCGGCCTGCCGCCCCATCGCTGATCGAGAGCGACAAGCTCCCGCACCACCCGCTCCGGCCTCTTTTCGCGAAAGTTCATGCTTGCCTGGTTGAGGCCGCAGAAAGTGCAATGATGCTTGGCGCCCCACCAACAGCCGCGCGAGGACTCATAGGTTATATATCCCGGAAGACCCGACGGCAGCCGCCCCGCGTCCTGCTGTTCGCGCATCGCGGCGATGAAGTCGGAGAAATCGGCGTCCGGCGAATCGTCCATGTTCTGTAGCGGCGCGCATCCGACGATGCGATCGGCAGGCCGCACGCCGCGATGCAGATAAGCCTCGCAGAAATCGGGAAACACAGTGTCCGCCTCGCCGTCGAAAAAATAATCGACGCAATCGAAAACCTGTGCGAGCCCCCTTGCCATCACGCCGGTGACATTGGCACCGCCCATGACAATCAACGCCTCAGGCAGAACCATGCGCACCCGCCGCGAAATGGCGAAGGCCGACATGTTCTGCTGAAACATATTGGTGATGCCGACAATACGCGGCTTCTTGGCGGCAATCGCTTGGACGACCTCATCCAGATGCGGTCCGGTGGCAGGCGCCACAGCCGCGATCAAATCGCGCATTTTGGGATGCTCAATGCCCTCGGGAATCCGTGCCAGCACCTCCGGCGGATAAGCGTGCGGCTTGAAAATGTATTCGCCCGGCTGCTTGCGCACCAAAGTCTTGCAAATCGTTTCGTAGACGTCGTAGCCGATGCGCGCCGCCATCAGCACGCTGGCATAAACCGCGCCGACCTGCAGGCCCCGCTGCCGGCAGGCGGCAATCAGAACAGAAGTGCCGAGCGGTGTCAGATTCAGTGTATCGAACGCAGGTATGACGAGACAGATGTCGGTGACTGTCTCAAGTTCCTTCGGCTTCTGCATAGAACGGCCACCTCGTCATAAGGAGTTGGACTGTGTACTGTTTCGCGCCTCTCAGCAATCATTGATTGTATTGAAGGCTCCGCATCCTCTTGCAAAGACCAACGCGGTTCTTGCCCGGTAGCTCGATGTCAAGAATGCGTTCACCGGCCGGTTTGTTGCCGAAGAAGAGCAGCAAGGGAACGCGTAGCCGGTCGCCATGCCTCTTCCCGTAATGCGGGCTGCGCTGCCCGAGCGTTATGACCTTATACTCGGGCAGGAACTTTCCGCGGCGCGCCTGAAGGTCTTACCGTTCCTGAGGGTGCCCGCGCGGAACTTGCCACGCCGCTCCAGATACCAATCCTCAGCAGCATCCCTAGCAAGCGCGAATGTTCCTTACCTCGTGCTGACGCGGCGTTCTTTGCCTGCAATGTAAGTGGAGCATCGAAAAATGCACAAGGCTATGCCCCCCACGACCGTCAGACCACCGCCGCTATGGCCGTCGAAGCGGCCTATATGGGCCTTAGGACAATCAGCGACACGCCCTGACGCGGCAAACGAAATTCGAGCGCGGCATTGCCCCCAACAACCGTAAGGGTGCTCACATCTTGCATGGGGACGAGCTGCGCGGCCTGCAGCAACGCCGTTCGCTGCTCGTCCGTTGGCGCGATCGGCGAGCCCATCGCCAACCATGCCGCGTAGCTGTTCGCATGATCCCTATCGATGCGATACTGAGTGACGGCGATGGCCTTGCCGAACGCCTTGGGCAGGCCGCGCAGCGCGAGCCGAACCTCGGCGTCCAGCCCCGCCACGTCGTCATCGTGATAATGCCAGACCAAGACCGTCAGTGTGTTGCCGTCCAGCGTGGCGACACTCCCCACATCCGGGGCGCTGCGGACGCCATCCTTCATCACCTGATCCAGCGGTATTTGGCGGTCCGAGAATGACCGGACGTAGCGGCCGTTCATTTTAGAAAACAACTTGAAGACATTGATGACCGGCAGATCGATCCCGGCCGACGTCAACTGCCGGAAGCCGGCGAAATAGGGTTGGTCTTCAAACTCGAACGCCCAGGTGAGCACACCTTCGAGATTCACACCGCGGCGTTCGGCAAGCGCGCGCAGGCGCGGAAAAACGGCCGCCGTGTAGCTCGCATACATCGTCCCGTTCCGATAGGCGTTGGCTGGGCCCTGGCAGGCTGCGCATCCTTCCGGATCGGACTCGCCGATGACGATGGGTTTGGTGCGGAACGCCGGATTGGCGGCGATCTGGGCAAATTCACGATCAGCGGCCTGAAGGTGGGTGGCAATGCCCATCTCCACATGGCCCTGGCCGCCCTCCCCGATGAATTTGGGACTGCCTTTGGCGTGGAAAGACAGGAAATCGGTCGGCGTCCCCGCTTTTTTCACATGGTTCATGAAATCGGTGAGGAAAGTGTCGCTGGTTCCGGCGATGTCCGGCCCACCCACCCGTGCCTCAGGCAGCGCCCGGCGGACGCCGTGCACGGCCGCGTCGTACAGCTTGAAAAACTCGTCTTGCGTGCCGCCCCAGTAATATTGAGGCAGATTGGCTTCGTTCCAGGTTTCAAAGTACCAGCTCGCAACCTCGGCCCGGCCATAGCGGCCGATGCAGTGGCGCACCCACTGATAAACGAGTTCTTCCCATTTGCCGTAGTCCTTGGGCGGGAAAGCCCAACCGGTCCGGATGTCGCCGCTGCCGGGCCGGAAATTGTGCTGATAGGGTTGCGGCTTGATCGAAAGCGCTTCCGGCATGAAGCCGATCTCGACATAAGGCTTCACGCCGCGCGCCAGATAGGTATCGAAGATGTGGTCGACGATGGTCCAGTTGTAGACCGGATGGCCCGCAGCATCTTCGGTATAGATGTTGGTCGAACCCCACTTCAGCGCCGGCGTTCCGTCGCCCGAGGTGAGAAGATTGTGCGTCCGGAAATAGACCGCACCCGGCTTGAGGCTTCCGAGCGTGGCCAGCGTCGTGCGGCCGTCTTTCATCGTCGCATAATTTGGCTCGTCGGCCCCGAAGAAGCGCCAGATCGGCTTCACCACGCCCTCAACATGCGAGGCGTCGACCGAGAGGGTTACGGGTATTGCGGCGTTCTGCGCCGCAGCGGGGACAGCGAGAGCCAAGGCGAATACGGAAGATGCGATGAATGAGCTGGCCATGGCCGCGATCCTGTCCATAATTCGTCTTTGCATATGCCAGACAAGTTATGCCGGATCAAACGAGGGAACGGCCACGCCCGATGGCAGCACCTTCCTGTGCCGATTGCCGATTTTCCGTTCGTTCGCGCTATCCGCCACACGTGCCCGCCGCCCATGACGTGGGGCGACGGCTGGGAAGTCCTCTTCTCGCAATCCCCGGTTTTGCACACACGAATCGTCAGCCCCCCTCCGGCGCTGTGGCGACCGAGGATGTTTGAAATCCGTCCGCTGACCATTGTTCCTCGCAAAACATCAAGGAGCGCGCCTGGTGGCGTGCAAAATTGGCATTCGTTTGCCTATCGACCGCAGAGCCTGGATGCTGTGAATGGCCTCATTTGCCCGACAAGTACGATATTGCAGGACCGGGGTGGCGCAATTTTCGTTGTATTTGTCAGCGGTAATGTTGGAGTATATATGGATATATATTGACGAGGCGGGATTTATTGGCCGGATACGATGGTTAAACTTGTACCCGTTGGTCGCCTACACCCGATCAGCAAAAGCTTGCGTTTACACGGAACGATTGCGCGCGATCTCGGCGTGGCGATCACCAGCGGCCAATATAAGCCCGGCGATTTGTTGTTCGGTGAAGTGGCATCCAGCGCCAAACTGGCCGTTTCGCGCACCGCCTATCGCGAAGCCGTCCGCATCCTGGCCGCCAAAGGACTGGTCGAGTCCAAGCCGAAGGTCGGCACGAAGGTCAGTCCATTAAGCAAGTGGCACATGCTCGATCCGGACGTGCTGGCGTGGACCTTCGAAAACGAGCCCGATCTGGCGCTGCTCGAGAGCCTCTTTGAGTTGCGCGATGTCGTCGAATCCGCCGCGGCCGCCCTCGCAGCCGTCCGGCGCACCACCAAGGATTTGGACGCCATGCGCGACGGCATCGAGCGAATGGCCGCTCGCACCTTAGCCTCCGAAGAGGGCCAAGATGGCGATACCGCCTTTCATGAGAGCCTGCTTCAGGCCACCGACAATCCCTATTTCATCTCGCTCACCACTGGCGTGAATGCGGCGGTCAAGACGACCACAATGTTCAAACAACGGGAAAAGCCGCTGCCCCGTGACCCCGTTCCCGATCACTTGCGGGTTTTCCAGGCGATCGCCGACCGCAACCCCGAACGGGCGCAGCGTGAGATGAGCACGTTGGTCAGACTGGCACTCCAGGATATTCCCTTGTCGCAAAAAGCTCGGGACTCGGGATCGCGACTCTTGACGCGTCCACCGCGCACCTGAACGGCGCACCTCTGCCACCATCAGCTTGAGAGCGGTGCGATGGCTATACGCTCCGCCACCCGAAAAATGTCGACCACGAGTTCGAGGGGCCGCTTGTCGTTGTCGGATGCACCACGCGCGATAAGCTCTCTAAACCGCCGGTACAACTCGGCGTATTCGCTCGTCTGCCCAGCCGCGGCGGTGGCGCGGCCATCGATCAAAAGCTCGCTGCCGTGCCCCAAAAGCGTGAGCGTGCCGTCCTCGGTTTCGAGCGTTATCTGGCGCTCATAAATCACCGGAACGCGAAAATCGAAATCGGCATCGATGGCCGCACCTTGCATTCGGAAACCGACCCTCGCCGCGATCGGGCTTTGGCAATCCGACGGGACGAGCAACGTTGCGTGGTCCACCGTAATTGGGTCCGACAAAATCCGCGTCAGAATCGAGATGGCATTGATACCCGCGTCGAGAACGCCGAAACCATCCGCTTGCCAAATCCAGTCCTGGTGGGGGTGAGAAAGGCGGACGTCCTCCGTCCAGACAACGCCTCCACCCAGGATGCGCCGGCCGGCAAGCCAGCGCTGCGCGACCTCGATCACTGGGGTCTCGCGCGCGTGCCAAGCCTGGAAAAAGCTCGCCCCCTTAGCCGCAGCGGTGGTAACGAGATCGTCGAATTCGGCGACGGTCAGGCATGGCGGCTTTTCCAGCAGCACATGGCAATGCCGTTCCAGGGCGGCCTTGGCCATGGCGTAATGCAATTGCGGCGGCGTGCAAATCGCGACGGCGTCGAGCGGAGGGCCAGCATCAAACATCTCATCGAGAGACGCAAAACAAGGAATGCCTTCCAGTGTTGCATCCCGTCCAGCACCGGCGACGATTTCATACGCGCCGTCGGCCCTTATCGCCGGGACGTGTTCTTCAAGGGCAATCTTGCCGAGGCCGATAACGCCGATCCGAATAGGCTGCAAGTTCTCTTCCTGCCGGTGAACATGTTGAATTTGGTTCAGGTGAGGCTGCTTTTCTGTCAACTGCTATCCAACGGACGTGGTTCTATTTCTTCAATCTCGTCGTTCCGATTGCCGGAAGGCCATCCGTGCATATCAAAACGATGCTCCGGCAGACCTTGCGCGCCCACAGTGTACACAAACACGTTACCCGCACCAGATTGTGAGGCAAGCGTCGAATCGTCCAGACCGGCACGTGCTGTGGATACGAAAAGAAGGTCGAGAGCGCTGCCACCAAAGCAGACGCATGTCGACAGCCGAATCGGCAATTGCAGGACGCGATCGGCCTTCCCGCCTGGAGTGTGGCGTACTACGGCACCTCCCCCATTGCGCAATCCGGACGCAGCCACTGCAATCAACGGCAACGCCATCGGGAAAGCGGCAAGCTGTACCGCCGTACGGTTTTGGACGGCCACCCGCAAGAATAGAGCCCCCGGGCCTTGATGTCGGTCCACTACCGGATGAGCGGCATGACCCTCTCCCAGTCATTGAGGAGCGTGGCCTGCGGCACCCTAGACAAAGCCTCAACCACAAGCCCGTGACATCGCGGCGCCCGCTGCTTCCGTGCCTCGTGCGGCAGGCCGCCCCATCGCATATTTGTCTGATTTTTGATGCAACTCAAAAGCAGCCATGCTAATAACTCAGACGAAATAGATGCAGAGATGGCCGATGCTCAAAGTGCGCGATCGCGAAGTGTGGTTTGTAACCGGAAGCCAGCATCTCTATGGCCCTGAGACGCTGAAACAAGTCGCCGCCGATTCCAGCGAAATCGCCAAGGCACTCGACGCCTCGCCCGCCATTCCAGTCAGAGTCGTCTTCAAACCGGTCCTTGTATCGCCTGAGTCGGTTGATGAACTTGTTGCTGCCGCTAACAATTCGCCGGCCTGCATCGGTCTCATCACCTGGTGCCACACCTTCTCGCCCTCGAAAATGTGGATCAACGGTCTTAAGCACCTGCAGAAGCCCGCCGTTCATCTGCACACGCAATACAACCGCGACATTCCTTGGGCCTCCATCGATATGGACTTCATGAATCTGAACCAAGCGGCCCATGGCGACCGCGAGCACGGGTTCATCTGGACGCGCCTCAGAAAGGACCGCAAGGTCGTCGTCGGCTATTGGCAGGATCCTAAGGTACAAGAGAAAATCGGCGCCTTCACGCGCGCGGCGCTCGCCTGGGCCGATTGGCAAGGTGCCAAGTTCGTCCGTTTCGGCGACAATATGCGCGAAGTGGCGGTTACCGACGGCGACAAGGTATCGGCACAGTTCAAATTCGGTTTCTCGGTCAACTATTACGCCGTCGGCGATCTGGTGAAACGGATCGATGCGGTCAGCGACAAGCAGGTTGACGATCTGATCGCCGAATATGCCGATGCCTATGTCCTGTCGCCCGACGTGAAGAAAGGCGGCGCCCATTACGCATCCGTGCGGGGCGCCGCGAAGATCGAAGCGGGCATGCGCGTCTTCCTGAAAGAGGTCGGCGCCAAGGGCTACACCAACACCTTCGAAGACCTTTACGGGATGGCGCAGTTGCCGGGCATCGGCTCGCAGCGCCTGATGGCCGACGGCTACGGTTTCGGTGCCGAAGGCGACTGGAAGACCGCCGCCCTGGTGCGCGCGGTCAAGACCATGACGACCGGCCTCAAAGGCGGCACCTCGTTCATGGAAGACTACACCTACCACCTCGATCCGGCGAACATGTGCAATCTCGCCGCTCATATGCTGGAAATCTGCCCATCCATCGCCGCGGACAGGCCCAAGCTCGAAGTCCACAAGCTTGGCATCGGCGGCAAGGAAGACCCGGCGCGTCTGGTGTTCGAGTCCGCCGAGGGGCCGGCCACGGCCACCTCGCTGATCGATCTCGGCAACCGCTTCCGCCTCATCGTCAACGAAGTCGACGTGATCAAGGCGCCGCACGACATGCCCAAGCTGCCGGTGGCCCGCGCGGTGTGGAAGGCACGCCCTGATTTCGAATCCGCGGCGATGGCCTGGATCCTGGCGGGCGGTGCGCACCATTCGGCGTTCAGCCTGGCAGCGACCACCGAAATGCTTGAGGACTTCGCGACGATCGCCGGCATCGAATTCCTGGTGATCGATGCCGACACCAAGATCCGCGACTTCAAACAGACGTTGCGTACCAACGAAGTCTACTACGCCCTCAATCAGGGTTGGGCAATTTAACCTCCAACGGATTCTGGGAAGAAGCATGGACAGTCGTTATGCGATCGGTCTCGACTACGGGACCAATTCCGTTCGCGCGCTGGTGGTCGACGTAGCGGACGGCCGCGAAGTTGGTTCCGCAATATGGACTTACGCGCATGGCCACCAAGGCGTCGTCCTGGACAAGGACCCGAATGTTGCCCGCCAGCATCCAGCCGATTATCTGAAGGGAGCCGAGCTGACGATTGTCGAAGCGCTGGCCGCAGCCGCCGATACGGTGCCGGGCTTTGCCCCGTCACAAGTGGCCGGCATCGGAGTCGATACCACTGGCTCCACGCCGATGCCCGTCGATGCGAACGGCATCCCCCTCGCCTTGCAGAAAAGATGGGCGGAAAACCCTGCTGCCATGGCTTGGCTGTGGAAGGATCATACCGGCTGGGCGGAAGCGGCCGAGATCACCAAGCGCGCGGCCGAGATGCGCCCGCAATACCTTGCCAAGATCGGCGGGGTTTATTCGAGCGAGTGGTTCTATTCCAAAATCCTGCATTGCCTGCACACCGCCCCTGACGTCTTCGATGCGGCTCATAGTTGGATCGAACTCGCGGATTTCGTGCCCGCGGCGATGACCGGTACGCTGCATCCAGACACTTTCATCGCCGGCATTTGCGCCGCCGGACACAAGGCGATGTATTGCAAGGAATGGGGCGGCTATCCCGACGCCGAGTTTCTCGCCAAGCTCGATCCCAAGCTTGCGTCCTTGCGCGACCGGCTGACACCGCGCGTCAAAGCCGTGGATTCCGCCGTCGGCGGACTTTCGCCCGAGTGGTCGCAAAAGACCGGCCTTAAGGCGGGCATCCCCGTGGCGGTGGGCGCGTTCGATTGCCATTTGGGCGCGATCGGCGCTGGCGTCGCGCCGGGCGTGCTGGTCAAGATCATCGGCACGTCGACCTGCGATATCACCGTCAAGGTCAATAGCGACAAACTCGCCGACGTTCCCGGCGTTTGCGGCATCGTCGATGGCAGTGTGCTGCCCGGCTATTTCGGCCTCGAAGCGGGCCAATCGGCGGTCGGTGACATCTTCAACTGGTTCGTCGAATACGTAAAACCAGCGGGGCTTGGTCATGTCGAACTGACAGAGCAAGCCGCCAAGCTGAAGCCGGGCGAAAGCGGGCTTGTCGCGCTCGACTGGAACAACGGCAACCGCACCATCCTGGTCGATCAGCGGCTGACGGGCCTGCTGTTGGGGCAGACCCTCTACACCACACCGGCCGAAATCTATCGCGCGCTGGTCGAAGCGACCGCGTTCGGCGCCCTCACCATCATCAACCGCTTCGAGGAATACGGCGTCGCCATCGACACTGTTGTCAATTGCGGCGGCATCGCCGAAAAGAATGCCTTCGTGATGCAACTCTATGCCGACGTCACGGGCCGCCCGATGAAGGTTTCGCGTTCTGCACAAACTCCGGCGCTCGGCTCCGCCATTGCCGCCGCCGTGGTGGCCAAAGCCCATCCCGATTTCGCGACAGCGATCAAAGCCATGACCGGCCTGAAAGAGAAGGTCTACCAGCCCGATCCGGCTGCGCACGCGGTCTACAAGGACCTCTATGCGATCTACCGCACCCTGCATGATGCCTTTGGCACCGAAACCGGACGAGGCAATCTCGCCAGCATCATGAAGCAACTGATCGATATCCGCAGCAAGGCACGGAGCTGACGCCATGCTCGATACGTTGAAAGAAGCCGTCCTCAAGGCCAATCTCGATTTGGTCAAAGAAGGACTTGTCATCCAGACCTTCGGCAATGTCAGCGGCATCGACCGCGCCAGCGGCCTGGTGGTGATCAAACCCTCGGGCGTGCCTTATGACGTCATGAAGGCCGAACACATGGTGGTGGTGTCGCTCACGACCGGTGAAACGGTGGAGGGCGACTTGCGCCCCTCCTCCGACACACCCACCCATCTGGTGCTCTATCGCGCCTTCGCCGATGTCGTTGGCATCGTCCACACTCATAGCCTCTATGCCACCGCCTGGGCGCAGGCCAAGCGTGCCATTCCCGCCATGGGCACCACGCATGCCGATTACTGGCACGGCGACGTTCCCTGCACCCGATTGATGACCTCGGACGAAATTGCCTCAGACTATGAAGCGAACACAGGCGAGGTGATCGTCGAGGCTTTCGCGGGTATCGATCCGCTGCACAAACCGGCGGTGCTCGTGGCAAGCCATGGTCCATTTGCTTGGGGCAAGGACGCGCACGAGGCCGTACACAATGCGGCGATTCTCGAATATTTGGCGCGGCTGGCAAGCGAGACGTTGCGGATCAATCCGGCCACGGACGACATGCAGACTGTGCTGCTCGACAAGCATTTCCTACGCAAGCATGGGCCCAAGGCCTATTACGGGCAAAAATAACAAAAATTCAGGGGGAGTGAGCATTCATGGGCAATTCAGTGTTCAATGCACTGGACTGGTGGATCGTATTGGCTTTCGTCGCGGCCATGACATTTGTCGTCATCCTGTCGATGAGAAAGAAAAACGAATCCGGCAAGGACTACTTCCTATCCGGCCGTGACTCGAATTGGCTGCAGATCGGTACCTCCATTTTCTCGTCCAATATCGGCTCCGAGCATCTTGTTGGGCTCGCCGGTGCCGGCTTCGCGACCGGCATGGCGATGGCGCACTGGGAAATGCAAGGCTGGATCATCCTAATCCTCGGCTGGGTGTTCGTGCCGCTCTATGACCGCATGAAGGTCTTCACCATGCCGGAGTTTCTCGAACTGCGCTTCTCCCGCGGTTCGCGCAACCTGCTCAGCCTCTTGACGATGGCTTCGCTGGTGTTGACGAAGATCGCGGCGACCATTTACGCCGGTGACGTCGTCGTGCGCACCCTGCTTGGCATCAACAGCGTCAACCTGTTCGGATACCAGTTGGATGTGTTTTGGGCTATTGCGCTGGGGCTCGCTTTCACCACCGGTCTTTATACGGTGCTCGGCGGCTTGCGCGTGATCATGTACACCGCCGTGCTCCAGACGCCGGTCCTGATCTTCGGTTCGGTAGCCATTCTCTTCATCGGTTTGCAAGAACTCGGTCACGGCGACGTTTTCGCGGGCTGGCACGCCATGACGCTTACCGCGGGCGACAAGATCCACCTGATCCGCTCCTATAACGATCCGGAATGGTCGTGGGCCGCGGTGCTGCCGGGCGCAGCCATCATCGGCTTCTGGTACTGGTGTACCGACCAATATATCGTTCAACGCGTTCTGGCCGGCAAAAACCAGAAAGAAGCCCGCCGCGGCACGATCCTCGCCGGGTTCCTCAAACTCACACCGGTGTTTATCTTCCTGGTGCCCGGCATGATCGCTTTCGCGTTGGTGTCGATGCCCGGTTCCAGCTTTCACACGCCCAATGGCGATGCCGCCTATACCTCGTTGGTGGCGCAGATCCTGCCCCACGGCGTCCGCGGTTTTGTCGCTTGCGGCATGATCGTGGCGCTGATGGCGTCCCTGGCCTCCAAGTTCAACGCCTCGGCGACGCTGTTCACAATGGACTTCTATCGCGAATGGCGGCCCAACGCCTCTGGCCGCGAAGAAGTGCTGACCGGACGCATCGCCACCGGCGTGATCGTGGTCCTAGGCATCTGCTGGGTGCTGGTGATCAAGATGCTGTCGTCGAACCTGTACGAATATCTCCAGAACGTGCAGAGCTACCTGTCGCCGGCCATCGTGGTGCTGTTCATCGCCGGTGTCTTCTGGAAGCGCGCCACCGCGCCGGCCGCGTTCTGGTCATTCCTCATCGGCATTATCGGCGGCTTCGCCCGTTTGGCGGCCGATATCGTGATGAAGGGGCACAAGGCAGACGTCGCCACGCTGAAACAGCAGCTCTTCCACCACACGATCACTCCCGATCAATACAGTGCCGCGCTGGCGCCGCTCAAAGCGCAATATGGCCTCGTCTTCGACATCTGGAACATCAACTGGCTGTACTGGTGCCAAACGCTGCTGCTGACCTCCGCGATTTTGATGGTCGTCATCAGCTATCTGACCAAAGCGCCCGATCCGGCCAAGCTCAAATATTCCTGGTATGGAGCGACGCCGGAGGAAAAGGCGGTTACGCGCGCCAGCTGGAACGCAATGGATGTGGTGCTCAGCCTGATCGTCATCGCCATCATCGTGGCATTCTACATCACGTTCTTCTAACCGATTTGGTACCTGGCTGTTCGACCTCCTCGGCAGCCAAACTAAAAGGGCGGCGCCGAGAGGCCCCGCCCTCTTTTTTACGCCTGGCGTTCCGCGCTATTTCTGTACCGAGAACACCAATACGGTTTCGCTATGATAGGTCTGACCAGGGTGAAGAACCGTGGACGGAAATCCGGTCTTGTTGGGAGAATCGGGGAAGTGCTGGGTCTCCAGGCATAGCCCCGTGCGATGCTGATAGACCGTGCCCGCACCCGCCGGTTTGCCGTCCAAGAAGTTGCCCGAATAGAACTGCAGGCCCGGTTCGGTGGTCTTGACCTCCAAGATGCGACCGCTGGCAGGGTCGCTGAGAATGGCAGCCGTGGTCATGGTGCCCGCAGCGGATTTGTTCAGCACCCAGTTATGGTCATAGCCGCCGGCGAATTTGAGCTGCTGGTCATCGGCGCTAATGCGCGCACCAATCGCCGTTGCCTTGGTGAAATCGAAGGGCGTGCCTTTGACGGGCTTCAAGTCGCCGGTCGGGATCAGCGTGGCATCGATGGGCGTGAACGTGTCGGCCTTGATCGTCAGAAGATCGCCGGTGATCGGCTTCTGCGGATCGCCGCTGAGATTGTAATAGGTGTGATTGGTGAGATTGACGACCGTCGGCTTGGTGGTCGTTGCCTCATAGGCGATGTCGAGCGAATTGTCGGCGCGCAGCGTGTATGTCACCTGCACCGAGAGCTTGCCGGGATAGCCCTCCTCGCCATCGGCACTCACATAAGTGAGCTTCAAGGCTTCGCCATTTTTGGCGGAGACGGGCGTGGCCGTCCACAATCGCTTGTCGAACCCTTTGGCGCCGCCATGCAGGCTGTTCGGACCGTCATTGGTGGGAAGCTGATACGTCTTGCCATCGAGCACAAACCGG
Organism: Alphaproteobacteria bacterium; assembly: GCA_015654635.1. Classification (GTDB taxonomy): domain Bacteria; phylum Pseudomonadota; class Alphaproteobacteria; order Micropepsales; family Micropepsaceae; genus Rhizomicrobium. The sequence continues at coordinate 154,168 of JAATGP010000069.1, read as the reverse complement.
CCCTTGGCAATGCGGTTGCCGTAGCGCCCGATGGTGGCGCCAAAAAACGGCACGCCCTTCACATAAGGATCAACGCTGCTGAAACCGAGCACCACGCTGGCAAGCTTGCCACTGCGGTCCGGTTCCTTGAGCGAGACCAGTGTGGCTCCGTAGGTCGAGATTTTCGCTTCGACGCCGTTCTTGTTGGTCAGCGTGTAAAGCGTTACCGGTTCATTGGCGGCGGTCTTGCCAAATGACGTCGCGGTGACTGTTGCATTGGCCGCGGCCATGAGCGCCAGCACCGATGCGCCCGTCATAATCATTTTGATCATCTTGCCCTTCCCCTATTGCCTGGGAGTTATTCCCTTTTACAGAAGCCCCAATAAATCAGACAATTATGCGGGGTAAAAGGCAAACTTTGGCGCACGACGGCCCGAATTGCCGGCGGGGCGACCAAACGCTAGCCTTGCCGCGAGAAGGCCCGCCGCAGGGCATCGCGCTTGGCAAGATTAAACCGCAACGAGACCGAAGCTGACGGATCGTGATCGAACCCGTGGTACACCCCCGGCACCACCAGTAACTCGACCGGGACAGCCGCATCGGCCAGCCGCCGGGCATAATCCAGGTCTTCATCGAAAAAGAGGTCCAGCGTTCCGACACCGATAAAGGCTGGGGGTAGCCCGCTTAGGTCCAAAGTGCGCGCCGGGACGGCCGCCACGGGAACATCACGCCCGCCGGGTGAGCGCCCCAAGAAGGACTTCCAACCGAATTGGTTGGCATCAGCGCTCCAAACGAAGGTGCCGAAGAATTTCGGAACTTGTCGCGAAGAGGCGGTGCGGTCGTCCAGCATGGGATAGACCAACACCTGGAAGCAAACCGGCACCTCGCCGCGATCCCGTGCCGTGATCGCCAGCAGAGCGGCATGGCCGCCGCCCGCACTCTCGCCCATCACTGCGATGCGCTTGAGATCGATGCCGAGTTCGGCCGCGTTGCGGTATGTCCACAGCAGCGCCACGTAGTTGTCCTCTTTGGAGCCGATATAGATCGTCTCCGGCGCCAGACGGTAATCGACCGAAATGACGCAGCAATCGAGTGCCAGGGCAAGACCCTGAATCTCGCGAATCGTCGCCTTGGCATCGCCGAAAATAAACCCGCCGCCATGCATGAAGACGATGCCGGGCCGGGATGCCCCCGGCTTGGCATTGGCGATATAGACCCTGACGTCCGGTTGACCGGCAACGCCCGCAATTCGTTTTTCTGCCACGGCAACGCCTTCGAGCGGCGGCATCGCCGAAGACGATATCTTGGCGCGGATCGCCGGAAGCGCTTCGTTGGTCAAGGGAGCCGGCGGCCCCGACGTGGCCCGCATCTGAATGGCCCAGGAGCGCAGCTCCGGATCGACCAAGGTCAAGGGATCGATCTCGGCCGCGAAGACATCGGTGTTCAAGGCATAGCCGGACACAAGCGCCGCGCCGCCCAATTTCAGAAATCCCCGCCGGTTCGTCATGGGTTGGCCTCCAAGAGATCCCGTATCAGCTCGGTGAACGGACGAGACTGCGCTTTCGCAGAGCGGTGGGCCGCCGATCAAGCAGCGGCCCACCATCTCCGGCGATTTAGGCTAACGCATACTCGTAGAGGACGATGCTGGCCGGAGCCGCGGCGATGGTCTTGGCCGTTGCATCGAAGGTGCCTTCGACAATGTTCACCTCCGGCGCCTTGCCGACGGCGTTCTGCGCATCGAGCCCATGCGCCGAGTTCAACGTGAAGGTCCGCCCCTCGGCCACGATCTTGACGCCCTCCAGCGAGAGCGCCAGCGAATGGGCTTCTTCGGTGGCGTTGACCACAGCAATCACAAGCTTCGTCTTATCCGACGAAAGCGCGGCAGAAACATCGAGCGGATGCGTCGGGCTGCCGGTGTTCACCTTCGGCTGATCACCACCGGCCGCATATTGCGGCGCCGGCGTGGGCGAGTTGCCCGTCACGGCCACCGGAATACGCCCGAAATGCTTGTTGTAGAGCTGGAACACGCGGCCCGACGCACTGACCACCGCATGAGTCCGGTCATAGGACAGCCACGACATGCCCATGGTGTAAGCGGCCATGTCGATGAAATCGGTATGGCGGAAGAACTCCTGCAACGTGCGCGCGATGGCAAGGCAGCCCTTGAAGTCCTGCTGGAAATGATAGGCCCACTCGTCGAAGAAGACCCTGACCTTGCCTTCGTTCAGCGCCGGGACGCGTTTCTTATATTCCTCCCAGCAATCGGCCATGGTGGCGACGCGATTGGCCGGGGCACGGGCCCATTCCACCAGCGGCTGCGTGATGTCTTCGTTCTTGCCGGTTTCGAGATTGAAGTGCTTGTTCTCGGCCTGATAGGCGTGAGTCGCCAGCGCATCGAACGAACCCCACGCATTCTTCAGCATGCCGCCCGCCCAATCCCGCTCCGAACCATAAGCGACGAGACGGCTGCCGGAATCGATCATGATGCCTTGGCCGGTCGTCATCTCATCGACGAACCCGCCCGGTACGATGATGTAAACGGAGGGATCCACCTTGCGGATCGCATCGGCGAACAGGGTGTGCTTGGCGGTATATTGCTCAAGCGACATGTGGCCGAGCTGCCAATGGCCATACATCTCGTTGCCGACGTTCCAATAATGCACCTTGTAGGGCACGACATGACCGTTGGCGGCGCGCTTGGCGCCCCACTCCGTCGTTGCGGCGCCATTGACGTATTCGACCAGTTCCCCACCCGAACGCGGCTCGCCGAAGCCGGTGTTGATGCACCAATACGGCTCGACGCCGAGAATGTCCTGACACATCTGCAAAAGTTCATCGACGCCAACATCGTTGGGCTGTAGCTGATGCCAGTTCGGATCGGCCTTCGGCGGACGCTTGTCGGGATCGCCGACGGTGTCCTTCCAATCGTAGCCGGAGATGAAGTTGCCGCCGGGCATGCGCAGGATCTTGCAATCCAGCTCTTTCATCAGCGCCATGGTATCGGCCCGAAAACCACGGACGTTATCGGCCGGCATGAGCGAAACGGCGCCGATCTTGAACGTGCCGTTGCCTTTACCGGCGATTTCCAGACGCCCGGTAGTGGTATCGGCCAGGCAAGAGAATTTGAGCGGAACCGTCGCCCAGGCCCCACCCGCGGCGAGCTTGACCGTCTGGCGCTCGTGCGCGCCCTTGCCCCAGCTCAACGTGGCGGTAATTTCCGCACCCGGATCAGCTACGATCACGACGCGGCCGACATAATCCTTTCTGGAAAGCGCAAGGTTGCTCTGCGCAATACCGCGCGGCTTGGTTCCCGCCAGATGCACGACCGGGCTCTGCTCGCCGACATAGGGCGCCACCTTGTCCATCGTGACATCGGCATCGGGACCGACCGGTATCCATTTGTTGGGCGGGGGCATCATCCGGCGGCTGGCCCGCTCCGGCTGCGGCAGCGGCGTGGAATCAACCGGATAGAAGAACTTGCGGTCGTCCAGCACTTCGCTCCAAAAACTGTAATTGATCAGATTGCCAATGTGCTCGATGAAGCCGCCAAAGATGTAATCGGCGATCGGATGACCGGCTTTGCCAGCGTCGATGCCCGCCGCCAAGACGGTTGCCGCTGCGGCTGCACGCAACGGCAAGGCACCTGCCAGACTGAGCGCGATTGAACCGCTGATCGCGCCACGGCGAGACATCAGTAACTTGTTATTTTCGGCCATGTTTTTCGTCCTCCCATATAAACCTTGTGCCGTCGGTGCCATCAGGCCGAGGGCCCGGCCTGTCCCGGTGCGCGCTGCTGCAAACCGCACGCACTGGTGATGCTATCTTTGACATCGAAATGGGTACCCTCGCCCAAGGCGCCAATCCGCAGGTCACTCTGGAAGCCGAACCGCCGCCGCATCGAAGCTCGACGTCTGATGCGCGACGCCCGCATCCGGCTGACCGGAGCCGATGCTGATCGTATACCGGCCCGCCATGATTTGACGGACACCTTCAGCCGTTACGAAACTGAGATCGCGCGGGGAAAGTTCGAACGCCACCTCGCGGGCTTCGCCCGGCTTCAGCGCCACGCGCTTAAAGCCACGCAAGGCAAGACGCGGCGCACCCTCAAAAGCCGGTGGCGTCAGGTAGAGTTCGGCAACCTCGCTGCCATTGCGCGCACCTGTGTTGCGGATCTCAGTCGTCACACGCACGCCATTCTGCGCCGCACCGCCGGCGGTTTCGACTTTGAGCGGGGCATAGCTGAAGCTTGTATAGCTAAGGCCATAGCCGAACGGATACACCGGCGTACCGGTGAAATAGCGATAGGTGCGGCCCTTCATCGAATAATCATCGAAGGGGGGCAGATCGGCCACGGTGGCATAAAAGGTAAGCGGCAGTCGTCCGCCCGGATTGGTCCTGCCGAAAATCACATTGGCGATAGCAAGCCCGCCTGCCTGTCCAGAATACCACGCTTCGACGATGGCCGACGCATTGGCCTTGGCCCATTGCAGCGCCACCGGACTGCCGTTCATCACGACGACGATCAACGGTTTTCCGGTCGCTTTGGCCGCTTCCAGCAGCGTCTTCTGTTCGGCGGGAATATCGAGTGAAGTCTTGTCACCGCCCGAGAAGCCTTCGACATGCACCGGCATCTCCTCGCCTTCGAGGTCGGAGGTAAGACCAACCACCGCCACGATCACGTCAGATTTCGCCGCGGCGGCTTTGAGGTTCTCGATCGGATCCGCGGACACGAGTTGCCATTTGAGGTCGATGCTGGATAGCCCGTGCGCCTCGGTGACAACGCGGATCTTGTAGCGCTTGCCTTTGACCAGCTTGATGTCGGTTAACTTCGGCATGCCACCCCATTGCGGGTGATCCAGCGCAGCGATCTCTTTGTCATCGATGGCGAACGATCCCATGAAACCGGTCAGCCCCATGCGATAGGTACCCGTCTCGGGTGGAACCAGAAATCCGGTCCAGACCACACGATGGCTATCGGAAACGGCCGTAAGCTCGTTGCCGCGCGCCGCAATGCCCTGTTCGATGCGCGTTACCACCGGCCTGGCCGCGAACTTGAATTGGGCCTGACGATCTTTTTCCGCCCTGATGCGGTCCGCGAAAGAGCCGGCAACACTGGCCAGCGGCGGCGGCACCACGGTGGCGTTGAAGTATTCGGCCTTGAGCCCTGGCTTGCCTTCCGGGGTGCGCAAGGCAGAAGCGGGAATGGAATCGCCATCGGTCAGTGAAGGGCCAAACGGCACCCGCGTGATCGTTGCGCCGGGCATGGCCCTGTGAAGCCCGGCCAACACCGAGACCGGTGGCGCCGACTGCATCGACGAATAGTTGCCGCGCAAGACATGGGTCGAGTCGGCGAGCGGGCCGACGAGCGCGATTTTCACGCCCGGTTTATCAAGCGGCAGCAGCCCATCATTCTTGAGCAGCACGATGCTTTCTTCCGCCGCCGCGAGCGCCAAAGCGCTGTGCGCCGGCGTTGTCAGCGGCAGGCCCGGCGCGCTGACGGTTTTTAATCCCGCCAGATCGCCATTCTGAAAGCGGGCAGCGAACAAGCGGACCAGCGCGCGATCGATATCCTCTATAGAGATGAGGCCGCGCTGCAAGGCTTCCTTGTAACGATCACTTGCCACCATGCCGTTGTCGCCAAGCGTATCGCCATTACATTCGTTGTCGACACCCATCTTCAGGGCCGCGGCCACCGCCGCCGCCCGATCGGGGACGTATTTGTGATTGTCGGCGATATCCTTCACCGCATCGCAATCGGATACGACATAGCCTTTGAATCCCCAGGCGCCGCGCAGACGCTCTTTGAGCAGAAGTTCGCTGGCACAGGCCGGCTGACCATCGACGCTGTTGTAGGCGCACATGATCGAGCCGGCTTTGCCCTCAACGATAGCGGCGCGGAAGGCTGGCAGATAGGTATCTTCAAGATCGTGCGCTGAAACCGGGACATTGGCGGTATGACGGGTCGATTCTGGACCCGAGTGCACGGCATAGTGCTTGGGCGTCGAGATAACCTCCGGCAAATCCGGGTTGGATCCCTGCATGCCCGTCACATAGGCTACCCCCATGCGGGCCGTGAGGAACGGGTCCTCACCATAGGTCTCCTGCCCACGGCCCCAACGCGGGTCCCGGAAGAGATTGATGTTGGGCGACCAAGTGTCGAGCCCCGTGCCGATACGCCCGAGATGACCGGTCTGGCGCGCAAGTGCGTGGAGCCCGCGGTTTTCGGCAGAGATCACGCCGGCAATGTCGTGGACCAGCGCATCGTCGAAAGTTGCCGCCAAACCGACAGGTTCGGGAAAGTTCGTGGTGGGCACGGTCCCCATGGCGCCGTGCAGCGATTCCGTCCACCAGTTGTAGGCCGGAATGCTCAGACGCGGAATTGCGGGCGCGACATTGACGAGCTGCTGGAATTTTTCCTCCGGCGTCAGTTTGGCAACAATAGTGGATGCCTTTTGTTCGGCTTGATCGCGCACAGACACGGCTGGTCCGGCTATTCCGGCGACAGCAAGCACACAGGTCGTAACCAGCAGAACTGCCGTCAATGCGAGTCGCGGCATCAGAATTTCCCCACAATTTCCCAGTTTTGGCCCAGGGTTATTTGTCAGACCTATTATGCACCGTTTCCGCGCGACTTGCGCTGCAAAATTTGGTGAGCTTAAAAAAAACGGACCGATGGCCTCCCACCGGTCCGTCGTTTACGTTATGTCAGATTAGAGTTTGTAGTGCAGGCCAAGCGTGAAGCGCCGGCCCATCGACACGACATCCAGCACTTGATCGCTAAAGCGGCCACGCGTGCTATATGCCACGTCCATCAAGTTGGTCGCCTCAAAATACGCATTGAGGTTTTCCGTGATGTCGTAGCTGGTGCTGGCATCGAGCGTCCACACGCCATTCACGAACACCGGTTCGGACCCGAACTGCGTACCAGAGCTCTGGCCCTGGCCGAACTTGTCGAGATAAGTGTCGCGCCAGTTGGCGGCAAAGCGGATTTCGAAACCATCCTTGTCGTAGAAGCCGACAAAGTTCGCCGAGTCGGCCAGACCAGTTACCGCAAACGCATTGGTATTCAGATTGAGCGGATTGTACGGCCTGTTGGTCTGCACGATGGTGCCGTTCAACTGGTAGCCGAAGCCGCTGTCACCGAACATATGCTGCCACATCAATTCCAAGCCATACACATTGGCAGCCGGGCCGTTGACGTTTTGCGACAGCGTGAACACGGCAGGCGCCTGCGTGTTCGGGTCAATCACACGTTGCGTTCCGTTGGTACCGTCGAGAACCAAAGTCGAGGTACCGCCGACCACGAAGTTGCTGATGCTCTTGGCAAAGACGTCGGCCGCCAAATACGAGTTCGGCGCATAGTACCATTCGGCCGAAACGTCGAGGTTGTCGGACAGGAACGGCAGTTCGCCCGGGTTGCCGCCAGAAACGCCCAGCGAACCCTTACGACCGCCCCACCCGCTCTTGTTCGGCTTCAAATCGCTGAGGTTCGGACGGGTCAGCGTGCGCGACGCATCCAACCGAAGATGGAGGTCATCGGTGACGGCCAAATTGAAGTCCAAATTCGGCAGAAGGTACTGATAGGAATTGACCTGCGAGGTATTGGTGATGTCGCCGAACGTATAGAGATACGCGGTCGGGTCGCCCGGTGCGACGGTCAAGCCCGTCAGCGGCTGGTCCATACCGGTTGACCGTACGCTGGTGTACTCGTAACGGATGCCCGCATTGACCTTCAAAGGCATACCGATGAATTTCGTCTCCGTCGCCATGGTGGTGTAAAGCGAATAGGTGTCTTCAAAGACCTGCTGGAAAGAACCCGGATCGAAGGAGTTGATCGCATCCAGCGTCATGCCGGCATAGGTCGTCTTGCCGTTGACAAGGCAGCAACCCCAGTTGAAGCCAGGGATATAGCCCGGCGTACCCGACGACGGAATTCCGAGGCTGTTGAGATAGGACCACACATCCTTCTGCGAAACCCTGAGTAACCCCGGAATATTGTGCGACGAATCCCAGCCCGGCATCGACGGCAGATTGACCATGCCGTGAAAGAGACTCGATGGAAGGTGAACACCGGTCGCGTTGTCCGAATCCGGACCATAGCCCGACCACGCCTGCCAACGGCCGTTGGACCACGGGCCGTAATAGCTCATGTGATAGTGGTCAGCGACATAGTTGCCGCCAAACTTGACGGTCAGGTTATCCTCTGTCCAATCAACCTCGGCCCGGAACTGATTGGCCGCATTGCGGTTGCGCGTGGCCGATGCGGTCGTCACGTGCGAGCCCATGATCGAAAGGTCGGCAAAGCGCGAGGCATCGCCGTCTGGCCCATAGCCCTTGTAATAGGGCAGCGCCCGCCCGCCCGGCTGAATAACTTCGAATACCGAGCTGTTGGTGCCAGGCATGACTGCCCGTGCAGAAATTTGTTATTGACTGCGAAAATGATTTCCTGGGGCGAAGCCGTTTCTTTGCGTTTCCAGCATTTGTGTTGCCGCAAGCGAAACAAACGTGCATCCGAAAGCCGGCGTACCGACCTTCACTTTTTCCAAGCAAAACTCGGCTTTTAGAGAGGCTTTCGCCAATCCTCGAATGCTGAAGCCGCTTTCCTTGCGTTGAAAATTTGTGCTTTCAAACACGCCCGCCCCCTCCCGTGAACTCGTTTTGCAACGAGCATCACATTGGGGACGTTACTCCGATTCCGATCATTTGACAGACAAATGAAAAACGTTTGTCTTTACGTTTTGTACGTTGTGTCAGTCATGTAGTAGAAAAGCCACATTGTTACCGGAACCATCGGATGGCAGTTATGCGCTTTGTGCATACGGTTATGATCGAAAATAATATCTAAAATACTGGATTTTTCTCGTGTCTTTAGCCACACGATGATCCGCGTCGCGTAAATCGTCTTCTCATACAGAGTCTGAGTGGTGCACGATCTCTAAATCACAGTCTCGATTATATTCTCGTACTATTAGTGCAAAAAACAAAAGGAGCGGAGCCGCCTGCAACGAGCTCCGCTCCCAGAGGGAAACGTTAAGCGAAACGTTTTTCCGGCTACGGCGCGATCGTCAGGACCACGACCGACTTGGCCGGCAAACTCAGTGTCAGCTTGCCGCCCTCTAGCTTGGCGCCGTCAAACGCGACGGGGTGGACGAGATTGGGATTGTCGAAGGTGTTGTGAGCATCCATGGCTTCGGCCGTGAGAATCTCGCCTTTCACCTGCCCTGCTACCGGGCCCGTCAGTGTTGCCAAGATGCTGGCCGTGTTGTGCGGATCGAGATTGGCCAGACCAACGACAATCATACCAGTCTTGGTCTTGGCTGCGGACGCACTCACCTGCGGGACAGTCCAACTGCCGTAACTATAGCTGCCGGTCTTGATCTCCACCGGCAGGGACGTCGCATCCTGGAACGGCTTATACATGCGGAAGACGTGATAAGTCGGCGTCTTCAGCATCTTGGGGCCATCGGTCAGGATCATCGCCTGCAGCACATTGACCGTCTGGGCGATCGAGGTCGTCTGCACGCGATCGGCATATTTGTGGAAGATGTTGAAATTCGCCGCCGCAACGATGGCATCGCGAATGGTGTTCTGCTGGACGAGGAATCCTGGATTGGAGCCCGGCTCGGGCTTGTACCAGGTGCCCCATTCATCGACGTACAGTGCGACTTTGTTCTTGGGCCCGTCTGCCGCGACTGCCTTTTCCGCCGCCGTCATGATCTCGTCGTGCTTCTTGATATAGCCGTCCATCTTGACGGTATTGGCGAGAATTCTGATCCAGCCCTCTTCGTTGAAGCCGGTCGCATCGTCCTTGTTGATCCAATTGGACCCCAGCACCGTGTAGTAGTGCATCGAGATGGCATCCATTTTGGCGCGCCGGTTCTTCATCAAGACTTCGGTGAAGTCAGTCGCGGCGCCATCGCGGTCTCCACTCGCCAGCATGAGCGGAGCGGGCTTCTGCGCCGTCTTGGCGAAGGTGGCCCACTGATTGTATTGGTCGGCGTAATACTCGCCCCGCATATTGCCGCCGCAGCCCCAGGTCTCGTTGCCCAAGGCATAAACCGAAACCTTGAAGGGCTTGTCACGGCCATTGGCTTTGCGTTCCTTGACCAGCGAGGTGTCTTGATCGCCGGTCATATATTCGAGCCACTGGGCCGCTTCCGCCGCCGTTCCGGTTCCCATATTGGCGTTGACATAGGCATCGGCGCCGATCATCTCGACGAAATCGAAGAACTCGTGAGTGCCGAACGTATTGGGATCGGGAACCCCGCCCCAATTGGTGTTGATGCGGGTCGTCCGCTTGTTCTTCGGACCGATGCCGTCACGCCAATGATACTCGTCGGCAAAACATCCTCCCGGCCAACGCACCAGAGGAACCGAAAGGTCCTTGAGCGCCGCGATCACATCGTTGCGAAAACCACGCGTGTTGGGAATGGGCGAGTTTTCACCGACATAGATGCCGCCATAGATCCCGGTTCCAAGATGCTCGGAAAACTGGCCATAGACATACTTGTTGATGACCGCCCCCGCATGATCGGCGCGAATGGTCAGCATCGTCGCCGCGGGGGGCGCAGCGTTTGCGGGCGCAGCGTTTGCGGGCGCGGCGAGCGCAGTCAACACGACCGCCGTCACAGCACCTTTGGTCCAAGAAACAATATTCATTTTCATGCCTTCTCCCTGATTGATGGCCGGAGCTGCTGGCGCATTGTGGATTCCCCGCTCAGAACATGCCGACCATTCCGCCGCGGCGGATAAATTCTTCCATCAGCTTGCGCTTTTCCGGCGGCAAGGCGGGCCGGGCGTGCAGATCGTCACCCGTTTCCATAAGCATTTGCGCCGTCAGGTCCGCTGCTGGCCATTGCGGCAACGCACTCCCGTTCGGATTGCCGGTCTTCACGAAGTTGATCCAGTAATCGGACACTTGCGATGAAATCTCGCGATCCTTGCCGGTGAAGGGACGCTCAGGCGTCTTGTCCAAGCTTTGGAAGACATAAGTGATATCGGCAGAATGGAACGAGCCATAGCGTGCCGCATCCGTGCCGGGTTCCGCATGCCGGTAAAGATAGACAAAGACCGGCTGAGACGACGCTTGCAGCCGCTTCGAGGTCCAAAGATATGTTCCGGCGAGGCCGCGGTCACGCAACAACACCTTCACGGCGGCGTTGCAATCGGTGTCCGGCTTCAGATATTCCGCGCGAAACTCCGCCTCCATCGGTCTGGTCAGCCGCGCGAACGCCGCGCTGCACTCCTCCGCAGTCATCGCTCCGAATTTCGGAAACATCGGGCTATTCTCATCGGCGGTAAGGCCGGTGAGGACCGGCGTGGCGTTGAACCGCCCCGCCGCGGTCAGATTTTCGTGCTGATCCGGTATCACAGCCCCATCCACGAAGGGGGCGAACCAGCGTACGCGGCGCGGTGCGTTTGCTTGCGGGACGGCCTGGTTCAACAACCGATCCGCCGGAAGAGCGCGCAGCTCAGCCGCGGTCTTGGCACCCATCGCTGCAGCGAATTCCGCGCCAGCCGCTTCCGCGTCTTTCAAACCGTTCAGCGCCAGACCACCGCCGACACCGCTCTCTGCGATGGCGCCAGCGAACAAACCTTTGGCCTTCGGCGCAAACATGAGATTGGTGACCATGCCCGCACCCGCGGACTGGCCCCAAATCGTTACGCGCGCGGGATCACCGCCGAACGCGGCAATGTTTCGCTTCACCCAATTCAGTGCGGCGATCGTGTCCAGCACGCCGTAGTTGCCCGAGACGTGATCGGCAGATTCGGCCGACAGTGCCGGATGTGCCAGAAATCCCAGGGAACCGAGACGGTAATTGATGCTTACGACGATGACGCCCTTGGCCGCGAGCTTGGCGCCGTCGTAGATCGCAATCGAACTCGAGCCCTCGATATAACCGCCACCATGTATCCAGAACAGGACCGGCAGTTTTTCCGTGGCGCTTGCAGCCGGTGTCCAGACATTGACGAACAGGCAATTTTCGCTGACCGGCCCTTGCGCGCTGTACTCCCAGGTCCACGGCCCATGACCGTTCGGCGTAATGACCTGCATGCAGTCGGCGCCATAAGCGGTGGCTTGACGTTGACCCTGCCATTTCGCTGCCGGTTCCGGCGCGCGCCAGCGCAACGCGCCAACCGGCGGCGCGGCGTAGGGAATGCCAAGATAGGCAGAAACAGTGCCGCTGACGCGGCCTGTGATTTTGCCCTGCTCCACTTGGGTATGGGCCAGCGGCGCAGCCAGCGCCGGTGCCGTCAAGCTTGCCGCCAGCACCAGCCATGTCAGATGTCCGAATTTCATAATCCCCTCCCCTATAGTTGTCCCAGGCATCAAGCCTAAGACGTCCGTCCATGGGCGTCGAAATGAAGAACCTTCAGCGTATCGCGATAGCGGACGCGGATGTCGGAACCCGCCGGGCCGCTGAGACGCAGCGATGTCAGCGCGCCGTTTTTCCAGCGCAACGACAGCTCGCCGCCGCCGCGCAGCTTAAGCCCGGCGACATGGCCCTCGCTCCAAGCCTTGGGCAATGCGGGCAGAATGCGAACTTCGCCGCCCCAAGACTGCACGATCATCTCCAGAATGCCGGCACTGCCGCCGAAATTACCGTCGATCTGAAACGGCGGATGAGCGTCGAACAGATTGGGATAGGTTCGTTGGGGACCAAGCAGACCCTGCAGGATGCGATAGGCGCGTTCGCCCTCGCCCATCCGCGCCCAAAGGCATAGCCGCCATGCGGTGGCCCAACCGGTCGAAAGATCGCCGCGCGTGTTGAGACTCACCTTGGCTGCCGCGATCAGAGCTGGCGTGTCGCGCACGTTGATCTGACCGCTGGGGTAGACGCCATAGAGATGAGAGACATGGCGGTGGTTTTGCTCGGGCGCACCCGCATCCCAATCCTCCAGCCATTCCTGCAACTGGCCTTGCCCCCCGATACGATCCTCAGGCAAGCGCGCGCGAGCAGCGGCCACGGCCGCATAAAATTCCCCATCCGGATCTTTCACCATGGTGTGGGCTTCAAGCGTGCGGGCGAAGAGGTCGCGCAGGATCTGGCGATCCATTGCCGGACCGGCACAGATCGATACATCGGCGTGATGCGCGTTCTCCGGCGATAGCGAAGGGGAGGTTACCAACCCGCGCCCCTTCGGGTCCTCAATGAGCGTGTCGAGGAAGAATTGGCTGGCGCCTTTCAGCAACGGATAGAGGCGGTTCAACACCACGCGATCGCGGCTGTGGTCGTAATAGTCCCATAACGCATTGCAGAGCCAGGCGCCGCCCATAGGCCACAGACCCCAGAACGGACCATCGACCGGCGCCGAGGCGCGCCACAGATCGGTATTGTGATGCGCCACCCAGCCGCGCGCGCCATACATGACCTTGGCGGTATGCGCGCCGGTGAGCGCCAGTTCCTCTACCATCCGGATCAATGGCTCATAGCATTCGCCGAGATTGAGGGACGCAACCGGCCAGTAATTCATCTGCGTGTTGATGTTGATCGTGTATTTGGAGCCCCAGGGCGGATTGACGCCCTCATTCCAGATGCCTTGCAAATTGGCGGGCTGACCGGTGCCACGCGATGATGAAATCATCAGATACCGGGCATATTGAACGTAAAGCGCCGGGAGGCTCTCTGCCCCGCGAACGATGCGGCGGTCAATCGTGCCGCGTTCGTCCGCCGCGGATCGGCCGAGCTTAATCGAGAAGCGATCGAAAAGACGGCGGTGAGCAGCCACGTGGTCTTGGCGCAACGCCGTATATCGCTTGACGATCGCCGCATCGCAGGTTTGACGCACGGCGGCAACGGGGTCGGCGTCAACCCGCGCCGGAGACACGAAGCTCGTCGCCAGAGCAATGACCAGCGTCACCACATGCGCATCGCGGACAGAAAGCACATCATCATGCGCCAAAATTTGGCCATCTCCGCCGGCGGCAATGCGCACCGCATAGTGTAACCCGGCCGGAATACCAGCGGTTTCGACGTTGCGCCCCGTCACCAGAAGTGCCTTGGGCCCATCCGCGGCCACCGCCAGACCGGATGGGCGGTTGTCACGGGCGATATCTTCCCGCTGGTCCCAATCAACCAGTCCGGCATGCTCCCGGGTGACGATACCGTCTTTCGGTCGCCACTCGGCAACGGCGTCCTTCGGATGCCGATATCGAATGTCACAGCTGAGCTTGGCGCTGCCACTGGCGATCAGACGCACGACGATGACTTGATCCGGCTCGCTGACAAAAACTTCACGCGAAATGACACCGCCGGGGACCTGTAAGCGCGTCTGCGCAATCGCCGTGGTGAGATCGAGCGACCGGTGATAGCCGCCGGTATAGTTCTGATCAGAAAAATCGAGGAAAACATCGCCGGCCGAGCCATAAGGCTGCTGACTGAGAGGCTTGGCCATCATCGTCCGGGAGGCGAGATCCATCGCCTCCTTGAAACGCTCCTCCGCCACCAAGCGACGGACCTCGGGCAAAGCCTCTAGCGCATCCGGATTGGCGGGGTCGTAGGGAGAGCCAGCCCAGAGCGTGCCTTCGTTAAGTTGAAGGCGCTCCTGCCGGACCCGGCCATACACCATCGCTGCGATACGACCGTTGCCGACCGGCAGCGCCTCCACCCAGCGATCCGCAGGCCAGTCGTAGCAGAGCGCGAGACCAGAATCGCTGATCCGCTCCTGCCATATAGCCGAAGATGCCGGTCGAACGGCGACGCACGCGCTTGTACCTGCCAAGAACGTGCGCCGCCTTATGCGTCGCGAGGCGTTCGTCATGATCACTCCCCTCGCGTGGGGGCTAGCCTATTTGGTTTCGCCAACCAGATACTTGCTGAAGAACGGCATCACGTGATTTTGCCAGCGGTCGGCGACATTGCTGACGTGATCACCGCTATAGAGCTCAAACGTGTTGGCGATGCCGTAGGTATCCAGGATGCGATGCAGTTCGGCAGTGTCCGTCTTCAAGCCGTCGAGGTCGCCAACGTCGAGCGCAATCGCTTTGTATTGGCGCAGGTTGGCAATGTACTGATCGACCATGGCGAGCGGCGCGTTCGCCGCCCATTTGGCCATAATCGCCGGCTGGGGCACACCGTCCTTGGTCGGCAGATCGATGTAAAGCGGCGGCTCCTTCGGATTCGGCGACCAAGCAGCGGCACTGGCAAAGGTGGCGCGTGTGAAGAAATCCAGCCCCGCCGAATTGCCGGTGGCCTTGGCCTCTTCCATCTTCTTGGCCATTTCCGGCGCTGGTGCGCCGCGGGCAGACATGCAGCACGGGCTCATGGCATAGAACACCGAAAAAACATCGGGGTGGCGCATGGCGATGCGCGTGGTCCCGTAGCCGCCCATCGAATGACCGGCGATGCCGCGGCTCTCCCGCTTTGCAAGCGTGCGATAGTGGCTGTCGATATAGCTGACCAAATCGCGGGAGATGAAGTCTTCCCAATTGCCTGTCGTCGGTGAGTTCGAATACATCGAACCGTTGTGCAGGGTTTGGGCATTGGCCAGCACGACGATCATCTCGCGCGAACCGGTGGCGAAGGCGCCTTCGATCGTCTGCGGCGTGTGGATTTCCGTGGTCCACTTCTCATTGCTGATCGAATAGCCGTGCAGCGCATAGAGCACCGGATAACGGCGCTTTACATCTTTGTTATAGTTGGGCGGCAGATAGACGATCACATCGCGATCCGGCGAGTCGCCTTCAAGATTGCCTTCCAGCGAAACGCCATGGACCTTAATGCGTTCGACGATGACGGGGGCTGCACCGGTAACCGGCGGGGGCACGATCAATGGCGGCTTGGTAGCCTCCGCTGGCTGCGCATGGGCCAACGCCGACAAAGCTACGAGAACACTTCCAAGCTGCGCGAAACGGCGAAGCAACATGAATTCTCTCCTCCCCTACGCCCGCTTTGCGCGGGACTGTTCGCTGCCTACAATAACTTGTCGGACAATTAAGAAAAGAGCGGCACGGGACATTTTTTTGTCCGGCCGGCAGACCGTAATGTTGCGGCTGCGAGGATTACTGCGCCGTGGCGGCTGCCTCTCGAACGCGCATTGACCGTCGTTAAGCGATTGAGACGACGACACTATCTCAGAATTCTACAAACGCGAGTAAGTCCACAACCTTATAATGATAATGATAGCGGACGAAGACAGAAGCCGGAAGCCTTCGGTGGCTTTGCTAAGGCTCGCCAAAACCAACCATGGGCGGGCGGCGCTCGCCGTGTCATTTTCGCTCGCAAGACCCAAAATCGCGCCTTGGTGCCGGTTATCCTGGTTGACGAAACGGCAAAACGCTCTTTCAGTTGTCTGATAAATAAATGCCCAGCAGGGGAGGAATAAAATGTTGCGGGCCCTAGGCTTAACCACGGCGGCCATTGGCCTGCTGAGCTTCGTTTCGATTGCACAGGCCGATCCCCTGGCACCAACCGGCAAATGGAGCGCTTACCAGGGCGGCTCCGCGACGACGCCGCCTATGGGCTGGAGCTCGTGGAATTCCTTTGCCACGGACATCACCGAAGCGAAGATCATGGGCGTTGCCGACGCGCTGGTGAAAACCGGCTTGGCCGCCAGCGGATACCGCTATGTGAATATGGATGACGGCTGGTGGCAGAAGCGGCGTCAGCCCGACGGCCGCATACAAATCCGCATCGCGCAGTTTCCCTCGGCGGCCGTCGGCAGCGCTGAAGAGACAAGCTTCAAACCCTTGACCGAGAAGCTCCACGCCATGGGCCTCAAAGCCGGCATTTATTCGGATATGGGGCGCAATTCCTGCTCGCAAGCCTATTCCCCGGGCGTCCCGAACCTTGCCGAAGGCAGTGTCGCTGAGCGCGAAATCGGCCTCTACGGTCACGTGGACCAGGATATCGCGCTTTACATGAAGGATTGGGGCTTTGACTATATAAAGGTCGACGGCTGCGGGCTGCGCGCGTTTACTGCGGACAATCCGATCGTCAAATCCGGGCAGTTCCGCGAATTGACGCCGCTGATCGACGGATGGAACATCAACACAACTGACGTCACCGCGGTGCGCAACCTCTACACTGAGGTCGGTACCGCCCTCGCCCGTTACAAGCCGAACGGCGATTTCATCTTTTCGCTTTGCGCATGGGGCTCCGCCGATGTGCGCTCCTGGGCCAAAGACGTGGGCAGTATCTCGCGGACCAGCGATGACCTGTCGCCCCATTGGGTGCGGATGCTCTACAACTTCGATACCGCCGTGACCCGGCCGCTCTATGCCCACCCCAAGTCGTGGAACGATCCCGACATGCTCTATGTCGGGGCCGGCGATTTTGACGGGGACCATCTGACCGAAGCGCGCTCGCATTTCGCACTCTGGGCGATCATCAACGCGCCGCTTATTCTCGGCAACGACGTCCGCACAATGCCCAAAGCGCTTCTCGATATCGTCAGCAACCCCGCCATCATCGCGATCAATCAAGATCCGGCGGGCAATCAGGCCGTGCTCGCCTATGACGCCCAGGACATTCAGATCCTGGTCAAGACCCTTGCATCCGGCAAGAAAGCCGTTGCCGTGTTCAATCGCGGCTTGGCCGCAGTCGATGCCGATCTGACGGCGCAGCACCTCAAATATGCCGCCGACAAGGACATCGTTCTGACCGACCTTTGGACCAAAAAGAAAATCACCTTCAAAAAGGAAACCAAGCTTGCCTTAGCGCCACGGCAGACGCTGATCTTCGAAGCGGAAGGAACGCGCCAGTTGCAAAACGGCTTATACCTGTCGGAGATGCCGGGAAGCGTCAATCCGGCGGTGGACGGCGTGCAAATTCCGCAACCGGACCCGACACTGTTCCGCTCCCAGCCATGGGGCGGCACGCATGGCAACGGCGCCCATCCCCAATACGCCGGTTGGGGCGGGGCGCAAGCCGACTACACGCCCTTCGGTCAGAGCCTGCGTGTTGCCGGCGAGAGTTTCGACAGCGGCATCGGCGTCTTGGCCAATTCACGCCTGGAAGTACGCAACAACGGCGCGAAAACCTTCACGACCGAGGTGGGCATCGACGATTCCTCTCCGGACAAAACCCACCCGGTTTCCTTCGCCGTTTACGGCGACGGCAAATTACTCGCCCAAAGCAAGCCCACCCGTTTTCGCGAGAAGGCCGAAACGCTGGCGGTGAACGTCAAGGGCGTGAAAATCATCGAGCTTGTCGCCAGAAACGATGCGACACCCATCATGCAACCGACTGTCGTGACCTGGGGTAACGCCGCACTGACCAAGTAAACCCAACGGCTGAACGCTCAATGAATGCTCAGCCCAAAAATAGAGTGGAGAAGATGTCCGCATCGATTTTCCGCGCCGCCTTCATTGCGGCCTTGTTGACGAGTGCCGCGAATGCCGAGGCGCTTCTCAACCCCATCTTTCAGGATCACGCCGTGCTTCAGCGCGACCAGCCGATCCGCCTGTGGGGGACGGCGGCGCCGAATGCCGCCGTCACGGCCGCGATCGGAACTGCCTCCATCACGGCAAAGGCGGATGAAGGCGGGCACTGGCGCGCCGAGCTTCCGGCTCTGCCTGCCGGGGGACCATATGCGCTTACCGTGCATAGCGGCGCCGATGCCGCGCAGACCGTGAACGACATTCTGATTGGCGATGTCTATCTCTGCTCGGGCCAGTCCAACATGGCCTATTCCGTTATGGGCGCCATCGATGCCGGGCCAGATGTCCAGGTGTCGGCCAACGATACACTGCGATTGATGACCGTGGCGAACCAGACGAGTGCAACGCCGCTTGCCGCTCTTCCCTCTGCGGTGAAGTGGGAGGCCGCGACCCCCGCAAACGTCGCGCGGTTCTCTGCGGCATGCTACTTCTTTGCCCGCGATCTGCAACAAAGCGTGCATGTTCCGCTCGGGCTCATCCATTCGTCCTGGCCAGGGGCAAATATCACCGCCTTCATGAGCGCAGATGGTCTTCACCAGGCGGGTGGCAACGATCTTCGGCTGGAGGCCCTGAAGGTATGGGCCAAAGATTCCGCCGCAGGGATGACGCATTGGGGCGACGTCATCGAAGCCTATTGGCGCCAGAAGCTCGGCACCACGCCGTGGACCGATCCCGCGGCGAGCGCGCATTGGCCGCTGGCGCCAGAAGGTCTCGGCGTCTGGAGCACATGGGGCGTTCCCGCCCTTGAGCACTACACTGGCCATATCTGGTTCCGCACTTCCGTTACGCTGACGGCCGCGCAAGCTGCACAAGCCAGCGACATCGATCTCGGGACGATCACCGAAGAAGACGAAACCTGGGTCAACGGACGCTTCATTGCGTCCACCTTCGGCTACGCGGAAAAGCGCAGCTACAAACTGCCGTCCGGCGTTTTGCACGCCGGGCAGAACGACATTCTGATCAACGATTTTTGCGGCTGGCGCGGCTGTGGGCTGTTCGGACCGGCGGAAGCACGTGCCATCAAGTTTGCCGACGGCTCGTCGGTTTCCTTACCCGGCCCGTGGCGCTATCAGCCCGTCGCGGGAGCAGCGCCACGTTTGCCTTGGGGTGCGACGGCAGGCATCACCGTCGCTTACAACGCGATGATCGCCCCGCTGGCGCCGTATGGATTGCGCGGCGTGCTCTGGTATCAGGGCGAGTCCAACACCGACACGGCAGAGACCTATCAAGGCCTGTTGAAAGCCTGGATGGCCGATTGGCGCGGCTTGTTTCAAGCGCCTCAACTGCCCTTCCTGATCGTACAACTTCCCGATTACGGTCTGCCGCCATTTGCGCCCGAAGACACCGGCTGGGCACGGCTGCGAGAAGCCCAACGCCTTGCGGTGGCGGGCGATGCCAACGCGGCCCTCGCCGTCACCATCGATATTGGCGACCATATGGGGTTGCATCCCGCCAATAAGCAGGAAGCCGGCCGCAGGCTTGCGCTGGCCGCGCGCCGTGTCATCTACCACGATCAATCGGTGAAACCCGGACCGCAACCGGTTCGGGCCGGTCTTCAGAACAACACCGTGACCGTCAGTTTTGCTGGGAACAATGGCACGCTTGCTGCCGTGAACGGCGCCCAGCCGATCGGCTTCGAACTCTGCGCCGCCGCGCAAACAAGCTGCCGCTTTGTGGCCGCGTCGATCAAAGGCGATGGCGTGCAGCTTGCGGTGCCCAAGGGACTGAAGCCGACACGGGTGCGCTATTGCTGGGGCGACGGTCCGGTTTGCACGCTCTACGATGCCACCCGGCTTCCGGCCGTTCCGTTTGAACTGGCGATTGGAAACGCGCCCCGGCCATAAGATGCCGGGGCGATCACTGCAATGGGACGGCTTTGCCGCGCCCGTTAATGCGCGGGCGGGTGGCTCAGCGCCTTGAAGAGGTCCGGATCAAGTTCTTCCAATCCAGAAATGCCGGCAAGGTGATTGGCCGTAATCCAGGGCAGCCAGAAGCGGTGGCTGCCCACGCCCCTTCCGCCCGGCCCCATATGCCAATGCTCCTGTTGCCAGCCGGGGCCTTTCATATCGTAAAGGCGTCCCGGCAGCGCAACCATCGATTTGGTATCATGCAGCAGCACGCGCGCGACCTCGAGATAATGAGAGTCGCCCGTGTACTTGTAGAGCTTGGCATAAGATGGCACCGCCCAATCGAGATATTCGTCGGCCCCACCGGCTGCGAGCGATAGTCCTCATTTCGCGCCTCCCGTCGGTATCAGCACAAGCTCGTAGCAATCGTTGGCGCGCAGCGGCAGCGTCTTACTGAAGTGCCCGCCGCTAACCGTCACCTCCTCGCGGCTCAACGGCGCACCGGTGCTGATCTGCTTCAGGCTCTCCACCTGCGCTTTGCTCAGCTGGTTTGGCGCGCCCATCTTCATATAGGCGGTAAACGCATCATTCTGCTGATAACCGATCTGATAAAGCGAAACCGCGTAACGGCCGTCGGGCACATGCGAAAGATCGAAGGTCAGATTGCCTTTGGCCGCGGCCGGCAGATCCTGGCGGTAGAAGATTTGATCATTGCTGCCCTTGGGCGGCACGACAGGTGCATAGTCCCAGGCCAGCGCGGTGATGGTGCCGTCTCTATCCTTGGTGATCCAGGATTGCTGGTCCTTTACCGCAACATCCTCACCATGCAGCCGACTGAGAAACGAAAATGCGTGATAGGACGGCTTCTTGATCCCTTCGAGATTCATCAACCCGAAGCCGCCGTGGAACGGCGTGAAGCGCGGCCCCAGCTCCTCGAAGATATCCGTGAATGTCCAATAGGACAGCGAATCCACATAGGGCGTGGCGCGCTTGACGACATTCAGGATGAAGCTCGCCTGATGATACTGATCGTGCATGTAATCGGTCGGCGTATAGGCGGAGCTCCATTCGGTGAAGTGCAGTTCACGCCCTTTCAGCGCCGTGGCATCGATCAGCTCGCGCGAGTGGCGCATGCGCCCGCTGACCCGGTTGGGATCGGGATCGATGACGGTGCCAGCGCGACCGGTCTCGTCGAGATAGCCTTGATTGACGCCATAGGCATGCAGCGCGATGAAATCGTTGGGGATCGCCGGATTGGCAAGCAGCCATTTCTCGAACGCCTCTTCCGCCGCATAAGGCACCGCCGAGGCCGGACCGCCGATCCGGCAATGGGCACATTCGGCGCGGATCGCTTCGGCGGTGGTCTTGTAAAGCGAGAAATAGTCTTCCAGCGGGTGGGGCCAGAAGCCGCGAATATCGGGCTCGTTCCAAACCTCGAAATACCATTTGTTGATCTCGTCTTCGCCGTAGCGCTCCTTGAAATGGGCCACAAGCGCCCGCATCAGCATCGCCCATTTGGCGGGGTCCTTGGGCAGCGAGGTGTTTCCCTTCCACCAAAATACCGTCGTCGTGCCGCTGGCCAGCTTCGAGGGCATGAAGGTCAATTCCACAAAGGGGCGGATCTTCAGCTTGAGCAGTGCGTCGTAAAGCGAGTCGATGTACTGGAAATTGAATTGCGGATGGCCGTCCTTGTCTTCGCTGTAGACTCCCATCTCATCGGTGAGCAGGCCGTGCATGCGCAGATAGTGGAAGCCGATGTCGGACTGCACCGTTGCGAGTTGTTCCTGCCAGTCGGCACGCAAGCCTTCTGCCGCTCGTCCGGCGCCGACCACCTCCAAGGGTACGCCGGAATGCGGCCCGGTCACCCGCGTCAGGTCGGCTGTAATCACGCGATGTTGAGCAGCCGAGGCGGGCAGAAAAAACAGTGCAGCGGTCATTACAACCGCACCAATCATGCGCATCAGAACACTCCCTCCGTGACGGCGGCACATCATTTGCCCCAGGGCGCGGTGCCACTCGGCTGACAGTCTTGGCGGATAAAATGTCTGATTAATGGCGCGTTGCCTAGAGGCCGCGTGCGGCAGAAAGGACCCGCCCTCTGACGCGCATCAACCGGACGACAGCCGAGGCATAGACATCACAACGCCCCTGCGTTCCGGCAGGTCCTTTCCAAGCGGCAAGCCGCCAGCATTGCCGCCGTCCCGAAGCGCAGGCTCTTGAGCGCGCCGTCGGCTCTCAAAAAGCGCTACCTACGCGGGCTGGTCTCATCCATTGTGGTGGGCGCCGAAAGGGCCGTCATCTCCGGGCCGCCCGCCGCCCGCCACCGCCCCGGAACGTCTGGGCGAGGTTCGCGGTTTTGTACGGGAATGGTGCCCCTGGCCGGACTTGAACCAGCACGCCCGTAAAGGCGACAGATTTTGAGTCTGCTGCGTCTACCATTCCGCCACAGGGGCACTGTTCGTAACAAGCGAATGGAGGCCGGGGACTATACCCATGGCGCGGCTGCGGTCAACGCTGGATCGCGGCCATAAGAGGGGCAAAATCGCCGCTTGGGCGCGGCACTATCACGATGGCCTGGCCGGGCAGGAAACGGGCCAGCGTGTCCGCGGTCTCGTCCAGAGGGACCTCGCCCGTGCCCGAATCGTTGACCACCAGCACAGCGGGCGTGATCCCTGCTTGGGCCAGCGCCGCCATCGCCGTCAGGCTGTGGCTGATGCTGCCGAGATAAGAACCCGCCACCAGCACCACCGGCAATGCCAGCGCTTGCATAAGGTCGAGCGTGGTGTGGCGGTCGTCGAGAGGCACCATCACGCCGCCGACGCCTTCGATCAGCACGGTGCCGGGGCGGGCGGCCGCCTCGCGGCAGAAAGACAGAACGGCGGCGACATCGATGCTGCGGCCCTCGCGCCGGGCCGCCATATCGGGCGACAGCGGCGCGGCAAAACGGAAAGGGGCGATTTCCGCAATAGCCGCCTCGGTGACGGTTTTGCCCATGGCCTCTAAGAGCAGCGCAGGGTCACTGCCCGGCGCGCTGTCGTAACCGCTGAGAACGGGTTTGATGGCTGAGGCCGGGATGCCGGCTGTGCGCAGCGCGCGCAATAGCCCTGCGGTGATAAAGGTCTTGCCGATGCCGGTGCCGGTGCCGGTGACGAAGAAAGCGCTCATGCCTTCCCTTTGCAGGAAGCGGGGCGCGCTGTCGAGGTTGCGTGTGCTGGCCCAGCGGGATAAGGGGGCAGTGCGGCTCACGGATGATTGCTTTAATGGACATTCGCCACGATTGGACCCGCGCAGAGCTGGCGCGGCTCTACGCACTGCCCTTTTCCGATCTGATCTTTGAAGCGCAAAGCGTGCATCGCCAGCATTTTCCCGCCAACGAGGTGCAAATTTCGACTCTGCTGTCGATCAAGACCGGCGGCTGTCCGGAAGATTGCGGCTATTGCTCGCAAAGCGCTTATCACAAATCGGGCCTCAAGGCCGAAAAGCTGATGGATGTCTGCGCCGTGCTGGCTGAGGCCAAAAAGGCCAAGGCGGCGGGTGCGACGCGCTTTTGCATGGGGGCAGCATGGCGCGCGCCCAAGGAACGCGATCTGGAGGCGGTGTGCGAGATGGTGGCCGAGGTCAAAGCCCTGGGGCTGGAAACCTGCGTCACCCTGGGCATGCTGACGGGGGGCCAAGCGGGCAAGCTGAAACAGGCGGGGCTCGATTACTACAACCACAATATCGATACCTCGCCGGAATATTACCAAGAGATCATCACCACACGGAATTTTCAGGACCGGCTCGACACGCTGTGCGCGGTGCGCGAGGCGGGCATCAATGTTTGCTGCGGCGGCATTGTCGGCATGGGGGAAGAGGAAAGCGACCGCATCGGCATGCTGCTGACGCTCGCCACCATGGATGTGCATCCCGAAAGCGTGCCGATCAATCTGCTGGTGCGGGTGGGCGGCACCAAGCTGGCGCAGACGGCGCCGCTCGATATTTTCGATTTCGTGCGCACCATTGCGGTGGCGCGCATCACCATGCCCAAATCCATGGTGCGGCTGTCGGCGGGGCGCGAATATATGCATGAAGAAGCCCAAGCCTTGTGCTTCCTGGCCGGGGCCAACTCGATTTTCTATGGCGAGAAGCTGCTGACCACACCCAACCCCGAAGCGCATAAGGATAGGCAACTTTTTGCCAAGCTCGGCATTACGCCTATGGGCTCGAATCCACTTTAGAGGCCTTTATGAGCGCACCCGCTTGGTATGATAACGGTATGCGCCATATCTGGCTGCCCTATCGCCAGATGAAGACGGCGGCGCCGCCTTTGGCGGTGACGAAGACCCATGGCAGCCGCATTGTGCTGGAGGATGGGCGCGAACTGATCGACGGCATAGCGTCGTGGTGGACAGCGGTGCACGGCTATAATCCGCCCCACATCACCAATGCCATTGCTGAACAAGCCGCGCGCATGCCTCACGTCATGCTGGGCGGCTTGCTGCACGATCAGGCCGCGCGTTTGGCAACACGATTGGCGGCGCTTTTGCCCGGCGATCTTTCCCGCGTCTTCTTTTCCGAATCGGGTTCGGTGGCGGTGGAAGTCGCTTTGAAAATGGCGGTGCAGTTCTGGCTGAACCGGGGCGTGCGTACACGGACGAAATTCGTTGCCTTCAAGGGCGGTTATCACGGCGACACCTTTGCCACCATGGCCATCTGCGATCCCGAAGAAGGCATGCATACGCTGTTTGCGGGTGTGCTGGCGCAGAACTTTATCTGCGAGCTGCCACGCGATGAGGAAAGCGCCGAAGCGCTGGACCGCTTTCTTGCCAATCACGCCGACGAGGCGGCGGCCATCATTGTCGAGCCCTTGGTGCAAGGCGCGGGCGGCATGGTCTTCCATGATGAGCAAACCTTGCAGCGCTTGCGGGCGCTGGCCGACAAATACGATTTGCTGCTGATCTTTGACGAAATCTTCACTGGCTTTGGCCGCACCGGCGCCATGTTTGCGAGCGAAGCAGCAAAGGTGGTGCCCGACATCATGACCATTGGCAAAGCGCTGACGGGCGGTACGCTGCCCCTGGCAGCGACGGTGGCGAGCGGTAAGGTCTTCGATGCGTTCTTTTCGGATGAGCCGCTGCACGCGCTAATGCATGGACCGACTTATATGGGCAATGCGCTGGTTTGCGCGGCGGCCAATGCCAGTCTGGATCTGTTTGAAAGCCAAAACCGGCTCTTGGCGGCCAACGATATCGGCAAAGCGATGGCGACCGCGCTGGGGCCTTGCCTGAGCCTGCCCGGCGTCAGCGACGTGCGCGTGCGCGGTGGTATTGGGGTGGTGGAATTGGCTGGAACCCCCAATCGCGAGGCGCTGTGCCAGCGTTTCGTTGCCGAAGGCGTGTGGGTCCGGCCCCTGCGCAATGTGGTTTATCTGACCCCTGCCCTGACGATTTCTGAGGGTGAATTGGCGGCCCTGACGGGTGCGGTTCGAAAAGTGCTCGAATCCGGGACGGTCTGAGCCTCTCCTTTTTGCTTTCGTTTCAGGGCTCAGCGCAGTATCACGGCCGGAGAGCCACCCCTTTTTCGCGAGTTGCCATGACCATCGCCCGCGCGCTCCTCTCCGTTTCCGACAAAACCGGCTTGATCGAATTTGCCCAAGGCCTTGCCAAACACGGCGTGGCCCTGATTTCGACCGGCGGCACCGCCAAGGCCTTGCGCGAAGCGGGGCTGACAGTCAGCGACGTCGCGGACATCACCGGCTTTCCGGAAATGATGGATGGGCGGGTCAAGACTCTGCACCCGGTCGTGCATGGCGGGCTGTTGGGGTTGCGCGACAAACATGCCGCGGCGATGAAGGAACACGGCATCGAAGGTATCGATCTGCTCGTCTGCAATCTTTATCCCTTTGAAGCCACCGTCGCCAAAGGCGCGCCCTTCGACGAGGTGATCGAGAATATCGATATCGGCGGCCCGGCCATGACGCGCTCGGCGGCCAAGAATCACGCCTTCGTCACCGTGGTGGTCGATGTGGAAGATTACGACACGGTGCTGGCCGAGATGGACGCCAACAAAGGCGACACCACGCTGGCGCTGCGCCGCCGCCTGGCCCAGACCGCTTACGCCCGCACCGCCGCTTACGACACCGCCGTCTCGAATTGGTTCGCCACCCAGCTGCAGAACGATGAGCCGCCGCGGCGGCGCGCTTTTGCCGGCACGCTACGCCAAGCGCTGCGTTATGGCGAAAACCCGCATCAGGACGCTGCCTTTTACACCACCGGCGAAAAGCGGCCCGGTGTGGCCAATGCCGAGCAGCTGCAAGGCAAGGAACTCTCCTACAACAATATCAACGATACCGATGCCGCCTATGAGCTGGTGGCCGAGTTCGATGCCGCCACCCATGCGGCCTGCGCCATCATCAAACATGCCAATCCGTGCGGCGTGGCGCTGGGCGCCAATTTGACCGAGGCTTACCAGCGGGCGCTGTCTTGCGATCCGGTGTCGGCCTTTGGCGGCATCATTGCGTTCAATCGCACGCTGGACGGCGCCACCGCCGAGTTGATCTCGCATATTTTCACCGAAGTGATCATTGCGCCTGACGCCGACGCCGATGCGCGCAAGATTCTGGCGGCGAAGAAGGGCTTGCGCCTGCTGGTGGTGGGCGGGTTGCCCGATCCGGCGGCGCCGGGCCTGACCTTCAAATCCGTGTCCGGCGGGCTTCTGGTGCAGAGCCGCGACAATGGCCGCATCCGCCGCGAAGAGTTGAAGATCGTGACCAAGCGCCAGCCTTCCGAGGCCGAAATCGCCGACATGCTGTTCGCCTTTACGGTCGGCAAGCATGTGAAGTCCAATACCATCGTCTTTGCCAAGGGCCTGACCACAGCGGGCATCGGCGCCGGGCAGATGAGCCGCGTGGATTCGGCGCGTATTGCTGCCGAGAAAGCCACGCAAGCCGCCAAGACCGCGGGTTGGCCAACACCTTTGACGCATGGCTCTGCCGCCGCCTCCGATGCGTTTTTTCCCTTTGCCGATGGGCTGATCGAGATCGCCGAAGCGGGCGCAACCAGCGTGATCCAGCCGGGCGGATCGATCCGCGATGCCGAGGTGATTGCCGCCGCCGATGCGGCTGGCCTTGCCATGGCCTTCACCGGAATGCGCCACTTCCGGCACTGATCTGCCGCTGCGAGATATTTATGCAGAAAAAACCCGTCGTCATCGTCACCCGTAAGCTGCCGGATGTGATCGAAACGCGCTTGCGCGAATTGTTCGATACGCGGCTGAACGAAAGCGACCGGGCGCTGTCACGCAATGAATTGGTCGAAGCATTGAGGACCGCCGAGATCATCGTGCCGACCATCACCGACCGGCTGGATGCCTCGGTTCTGGCCGAAGCCGGACCGCAACTGAAAATGATCGCCAATTACGCCAATGGTTTCGACAATATCGATGTCCATGTGGCGCTGACGCGCGGGCTGGCCATCACCAACACCCCCGGCGTTTTGACCAACGATACGGCAGACGCCACCATGGCGCTGATCCTGGCGGTACCGCGGCGCTTTATCGAGGGCGCCATCGAATTGGAGCGCGGCGGCTTCACCGGCTGGTCGCCAACCTGGATGCTGGGCCATCGCTTGACCGGCAAAAGGCTCGGCATCGTCGGCATGGGCCGCATCGGCGAAGCGGTGGCGGCGCGCGCCAAAGCCTTCGGCATGCAAATCCATTATCACAACCGCAAACCCGTGCATGCCCATGTGGAAGCCGCGCTCGAGGCGACCTATTGGGAAAACCTCGACCAGATGCTGATGCGCATGGACGTGATCTCGGTCAATTGCCCGCGCACACCCGCGACCTATCACCTGCTTGGGCCGCGGCGGCTGAAACTGCTCAAACCCAGCGCCTATCTCGTCAACACCGCACGCGGCGAAATCATCGACGAAGATGCGTTGGCCGAAATGCTGGCGGCGGGCCAATTGGCGGGCGCTGGACTGGATGTCTATGAACGCGAACCGGCGGTTAACCCGCTGCTGCTGAAGGCGCCCAATGTGGTGCTGCTGCCGCATATGGCCTCGGCCACCATCGAAGGGCGGATCGAGATGGGCGAGCGTGTCATCCTCAACATCAAATGCTTCGCCGACGGCCATGTCGCGCCGGATCTGGTTGTGCCGTCGATGCTTTAGTCGGCCGCGGCGTTTCGGACCTTTTTTCGCCGCTCGCACGGCGTACTGTCCGGCGTCACCAAGGGAGCAATCCGTGCTGTGAAAGTGGTTGTCTTGGGTGCGGGCGTGGTGGGGACCGCGGCTGTCTGGTATTTGCGCCAAAGCGGGCATGAGGTCAGCGTCATCGAGCGCCAGCCCGGCGCCGGGCTGGAGACCAGCTTCGCCAATGGCGGACAAGTCTCGCCCTGCCATGCCGAGCCTTGGGCCAATCCCGCGACGCCGTTCCAGGCGCTGAAATGGCTGGGCAAGCCCGATGCCCCGCTGATCTTCAAATGGTGGCGCTACGATCCCGAATTGTGGGTCTGGCTGCTGCGCTTTCTCGCCAATTGCACGCCGGGACGCACGCGGATCAACACCGACCGCACTTTGCGCGTGGCACTTTACTCGCGCCAGTGCCTGCAAGAATTGCGGCGCGAAGTCGATATCGACTATGACGCCAAGACGCTGGGCATCTTGCATGTCTATCGCGATCCCAGCGCTTTTGCCCATGCCATCAAAGCCGCGGAGCTGATGGCAAAGCTGGGTCTGAAACGGGAAGCCAAGACAGTGGCAGAGGCCCTTGCCATCGAGCCCGCATTGGGCGATGCGGCGCCGGAACTGACCGGCGCCATCTTCACCCCCGACGATGAATCCGGCGATGCGCACAAATTCACCCAAGGCTTGGCGGCGCAAGCGGCGGCTCAAGGCGCGCTGTTTTGCTATGGCACTACCGTGACCGGCTTTCTCCGCGACGGAGACCGCATTGCCCAGGTGATGACGGATAAGGGCCCCATTACGGCCGATGCCTTTGTGATGACATTGGGAAGCTGGAGCCATGTGTGGGCCCGGCAGCTCGGCCTTCGCTTGCCCGTCTATCCCGCCAAAGGCTACTCCGCAACGCTGGCAGTGACGGATACGGCGCAGGCGCCGCAAGTCAGTATCACCGACGATGAGCACAAGATCGTCTTCAGCCGTTTGGGCGGGCGTTTGCGTTGCGCCGGTACGGCGGAGCTTTCGGGCTGGAGCGACGCCATGGATCCGGTACGGGCCAATGCCATCGTCAAACAAGCCCGCAGCCTGTTTCCGCGCGCCGGGGACTATACCGGCGCAGAGCTGTGGGCGGGGCTGCGGCCGACGACGCCGGATTCGGTGCCGGTAATTGGCAAGACGCGGCTGAAAAACCTTTTCCTCGATACCGGCCACGGGACGCTGGGCTGGACCATGGCCTGCGGCTCCGGCAAGGCGCTCGCC
This sequence comes from Alphaproteobacteria bacterium, assembly GCA_015654635.1. GTDB lineage: Bacteria > Pseudomonadota > Alphaproteobacteria > Micropepsales > Micropepsaceae > Rhizomicrobium. Next base: position 124,541 of record JAATGP010000069.1, on the reverse strand, counting down.
GACGTGATTTCCGGCCGCGAACCCGAGATCGATATGACGGGGCTGGGAATAGAGCGGTTCGGCTGAGTTACAACGCCACCGCATCGCCCACGCGCGGCATTTCCACTTTGGTGCCGGTGAGTGTGCCGGCGAATTCTTGCATCACCTCTTCTTCGCCATGCACCAGGAAGGTGCGCGCGGCGCTGGTTTTCTTTTGCCAGGCCAGCAATTCGCTGCGGCCGGCATGAGCGGAGAAGCCGTTAATGGTGTGTACGCTCGCCTTCACAGCGATCGCTTCGCCGAAGATGCGCACCTCTTTGGCGCCGTCAATGATGCGCCGCGCCAGCGTTCCGCCCGCGGCATAGCCGACAAATACAATCGCCGATTCCGGGCGGGGCAGATTGACCAGCAGATGATGGCGCACGCGCCCGCCGGTGCACATGCCCGACCCGGCGAGGATAATCGCGTGGCTCTTAATATCGTTGATGGCCTGCGATTTTTCTTTGTCGCGCGTCAGATGCAGAGCGTCGAAATGGAACGGGTCGCGGCCCTGGGCTATGGCGGCAGCGATTTCCGCCTGCAGCAGAGAGGGATTGCGCGCCATAATTTCGGTGACGGAAACCGCCATGGGGGAATCGAGATAAGCCGCAGTCTGCGGCGGCAGCAGATTGCCCGCCAAACCCTTGGCGATGAGATAGAGAATTTCCTGGGCCCGTTCGAGCGCGAAGGTTGGGATCACCACATTGCCGCCACGCTGAAAGGCTTCGGTCACCGCGGTGTAAAATTCCTGAATGGAAGGTCCCAGCGGCTTGTGATCGCGATTGCCGTAGGTTGTTTCCATCACCGCGATATCGGCCTGTGGCGGCGGCGTGGGGCCCGCGAGCAAGGGATTTTCGGCCTTGCCGAGATCGCCGGAGAAGAGCACCGAAGCGCCGGAGGCGGGCTGCAGCAGGATACTTGCAGACCCCAAAATGTGGCCCGCATCGCTGAACGTCGCATCGAGGCCGGGTGCCAAAGTGATGGGCTGGCCATACACTGCGACGCGGCGAAAATGGCTGGCGGCGTTCAGCGCATCGATGATGGAATAAAGCGGCGGCGAGACGCGCTCGGGATGGTTCTTAAACTTCTTGGCTTTGAAGCGCGCGTCTTCTTCCTGCAAATGCGCCGAATCCACCATGACGATGCGCGCCAGCTCAGCGGTGGCGGCGGTGGTGACGATCTCACCTTCAAAGCCGCGTTTGACCAAGAGCGGCAGACGCCCGCAATGATCCAGATGCGCGTGGGTGAGCAGCACGATATCGATGCTGGCGGGATCGAAGCCGAAGGGATGGGCGTTTTCTTCATCGAGTTCGCGGCTGCCTTGGTAGAGGCCGCAATCGATCAGGATGCGCTTGCCCGCCGCTTCAATCAGGTGACAAGACCCGGTGACGCCGCGATCGGCGCCATGGAATGAGAGTTTCATGGTGTCTGCCTAAAACGCACTGAGGGGTTGGCCGCTCTTATCGTACCAATGCAGAATGCCGCTCCAGGCTTCGGCAGCGGTTTCGGCGTACCAGAAAAGTTCTTTATCCTCTTCGGTGATGACGCCTTCGGCAGCGAGATGCTCGATATTCACCGCAGCCTTCCAATAGCTCTCGCCCACCAGCACTACCGGTATGGGTTTGATCTTGCGCGTCTGCACCAAAGTCAGGGCCTCGAACAACTCATCGAAGGTGCCGAAGCCGCCGGGACAGGCCACCAAAGCGCGGGCACGTTTCAAGAAGTGCAGCTTGCGCATGGCGAAGTAGTGAAAATTGAAACAGAGGCCGGGCGTGATGTAGGGGTTGGGAAATTGCTCGTGCGGCAGCGAGATATTGAGGCCGACGGTCTGCTCGCCCGCATCGAAGGCACCGCGGTTGGCCGCTTCCATAATGCCCGGGCCGCCGCCGGTGATGATGGTGCAATGCGGGCCCACATCGGTTTTGTTGGCCTCACCCACCAGACGGGCGAATTCGCGTGCCACATCGTAATAACGCGATTTTTCCAGAATGCGTTCGGCGACGCTGAGGCGGCGGGCAAGATCGCGATCGCCCGGCTCGTCCTTCAGCGCCGCCTGCAAGGTTGCCACCGTGCGCTGCGCCGCAGCGGGTTCGCCAATGCGCGTCGAGCCGAACACCACGATGGTGTTGCGGATACCGGCTTGAGCGAGCTGCAATTCGGCTTTTTCGTAATCGAGCTGCAAACGCACACCGCGCAAAGAATCCGAACCGATAAAATCCAGATCGAGATCGGAACGCCGCGCCGAGGCATTGTCGAGGATCGCCTTGATGCGCTGGGGCGCCTGCGAGTCCTCCGCCGGGTGCTTGGGAATCTGGCTTGGCAAAGGCTCGCGCCGCGCGGTGGCGACTGGGGGGACTTTTTTGGGATCTGGTTTGTTGGCCATGCGCTACGCCATGTGAAGAGTGTTGGTGGCCGGTATAGCATGCACAGGAGCGCTATCCGCATGCGTCCTTTGCGGGGCGGGGATGCCTAGCGCTGGTCAGCAATTTAGGAGGATGCGCAAAATCTTGATTTTGGATTTTAGGTTCGCGCCGCTTTTGCCCCCTTCCCCCTAAGTTTTATTTGCGAATAACCCACGAGAGCTAAGACAACGCGGCCTAGCTTCCACATAAGCACTGGAGGCGTTGACAACAAGGCTCTGTGGCAGAATGAGACGGCAAAGTGTCCCCCGTGGGAACCACTCGCATGCGCCTGCCAGTAGAGCTCCCTAATTGTTTCAGCAACTTGCACCGACGTGCGCAGCGTGCAACACTCGCGCCATAGTGGTAAAGGTCAAACCACAATCGGATATTCCAAGCGCTCTTCACGAGCGGCTATAGCCATTGGGGGATGGAAACGATGTCACCTGAACTTGAAGAGTTTCGTCAACGCATCGTCGCGCACGCCAAACTTGCCATTAGCAGATCAGCGAAAGTCGAATCCGAAGCCGCAACCAACGCATCGCTGGTACAGCCATTCTTGATGACCCTCGGATACGACGTGACAAACCCGGATGAAGTACGCCCCGAGCACCACGCCGATTTCGCCGACAAATACCAAAACAAAGTCGATTATGCAATTTTAAATAACGGTGCGCCTGTCATCGCTATTGAATCCAAAAAGGTTGGCGCAGCACTCAAGGACGACCGCGGACAACTCCGCGCTTATTTCAACGCCTGTCCAACGGTAAAACTTGGCATCCTTACCGATGGCATAAAATTCGAATTTTACGCTGACTCCGACAAGCCAAATATGATGGATGACACATCTTTCTTGAAGGTAGATTTAGCGACTATCGCGAAGAATGGCACGATTGACGAAAACACACTCGGCGGAGTGGCGTCGATCAGAAGCGGATCCTTCAATCCGGAAGACGTTGGTGCGGAGGCCAAAAAGAAGCTCTTGCTTGAATCCGTTGTCGAGACGCTGAAGCGTTTCAAGGATGAGCCATCGGACGATTTCATTCGGTTTCTGCTGGAACAGTCCGAAGTGGGAAATAAATTCTCAAAACTCACGCAGAAGGTTGTTGATACCAATCGGGATATCATCAAGTCTGCCATGGAGCAGTTCATCGCCCGCGAAGCTCTAGCACGCTTGGGCTACACACCCAAAGACGTCGTAAAGACTCCGCCGGAGAGACAAGAGCAAGCCGGTACGCCATTAATTGCTGTCTCCGAACAAGCGGATGAAGCGATAACACCCTCGCCTGCCGAGTTGGGAACACTTCACTATGCCGTTAACCGCTTAATCTTCCTTTGTCGAAACGAAACGTTATTCGGTGAAGTTGCAAAGATCGCATTCAAGAAGACAAAGGGATCGTTCCGCGTCTTTTATGCCAAGCCAAATAACGGGTCGCTTTTTGATTATCGCGAACGCAAAGACGGAAAGGCTATTGTCCAGTTTCCTGCGCTTGACAACGAAATGGGATATGCGCCGGGAACACCAGAGATGGACGACCTTCTGCTTCGAGCTTTCACACTGCGTGTGACAGAGGCTGGCATCGCATTTCAATCCACCGCTGTGTTACGAACTATTGAAGGCGGCCAGGCAGGTAACAACGGCTCGTGACGCTTGGCAGCGATCCGAAAACGGATGCGGATTGGGGTTGCCTACCACTGGATGACCGAGTCGAGCCCCGCCATAACGATAGTGGGATGGGCCACCCGCTATTTCTTCGGGCCCGGCAGATCGAGGCTGGCGATGATTTCCCGCAAGGTGGCGGCGGATTTGGCCAGGGCGGTTTTTTCCAGCAGCGGCAGCTCAACTTGTAAAATACGCTCGACACCTTGCCAGGACATGATGCTGGGCACACCCAGCGCCACATCGTGCTCGCCATATTCGCCATCGAGCACGGCGGATACGGTGAGGACGGTGTTGTGATTGTGCAAGATCGCCGAGGTGATCTGCGTCAGCGCCAAAGCAATGGCAAACCAGGTGGCGCCTTTGTAATCGATGACATGATAGGCCGAATGGCGCACGTCGTGGATGATCTTCTCGCGCCCCAGACCGGCATCCGGGCATTTGCCGCAATTGTTTTTGCAGAACTGTTCGATCGGCATGCCGGCCATATTGGTGATCGACCAAGCGGCGAATTCGCTGTCGCCATGCTCACCCATGATATGGGCGTGGACGTTGTGGACGTCGACGCCGCAGCGCTGGGATAAGAGATGGCGGAAACGGGCGCTATCCAGCACCGTCCCGGAACCCAGGACGCGGCCGCGCGCCCAGCCGGAACGCTTGTGGGCAACGAAGGTCAAGATGTCGACCGGGTTGGAGACCACCAGCACCACAGCGGGCGAATTCTGCGCCACGATCTCATCGATACAACTGTGCATGATGACGGTGTTGCGCTTGACGAGATCGAGCCGCGTCTCGCCCGGCATCTGCTTGGCGCCCGCGGTGATGACGATGAGGGTGGCGTCGGCATAATCGGCAGGCCCGCCCTCACGGATCTGGATCGAGGGAAAGAAAGCTTGGCCATGCATCATGTCAAGCGCCTGACCCTTGGCGAAATCGCGATTGGCATCGATGAGAACGATCTCCTCCGCCATGCCGCGAATGGCCAGGGTGTAGGCATAGGTCGAGCCGACCGCACCGGCCCCAACGATGACGACTTTCCGCGATTTCCAGTGTTCACTCATTTCGACCCTCATGCCTTGCACAATGAAACGCCTTCATAGCACGGCTTGTCCGCGGCGCCGATGTTTGCCCGACTCGCCAATTGTCACATTTAGCGTCAAGCGAAATCGCAATGCGGGGATGAGGTATCTGGCCCTCTGGTTTTCGCATGGGGCTTGGGATTTGCTCTGCTTGTATTGCTGCGGGGGCATACCCACATGGTTGTCTGCCACTTTCTTGGAGGCGCGCAATCCGCGCTCACCCGGCATAACACCAAACCACTGCCGTCCGCTCTGCGGTGCCTTTGCACCGTACAGGAGCGTGCGCGCAAAAAGGGGGCTTGAATGTTCGATTTTCTGCCGAAGGTCGATCTGTCGGTCAATGGCTGGCTGATCGCCATTATCGCATTTGTCATCTTAATCCATATCGTCAAATCCATCCGCATCGTGGGACCAACCGAAGTCGGGCTGGTGCGCAAGCGCTTCAGCTTTCGCAAGCTGACGGCTAACTGCGCCATCGCCTTCGATGGTGAGGCGGGCTATCAGGCGCGATTGCTGATGCCCGGCATCCAGTTCAAATTCTGGCCGCTCTATGATGTCACGCGCCATCCCATGGTGCAGATTCCGGCAGGCCAAATCGGTCTGGTCATCGCCCAGGTGGGCGAACCCTTGCCGGTGGGCGCCAAATCGGGCGTCTACAAACCCGACTTCGACAATTTTCACGACGTCGCCGCATTCGTGACGGGCGGCGGGCAGAAAGGCGTGCAGCGCCCGGTGCTGCCGCCCGGTACCGTGGTGCCGATCCATCCGGTGGGTTTTCTCGTTATTACCAAAGATACTGTCTTCGGCGTACCGATTGATGAACGCTATGCGGCGCTGGAACGGCGCGACGGCCTGAAGCCAGAAACCTTTGGGCTTGACCCGGAAGTGCTGAATGTCGTGCGCATCGAGCCGAAAAATTTCGGCAACGGCCGCGTGGTCGACATGATTGGTATCGTCACGACTTACGAAGGCCCGCCGCTGCCCAAAGGCGCCATCGCCAATCGCCTGGGCGATTTCTCGGAGATTTCCGAGCTGGAAGCAAAGCCCGGTGTCGCCGATTCCGAGCTGGTGGAATCGATCCTGGCGGTAAAGAACGAGGTCCATAACAATTATCAGGACTTCCAAGCCTTCATCGATCGAGGCGGACGCATCGGGTTGCAGCACGATCCGCTAATGTATGGCGCATACAATTTGAACCCGTTCCTGGTCTCGGTCGAGCTGGTGCCGATGCTGGTGGTCAATCAAGGCGAAGTGGCGGTGCTGAAAGCCTATGTCGGGCTCGCCACCGAAGACACTTCCGGCGCCGATTTCAAATTCGGCAGCCTGGTGCGCCCCGGCCATCGCGGCATTTGGCAAGAGCCTTTGCGCACCGGCAAATATGCCATCAATCCGCGCTGCTATTCGGCGGAGATTGTGCCGACCTTCATCTTGACACTGAATTGGGCCGAAGCCTCGTCACAAGCCCATGATCTCGACAAAAGCCTAAAGCAGATCACCGCCAAGTCGAAAGAAGGCTTTGTCTTCGACATCGACCTGCAAGTGCAGATTCACGTTCCCGATACCGAAGCGCCGAAGGTGATCTCCATCGTCGGCACCATGCTGAACCTTGTCACCGAAGTGCTGCAGGCCGCCGTCGGCAATCACTTCCGCGACAAGCTGCAATCGATGCCGGCCATCGACTTCATCGAAAAGCGCCAAGCGGTGCAGGAGCAGGCGCAAGAGCACATCACCGAAAAGCTGAAGCAATACCGCATCGAAACCCGCGGCGTGTATATTCAGGATGTGGTCTTCCCGCAGCAATTGGTCGATGTGCTGACAACGCGCGAAATCGCCAATCAGCAGCAGGAGACCTATAAGGCCGAAGAAAAAGCCCAAGGCCAACGGTTGGAGTTGGAACAATCGCGCGGCAAGGCTGATATGCAATCGGAACTGGCCCGCTCCTCGGTCGGTATCGACATCGCCAAAAACAAAGCCCAAGGCGTGCAAGCCGAGGCCGATGGCGAATCCTATCGCCTGGAAAAAGTCGGCCGCGCCAGTGCGGTGAAGACCGAAGCGGAGGGCCTCGCCGTCGCCAAGGGCCTGGAAGCGCAACAGCTTGCCATCGGCAAGGATCAGACCGCGATGGTGGCGGTGGCCAAAGCCCTGGCGGGCGGCACACAGCGCTTCATGCCGGAGAATCTGGCGCTGACCATGGGCGGCGGCGATCTCGGAGCCAATCTCGGCGCCCTGGTGCCGCTGATCATGAAGAAGCTGGACACTGGCGCAAAGACGCCAACGCCGGAGGCGCCCGTGTCGGTGCACAGCCCGGTGGAAAATGGCGGCACCGTGGTGGCCAGCTATTCGGCCACGATCAGCGAAACGCACTGAGGTTCTTTGTCGCGTTTGTGGAGGCCCATCACGCAAGTGGTGGGTCTTTTTTTTGCGCAATACCATCGGCTACGTGCGGCCGATATGGGCTACCAAGACAATTCATCAAAGTTTGACGCAACCATCACACCGGCGTTCCCAAGCTAAGGAACCAATGGCCGCTGCTATGGAAAAAGAGCTGGCGTCTGAGGCGCCTTGCTCGCTTTGGGGGTATCTTAAAATGGTAGCGATGCGTGGCGCGCTGAAGAGCGCGCTTTGTCTTACGGCTGCGGTGGCTGGGCTCGGCACGGCTGGGGCGTATGCCGCGAGCAGTAAAAGCAATGATGTTGATCTTAGCGAGACCGTGGTGGTAACCGCGGAAAAAACCACCCGCTCTTCGGTGGTGATTTCCGGTACACAGGCCCAGAAGATCCTCCCCGGCCTTGCCCCGCTCAAGGCCATCGAGACTTTGCCGGGTGTGTTGTTTGAAACCTCCGACCCCTGGGGCAATAACGAGCAGAACGAATCCCTTGTTATCCACGGCTTCACCACCCAGCAGCTGGGTTACACCATGGATGGCGTGCCGCTCGGCGACCAGCAGTATGGCAATTACAATGGCCTCAGCCCATCGCGCGCGCTTGCAAGCGAAAACGTGGAGCGCGTCACTCTGTCCTCCGGCGCCGGTTCGCTGGGTGTGGCTTCCACCAGCAATTTGGGCGGCGCCATCGAAACCTTTTCACGCGATCCGGCCAAAGAGATGGACTTCGATTTGCGCGAGACTTATGGCAGCTATTTCACCTCGCGCAGCTTTTTGCGCTTCGACACGGGTGATATGGGCGATGGCAATAGCGCCTATATCTCGGCGGTGCACCATGATGCGCGGGCCTGGGATTTCGATGGCCATCAGCGCGGCAATCAGGTCAACGTGAAATTCGTTCATGATGGCGATCACGGCAAGCTGACGGTCTTTGCCGATTGGCAGAAGAAGATCGAGCCCAATGAAGACGCCAACTCTTACGGCAACCAGCAGACCGCGACGTCGACCTATTTTCCCTATACGCGCCCGTTCCTCTATCCGGATTACAACGGCGCGCTGGCCTATCTGACCACCGGGACCTTGCCCGGCACGCCGCCCGTCGCGTTGGGCAACAATTTTTCGAATTATGATAGCGCCGCACAGCGCCAAGACGTGCTGACCTATGTGCAGTACGACTAGAATTTGAGTGACACGATCACTTGGTCGAACCAAGCCTATTACCACAACAACGCCGGCCGCGGCATTGTGGCTGGCCCGATCAACAATGCCGGCCTGCCGGCGCTGTTCGCCATCTATTATCCCAATCTGGTGGTCGGCTCGGCCACCAGCGCCCAGACGCTTCAGAATATGAGCAACGTATTCGGCGGCACCGGTTATGAAGTGCGCACGACGGAATATCGCGACAATCGCACCGGCGTTCGTTCCACGCTCGACCTGCAACTCGGTGATCATCAGATCGAAGCCGGGCTGTGGTACGAATTCAATGCCTCCTCGCAGCATCGCCGCTGGTACCCCTTCTCCAAGGCCAGCAACGATCTGACGCCCTACAGCATTCCGCAGAATCCGAACTTCACGCAGTACTATTTTGAATTCCGCACCGACGACATCCAACTGCATGTGCAAGACCAGTGGCGCATCCTACCCAATCTGCTCCTGCAAGCCGGTGTAAAGGCAAGCCTGCAAACCGCCAGCGATACCGTGCCGGTGCAGCAGCTCAACCTGCCGAGCACCAGTCCGCAGGTGAATTATCCGACCGGCGAGCTGACCTCGAACAATTGGTTCCTGCCGCAAGTGGGTGCGGTGTGGGATGTGACGGAGCAGGAACAGCTCTTCTTCAACATCCAGAAAAATATGCGCCAGTACATTCCTTATGGCGCGGGCAGCAATTTCTACGGCACATCACCTTGGAGTCTCGGCAGCCAGCTGGCGTTCGACACCTTTAAGCAGACCGGCCATCCGGAAACCTCCTGGACCTATGAAGGCGGCGCGCGCACCCAGCGCTCGGTCGATCTGGGGCCCCTGACCTCGATCGAAGGACAAGTCAGCTATTATCACGTTGCCTTCTCCAACCGCCTCTTCAACGTCGCCACCTACAATTTCATCAATCCCAATCCGGCGGTTCTGGTGAATGTCGGCGGCGTCACAACCGATGGCGTGGACCTTGCGGCCACACTTGGCTTCGGCGATCACTTCCATGTTTACGATGCGGTGTCCTATAACAAATCGACCTATGACTCGGACTACGCGACCGTGTCGGGCGGCGTGTCCACGAATGTGCCGATCTCCGGCAAGCAAGTGCCGCTGACGCCGAGCTGGCTCAACAAATTCGTCGTCAGCGCCAATTTCGGTGCCTTCGAAGCACAGTTCAGCGGCGACTTTGTGGGCAAGCGTTATGTCACCTATACCAATGACATGTCGGTCGACAGCACCTTCCAGATGGGTCTGGAGGCGAGCTACACCTTCGAGATGCCGGATGGCGACATGCTGCACAGCCTCAAGCTGAGCGGCAACGTCACTAATCTCGGCAATATCAAGGGCATTTCGACAGCGGTCGTCACCGGTGCTTCGGGCGGCTACCAAGGCTATCCGATTGCTCCCCGTATGGGCTTCGTGACTATCGGTGCGGCGCTATAACAACAGATGCTGGAAGCTCCCGCACGCGATTCATTGCGGGCGGGAGCTGCCAACGGGACTTGCAGATACCGATTGGCCAAAGGCGGTCTGGCGCCGCAACCCGGCAAATGCGGCCCTCATCGTCTCCTGCTATGCTCGCCCCGTTCGCCGGTGTCGTAATAGCGGGCCCAATCAATCTCGATTTCGACCGTGAATACCAGCGGCAGATCGTCATGCTTGCCGATCAGATAGGCGGCACAGGCGCGTGCGCCGTCATCGGCGCCGTGCACCGGGCTCGACTGCGATATGGCAATATCGGTGTGCCCGTCGGCCAGGCGTTTCACCACCACGCGATTGCGGGCCCGCTGGCGATCGCCGTATCGCGCATCCGTCTTGTACAGAACCTGACAGCGGCCTTGCATATCGTGGATGAAATGATCCAGCGCCTTGGCAATTTCAGGAGTCACGTTCGTCATCGCCGCATCTTGCCGTCCATCGCCGGTGCGCGCCACCTTCTCCGAATGCAGCGTAACATGGGCTTGCCATTCGATCGCAGCGCCGTCGCGCTGCGCAGGCTCGTAGGTCCAGGTTTTGACGCAGGATTGGGCGGCCTGATCGGCGGAATCGGAGCCACTCGACTGCAGGACGGCCACGTCACCAACCGTCCCCTCAGGCGTGATGCGGAATCCCAGCGTCACGGGTGAATCGATCGTCTTGAGCACCGAGTCGGAACAGATGTGCAGGGGCGGTTTGGGGACCGGCGCGTGATCGCCTGCCGGAGCCGTTTGCGCCAGCGCCGGACTCGCCAGACACAAAAACAGGAAAACGCCTGCGCGCATAATTCTCCCCCTCCCGCAACGCTTGCGGAATGTAGGCTGGGTTTGTTTCAGATTCGAGTCGTTTACGGCAACTCGTAGACCACGGCGTTCCAGAAGCGGACGCGGTGATGGCCAATGCTGCGAAAGCCGCGGCGGGCGAGTTCGCGGCCCAGGATGGCGTTGAAATAGCCGTGCGCGACCAGCACGGCGGTGCCGTCATTCTTGGCCTTGGCGATGAGAATATCGGCGGCCTTTTTGGCGCGCAGCTTGGAGCGGCGGTAGTTCTCGATCTCGGGGTGATAGCCGGCATGCCAGAGGATGCGGCTCATCACCGCCCAAGCCGGTACACCGAGCTTGATCAGTGGAATGCGGGGACTGGCGAGCGGCGCTTCTTCGAACAAGATGTCGGCAATCAGTTCGGCATGCGGCGCGATGGCTTTGGCACTTTCCCGCGAGCGCGGACGATGGCTGGTATAAACCGCCTTGATGCCGCGGGCGAGATCGCGCAATTCCACTGGCGGGGCGCTATCGGGATCGAGCCCGGCAGCCTCATAGGCATCGATATAATCGGCAAAGCCGTGATGACTGGTCTTGTGCTTGGTCGAAATGGCCGGCTTGCCATGGCGCACCAACACTATCCGCAGCGCCACAGCCGTGGCTGCGGCACGGCCTTCGCTAAGCGCGCGCCGATGGCTGCGACGGGCGAGGCGCATGCGAGCGCGAGCAAAAACGGACGGTACGGCGTTAATGGGCGCTCCTCGCGGCGTCTTCGGGCGTAACCTGCCTTCGTGTGGCACGAGCGGCAAGCGCTAATCCTGCCTCTGATGGACGCGGGCGGCAGCAAAGGCAAGCTAGTCCTTGTCACAGTTTGCTGACACTTCTCCCGACACATCCCCCCGCTGGTCCATGGCGCTCTTTGGCCCGGCCTGGCAGGTTTTGCGCGCCTTATGGCACGACGCCAGAGCCTGCCGGGGACCGCACTTTTGGTCCATTATTGCTGCTTATTTGGGCGGCATTCTGCCTGTATTCTGAACATGCACTGTTGCAGTGCAACAACGTCGACTCAAATCCAGCGTCGCAAACCGCCTGGAAAGTCCTTTGCTATGGTTTTTATATTGCGTTGAAGGCGCCTCTCCACGACATCTTAGCAGGCACGAACGCGAACGCGTCCGCGTGAGAACAATAATTCGAGGGCGATGACTATGAAATCTCTTGGCCTGAAAGTTACCTTTGCGGCTGTGGCCCTGGCTGCCGCTGCTGCGCCGGCATTGGCCGACGACCCGGCACCGGCCGATTACGGCACTGTTTCGGCGTATGTGGCGGTGGAAAGCGATTATCGCTTCCGCGGCATCAGCCAGAATGATCGCGAGTTCACGCCGGAAGCCTCCATCAACTGGACGGCCCCTTATGGTTTTTATGCCGGCACCTGGGTCGCCAAGACCAATTGGGGCGTGCCGAACAACAACCCGTCCTTGGAATTGGACATCTATGGGGGCAAGCATTTTGATCTGGGGGGCACCGACCTCAACGTCGAGGCCTATTATTACAGCTACCCGGACTACAATACCTTTGGCGGCCCGAAAGCCTCCTATTTCGAAATGCAGGGCTATCTCAGCCACACCTTCGGCAAGCTGACGCTGACCGCCGAAGGCGCTTATTCGCCGGAATGGAGCCTCGGGGGGGGCGACGGCTGGTATACCTCTGGCACGGCGGCTTATGCCATCACGGACTTTTTCTCCATCAGCGGCACTGTTGGCCATCAGTGGGTGAACGCGGCCCCGACCGACTACACGCATTACGATGTCGGCGGCACATTTACCTGGCGTAGCTGGAGTTTGGACCTGCGCTATGTCGGCAACGACATCAAGAAGTCGGATGCCGGCTTCTGGATAGGCACCCCCAATGGCACAGACGATACCTTCAAGGCCAATCTGACCTTCAACATCGCGGACATCTTTAAGTAAGCCGCACGGTTCCAACAGCGGTCATAAGAAGAGCCCCGTGGAGAATCTCCGCGGGGCTTTTTCCTTGGCGTCAGCCGTAATGTTTGAGCGTCGGCCAGAGCCTGTCGAGGGGATGCTTCAACCCGCGCTCGATCCAGATGGGCTGATGAGTCTCATAGGGCATGGCGTAAGGATCATCGGTTTCGCCTGCTTGTTCCACGGAGCGGAAATCCTTCAGATGGTCTTCGCGGCTGCCGCCGATTTCGATCACCACGCTGCCATCATGACCGCGCGGCCCCCAGAGAAAATAATTGTTGTGGCCACTGATGGCTGGTGGCAGCCCGGCGCCATAGACATCGATCGCGGCGGCTTCGCCGTAATTGGTGCCATAGAACACGGCTTGGGCCCGCTCCTCTGGCGAGAGCTTGGCAAAGGCTGTGGCCACCTTTTGCGCCATCGCCGGCCAGCCGTGCATATCGGCAAAATGCTGCGGCAGACGCGACAGTTTGAGATTCTCGCCTGACGTAGCCTTTGGCGACAAGCCCATCGCCTCGGCATAAGCGACGTAGCGCTCCTCGGGCAGGATCGGCAAGGCCAGAGGCGCCAGCATAAGGCCCATGCTGACCACCAGCGCTACGGCAATGCCGCGCGCCCACACCGCTTTCAGCGTTTCCTCCCAGAATAGGGCGCCGCCCGCAAACAGGATGGGATAGATTCCCATCAGATAATTGGCCTTGCCATGTTCGACGATGAAGAAGACGGCGAGCAGACCATAAGCAATGGGAAAGACGCGATAGGCCGCTTGCCGAGGCTTAAACGAGAAGGCCCAAAGCCCTCCACCCCAGATCAGCGCCAGAGTCGGCCCGACGACGAGAAACTGCTGGCCGAAGAAATCCAGCGGCGAGAGCACGCGGTTTTTGCCGTGTACACCGGTGGAGCCGAGTTCGAGGAAAGGCCAGCCATGGCTTTGCTGCCAGAGAATGTTGGGCAGAATTAGCAAGGCCGCGAGCACCGCGCCAGCATAAAGCCAGGGTCGTGCAAACGCATTGCGCAGCGGCGTGAACGGCGCCGCAACCGCCAACGCCGCTACGAAGAAGATAATGCCGTATTTGCTCCACAGGCTGAACGCCACCACAAGACCAATAGCGATCCACCAGCGTTCGTCCCTGCTTTCGACCAGACGGACCAGACACCAAGCCACACCCAGCCACGTGATCGCTTGAAACAGGTCGGTGGTGACGAAAACGCCTTGGGCCAACAATTGGGGCGAGGCCACCGCGCATAAACCAGCCAGCCATTGGGCGAATTTGCCGCCGCCCAGCCGGGCTGTGAAAGCCGCGGTAAGCGCCACCGTGGCAGCCAGAACCAAAGCGGCAACCAGCCGAAAGCCCGTCAGCCAATCGCCCGACAGCGCATAAGACCAAGCGGCAAGGAGAGGCACCAGCGGTGGCTGATCGACATAGCCCCAGGCCGGGTGGCGGCCACAGACGATGAAGTACAACTCGTCACGAAAAATGCCGTAGCCGCCATTGGCCCAGAGATGAAGAAGAAAGGTAAGCGCGCCAAGAACGAACCACGGCTGGCGAAACAATTTGGTATCAATGCGCATTTCGGCCCCCCAGAAGCTGTTGGCGCAAAAATACGAGCCGCTGCAACAAATACCAGGGGTGGCGAGCTTATTTCGTGCTCCGGGCGGTAACGCGATTACGGGCGATCCAATCGCGCAGCGCCACGGCGGTGTTGGCGCCGCATTCGACCAGTTGCGCGGCAAGCGCGGCAACCTCATCCACCGCGGCGCTCTTGGAAGCGCGCTCGACACGCCGCGCCAGCCCGCTCATCTCGATGGCGCCAAACGTCCCCGCCATGCTGACGAGAGAATGGGCGTAGCGCCGCGCGCTTTCCAAATCGCCGCCCGTTATTGCCACACCGATCTGGCCGAGGCGTTCGTCGGCGTCGCTGAGGAAGACTTCGATGAATTCGATGGTCTTGTTCGCCTCGACGGCCGCCTTCAAATCATCAAGATTGGCCTCGTCGAGAAGCAGGCCGCTTGCTGGCAGCGCACCCAAGGCTTGCGCGCCATCGAGCGGCGCAAGACCGGCCAGTTTGCTCAGCAATTGTTGCGGCTGAATGGGTTTGCAGATGTAATCGTCCATGCCAGCCGACAGATATTCGTCGCGAGCGCCTGCCATCGCATTGGCGGTCATAGCGATGATATGGACGGCGCAAAGCGGCGGCGGCAGAGCGCGAATACGCCGGACGGCCTCGATACCATCGAGTTCGGGCATCTGCACATCCATCAAAATCACGTCGTAGGCGTTGCGGCGCACGGCTTCGACTGCACGCCTGCCATTCTCAGCGATATCGACCCTGTGACCGGCCTTGGCCAGAATCGCCTGAGCCACATCCTGGTTGACGCGATTGTCTTCGGCCAACAGGATATAGAGCCCAAGCTCGGCCGGTGGCGGTGGCTCAGGCTGCCTTTGCGGCTGCCGCGGCGCCACTGATCCTGCAAAGAGGTGCGCCAGGCAAGCAGCGAAATCGTCAAGCCGCACGGGCTTTTCCAATATCACATCGAGCGCATCCGGCATCTCTACCGCGTCGTGTCCTGCCGAGGTCAGAAGCACAAGCTTGATGGTGGACGGCAGTGCACGAATGCGCCCCGCCAGCTTGTCGCCGCTGAGAACGGGCATCATGTGATCGAGGACGGCCAGGGCAAAAGGACGTTTGCCGCGGCGGGCGCGCTCGATCTCCGCCAAGGCGGCAAGACCGGTGAGCGCGGTGGTCACCTCCATGCCCAGGCTCTCGAGCTGGCGCCGTGTGACATCGGCCAGCAGCGGCGTCTCGTCTACCACCAGCGCCCGCAATCGGGCTATGGCGGCGGAGGGCGGTGCTGTCACCGCTGTGCGCCTCAGCGGCAGATCAAACCAGAAGGTCGAACCTTCCGCGGGATTGGTGGCGATGCCGATCTGGCCGCCCATCAGCTCGACCAGTTGCTTGCAGATGGCAAGGCCGAGACCGGTGCCGCCATAACGGCGCGTCACGGAACTATCGATCTGGCTGAATTTCTGGAACAGACGCTGGCGGCGATCTTCGGCAATCCCGATGCCGGTATCGATGACCTCGAAGCGCAATGTCCCGTCATCACCGGCGCCGATCTGCAAGACGACACCGCCTGTCGCGGTGAATTTGATGGCATTGCCGATGAGATTGAGCAGCACCTGGCGCAGACGTGTGGGATCGCCGCGGAACAGCCCCTGCGCCTCAGGCGCCAAGAAGACGCCGATGTCGATGCCCTTTTCGCGCGCCTTGGAAAGCAGGAGGCGGGCGGATTTGTCGGCCAGATCGGCAAGATCGAACTCAATCTCTTCCAGTTCGAGACGATGGGCTTCCAGCTTGGAAATATCGAGAATGTCATTGACGATGGCGATCAAGGCATCGCCGGATTCGCACACCGTCTCGGCGTAGCGGCGCTGTTCTTCGTCGAGCTTAGTGCCTAGTAGCAGCCCCGCCATGCCGACGATGCCGTTCATGGGCGTGCGGATTTCGTGGCTCATATTGGCAAGAAATTCGCTTTTGGCCCGGTTGGCGGCCTCTGCCGCGTCGCGGGCTGCTGCCAGCTCCTGGGCCTGCTGCGCCAGCTCGCGCGCCTGATTGGCAAGGCGAAGTTCGCTGGCGCGCAAATCCTGCTCGGTCTCATAACGGCGCTTTTCATGCAGCAGCAAGGTGCCGAGGACCGTGATCGCGAGCACATTGGCGAGCAAGGCGGGAAGGATCGACAGAAGCGTTGCGGCGGCGCCTTGAAAATAGCGCTGCACCAGGAGTTCCAGGCCAGCAGAGAGCGCGCCCAAAATCGGCAGATGCCAATAGGCCGGCTCCTGCCGGTGCAAAAGCCCGTCCAGAATGAGGCGCAAAGCCACACCGGCGCCAGCGGCCGCAATTAAAGTTGCAATCCCGAAGCTGTCGAGGACTTGGCCTTGCAGCAACGGCGACAACTCAGCCATCACGCCGATCACCACTGCGGTGAGGGCGCCGAAGGGACCAGCGAGAAGTCCGGCCAAGGCGACGAGAACGGTCTGACTGCCGGTCGGCGCCCCACCGCTCAAATGCACCGGCAGGAGCAGTGCGATGGAGGTGGCGATGCCGAAGAGAACGCCGGTGGCGGCGCCTGCGGCCACCGGCGTCCTGGTGCGCAACTTGGCGGCCAGAATGGCGAGCGGCCCATAGGCAATCACCGCGGCGGCAAAAATCGCCAGATTGAGAAGCGCCTCAACGAGCGTGATCTGCCAGAAAAGATCGTTCTCGCTCATCGACGCTGCCTCAGCCTCCGTATGAGATCGTTACGAAAAACTGGCGTTCCACCTCTGGCCCCGAAGTCTGTTGCTGCGTGCCGACCAGAAGGTTCTGTCCCGACAACGCGACGGTGATACCGTCTGTCAGCCTGTAAGCCAGCCGCGCATCGACGGTGGAATAAGCCCCAATCGGCACCGGAACGGGGAACGGCCCGATACGCCGCAGGCCTTGGGTATCGGATTGGAACTGTAGAAACACATCCGCCGACCATGCCTCCATATCCCAGCCGAGATTGGTCTTCACCACATGCTGCGGTGTCGTGTCCTGGTAATTGATGAGATCGGTGCGGCTGCCGCCATGGGTATATTTGTCGTTGATGACTTCCAGGCGGTAGCTGGCCGACCAGCGCCAGGATTCGTTGAGCCGGCCTTCGATGCTGACCTCTCCCCCGTCGGCGCGCGAGGAGCCGACATTGATGGGCGCCAGGCCCGGCATGCCGGTCGGCTCGATGGTGCCGCTGCCGGTGGAAATCACATCGTACGTATCCTGATGATAGACGGCCAGCTGCAGATGCGTATCCATCCAGGCGAAGTGGTGATTCCACAGCGCCTCGAAATTCGTCACCGTGGAAGGAGCAAGCTGGAGCAGCTTGCTGCCGCCTTGGCTGGCTGCTGCATTCCAAACCTGAACAAGATTGGGTAGCTGCACACCGCGGGCGGCCAGAAGGCGGAAGGTATCTTGACTGTTTGCATTCCATACAACCCCGGAATTGAAATTCCACTCGTCGATATGCAGGGCTGGACCGTTTCTGCTCGCCAAACTCCTCGGCAGGACGTTGTTATAGGCCACACTGTCAAAGCGCAGCGCCGTGTTGAAAGCCAGTTGCGGCAGGATTTGCCAGTTCCACATCGCCGACACCGATCCGGCATCGAAGGAAACCCAGCCATTGTCGGCATCGGGCGTGCCGACTTCGTTATGGCGGTATTCGGCGGCCAAGCGGAACGTGTGATCGGAAGCCGCCGTGAAGACATCCTCGGCCTGAACCACGGTGACGGTGTTCTTGAGCTTTGGTGCCACAACGCCGGGGTTGACAGCTCGCGTCCAATCGAACCAATTGTTGTAGGCGGTGAGCTTGAAAAGACCGAGGCCGGTATCGCCCGTCAGCCGCGCCAGCAGCGAATTGGTCTGATATTCCGACGTTTGCAGCTTATAGCCCGCCGAGACTTCATTCTGATTGGCTTCGCTATAAGTGCCGCCCAGTTCCAGCTCCAGATCATCCGGCAGCACAAAAACCGCATCGGCGTTCAGCGCGGCGCGCTCGTTGTGATTATGCAAATCGCCATCAAAAGACAGCGGATTGGAGGTGCCGAAGGGCTTGTCCAAACGGTAGTCGCCCGACAAGCGCACGAAAACATCCTTGCCGAAGGCAAGACGCGCCACGGCGGAGGTATCGCTCAAGTTCTGACTGCCGTAGCGCGCCGTCAGCGAGGTGCTGTCGTCGTAACGCGGATTCTTGGTGATGATGTTGATGACGCCGGCCACCGCGTTAAAGCCAAACAAGGCAGCGTTGGGCCCTTTGACGATCTCGATCTGGCGGATGGAGGAGAGTTCCACCGGCACCGTGCTCCAGGGCGTGAAACCGAAGGAATCGGCATAGACTTGGCGGCCATCCACAAGCACGAGGGTACGGGCGGAATAAGCCTGATTGTAACCGCGCGCCGAGGCGTCGAAATCGTCATTGGCCCATTGCAGAACGTCCAAGCCTTCGACGTGACGCAGGATACCGGGGATATCGCGCGCACCGGAATGGGCAATCTCCTCCGCCGTCACGATCACCATATTGGCGGGCACATCGGTGGCGCGCTGGGGCGAGCCGGTCGCGCTGGTGGTGCCGGGCTCCCCGAAGAGCTGCGCGATGGCGCCGTAATCCATCGATTGGGCGTGGCTTGCCGGTGCCGTCAGCATCAGTGCGCACAACAGGGCCGTCAGTTTTATGGTCTTCATCATCGGCGCTTCACCAGCATCGTAAACACGGCGGAAAATCTTGTACCGGCGGCTTGCGCCAGGGCGGTATCGAGCACGATCGTCATGTTGGAACGGGCCTGCACCATGAGGACGCAAGCTTGCTCCTCGAGACAGGCGGGATCGGCGGAAATCGAAACGACACTCTGGCGTTTGACAAAATCGGAGACGCTGCGCCCGGCCTCGGGCGGCAGAGACAAGAGATAGAGCGCATCGACATGCTGGGCCATTAACGGCAGATCCTGAACCGCGATGACGCTGGCTGCGACCGTGGCCGACCCCGGACCGCCCTGACGCACCAACATGGCCGCAACGCGCGCAGCCTGCAGTTTGGAATCCGCATCGTGATAGACGACGCCCACCGTGATGGCGGGATGGTTCTGCAAAGCCGTGAGAAAGCCCAAGGCCCGCATCGCGGCCTGCAAATCGGCGGCCGTGACCTCGCCGGCCTTGGCCGGACACAGCAATGCCAGAACGCTGAGCAGCGCCGCGCCGATCCGCGCCACCTTGGCCAGTCCTGTGTGTTTGCTGCGCCCCGACACCGTGTTTACTTTGCCTTCGAGCGGAGCCCATGTTTTTTCAACCAGACCCGGCCCCACGAAAATGCGCCCCAAGAGGTGGTGCCAGAATCCCTGGTTTGGGCGCAACACGCCAGCGCAAAGCGATGCCCCCTCGCCGCAAGGCCCGCTATTCGAGCAAATTTCCCCCTCCCGCGAGACGGGGCAAGCCCCTCTAGGACAGTTTGGGACAGATCGGAGAGGATTGGGAGACAAACCTATTGCTCCCCGGTTCTGGGCCCGCGATCACGCAAGCGGTGACGGCTCAAAAATGGCTTTTGGCGAAGGCCCTGCCAGAGCCGGATTTCAGATACCGCTCAAAGGCATACGCCTTCGCATGATCGTCGAAAGCAAAGTAATTTTTGATTTTCCAGGGCTTATACTTCGCCGTGTGAAAAACCTCGCCGGCGTTATGTTCTTTGAGTCTGGATTTCGAATCCGCGGTTATTCCGACGTAGAAGCGATCCGGATCTGCCAAGCCTTGTAGGATGTAGACATAGAGCATGATCCCCCCCGTCCGCCTTCGCGCACAAGATGCGCTACGGCGCGACAGCCTGCGCCCTTCGGGCTTCAGGGCTCGCCGAGCCGAAGCCCGAAGGGCGCAGGCTGGTCGGAGAGAGAGGATTCGAACCTCCGGCCCCCACGTCCCGAACGTGGTGCTCTACCAGGCTGAGCTACTCTCCGGTTGCCGCCGCTAGGCGGGCAAGGGGCGGGGTTATAGCGGGGTCGCTCCGCTGCGGCAAGCGCTTGATTTATCGCAAATTCGCACACCCGCAGGACAACGTGAAAGGGCGGCGCTTTCGCCCCGCCCTGCCCGCTTAAAACGACAAATTTGGCCTAGAAACGCTCGCCAACCATCTCTTCGCTCTTGGCCCACAGAGCCTTGGCGTGTTCGCCGTCGAGGGCGTAGGCGCGCACGCCGCTGCGGAGATCGGGGCTCTCTTCCAAAACCGCGACGTGGCAATCCTCACAGAATTTGCCGCCGACGAGATCGGCAGGCGCCTTCACACCAGCCCAAACCGAGGTCGCCGCGCCTTGCGGAATGGATTTGAAGGTGAATTCCGGCGTGCCTGCGGGACGCTTGGCGTTCAGCTCTTCCACCAGCTTATCCAGGGCGTCGGCCGACATGTGGCGCGACAGCTCTGTCTTGATGCCGCCCGGATGTACGGCGGTGGCACGGATGCCCTCCGCCTTGTGGCGGCGGTCAAACTCCACCGCGAAAAGAACATTGGCGGTTTTGGAACGGCCATAAGCCCCGAAAGGGGTATATTCGGTGTGCTCGAAATTGGGATCTTCGAGATTCACATCCGAGAAGCGATGCCCCGAGGAGGACAGGTTGACGAGGCGCGAACCCGGCTTGAAAAGCGAAGCGATGCGGTTGATGAAGACGAAATGGCCGAGGTGATTGGTGCCGAACTGGGTTTCAAAGCCATCGGCCGTAACGCCCTTCGGGCAAGCCATGACGCCCGCATTGGCGATAACGAGATCGAACTTTTCGCCGGTTTTGACCAAGCTGTCCGCCGCCGCGCGCACGCTTTTGAGCGAGGCGAGGTCGAGTTCGATCAGCTCGAAGCCGCCGTTCTTTTCCGCAACAATGACTTCGCCCGCCCGCTCGGCCTTTTTCAGGTCGCGCGCCGCGCCGACCACATGGGCGCCATGGGCCTTTAAGCTGCGCGCCGTCTCGACGCCGAGGCCGGCCGAGACGCCGGTTACCAGAATCCGCTTGCCGGAAAGATCAATGCCGTCCAGCACTTCGTCGGTGGTGGATAGGGCGCCGAATGTCTTGCTCATGGTGATGTCTCCGCTTGGGGGTTGGGCCGCACGCCGACCTCGCTGGCCTAAATAGAGGTCTGGGAGGCGATCGCGGCGCCCGATTCCGTCGATTTCTTGCCTAATCCTCTCACAGGCTTGCGCACAGCGGGGGATGCGCCGATCTTAAGGAGATGCAAGAGCTTATCCCTTTGCGCCAATTGGTGCTGCGCCATACCAGCGGTTTTCTGACCACCACCGCCTTGCCGCGGGTCAGTCTGGTGGTATCGCATGCGCCCACGACGCTGACCTCCGGCCTCTACCGGCCCATGCTTTGCCTGGTGCTGCAGGGCGCCAAAGAGGCCATCATCGGCGGCCAAACGCTGCGCTATGACCAAGCGGGCTATTTCATCGCCTCACTCGATCTGCCCGCTTCCGCCCGTATCACCGAGGCCAGCGCCGAAAAACCCTATATCTGTCTGATCCTCAGCTTCGATCTGGAGTGCCTGACGGCGCTGATTCCGCAGGTGCCGGTGCGGGCGAGCGCGCCGCAGGACGGCCGTAAAGGATTTGCTATCAGCCCGGTCACCGTGGAATTGCTGGCGGCTTGGCAGCGCCTGCTCGGCCTGCTCGACACACCCGAGGACATCGCCGTGCTGGCGCCGCTGTTCGAGCGCGAAGTCCTCTATCGCCTGCTGCAGGGCCCGCATGGCGGCGCCTTGCGCCAGATTGCCAGCAGCGGCAGTCAGCTTGCCGGTGTGCGCCGCGCCATTGCCTGGATCAGGGAGCATTTCCAAGCATCGATGCGAGTGGAAGAGCTGGCGGATCTGGCCGGCATGAGCCCGGCCAGCTTTCATCGCCACTTCAAACTGGCAACCGCGTTGAGCCCCAAGCAATACCAAAAAAATCTGCGCCTGCAGGAAGCCCGCAAACTGATGCTCGTCCATAGCGATGCGGCACGGGCGGCCTTCGCCGTCGGCTATGAAAGCCCCTCTCAATTCAGCCGGGAATATGCGCGCCTGTTCGGCGCCCCGCCAACGCGCGATGCGCAAAGGCTGAACGGGCAAAGGCTGGACGAAATCGCCGGGGGATAAAGGGACCTGAAGAGCGATAGGCATTCGGCCGGCATATCGCTGTGATGGGCACACGAACGCGTGGCAGCTTTGCGACTTTCGACAAATCAACGGGCTTTCCGCGTAACCGGTTTACGGCGGGGTCCGGGCTGCAAGTTCTTTGGCAGAACCTCGCGCTCCGATGTCGTGACAACCAGGAGAGCAATGGGCACGCCAAGCGCTTTGGCCAACCGCTCAACAATCAAGACGGTAGGGTTGCATTTGCCGCGCTCAAGCGAACTGATATAGGTACGGTCGATGCTGGCGCGATCGGCCAAATCCTCTTGAGAAATACCCTTCTCATGGCGAATGGCTCTCAGGTTGCGTGCAAATACATCCCGTATCTCCATGACCAGAAAGACAACGTCTTTCGCAGTATTTCACCACGGAGTATTCTCTACAAAATCGTTTCTTAGCCGAGAGCGGAAGCAGTTCATGCCGTTGAATGCAATATTCGAACAGGCTCTGTCGGATAGAATGGATGTCCATGAACCAAGCCTCCACGCCGATATTTCTTCCCAAGAAACCGTGTGATCTTTTCGATGTTTGGCAGAACTGGCGCAAAGGGCAGAGCCTACTGTCGCGCAGTAGCGCGACGGCGAGGGCCGGGCGGCAAATTCTCGGGCAAGGCCTCGCGCTCCGATGTCGCGACAACAAGCAGGACAATCGGCACGCCAAGCGCTTTGGCCAATCGGTCAATGATCAAGATCGTAGGGTTGCGCTTGCCACGCTCGATCTCGCTTAAGTAATTCAGGGCAATATCGGCTTCGAAGGCAAGTGCTTCTTGCGACAGATTACGGGCAATTCGCAAGCGCCGCACATTCAGCCCGATTTGCCTGAGAATATTCATAACCGCAGGCAAACCGGTTGTGCCATATAATTCTATGCATTATCGTTCAATGAACTACTGTTGGCCTTCGTTCGGCAAGACGGATTTCTTCGGCGGGGCCGCCCGCCATTGAAGCATTGGACATGAGCAAACTTTCCGCCAACCCGCCGCATTTGCCCGACCTGCTCCTTGGCAGACTCATCCGGCTGCGGCGCCAAGAGCTTGGTCTCAGCCAAGAGCGACTGGGCGCTGTCATTGGCGTCACCTTCCAGCAGGTCCAAAAATACGAGCACGGCACAAATCGGGTGGGCTTTTCGCGTCTCGTCGCCATCGCCGGCGCCCTTCGCTGCCGGATCGCCGACCTTGTGGCGCCCCTGGACGACAAAAATATGCTGGCTACGGCGTCGCCACAGATCAACGAGCTAACCCAGGCTGGAGCGACAGACCTTCTCAAAGCCTATTGCGCTATCGATTCCGTCCAGCGCCAGCGTGCCCTGCTCAGACTCGCTGAGGAGCTTGCGGCGATGAAGATCCCCGACGCCGAACCCGATCAGACCTGAAATCGACGTTTCGACACCCGCCACCGGTCCAGCCTTTCCGGGCCGTACGGTAGTATTACTGGCGCGGTACAGTTAGCTGTCAAAAACAGCAGAAACCCCAATAATTTCAGTGCAGTATGGCTGGGGCGCCAGGATTCGAACCTGGGAATGCCGGAATCAAAATCCGGTGCCTTACCACTTGGCGACGCCCCAACAAGGGCGCGGACCATACTGGGTGACTTCCCAGCTTTCAACGCAGGAATAGCGCCAGATTGGACGCAGGGGGGAAAGAGTTAGACCGGATCGGTAGGGGCTGGCGGCGGCGGCGGGTCCGGCAAGGGGATGAATTCGCCGTTATCGCTGGGTGGCAGCGGCATGCGACCGGCTTTCCACTCCTTTTTGGCCTCTTCGATGCGATCGAGGCTGGAGGAGACGAAATTCCACCAGATGTGACGCTCCCCCACAGGCTCGCCCCCGAGAAGCATCAGGCGGGCGGGTTTCTCCTCCGTCTCCAGCGCCACGGGGCCGGGTGCCAAGACGGCCATGTTGCCCGCCTCTACCACCACTTCGCCGATCAGCACCCTGCCCTTGGCGACATAGACGGCGCGTTCGGCATAATCGTCAGGCATGGCAAAGCGGCTGAGCGGCGCCAGATCGAGGTGGACATAAAAGAGCGGCGAAAAGCCCGGCGCACCGGCAAGGCCGAGGAAATCCCCGGCGATGACCGTGCCCGAGGCGCCCGCTTCGGTAAAACGCGGCAGCACCTTGGCTCCCAGATGCGTGAAGGCCGGCGCGGTCTCCTCCGCTTCCTTGGGCAAGGCCACCCAAGCCTGAATGCCGTCCATGCGCAGGCCTTTGGCGCGGACCTCCGGCCTGGTGCGCTCGGAATGGACGATGCCGCGCCCCGCGGTCATCCAATTGACCTCGCCCGGGACGATGACCTGCATGGTACCGAGATTATCGTGATGATAAAGCTCGCCCTCGAAGAGATAGCTCACTGTCGACAGGCCGATATGGGGATGGGGGCGCACGTCGACGCCCTCTCCCGGCGCAAAATCGGCCGGCCCCATGTGATCGAGGAAAACGAAAGGCCCCACCATCCGCCGCCTGGCAAAAGGCAGGACGCGGCCCACTTCGAGGCCGCCACCCAGATCTTTTTTGCGCGCGGGGATGATGAGGTCAATCATGGTGTTTCGGCGTCAGCCCTTATGCGGTTTCGCTGTGGCGTGTGGTCTCGAACAGGAACCAGGCGCGCCTCTCGGTCTCATCGATCCAGTTCTCGAGCAGGCTGGCCGTCGCCACATCATTCGCCTCATCACAGATGCCATGGGTTTCGCGCATGACATCGGCGAGACGGCGATTGTCGTCAGCAAGCTCTGCCAGCATATCGAGGGGGGTGACAAACTCGGCATCGTTGTCGGCAAGCCGCTGCAGCCGTGCGATATGGCCGATGGACCTTAGCGTGGTGCCGCCGATCTTGCGCACGCGCTCGGCGATGGGATCGCCCATGGCGTAAATCTGATCGGCCTGTTCGTCGAGCAAAAGATGATAGTCGCGGAAATGGGCGCCCGACATATGCCAATGGAAATTCTTGGTCTTAAAATAGAGTGTGAAAACGTCGGCCAAAAGCGCGTTGAGCGCACCCGTCACATCGCGCGTGGCGTTGTCACCGAGCGAAGTCGGCGTGTTGAGCGGCGCGTGCGGCGTGTGGTCTTGCTGAGTCATATTTTTACCCCTTTGCAGGTTCGACAAAGCCAATTTCAGCGGCTTTTGCACATCCTGCAACGGGAAATATGTATGCTCAGCGCGCTTTCAAGGACGCAAAAGAAAGCTGCCGCAGCGGATTTCAGGTAAAGTGCTTTTCCAGGCGGGCAAGAATTTCCTCAACGCCGAAACCGAGTGCTTCCAGCCGGCCGGCGCGCGCCAGCAAGGCGAGGCCGCTCAAACTGGCCGCAACCAGCAAGACATCACATTGCGATTCTCGGCTGCCGGAGGTTTGGCCGGAGACCTCGGAGAGAACTTTGAGCGCAGCGATAAGGCGGCCATTGAAGAGACGCTCGCCTTCACTGCTTCCGGAGCTGGCGGAAAGGGCGGCCGATCCGGCGGCCATGGTCTCGGTGTGGCGCAAGAGCTCGAGCGCGGCTGCGGCCGCCGCTGCCAGTTTGCCCTTGCCCTTGTGGCCCGCCGCGGCCCCGCGCATGGCGCGCGCAACGCCAGAGAGATCTTCTGTCGCCAGCGCCAGCAGCAATTCGTCTTTACCGGTGAAGTAGCTATAGAGCGCGGCGGGAGCAAAGCCCGCTTCGGCGGCAACGCCGCGAAGCGATAGGTCGCGAGCGCCGTCGCGGGCGGCTACGCGCCGTGCCGCTTCGAGAATGGCGGCGCGCGTCGCCTGATGTTCGCGGGCGCGCCGTTCATTCCGTTTCAAGGCAGTCTCGTCTTGACTCATACTACCCAAGATAGGTGATTCGAGCCACGGCGTCTCAAAGATTAGACTTAGGAATTCGGACTTACTATTTCGGCTTGGCGCAACCGGTCAGACCGTCGCCCATCTTGCAATAGGCGGTGTGGGCGTTCGAATAATCGGTAACGACTGCGGTTTCGGTGTCGACCGTCTTGTCGTAAGCGGATTGGATCTGGTCGATCTGGTCCTGCACCACCTTCTTGGCCTTATCGTCCTTGGCGCTGGCAAGGGCAGCTTTCTGCGCATTGGTCTGGGTTACGAGACATTCGCGGAACGAGCTGAGAGTCGCCTGATAGGCCTTGACGCTCTTGAGCGCACCCAGGACGGCGGTGTGCGCATCATCGGTCGTCTTGCCCGCGAGATCGGCTGGGCTGGCAACGACTGGCGCAAGCGGAGCCGTGCCGCAACTCGTGTCGGCAAGCGCAGGGCCCGCCATCATCATAACGGCGCCAATCAAAAGAACGCTCTTGAACATGATCCTGCAACTCCCCTGGGTCTTGGTGGCGATGTATTCCCAACCTCGTGCTGGACATAAGCACAGTTTCGCGGAACGGACAAAGCGGCCAGCCGCGTCACGTTACAGCGGGCGACAGACGCGGAAATCACACGGGCGGCGCAGGGTCATATTCCATGGCGCGCTTGACGGCGCGGGCAAATTCGGCGCCAAAAAGCTCGGCAATCAGCCACAAAGCCATATCTATACCGGCTGAAACACCCGCGGCAGTAACCACATTGCCGTCGCGCACATAGCGGACCCCTTCCACAACCTCCGCGGCTTCTCCCCGGGCACGCAAGGTTTCCACGAAAGCCCAATGGGTTGTCACCCTTTTGCCGCGGGCAGGACCCGCCGCCGTTAAGAGCAATGCCCCGGTGCAGACCGAGGTAATCCACTCGGCATTTGTCGCAATTTGTCTGATCCAGGCCAGCAATGTGAGATTGGCCGCCTCGCGCCGCGTGCCAATGCCGCCCGGCACAAGGAGAATATCGAGGGCGGGCGTGTCCCTGATAATGCGATCGGGTAGCACCCGCATGGCTTTGGCACAGCGCACCGGCGCCATCGCTTCGGCAATGAGCTGCACGGTGAAAGGCGGCTCCAAGGCGAATTTGGGCGCCACCTCATTGGCCATGGTGAAGACTTCCCATGGCCCAACGAAATCGAGCTCCTCCACGCCATCGAAGATCAAGATGCCAATGTTGCGGGGCATGGATTTCTCCTCAGCGTATTTTGCGCAATGCCACAGCGAAGCCGGGGACCGGAACATTCGCTTCGTGGCGGGGGACACAGGTCATGAAACCGGCGATATCAAAGCCATGCTGGGCGGCCAGCCCGCGCAGATAGGATTCGGAATGGCGCCAGCGGCGCTTGGGGCCGAGTTCAAAATCCTCACCCTCTTTGGCTTCGGTGGTGAAGAGAAAAAAGCCGGACGGCTTCAGCGCCGCGGCCACAGCCTTCATCGTGGCATTCAGATCGCCGAGATAAACCAGCGTATCGGCGGCGATGACCAGATCGTAAAGCGCTTCGCCAAGACCGCGTTCGATATCGCCCGTGATCAAGGTATCGTAAGCGCCGCGGGCCCGGGCTTTTTCGAGCATGGCGGGGCTGAGATCGAGGCCGGTCAGATGCTCGGCACGATCCCGGAAGGCCGCGCCCGAAAGCCCCGTGCCGCAACCCAGATCCAACACCGCGAGCCCAGTCTCGCCAGGGATGACGAATTGCGCCAGCTCGCGCAAGGTCTGCGGCGCCCGATAGGCAAGCTGGCCCAGCATGCGCTCGTCGTAATCGCCGGAGAATTGATCGAAGAGATGGCGCACATACCCTGCATCCGAGCGTGGACGGAGCTGCATGGCCTCGGCCTCCGCGATTCTGTCGCTGAGCTGGGGCATGTCGTCCGCTGAAAGCCGGGAGAAGGCCGCGAGCGCCTGCTCGGGCTCGCCCGCATCGAGCCAAGCACAGCCCAGAAGGTAACGGGCCTCGGCGTTTTCGGACTCGAGCCGTAGCGCGCGCTGCAACTGCGCGATGGCATCGGGCAGATTTTCGCTGGCCAAAAGCACAGCCCCGTAGGCAAGAGATGTTTCCGCGATATCGGGATAAAGGCCGGCGGTTTCCTGCGCCAGGGCAATAGCCTCGCTCGACCGTCCCGCCAGGTCGAAGGCCCGCGCCAGAAGCAGACGGGCCACCAGCCCGCCGCGGCTCAGCTCCACCAGCGGTGCCAAAAGCGCTATTGCCTCGTCCGCCCGGCCAGCTTCCAAGAGCTGGTCGGCCGCATCGACCGGGTTTTCGAAAGAGCCGTCTTGCATCGTCTAAAATCCGCCGCGCGCGATGTCCTGCAGGATTTGGCAGGATTTGGGGTGGTATACTAGGCCCTCCGAGATTATGGCCGCCAGGGTTGCGGCCATCGCGGTTGCGCGCCTAGGCTCCAGAAAAATGTCATAAGGGAATCGATGGAAGCCTATAGCGAAGAACAGCAGAGTCCCCGCGCACCGCAGCGCGGCTGCCTGTGGGGATGTCTTGGCGCGTTCGTTGCCGTCGCCGTGGTGCTGATGGCGGTGTTCGGCTATGGCGCCTGGTATTTCTACAAGGGCTTCTCGAGCGATTCGCGCATTACCATGATCACCACCACCTTGCGCGACAACAGCCAGGCAACCGCCGTGCTCGGCAAGGACATCAAAGTGCTGGAGGTGGAGATGCACACCTTCGATTACGCCACCGGCCGCGGCGGCACCGCAAGCTATGCGTTGAAAGTGGCGGGCTCACGCGATCACGGCGAGCTTAAGGCCGATCTCGATGTCAGCGGTCACGAGCCTAAGATCAAACTGCTCATCCTGACCGACAGCGATGGGCGCAGCTATTATCTTATCGGCACGCCGCCGCCCAATCCGATGATGCAGAACAGTATCTGAGCCTAAAGTCCCTTAAGCGGCAGGCCGTGTTTATCGATGTGCCGGGCGGTATAGGCGTAGCCTTCGGTCACGGCGCGGTCGAAGCTTTTCCAGTCGAGCGAACCCACGCCTTCGAGCGGCGGCTCGATCAGAATATCGGCTTCATCGCGCACCAAACGGCGTTGGGCTTCCGATCCCAAGGTGCCAGAGCGCGTCAGGATGTCGAAAATCGACGGCATGCCAGCCACCTTCTGCCACAGCATGCGCCAGATCGGGCGTTCGCCATAATTGCGGTCGCGCACGGAAAAATCGATGATGCCGGTGACATCGCAGGCAATCAAAGGCCCGATGCGGCGCTTGCGCATAAGATCGACCGGCAGATTGTTCATCACCCCGCCATCCACCAGCAAGTGACCATGATGTGTGACGGGCGGCACAATTCCTGGCAGCGCTGCGCTGGCCCGCAAAGCCCGCCATAAGGGACCGGCCCGATGCTCATGGATATGACCTGTGGTCAGATCGGAGGAAATGCAGAAATACGGCCGCGCCATATCCTCGATAAGAGTTTTACCGAAATTGCTGGTCAGGAGCTTGGTCATCTTGCGCCCTTTGACAAGCGCGATGAGCGGGAAGGTGTAATCGGAAAGCGGATGAGATTTGACGAAAGCCGCACGCATGTGCTGCTCCAGGTCGTCGAGACTCCATTCGCAGGCGAGCCCCGCCGCGATGATGGCCCCCATGCTCACACCGCCAAGATAATCGAAGGGAACGCCTGCCTCGCCCAGCGCCTTGACGACGCCGATATGGGCAAAACCGCGGGCGCCGCCGCCGCCGAGCACCAGCCCAACGGCGCGGCCCGAGACGTAACGCGCCAAGCGGCGGATGTCGTCGCCATTGCCGGGGCGGATGTGATGATAACTTTCAAACGCTTCGCGGCGCAGCCCGAAATGCGCCTGCAACCGCTGGAGGGAAGGACCGGAATGGAGCAACACAAGCTCCGGCAAGCCGCAAACCTGCTGCTTAAATCCGCGCATGGGCTTCAGCGGCAGCGGTCTGGCGCTATGGGCCAGAAGCAAGATGCGGTCCGCCTGACGGATGCAATGCTGCGTCCAGGCGCTATCGGGTGTGTCGCCGCGATAGAGGATGACCGCATGGTCGGCTTCGAGATTGGCAAACCATTCGGCGGGCTGCGACGCAGCGGCGGCATCGACAACGCACGCTTTGGTGCCGCTTTGCATAAGCGCCGCCAACAGGCGCAGCGCCAGCGGCTCGTCCGCCAGCCCCTCCTGCAGGGGCACCAGGGCAAAGGCTTTCGCTTGAATGCGGCTGCGGTGGTCGCGGGCGGGATCGGTCAAGCGATGTGCCATCCCTGTTATCATCGCCAGCATGAGGCGCGGATGAAGGCCAGCCAAAAGCTCGAAGCCCTCGGGGCTGAGGCGCAGGATCTCGCTGTCGCGCAGTGCGGCAAGCTCGAGTTGCGGCCCATGGGTGAGAAGAGCGCTTTCGCCCAGCACCTCTCCGGGCGACAGTTGCGCGATCTGGCGGTGACCGCCCTCATTGTCTGCTGTGAAAACACCCAGCGAACCGGTCAAGACGAGAAACAGTGCGCCTTCGCCGGTGCTGGCGCGCTTCAGCCTTTTGCCGCCGGGGAGACAAAACCATGCTGCTTCGGGCAACAGGCGCCTTGTGGTGTTTTCGCTGATCTCAGCCAGCAGCGGCAGACGGACCAGATGGGCCTGCAAAGCGCGGACAAGCGCGGCGTTGGGAAAGAGCGCGGACAGAAAAGGCAGCAACATCCCCTCCCTGCTTCGCGGCTTCACCCTACCATGCCGTCCAACCGCCATCGATCGCAAGAGCTTCGAAGGCGGCAACCGCAGCGGAGCGATAGGTGATGTCGAAACCGGGCTGTGGCGTCTGCATTATTATCTATGAGAATTATCTATGAGAGGCCCAAAGGACGGGATCGTTTGCTCTCCAGAACGTCTTGCAGGACGACGCTGCGGACATGACATGCACCGGTCACCTGCGGCCGCACCCCGCGTAGAGCCGTTGCCGGCGCCAATCGCTGAAGTGGAACGGTAGCAGCGGATCATGCGGCGAAGCGCCATCCGCAATTTCACGGAGGAGCCCGTTTGGTGACGATACCAGCGGGACAGCCTGCCAGTGCTTCCCTCGGAAGATCGGTGGGGCACCAGAGGCCCGAAGCGGATCAAAGGTGCCAATTCCTGCCGCAGCGGTGCAGCCCGGGAGGCGCAATGCCGCATCCTGAAAGCGTTTTATGGCGTGATTGGCCATTCTGTAAGCAAGCCCAAGTTGCACGCAGCCCGGCACAAACGCGGCTATTTTGGCCAGGGCGATAGCGCCACGCCAAGCGGGCAGCCGATGGTTAAGAAGCGTTCGGCCATAGCCCTCTACGGAACAACGCAGCCCAAAACAGGGGCTTTATTGCGCTGCAGCAATCACATTTTTGGCAGATTCGACGCAGTGCTTCGCCATAATAAAGTTGCATACTGGGCAAAGATGCGCGATGCGGGCTCCGACGCGGTGCTTCGCGTGACAGCTAGGTGAGGAATCCATGAAGAAGAGTTTTTTGCGGGCTGCTGCGATCGCCTGCCTTCCGTACTGCGCGATGGGCTTTGCCCTCGCCACGATCCCGGCCCAAGCAGCCGACAAGGCTGAAGCTCCGAAAGTGAGCAAGGCCGTTAGCAAGTTCCTGGTGGACTGCAAGAAGGGCGTCGATACGAAGGATTGGAAAGCAGCGATTGCAGCGTGCGAACAGGCCGTGGCCGTTCCCGAAGCCACCGATTACGATAAGTATCTGACTGAGCGCTTTCTGGGTGTCGCCTATTTGAATTCCGGCGATCGCGCCAAGGCCGGCGCCGCTTTCGTAGCTGTGGTGAAGAACCCGGCGGCGCCGCAGGATGATCGCGACACACTGATCGCCCCCGCCATGTCGCTGGCCAGCGAAGCCAACAACACGCCGTTGGTGATCGAACTCGGTCAGCTGGCGGTGAAGAACAACATCAACAATCCCGATGTCTGGAACGCGCTCGCCGCGGCCTATTACCAGAACAACGACGGCCCCAATGCCATCGCCTATGCCCAGAAGGGCATCGATGCGGCCGTTGCGAAGAATACGATCCCGCCCTATGGCCTCTATCAGATTCTCGCCTTCACCTATGACAAGACCAAGGACCGTGCGAACGAAGTAAAGGCCTTCGAACTCATGGCCCGCGATTACGGCAAGGCCGATGACTGGCGTTATCTGCTCGACTTCTCGATGGAAACGCTGCCCGCGGGCGCCAAAACTTCGCGCGAAATCGCTGCCCTCGACATTTATCGCCTGCGCGTGGTGGTGAATGCGGCTTGGGCCGGCCAGAACTATCTGGAAGCCGAAGACGCGGCGCATGCCATCCGCAGTTGGGGCGATTCTCGCCAGTTCCTGCAGCTTGGAACGGCTGCCGGTGCCCTCAACCAGGCCAAAGTGGCGCCGGTGCTGGCTCAGATCAATTCCGATGCCAAGAAGGACGAGCCGATCCTTCCGACCGTTGAGAAGTCCGCCAAGAACAGCAAGGACATGGTCAATGTCGCCGAAGCTTATTTCGGCTACGGACGCTATGCCGATGCCATTCGCACGGCGCAGAAGGCAGTCGATTTGGGCGGCGTCGGCGTTGCCGAAGCCAAGCTCGTGATTGCGATGAGCCAAATCAAGTCGGGCGATGAGGCGGCCGCCAAGCAGACTCTGGCGGGTTTCCAGGGCGATGCCGCGCTGAGCCGTGCGGCCCAGCTGTGGAATGTCTACCTTGCACGCCGTTACGGCGCTGCGGCTCCCGCACCGGCCGCGAAATAATAACGACGTTGCCCGCCGGGTGTCTCAACAGGGCACCCGGCGGCGCTTTCCTTCCGAAAAGCTGAAAGCACCGCGTGCTCGCTTTCCTGCCGTCCGCAGTTTACTACGTGATGGCGCCGCTTTCGGTGAGCCTCGCCTTATGGCTGGCGTTTGCTGTGGGCTTGCGCTATTTTGGGGCCACCGGCTCCATCCGCATTTTCGATGCTGCTGGCCTCGTTCTTTTCGGGGTGATGGCCATTTTTGACGGCTTTGTGCAGCCCGAAACCGCCGCACCGGGCACGAATCTGGTGCTAGAAGGTGGATTGCTGGCAGCCATCTTGTGGTCGATGGCAATCCGCAAACCTTTCACCACCCAATACCGCTGGCTGAGCGGTCCGCACGAACCCGGCTTCATCATCCGGGCACATACGCTCTTGACGGCCCTCTGGGCGACAACCTATGCCGGTCTCGCAGCGATCGATTGCCTGACGGTCGTCTACCATATTCTGGCGCCCGCCTGGGCCAGCGTTCTCGACTTCGGCTTGCTGGCGGCGATGCTAAGCTTTACTTGGCAATTGGGCCTGTATATCGACAAGCGGCACGGGAAGATTCCTTTCCTTGGAAAGTGGTAAAACAGTCATGCTGGTGGTGAGGGCTTTGATCCCCATTGCGCGGGATCTTGTGGCCACCTTTGTCTTTGTGGCCCTGTTCTGGACACTGGGTGTTTACATCGCCACTGCGGTGGGCGTCAGTCTGGTGGTGGCACAGACCCTTTACATGCACCTCAAGGGTAAGAAAATCGGTGCCCTGCAATGGCTGAGTTTGGTTTTGATCACCAGCTTCGGCGGCGCCACGATCCTGTTTCACAACCCCCATTTCATCATGTTCAAGCCGAGCCTGCTGTGGCTGGCGCTTGGGGTGGTGATGTTGCGCCGCGACTGGATGGCGCCTTATCTGCCCCCCATCGTCACCGAACATCTCGAAGACCGCCACATCGTGCGGGCCGGCTATGGCTATGCAACGCTGATGTTCTTTCTTGCCGTGATCAATATCCTTGTGGTGAAATTCGCCAGTCCAAATTTCTGGGCCGCTTACGCCCTGATCGGGCCGACGCTGGCGCAAGGCTTGTTGCTGCTCATTTTCTATTTCCGCTTCCGTGAGCGGATCATTGCGAGCATGCGCGGCGATAGCAAAGCCTGATTGGCGCCTAATCTTCCAAAGGCAGGCGGCAGACTTTTTGGCCGAGATGGCCGATCTCCTGTGAGAGGCTGAAATCCGCCCATAAGCGGTAACCTGCCAGGCGCGCCCGGTCACAAAATACATAATCTTCGCCCAGAAGCGCGCCTTGTTCTGGATCCACCCCGAATTGGAAATACGGCTTGGTCAATTTCTCGAATACGGCCATGCGGATCAAAAGGCATCCGGTAGGCAGGCGCAGCATCTCTACCAGACCGTCCGCGCCCGGCGGTTCGGCACTGGTGAGCATGGTGCCGAGCAGATCATAAGGCGGTACGCGCTTGGTATAGACGGCGCCCACAATGTCCTTCTGGTGGATCAAAAGCCGATGCAGCACGCTCTGGGGAAAAACCATGTCGCTGTCGAGGAACAGAAGATAATCGGCGTTAGCTTCCTGCGCCCGCTGGACGGCGATATTGCGTGCCTCAGCCACAATGGAACTCTTGGTGTTGACCACCGTGGTCTCGATCGGATGCACCGACAGGCACAGCCCCGCCAGGGCCAGCGCAAAATCAGCGTGGACCATATCGCCGGAGGGATAGCACACCGCAACTTTGGGAAGATTGACCACGCCAGCTCACTCCTCGTTCAGGCCCGGGCGGGCGGTATAGCCGATTCACGCCTCAAGACTGTCGCAAGCTTGGTCAGGGGCGATGATTTCTGGTTTGCACGTATTTCGGTTATTTGCTAAATAACAAACTTCGGGAGGACACCATGCGAACGGCGATTGCAGGTTTGGTGCTGGCGGCAGCGTTGATGCACGGCGCGGCAATGGCCGGAAGCGATCAAGAGGTCGCTGTGGAGAGCGGCGGCGCGGTGCTGCACGGCTCGCTGCGCCTGCCCGACGGAAAAAGCGATTTTCCCGCCATACTGCTGATCGCAGGCTCCGGGCCCACCGACCGCGACGGCAATTCAACGGTGCCGGGCGTGAAGCCAGCCACACTCAAGCTCTTGGGCGAGGGATTGGCTGCCAACGGCATCGCCTCTTTGCGTTTCGACAAGCGCGGCGTTGGCGCCAGCGCGGCCGCCATGACCAAAGAAGCCGACTTGCGCTTTGGCACTTATGTCGACGATGCGGAGGCTTGGGCCGCGTTCCTAAAGCGCCAGCCGCATGTGCGCTGCCTTTATATTCTGGGACATTCCGAAGGGGCGCTGATCGGCGCGCTGGCGGCAGCGAGAACCAAGGTTTGCGGTTATATCTCGATTTCGGGCGCAGGCTTTGCGGCTGACGACGTCATTTTGCGGCAGATGAAGGATCGGGGAACACCACCTGCACTCCTCCAGACCGCAACCGACATCATGGCGCATTTAAAACGGGGCGAGTTGGTTGCAGATGTGCCCCCGCAATTTGCCGCGCTGTTTCGCCCGAGCGTTCAGCCCTACCTCATCTCCTGGTTCGCCATCGATCCGGCGGGAGCGGTCGCTGCTGTGCCTGCGCCCGTGCTCCTCCTGCAAGGAACAACAGACATTCAGGTGTCGGTGGAGGACGCGCGGCGCCTTGCGAAGGCGGCTCCCAAAGCCAAACTGGTCCTCCTCGATGGCGTCAATCATGTCTTGAAGCTGGCGCCCGCTGCACTGCAGGACAATTTGGCGACCTATGCCGACCCGGCCATTCCCTTGGCGCCCAAGGTCGTTCCGGCCATCGTGGACTTCGTGAGAGCCGCGCCTTGAGCGATGTGTTCAACGCGCTGGCCCACCCTGTGCGCCGGGAAATCCTCAAACTGCTGCGCGACGGGGCGGTGAATGCGGGCGACATCGCGGCGCATTTCGACCTCGCCAAGCCGACACTGTCGGGACACTTCACCGTGCTGAAGACTGCGGGACTCGTCACGACCGAACGCCGCGGCACCACCATCCTCTACCGCCTCAATATGAGTGTGATGGAAGAGGCCGTTGCGGCTCTGTTGTCGCTGACGGAAAATGGCGAAGGAGAAAAGAAATGGAAATTCGTGCGCCGCTCATCCTAAGCCTCGTTTTGATCGCCGGAATGCTGGCGATCAGTGCCTGGGCTTGGCCGCTCGTTCCGGAAACCGCCCGCGTCGCGGTGCATTTCGATTTTGCCGGGCACCCCAACGGCACGATGAGCCGCCCCGCGGCCTTGCTGCTGCTACCCGCGCTCGCCGCATGCACCACCTTGGCCCTTGCAATTGTGCC
The DNA here is from genome assembly GCA_015654635.1 of Alphaproteobacteria bacterium. GTDB lineage: Bacteria > Pseudomonadota > Alphaproteobacteria > Micropepsales > Micropepsaceae > Rhizomicrobium. The sequence goes on along the minus strand of JAATGP010000069.1, from coordinate 87,970 downwards.
CCGCCTGGCGCGCTGGAAAGCCGGTCTCGACGCGCGTTCGAGCGGCTATGTTACCGGCTGGCTGGGCTGCCTTGTCATCCTGTTCGTCTCCCATACGCTCATCATCCTCCTGGCGCGCGGCTGGGCGGTCGATGTTCCGGGCAGCATGAGCATTATTGCCGCCTTGGTGTTCCTGGCGCTCGGCAATGGGCTGGGCAAAACGCGGCCCAATCCGTTCATCGGTGTGCGGACTTGGTGGACCAAGCACAGCGACCTTGCCTGGGACAAGACCAACCGTCTCGCCGGACGCATGATGATGGTGATCGGTCTTGCGATACTTGGCGCCTTGGCGATGGCCGGAACAATAGCGGCTCATATCGTGTTCTTCGGCGGTATCATCGTTATGACGGCCGTTTGCGTTTGGCTGTCCTATGTCTATTGGCGGCGAGATCCCGACCGGCGCGGCTGAGGACCTTCACCAGGTCTTCGCCGTTGGCGCCCCCGTACTGTGCCCAAAAAATCGGTATCGATCAGAAAAGCGTTATCGGCAGGGCAGAGGCATTTCCATTGGCCTTCGTTATGGTATGTCGAGTGCGTGGACGACCAATCACATTTTGTTGGAACGCCGCGGGATTGATTGAAATAAAGCATCGTTACGACGGGTACCGGCGGCGGAATGGGAGCAGCGGGCTTATTCGAGCTCCTGCATGGCAGTGATTTCAGACAAAGCGATGATGCGCGCAGCAGGTTTGGCGCTTCTTGCCCTGGCTCTGGCCGGGTGTACGGAGCTGTTTGGGCCTTCCCAGCCCGATCCGGCGTCGCAAATGCCGCTCCTCGAAACCCGAATCATCCAGTTGGTTGCCGAACGGCGCGCCCAAACCGCGCCCAAGGCAAAGATCATGCTGGTCGACCCCGAATTGACCAAGGTCGCCCGCAAGCGCAGTGCCGCGATGGCCAGCGCCAATGCGTTCTCCAGCGGCGACGACCAGCATCTCGCCGCCACCATGATCATGAACGATGACGCCAAGTTCCAGGGCCTCGTCGGCGAGAATGTTGCAGCTCAACACTTCACAGTTGCCCAAGGCATCGATGTGGACGCCTTCGCCAAACGGTTCGTCGAGGGCTGGGCGGCCTCTAAGCCGCATCTGGAGAACCTCTCTTTTCCCGATTACGACCGCACCGGGGTCGGCGCCTCTGCCAATGCCGATACGATCTATGTGGCGCAAATCTTCACCACCGATCTGGGGCTGGGCGACAAGACCGACAAGGATGCACCGGACGTCCAGACCGTGCCGACGCCCCAGCAGGGTAAGGACGATAGCAAGGTTCCGGCCTTGCGCGGCGCCATCGGCGGGCCTTCTCAGTAGGCCCCGGGCCCGGTAAAATGGGCCTATGGTGGAAAAAATCACCCGCTATGATGCGTTCTGGCTGTTCTATTTGCGCGAACACGCCAACCCCCGGACGCGCCAGCTCCATTACTTCGGCACTTTCCTCGCCTTGGCCAGCATGGCGGCAGCCATCGTCTTGGCCCAACCCTGGCTCGTCGTCCTGGCTCTGGTGACGGGTTATGGCCCGGCGTGGTTTGCGCATTTCCGGGTCGAGAAGAACCGGCCTGCGACTTTCACCTACCCTATCTGGTCGCTGCTCAGCGATTTTCGCATGGCCTTTGCTTGGCTTACGGGAAACCTTGCGGGTGAGCTGGCGCGGGCGGGCGTAACGACCGACGCTTAATTGTGAAACTCCTTCGCAACGCTAACGAAGTCTTAAAGGCTCTGAGCAGATTCTACTGGCATGGGTAACGAAACCGCCGTCCATCCTCATCTGCCGCACGTTCCTTTACACCACATGTGCGCACCGGTACTTTATGTTGGGGAGGATGCGTCGCGAGAGGCGAAATGCGGCCTGAATTGCCATGGAATGTGGCGGGAATTTCTCTGGAAGCCCGTGAAGCGGCCCGCGCTGCAGCGCGCCGCCAAGGGCTGTCTGTTGGTGAATGGCTTACGCGCCGGATCGTTGCCGGCCTCTCGGAAGCGGGACACTCTAGCGCAGCCTATGCCGATGCGGGGTTTGCGGAGCCGGGATTCCAGGAGTTCGCTGGTATGAGCGCAACCCGCCAGGATTGGCCTTCCAGAAATGACTTTCGCTCCGAACCCGAGCGCCAGCGCCGCGATTCCGACGCCATGCTGGACCGTGTCTCCCGCAGCGAAGCCGATACCGCCGAAGTCCATCGCCGCATCGAGGATCAGCTACGCAATATGGCGCGGCGGCTCGATTCCTCCGAGCGCAGCCAGACCGAAAGCAACCGGGTGGTGAGCAAGGCCGCGGTGGAGATGAATATCGCCGCCCGCGAACAAGCCCAGGCCTTCGATCAATTGGGGGCTCATGTTTCAAGTCTCACCGAGCGGCTTAGCCGCGTGGAAGGGCGTGATCCGGGCGATGGCTTGCGCGAGGCCGTCAAAGCCTTGCACCAGGGTCTGACGCGGCTTGCCGATCAGATCACCGAGACCGCCAATCAATCGGCGGTGCAGGTTTCCAATCTTGCCGACAATCTTGAGACCGTTGCGGGCCGGGCCGGCCAATCGCGGCAGGATGCATTGGCAGCCACCCAAGCCCTCGAAAGCCGTCTGGCCGCGCTCGACGAGCGCGTGCGCGCGGTCGAAGCGACGGCGCAGGCCCAATCAGGCTCCCTTAGCCGGGCTCTGGACGCCGTTGAAGCGCAAAAGCGTGTGCCGTCTCCCATGGACGCCATCGTCCGTCTGGAAGACAGCGTTCACCGGCTGGAAGAGCGCGGCAGCGACCCTGGCATCGATCGCCGCCTGATGGGCATCGAACGGGCGATCACAGAGGTCAGAGGCCGGATCGAACAGCAGGAAGAGCCCAGCGCCCTTGAGGAAAACCTGAAAAAGGTCATGGCGCGGCTGGAAGCCCTCGAAGCAGCGCAACGCGAAGCCGCAGCAGACCTGCGCAAAGCCGCCGAAAAACAGAAGGCGCGTGAGGAGCTGCCATCGCAATTGGTGGCGCCGTTGCCGCCGCAACCAGTCGAGCCACCCCCGCCCGTTTCGCCGGCTGCGCAAGCGTTTGTACCGCCTTTCACCCCGCCGCCCGCTGCCGTGGCGCCGCCTAGCGCGGCTGCCTTTGGGCCGCTGCCGGGTTTCGAGCCGCCGCCGTTTGCCGCGCCGCCCTTTGCTCAAGCCGCCGCCGCCCCGCCGAGCTTTGCCGATCCTTTGCCCAATTATGAACTGCCGCCGGAAGCCTTTGCCCCCGGCACAGTCGAAGCCCCTGCGACGGTCGAATCCTACCTCGCCGCCGCTCGCCGCTCGGCCCGCATTGCGGCACAGCAGGAAACCGAACGCAGCGCCTCGCTTGGAAATTTGCGCTGGAGCGGGGCGGCCAAGGTCAAAGAGGACCAGCCCCACCGCACCCGCCCCTTAGTGGTGTTTCTGGTGGCGCTGATCGCCATTGCCGTCATCGCTGGCGCCATTTTGAGCCGCACGGCCGGCCATTCCTCGCAGGCCATCACTGTACTGGCCAAACCCGCCCCGATGGTAACGACACCGGCGACGCCGAGCATAACCGCGCCGCCCCCACCCGCCGCCCCTTCCGAGACACCGGCGCTGCATGCCACAGTGCAAGAGCCGGACACGCATCCCGTGCCCGTGCCGGCGAAACCGCATCCCGTTCCGTCAAGGCTGGCGACGGCAAAGCCACAGGTCCAAGTGGCTGCCTTACCGCCGCAACAGACGCCGCCAGCAGCGGTCCAGCAGCCAGCAAGCCACGCTCCGGCACCGCTGGACCGGCTGACCCAAGCGGCGAATGGCGGCAATGCCAAAGCCCAGCTCGTCGTCGGCCTCAAATATCTTGGCGGCGATGGCGTTCCGGCCAACCGGGGCGAAGCCATCAAGTGGCTGACCAAATCGGCCGAAGCCGGTGAGCCGGTCGCCCAATACCAACTCGGCCAGCTTTACACCTATGGCGGAGGCGGGGTGCAGATCGATGCGGCCAAAGCCACGCGCTGGTATCAGGCTGCTGCCAATCAGGGCAATCGCAAGGCCATGCATGGCCTTGCTGTCGCCTATACCGACGGCACGGGTGTCAAGAAGGATTACGTTGAAGCGGCGCGCTGGTTTCTCAAGGCGGCCAATCTCGGCCTCATCGACAGCCAGTTCAATCTCGCCGTTCTTTACGAGCGCGGGCTTGGCGTGCCGCAGAACCCCGTCGATGCCTTCAAGTGGTATGCCATTGCGGCGGCCCAGGGTGACAGCGAATCCAAGTCGCGGCTGGCGGCGATCTCCAGCCAGCTCGACAACGAAGCGCGCACCGCCGCCCAGCACGCCGCAGACGGCTTCCGGCCCGGTCAGCTTGATGCCCGCGCCAATGTCGCCCCCACCGTATCGGATGTGACCCGGGGTTAAGACGGGCGCATCGTACGGTTGACCACTTGTTGTTTGGTCGCGCAATTTGCCGGAAAGCCGCCTAGCACTTTTCTGATTGCGCTCTATGCCCCAACCGCGCAAAGTCGGGGCGTCCCCTCCACCCATGATTTGCCCTCGATGGAAATTTATCTGCCCATCGCCCAGATGTCGGTCCATTGGCTGATCATCTTGAGCATGGGTTTCGTGGTGGGGTTTCTCTCCGGCGTCTTCGGCGTCGGCGGCGGTTTTCTGCTGACGCCGGTCCTCATCTTTTATGGCATACCGCCCGGCGTGGCCGTGGCCACCACGGCGAGCCAGATCGCGGGGGTTACATTCTCCGGCGTGCTGACGCATTGGAAACGCGACAGCGTCGATTTCAAAATGGGCGCGGTGATGATCGCCTCGGGCTTGGTCGGCTCGGCCATCGGCGTGTGGCTGTTTGCGGTGCTGCGGCGCATGGGTCAGGCCGAATTTGCCATTTCGGCGAGCTATGTGATTTTGCTGGGCGCGGTCGGCGCCATCATGCTGAACGAATCCGTGCGCAGCTTCGCCGCCCGCCGCGAAGGCCGTTCCGGTTATGGCAAAAAGCCCGGCCAGCATCATTGGCTGCACGGCTTGCCCTTCAAGATACGTTTTCGCCAGTCGCGCCTTTACATCAGCGCCATCCCGCCGCTGGTGCTGGGCCTTTTCGTCGGCATTCTGTCGGCGGTGCTGGGGGTGGGCGGCGCTTTTGTGATGGTGCCGGCGATGATTTACCTGTTGCGCATGCCGACGAATGTGGTGGTCGGCACCTCAATGCTGCAGGTGCTGTTCGTCAGCGCCTCGAGCACCATCCTGCATGCGGTCGACAATTTCACCGTGGATGTGGTGCTGGCGCTGGTGCTGACCATCGGCGGGGTGTTCGGCGTGCAATATGGCGTGCGGGCCGGGGCCAAATTGCGCGGTGAAGAGTTGCGCTTCTTGATGGCGCTGCTCGTGCTCGCGGTGGCGGCGGGGCTCTTTTATCAATTGGTGGTGCGGCCCGAGGATGTTTACAGCCTGACGGCAGGTGCGCCATGAAAACCATGCTGCTCGCGGCGGTGCTGCTCGCGGCGCCCGCTGGTGCCGAGGAAAATCTGACCTCGATGCTGTCGCAGGATTACTTGCAGATTTCCTCCAACTTCAACGGCTCGGAGATCACGGTTTTCGGCGCGGTGGAAAATCCCCCCGAGCGCAGTGCCGGCGACATCGTGGTGGTGGTGCGCGGGCCCGATACGCTGATGACCGTGCGGCGCAAAGATCATATTGCCGGGATGTGGATCAACAGCGCCCGCGCCAAATTGTGGCTGCCTTCCTATTACTTCATCGCTTCCAGCGAGCCCTTGGGGGCTATTGCCAGCACCGATACGCTTGGCCGCTACGAACTGGGATTGGCCAATTTGCGCGCGGATATGGTGGCGAGCGACGGCGATGGCGCGCCCTATCAAGCCGCTCTGGTGCGGGCCGAACAGCGCGCCGGTCTCTACCGGGAAAACCCGGCTGGGGTGGAGATGCAAAACACCGCTTTTCGCGTGCACGTGCCCATTCCCGCGGCGGTGCCGCGCGGCTCTTACAATGTGGAAGTCTATATTTTCCGCGATGGCAATGTGGTTGCTGCGCAATCGACGCCGTTTTATGTCGATCAAGCCGGGTTTGAGCGGCGGCTTTACGAATTTGCCCATAACAAGCCGCTCTATTACGGCGTGACGACGGTGTTGATGGGAATCTTGCTCGGTTGGGGTTCGACGTTTTTCTTCCGGCGCAAGTGACCAGCTCTCTTTGGTCGCGCAATTTATCGGAAAACCGCGTCCGTTACGCTGTCGCTGCGGACCACGTTTGCCGATTGCGCTCTAAGCGGCGACGGCTTTGACCAGATAAGCCCGCTCTTTGCCCAGTGCATAAACGGAATGACCGCGGGAGAACAGCGCCGTCACGGCCTCATCGCGCACGTCCAAGCCGCCGGTATAGGCGCCAAAGGCCGGCAGGAGAAGACGGCGGCCATCGGAGACGAAACAGCGCCGCCGTACCGAGACGCCGCCGCGCGAGACCCGCACTGCGGGATGCAGATGCCCCGCCACCTCGCCCATGATGCCGGGCTCGCCGGGAATGTGGCGGAACATCAGGGTGCCGATCATCATCTCGGGTAGAATGCGCCCACCCAGCCAAGCGGGCGGTTCGGGATCGTGATTGCCCTCGATCCAGGTAAATTCCGTGCACCGTGTGAGCATGGACAGCGCCGCGCATTCTTCTTCGTCGAGGCGCTCGCCCGCCCCGCCGTCATGGAAGGAATCGCCCAGCGCAATCACCCGCTCTGCGCGAAAGCGGACGAGCAGAACTTCCAGCCGCCGGATGGTGGCACGGGTGTCATAAGGCGGCAAAAACTGGCCCGACCGGGCATAGGCCGAACCCTTCTCGAAATGCAGATCGGCAACGACCAGGGTTTTCTCCGCCGGCCACCATAGGGCGCCGGAAGCATCGAGCACCAATTCGGTCTCGCCGAGGACGAGGAGGCAGTGGGGGCGAGTCATAGGATGACGATAGCAAAGACACCATGCGCTCTTCTACCACGATCGCCAAAACGCTATGACGGCAGCAAGGGAGCCTGATCATGAAACTTGCCACGCTTTTTCTCGCCGCCGCGTTGATGGGACCGGCCGCAGCCGCGCCGACCTTGCTGGTGGTCACCAAACAGGCCCATGCCCTGGCACTGGTCGACAGTGAGACCCTGAAACTGGTGGCTGCGGTGCCGATCGGCGAGGACCCCCATGAAGTGGTGGTCCTGCCCGATAACAAAACCGCTTACGTTTCCCATTTCGGCGAAGGCACATTGAAGACGCTGGCGGTGGTGGATTTGATCCATGCCAAGGCGCTGCCGGATGTTTCGATTGCGCCGCTGCAAGGCCCCCATGGTTTTGCCCTGCGCGGGCAAACGCTGTGGCTGACCGCCGACAAATCCAAAGCGATCTTCGCGATGGATTTGAAGACCGGCGAGATCACCAGCGTTTTGGGCACCGGCCAGGATCGCACCCATATGGTCTGGACCAATGGCGACATGAGCAAGATCATCGCCAGCAATGCGGTCTCGGCCACGATGAGCATTTTCGATTCCCGCACGGATGGACCGATGCTGGCACCCGGCGCCCCGCCCGCCCCCGCCTCCTACACCTCGCCCGGTTACAAACACACGCTGGTGCCGACGGGACGGCTGGCGGAAGGCTTTGCGGTATCCCCGGATGAGAAAGAGGTTTGGGTGGGCGATGCCGATGGCAAAATTCATATCATCGATCTGGCGCGCGATAGCGTGCGCGAAAGTTTCGATGCCGGTGTGATTGGCGCCAATCGCCTCGCCTATACGCCCAACGGCAAATATGTGGTGGTAACGCAAAAGCGGGGCAAGGATCTGGTGGTGATCGATGCCAAGAGCCACGCCGTGGCCTACCGCATTCCCATCGAAGAAAACGGCGCCTCCGGCATCCAGATGCAGCCTGACGGCAAACGCGTCTTCATCGCCTGCCCGCGCGATCATTTCGTGGCGGTGGTGGATCTGAAAATCATGAAACGCATCGCCACCATTGATGCGGGGCGCGAGCCGGATGGCTTAGGCTGGTGGGTGCATTAGCCATCCACCCGCATGGCATCGGCGATGAGGGCGTCTTCGGTTTCGCGCAAGAGTTCTTCGTGGGCTTCGCCCGCCACCATCTCGCGCGAGATTTCCAGGAGTGCGGGCACGGCCAGCGGCGAAACGCGATCCAGGTGGCGCGCGATAATGCGGGTTTTGACGCGCTTCAGCATATCGCCGAGGCGGGCGACATCGAGCAGGCCCGTGGCGGCATCCTGATAGGTGGCACGTAGGAGAATGTGATCGGGCTCGTGCTCGCGCAGCACATCGTAGATGAGATCGGTGGAGAAGGTCACTTGCCGCCCGGTCTTCTCCTTGCCCGGCATGCGCCGCTCGATCAACCCGGCGATCACCGCACAATTGCGGAAGGTGCGCTTGAAAAGATTGGATTCGGCGAGCCAAGCATCAAGATCATCACCCAGCATGTCCTCATCGAAAAGCTGGCCAAGATTGAGCCCCGAGAGATCACGCCGCCCCCAGACCGCCAGCGCATATTCATTGGCACAAAAGCCGGTGGGCTGCAGATGCAAACGCTCCAAACGGCGCGTCACCAGCATACCCAAGGTCTGATGCGCAAGGCGCCCCTCAAAAGGGTAACAGACCATGTAAAAGCGTTTGGCGCGCGGAAACGTTTCGACCAGAAGCTGGCCGGGCTGCGGGATGGTGCTGCGCCATTCCTGAATCCGCAGCCATTCCTGCACCGGATCGGGCAAAAGATGCCAGCTCGCCGGGTTCGACACCATTTCGCGCACGCGCCGCGCCAAGAAAGTCGAAAGCGGAAATTTGCCGCCGTTGTAGGATGGCACCTCAGCCTCTTTATCGGGGCTGCGCGAGACGTAAGCGGCGTCCTCGTGAATGCCTTGAAAGGCGAGCACCTCGCCCGCGAAAACGAAGGTGTCGCCGGGCAATAGCTGCTCGATGAAATACTCCTCCATCTGCCCCAGGCTGCGCCCGCCCGCACCGATGGGGCGGCCTTTGGATTGCAGACGGATATCGATCATGGGATCTTCGACAATGGTACCGGCATTGAGGCGATAGGCTTGCGCCAGCTTGGGATGGGCCAGGCGCCATAAGCCTTCCTTTGTTTTGCGCAGCTTGGCATAGCGGTCGTAGCGCTTGAGGGCGTAGCCGCCGGTGGCGACGAAATCGACCACGCGAGCGAACTCCTCACGCGGCAGACCGTGATACGGCGAGGCAGAGAGAACCTCTCTATACAGATCGTCTTCGGCGAAGGGCGCGGCGCAGGCCATGCCAAGGACGTGCTGGGCGAGAACATCGAGACTGCCGGTCTTCAGCCGCTCGCCATCAAGCTCGCCCGCAATCACCGCCTCGCGCGCCGCTTCGCATTCCAGCACCTCGAAACGGTTGGCGGGCACCAGCCAGGCGCGGCTGGGCTCATCCAGGCGGTGATTGGCTCTGCCGATGCGCTGCACCAGACGCGCCGCGCCTTTGGGAGCGCCGATGCAGATGACGTTATCGACCGCGCCCCAATCGATGCCGAGATCCAGCGTGGAGGTGCAGACCACGGCGCGCAACCGCCCCGCCGCCATGGCTGCTTCGACCTTGCGCCGCTGTTCGGGCGCCAGCGAGCCGTGATGCAAGGCGATAGCGAGATTGTCGTCGTTGATGCGCCACAAATCCTGAAAGGTCAGTTCGGCTTGGCGGCGGGTGTTGACGAAGACGAGCGAAGTCTTGGCCTGCTTGATCGCCGCCATCACGTCCAGCATAGCATGGCGCGCCAGATGACCGGCCCACGGCACATAATCTTCCGAGGCTATCAGCGAGATTTCGGGAATGGCACCCCCTGCGCCACGGACCAAAGCGCAGAGAGCCTCACCTTGCTCCGGTTGCGGCACCAGATAGCGCTGCAAAGGAACGGGATCGGCCACGGTGGCGGAAAGGCCGACGCGGCGATGGTTAGGCGCCAGGGTGGTAAGGCGGGCAAGGGTCAAAGCCAAAAGATCGCCGCGCTTGGAATTGTGGATGGCGTGCAGCTCGTCCAGCACCACGGTGCGCAGATGCTCGAACATTTGCGGCGCCAAGCGATGGGCGAGCAACAAGGTAAGCTGTTCCGGCGTGGTGAGCAGAATGTCGGGCGGAGCATAACGCTGACGCTGACGGCGGCTGGCGGGGGTGTCGCCGGTACGGGTCTCCACACGAATATCAAGACTCATCTCGGCAATGGGGGTTTCCAGATTGCGCGCCACGTCTATGGCGAGTGCCTTCAGGGGCGAGATGTAAAGCGTGTGCAAAGCGCGCGTGCGCCGCTTGGGGGCGCTGGCCAGGGCGATCAGAGTCGGTAGAAACCCGGCCAGCGTCTTACCGCCGCCGGTCGGTGCCACCAAGAGTACGGCCTCACCCCGCGCGGCATGCTCCACCAAAGCCAGCTGATGGGCCCTGGGCGACCAGCCCCGCGCCGCGAACCAGCGCGCGAAAGGTTCAGGCAAAGCGGTATGCGGCTCAGCAAGGGCATTCATGGAGGAACGATAGCACTCCATCCCCGGGGCGCTAGAGGCGCTTGACGGTCTCGCTATCTTCTTCGCCGCCGCAGAAATGTGCCAGCGCTTCGTGGAACACGGGCTGATCCGAGGCATGCGCGAAGAGCGTCATCGACGAGCGGAATTTGAGATCGTCCGGGTTGCCGAAAATCTCGCCGAGAGGCTTGTCCTTAAGGTGCAACACCGCGCGGGTGCATTCGATCAGCCGCGGCCCCAGAATGGGATGGGCAAGATAGGCGCGCGCCTCCTCAAGATCGGCAAGAGCGTACCGTTTCGCCGTCGCGCTATGGCCGAGGCCCTTGATCTGTGGAAAGATGAACCACATCCAATGGCTGGTTTTGCGGCCCGCTTTCAGCTCCTGGCGGACATGATCGAGGACCCGGGATTGGGCATCGACAAAGCGCTGCAGATCGTCCTTCATGGCAGTCACCGTAACGGAAAAGTCGCTCAAAACCGGCCGGTTATGCTATCCGGACGACAGGATACGGCAGGCGGCGCGATCTGACAAACCGCCAGTGCCGGAGCAATGGGAGCGACCATGGCGCTGACCAATTTCCCATAGGATTTCATCTGGGGCACGGCGACCGCCTCTTACCAGATCGAAGGGGCCTGGAACAAAGATGGCAAAGGCGAATCGATCTGGGACCGCTTCAGCCACACCCAAGGCAAAGTGCGCGGCGGCGACAACGGCGATACGGCTTGCGATTCCTATCATCGCTTCGATGAGGACATCGCTATCATGCGAGACCTGAAGCAAAAGAGCTGCCGCTTCTCCATTGCTTGGCCGCGCATCCTTCCCGATGGCACCGGCGCGGTGAACCAAAAGGGCCTCGATCACTACAAACGGTATGTCGATGCGCTGCTGCGGGCGGGGATCAGACCGTCTTGCACCCTTTATCATTGGGATTTGCCGCAAGTCTTACAGGACAGAGGTGGCTGGCTAAACCGCGACATGGCGGGCTGGTTCAGCACCTACGCCGAGATCGTCACCAAGGCGCTGGGTGATCGCGTTTCGACCTATGCGCTCTTCAACGAGCCGCACGTCTTCACCTATCTTGGCTATTACACCGGCCATCACGCGCCGGGATACACCGATTACGATGCTTATCTGAAAGCGGCCCATGTGGTGACTCTGGCACAAGGCGATGCTTTCCGCGCCATAAAGGCCATTGCGCCCAAAGCCGATATCGGCAGCGCCTTTTCGATGTCGCCTTATGAGCCGGTGAGCGACAGCCCCGAAGACCGGGCCGCAGCCGAGCGCGCCCATGATGCCAGCAATGTCTTTTTCCTCGAACCGGCGCTGACGGGGCGCTATCCGGCGAGTGTGGCTCTGCCCGAACGCATGGGGTTCAGAGCGGGTGACGAGGCGCGGATGAAGGCGCCGCTCGATTGGATCGGCATCAACTATTATTTCCGCCAAAAGGTCCGCCATAAAGAAAGCGCAAGCCCGCACCGCTATGAGGCCTTCATCCCGAAAGAAGGCCCGCTGACCCATTTCGGCTGGGAGGTTTGGCCGCGAGGGCTTCATGATATCGTGATGCGCATCGCGCGCGATTATAAGCTGCCCATCGAAATCACCGAGAATGGCTGTTCCTATGGCGATGCTCCGGGAGCGGACGGGCGGGTGGTGGATCAGCGCCGCATCGACTATTTCCGCGCCCATCTCCGTGAGCTTCTGAAGGCTATGGGCGAAGGAGCGCCGGTGCGCGGCTATCATGCCTGGAGCCTGCTCGATAATTTCGAATGGGCCGAAGGCTACGGTCAGCGTTTCGGTCTGGTGTGGACCGATTTCCGCGATCAGCGCCGAATCATCAAAGATTCCGGCCGTTGGTATGCGAAAGTGGCTGCCACGGGACACCTTGACCTTTAGCAGCGCGACCGAAAACTGCGACCACAAGGCGCGCCGAACAAGATTAGGGATAAACCCAGAAAAAAGCTCGCCGGTAGAGCGCCGGCCCTTGCGAATCGCGCTATCGCTCGGGGGCGGATGGCCCACGGCGCCCTTCTGTCGCCGCATTGTATCGCCACCTAGCGCCTGGCTGGCCTCTTGCCCGCAGTACAGACGAAATCTCGGGATTGATTAAACATGTTCGGCTGGTTTCAAATCCTGATGCCTCAGGAAAATCGGTTTTTCGACCTTTTCAACCGCCATGCGCGCACCATTGTCGACGGCGCGGAAGGCTTGCGTGCCCTGCTCAACGGCAGGATCGATGTGGCGGAGGGCTGCGCCAAAGTGTTCGAGCGCGAGAGCCAAGCCGATGTCATTACCCAAGACGTGCTGACGCTGACGCGCCGCTCCTTCATTACGCCCTTCGATCGCAGTGACATCAAATCCCTGATCACCGCTCTGGACGATGCCATCGATCAGATGAAGAAGACCTGTTCGGCGATCCTGCTGTTCGAGGTGACCCAGTTCGAGCCGTATATGGCGCAGATGGGCGATGTCATCGTCGAAGCGGCGAAATTGACGGTAGAGGCTACAGTGTTGCTGGGGAATTTGCGCCAGGAAGCTCAGCGCACCAACGGCGTGACCGAGGCCATCCTGCGCCTAGAGGAGACCGCCGATGAGCTGAACCTGCAGGGGCTGCGCGTGCTGTTTGCCCGGACCCGCACCGGCAATGCCATGGATTATATCGTCGGCAGCGAAATCTATAAGCACCTCGAACGGGTGATGGACCGCTTCGAAGACGTCGCCAACGGCATCAGCGGCATCGCCATCGAGCAGTCATGAGCGATACGCTGCTCATCGGCTTGATCGCCACCGCTCTGCTGTTCGATTTCCTGAATGGCCTGCACGATGCGGCCAATTCCATTGCCACCATCGTCTCCACCCGGGTGCTGGCGCCGCGCTGGGCGGTGCTGTGGGCGGCATTCTTCAATTTCATTGCCTTTCTCGTGTTCGGATTGTCGGTCGCCAAGACCATCGGCACGGGAATCGTGCTGCCCCAGATCATCACCGATCAGGTGGTTTTCGGCGCCCTTGCCGGAGCCATTGCCTGGAATATCATCACGTGGCTGGCTGGCATTCCCTCCTCCTCCTCCCATGCTCTGGTGGGCGGACTGGTGGGGGCTGGCGTCGCCCATGCGGGGCCAGCCGTGATTCTCTGGCAAGGTCTCGGCAAGACTGCCGGCGCCATCTTTCTGTCGCCGGCACTCGGCCTGGTGCTGGCGCTATTCTTGATGTCGATACTCTCCTGGCTGCTGGCGAAGGCCAACCCCGCCCGCGTTGACGGCGTTTTCCGCAAGGTGCAATTTTTTTCGGCATCGATGTACTCCCTCGGCCATGGCGGCAATGACGCCCAAAAGACCATGGGCATCATTACCGCCCTGCTCTTTGCGCATGGCGCATTGAAAGGGGGCTTCCATGTTCCGCTATGGGTCGTGTTATGCTGTCAGACAGCGATGGCGCTCGGCACTTTGTTTGGGGGCTGGCGTATCGTCAAAACAATGGGCTCGCGCATTACCCACTTGTCGCCTTTTCAGGGGGTATGCGCTGAAACAGCAGGTTCGATTACGTTGTTCTTGGCAACCGGTTTGGGTATTCCCGTATCCACCACGCACACCATCACCGGCGCCATTGTCGGTGTCGGCGCTGCCAAGCGCGCCTCGGCGGTGCGTTGGAACGTGGCCAAGGACATTGTTCTCGCCTGGTTCGTGACCATGCCTGCCGCAGCGCTGATTGGTGCGGCAGCTTATTTTGTCTATGGCTGGCTCTAATGGCGGGCGGCAAGCACAAGGCCCTCGCGGGCAAACCCATTGGCGTCCAATATGGCGCCCTGCCATGGCGTTATCGCGGCGATGACGTGCAGATTATGCTTGTAACCTCACGCCGGACGCGCCGCTGGATCATTCCCAAAGGCTGGCCGATGGACGGCGTCAAGCCGACCACAGCAGCCGCACGTGAAGCCAAAGAAGAGGCAGGGGTCACCGGCGACATTGCCGAGACGCCGGTGGGCGTCTATCGCTACATGAAGGTTCTGCGCAATGGCGCGGAAATGCCTTGCCGTGTGGAGGTCTTTGCCCTCAAGGTCACCAAGGAAAGTCACGACTGGGACGAAATGGACGCCCGTGAACGGCGCTGGTGTTCGGTAAGCGATGCCGCCGCCGCCGTGGCGGAGCCTCAGTTGAAGGTGATCATCCGGCGTTTCGGTACGCGCAAGGCCGCAGAGACGCGGCGCCAAAAAAATGAAGCCGATCATGGTCGCAATCCGACTTGAAGAAGACGCCATTGACTACGCCGCCGGCAAGCTCAGCGAGGCCGACGGCGGGTTGGCGGGCGCCTTCCGCTTACAGGCCCTGTGGGAGCCGGTGGTGTTCGTACCGGATTTCGCCGATCCCTTGACCTTGCCCGCTCTCGACCAAGGCGGCGTCGCCAATCAGGAAGGCGCCAATGCGGAACTGGTCAGCTACCTGCTATTCCTGAAACAACGCAACAGCAAACTCAAGAGCATCCTCTTCGACGATCCTTGGGCGACGGCCGGGGATATGGATTACGCAGGACCGCCGCCCGACGAACTCATCACCATCGAAGGAAAGCTGAGCTACCTCTACGACCTGGAGGAGCTGACACCAGAACTGATCTGGCAGTACCGGGCGGTGGCGGTGAGCTACCTCAAACTCATCTATGTCTCGGAGATGGAGCCGGCAGCAATCCGCGAACTTGCCGAAGAGGCGCCGGACGATCTTACGCAGCGTCTGGGCCGCGCGGTGCGCCACATCGCCATGAATGTCTATGACGACGAATCCTGGCTGATCTTGCGTCACGAGGACCGCTGATCGCGGGTTGCGCTGTGCCGCTGCACACCCCATTCTGCTCCGCGAGGAGACAATGTGATGGCCCCGGCGCTGGATATCGCCCCCTATAGCGACGCTTTGGTCGTGCTTGGCACGGCGGCGGTGATCGTGCCCCTGCTGCGGCGCTCCGGCATCAGCCCGGTGCTGGGATATCTCGGTGCGGGCGCCCTCCTAGGCCCGCTGGGCCTCGGTTCCTTCATCCAGCAAGTTCCGGCCCTTTATTGGTTCACCATTGTCGACGAAGGCCATGTCGCGGGCCTTGCCGAGCTTGGTATCGTCTTCCTGCTCTTCATGATCGGGCTGGAACTGTCCTTCAAGCGCCTTAAAACCATGCGGCGGCTGGTGCTGGGGCTGGGCGGCTTGCAGATACTCCTGTCGGCCAGCGCTATTGCGGGCCTCGCGGTCCTGGCCGGTCTTCCGGCGCAAACCGCCATCGTTATCGGCACCAGTGTTGCGCTCTCTTCCACCGCCATTGTGCTCGAGGTTTTATCGAGCCAAGGGCGGCTGTCGTCGAGCACGGGGCGCGCCAGTTTCGCCGTGCTGCTGGCTCAGGATATCGCGGTGGTGCCGATCTTGATGTTCATCTCCATCGCCGGTGGCGAGACCGGGGGATCGGTGCTCCTCAGTCTGCTGCGCGCGCTGTTGCAGGCGGGGGCCGCGATTGCGGCAATTATCGTGATCGGGCGGCTTTTGGCGCGGCCGCTGTTCCGCATGGTGGGGGCGGCCCGCTCGACCGAGATCTTCATCGCAGCAGTGCTCTTCGTGATCGTCGGGGCTGGCGTGATCGCCCATGCGGCGGGTCTTTCCATGGCGCTCGGCGCCTTTGTGGCAGGTCTCCTGCTGGCTGAGACCGAATACGCCAAAGCCATCGAAGCCACCGGCGAACCGTTCAAAGGCTTGCTGCTCGGCGTCTTCTTTTTCACCGTCGGCATGGCCATCGATTTTCACGAGGTGGTGCGCGAACCGCTGCTGCTCGCCGCTTGTGTGGCGGGATTGATCCTGGTGAAAGCGGTGGTTCTGACCCTGTTGGGGCGGTTGTTCCGCCTCTCCTGGCCATCGGCCATCGAGACCGGCTTGCTGCTCGGCCCGGGCGGCGAGTTCGCCTTTGTCGGCCTGGGGATGGCGGCGGGGCTGCATTTGATCGACGCGCGCCTCAGCGGCTTCATCCTGGCGGCCATTGCCATCACCATGGCTCTGACGCCGCTGCTCGCCACAGCCGCACGGCGGATCGCGGTGTTGCTGCACAAGGATAGCCCCGGCGATCCGGCGCTCAGCGCCCTCCCGCCGAGTGAGGCCCATGCCATCATCGTCGGCTATGGCCGTGTCGGCCAGGTGGTGAGCGGCTTGTTCAAAGACCTGAACGTGCCCTTCATCGCCACCGATTTCGATCCGCAGGTGGTGGCGCGGGCGCGGCGCAATGGCGACGCGGTCTATTTCGGCGATGCGGCGGACCCCGAATTCTTGCGCGTCTGCGGCCTCGCCGAGGCCACCGGCATCGTCATCACCATCAACGACCGCCAGAGTATCGACGCAATTGTTGAAGAAGTGCGGTCGCAGCACCCGGACGTCCTGATCGTGTCGCGTGCCAAGGACGCGGTCCATGCTAGCCACCTCTATTCGGTCGGAGCCAGCGATGCCGTGCCCGAGACCATCGAAGCCTCGTTACAGCTATCAGAGGCGGCGCTGGTTGGCCTCGGCATTCCGGTTGGCCGTGCTATTGCTGCTATCCATGAGCAGCGCGACCTCTTCCGCAGCGCCCTGCAAAAGGCGGCGCATGCTGCCGGCCGCAGCGAGAGCTACGCCTTGCGCCGCAAGCATCGGCCTATAACCTAATGCGTCAAAGTCGCGCCTCAGCTGTGGGATGCCGGGACAGGCCAAAGATGAGGTAAGAAATTCTTCCCGTTGAGCGAGAATTAATCCCCATTGCCACCGGTTTCCTCAACATTTCTGAAGAACGGCTCAACGCAATGATGGCTACCGCGGCCACCGGCATGCGCGCACACTCATGCCACGAAATTGGGAAGAGCGCGACATGAAGAACTTCGAAACCGCCATCAGCACCGACACGACGATGCAGAACTATTGCCTGTATCTGCAGCAGGTCATGGAAATTCAAAGCGAGGCCGTACGCCGCCTCGCCAATTGCGAAGGCACACCGGCCATTGAGGTCGCGGCAATGCTTGAGGATATCGCCAACACGTTCCTCAACATCTCCGACGCCATCCGCGATGTTGCCTTGGGGCGCAAAGAGTTCGAGCCGGTGGTCGTTTCGCTGCTGGCGGAAAAGACCACAACGGTCTGAGCGCAATCCTGGCGCCCATCGCTCACGCGGCGAGAAAATCGAGCACGGCGCGCTTGTAGCCGGGATCGCCGACGGCAGTCATATGGTCCTTATTGGGCAGGATCGCCGCCCGCCCATCGCCAAAAGCCGTGGCCAAACCGAAGGGCGAGCCGACCAACGTATCGGTCTCGCCCGCCACCACCAGCACGGGGGGCTTG
The DNA here is from genome assembly GCA_015654635.1 of Alphaproteobacteria bacterium. GTDB lineage: Bacteria > Pseudomonadota > Alphaproteobacteria > Micropepsales > Micropepsaceae > Rhizomicrobium. The sequence continues at coordinate 70,151 of JAATGP010000069.1, read as the reverse complement.
GCGGTTTTAAGCTCCCCCGGGGTATATTTGCTCCGTGGCGAACGCATGCAGGCCGCCAGCGCCACCCGGTCCTTGCCTTTCTGGCCACCGAAAATGCGGAACTTGCGCGCTTCGTTGTCCTCAATGAGAGAGGGATCATCAGTGAGTAAGGCGGTGGCGACTTTATCGCGCCAATCTTGCTGTTCGTCGAAATAATTGGCACCGAGGCCCGCTACCACAGCCTTCAGAACACGCTCTGGATGGCGCATCACAAGGTCAATCGTCAGCATCGCGCCCATCGAGTAGCCCATCACATGCGCCGCTGGCAGTGCGGTCGCGTGCATCACGGTGAGAATGTCCCTGGCCATATGGCGTCCATAGGAATCGGGATCGTGCGGCTTGTCGCTCAGGCCATGGCCGCGGCAATCGAAACTGACGACGCGATACCCCTCCTGAGCCAGCCGGTCGATCCAGCCCGTCGTTCCCCAATTCTGCACACGGCTGGAGGCAAAGCCATGGATGAGGAGCACGGGCTTGCCCTCTCCCGTCACATTATAAGCGAGGCGGATGCCATCGTTGGCCCGGACAAAGGACACGGCGGGATTGGTCTCGGAAATCATGCAATATCCATTGTTTAGTGGGTCATCGCAAAGGCGCTAAAGCCAGTCTATGATGGAGGCCGTGTTCCGTTCGAGCTTTTTATGTCCCTCGAAACCCTGCGCAGAGACGTTCTGTCCGCGATCGAATCCCTTAGGGGCGAGCTGATCGGCCTTTCCCATGCCATCCATGCCGAGCCGGAACTCTCGCTGAACGAATTCAAGGCCGCCGAGCGTTTGGCCGGCGCCGCCGAAGGCCACGCCCTTTCCGTAAGCCGTGAAGCCTTTGGCATGAAGACCGCATTTGCGGCGGAGTTCGGCAAGTCTGACGGGCCGGTGGTGGCGATCCTGTCGGAATACGACGCCCTGCCCGGCATTGGCCATGCTTGCGGTCATAACATCATCGCGGCCATCGGTTATGGCGCCACCATTGCGCTTTCCAAACTCGGCCTGCCCGGCATGGTCCGCTATCTCGGCACACCGGCGGAAGAAGCCCATGGCGGCAAGGAGATCATGGCCCGTTGCGGCGCCTTTGATGGCGTCGATGCAGCGATGATGATCCACCCCTCGAACCTCAATCTGATGACCATGCCAACCATCGCCGTCGCCGATGTCGAAGCGGTGTTTCACGGCAAGGCAGCGCATGCCTCGGCGATGCCATCGCGCGGCGTGAATGCGCTCGACGCGGTGGTGACCGCTTATTCGGCGATTGCCCAGCTGCGCCAGCATATTCAAAACACCGAACGCATCCACGGCATCATCACCGATGGCGGCCTGGCGCCCAATATCGTGCCCGAGCGCGCTGCCTGCCGCTTCTTCATCCGCGCCGCTGACGTGCATGATCTGGTAAAGCTTAAGAAACGTGTGGTGGCCTGTTTCGAGGCGGGCGCGCTGGCCACCGGCTGCCGCCTGGAACTGCATTGGACGGGCGCGGATTATCTCGACCTCAAGACCAACTGGCCGCTGGCGGAAAATTTCGAGGCTCATGCCAAAGCGTTGGGGCGCGAATTCTTTCCCATGGAGCAAATTCCGGCAGGCTTTGCCGGATCAACCGATATGGGCAATGTCAGCCATCGTGTGCCTTCGATCCATCCCATGCTGGCGGTGGCGCCGGCGGATGTGATCATCCACAACCCCGAATTCGCGACCTGGGCGGCGAGCGATCTGGGCGATGCCGCGGTGATCGACGGCGCCAAGGCGTTGGCACTGACCGCGCTCGACCTGATGGCCGACCAACACGTGCTGGCGCGGGTCAAATCCGACTTTGCCGCTTCCGCCGAGCTGTCGCGGCTGGCGGTGGCGGAAGTCAGCCACGATCATCACGGTGGCTGCGGATGCCGGTGAAGCCTTGGCTGAGCGTTGCCGCCGTCAATGGCGCTCTGGCGGTGGCCGCGGGCGCCTTTGCAGCGCATGGGCTGAAGGGCGCGCTTTCCCCTGACCTGCTGGAAACCTTCAAGACCGGGGCGCAGTATCACCTCAGCCACGCGCTTGCCATGGGGCTTGCGGCGCTGCTGCCGGGAGTGTGGGCAGAGCAGGCTGCGCGGCTGTTTCTGTTCGGCATCTTGTTCTTTTGCGGTTCGCTTTATCTTCTGGCGCTGAGCGGTGTGCATGGTTGGGGTGCGGTGACGCCGATTGGCGGCGTGGCCTTCATCGCCGGTTGGCTGTGCTTGGCGATGGCCGGACTCAAGCGGCAGGACTGAGCCATGGAAGCGCCGCGCCCCGAAGAATTTTCCTATGCGGCAGCGGACGACCCGCCTTTCACACGCTTTGTCATCCACGCCATCGAGCGGGCGACGGGCCAGCCCTATTTGCGCTGGCTCTATGAAAGCTATCGTCCCACGCCGGGCGAAACTTTTTGGGATGCGGCGATCCGGCTTCTAGAACTGAACGTCCAATACGACGCCGCCAAATTGGCCGCGTGGCCGCGCGAGGGCCCCTTGGTGGTCGTCTGCAACCATCCCTATGGTGTGCTCGACGGTATTGTCGCCTGCCATATCGTCGGCAAGGTACGGCCGGAGTTCCGCGTACTGACCAATTCCGTAATCTGTAAAGCCGAACCGGTCGCGCGCTATCTGTTGCCCATCGATTTTGCCGAAAGCAAAGAGGCGGTGACAACCAACCTTAAATCGCGCGCATTGGCCATCGCCCATTTGAAAGCGGGCGGCTGTGTTTTAATCTTTCCGGCCGGCGGAGTTTCGACCACACCCAAATGGTGGAGGCGCCGCGCCATCGATAGCGACTGGAAGACCTTTACCGCCAAGCTGATCACGGCGGCCAAAGCGCCGGTGGCCCCGCTCTATTTTGCCGGACAGAATTCGGCGCTGTTCCAATGGGTCAGCCATATCTCGCTGACCTTGCGGCTGGCCCTGCTGTTTCACGAAGTCCACAACAAAATCGGCAGCGAAGTGCGCACGGCGTTGGGCGATATTATTCCGTATTCGGCCCTCTCCGGCATCAAGGATCGCCATGCGCTGATGACGTTCCTGCGCGGGAAAACCTATGAGGCGGGCGCCGATCTGCGCGATCCGCCCAAGCCGCCTCTCAAGCGGCCGCGGCGTGCGCCGTCAGAGGGGACAATGCTGCCCCAATCCACACCCTGCCCCTGAGAAAGTGTTGCGCAAGATAATTGTTAGGCGGGCACAGTTGGGGGAGGAAAACGGTAGGCGGGTGACGTGCGCCCACCAAACATCCCTTTCCTGCCTCAACCTTGTCACGGGCGTGGCCGCAGGAGCGATGACATCTTGCCTTTACATGTGAGCAAGGGAGAAACGCTATGCGCCTCATCAAGACTGTTTCGTTCATCGCCGTGGTCGGGACGGCCACATTGCTCGGGGGCTGCGCCACGCGCGAATCCGCGGAACATGCCCAAGCCAGCGCCGATCTCGCCGATAGCGATGCCAAAGCCGCTCATGGCGCGGCGGACCGCGCGCAAGCGACGGCAGATGGTGCCACCAAAACGGCCCAAGACGCGACGGTTCTGGCCCAAAGTGCCAACGACAAGGTCGACAGGCTGATCGCCGATATGCAAAAGCGCCGTGAGGCCGCTCTGCACCACCGCCACCACCGCCGTCATGTGGCGAGCAACGCGAGCAACACCTGCCCGCCGCTGCAACAGAAATCGGAACTGAAAAAGCCAAAACGCGAGGCAGCGCTTCAATTCGGCAAAGCACCCGACAAAACCGCATCGAACTGAGATAGCGACCAGTTCGCGGCTGAAGGCGCACGCTTAAGGTAATCTTGCTTCGCGAGGCGAGACGCGAAGCGCCCTCTAATGCGCGCCCATCAGCACCGCGCGAAACTCCGGCAGCGCTTCGTCGATCTGTTCGCGGGTAATGATCAGCGGCGGCATGATGCGTAAGATATTGCCGTGGGTTTCTTTGCAGAGGATGCCGCGGGCCATCAGGGCTTCGCACAGGCGGCGGGCGCCACCGGCGTGCGGGTGAAGTTCTACGGCGATCATGAGTCCGCGGCCGCGGACATCCTTGATGATGTCCGACTTGATGGCTTGTAACTGGCTCAGCAGATAAGCACCCATGCGGTCGGCATTGCCGATCATGTCTTCTTCCACTAGCACGCGGATGGCGGCGCGGGCGACGGCGCAGGCGAGCGGATTGCCGCCAAAGGTCGAGCCATGTTCGCCGGGCTTTAGCACATCCATCACCTCGCGGTTGGAAAGCACTGCCGAGACGGGATAAAAGCCGCCCGACAAGGCTTTTCCTACTACGGTGAGATCGGCTTCGATGCCTTCATGCTCTTCGGCCAGAAGCTTGCCGGTGCGGCCCATGCCGGTTTGAATTTCATCGAGGGCGAGGATGATGTTTTGTGCCGTGCACAGCGCGCGCACGCTTTGCAGATAACCGGGCGGCGGAAGGATAACGCCCGCTTCGCCTTGGATGGGCTCCAAGAGAACCGCGACGGTGTTGGGCGTGATGGCGGCTTCGAGGGCTGCCGCGTCGCCGAAAGGCACGGTGACAAAACCCGGCGCGAAAGGACCGAAATTCTGCCGTGAATGCGGATCGCTGGAAAAACCGACGATGGCGAGCGTGCGGCCGTGGAAATTTTCGCTAGCCACGATGATCTGGGCTTGCTCTGCGGGGACGCCCTTCACTTCATAGCCCCATTTGCGCGCCAGCTTAAGGGCGGTCTCCACCGCTTCGGCGCCGGAATTCATCGGCAGCACTTTGTGCGAATGGGTCAGCGCACAAAGCTCTTCATAGAAAAGCCCGAGCTGATCGTTGCGGAAAGCGCGCGAGGTGATGGAAAGGCGGGACGCCTGCGCGGTCAGCGCGGCGAGGATCTTGGGATGGCAATGGCCCTGATTGACCGCGGAGTAGGACGACAGACAATCGAGATAGCGACGCCCCTCCACATCCCAGACATAAACACCCTCGCCGCGCGTGAGCACCACATCCAGCGGCTTGTAGTTCGAGGCGCCATACGCCTCTTCGAGGGCAATGTAATGCGGGGTCTGGAAGGGTGTGATCCTGTCCATCGGGTTCTCCTATTCGGCGGCGGCCTCCAGCGGTGTTGCTTCGCTCTGACGGTCGAGGCGCAAGGTCATGCAATAGGCGCCGCCGCCCGACAGAATGAAGGGATCGAGATCGACGCTGGTGACGGTGTAGCCGCGCTCGGTCAGTTCATCGCGAAGGCGCTGCGGCGGCCGGGCCATGACGATGTGGCGGCCGATATTGACGGCGTTGACGCAGAAGCCGGCAGCATCTTCGTCGTGCGCCAGGATGACGTTGTCGCGGCCTGCCACAGCTTCGATGCTGGCTCTGCCCTCATCCGAAAAGGCCGGCGGGTAGTACAGCACCTCGCCACCCGACAAAGACAGAAAGCAGGTGTCGAGGTGATAGAAGCGCGGCGAGACGAGTTCGAGGGGGACGAGCGGCACAGCGAAAAACGCTTCCGTGATGGCGAGCGAAGCGCGCTGCGTACGCTGGCCGTAACCCGCCCAGAAGAGCTGGCGGCCGTCATCCCAAATAGCATCGCCTGCCCCTTCCTGGAACACGCCTGCAGGATATTGCTCTACGACGTCGAGGAGACCGCGCAGGCGCAACGCTTCGAAAGCGGCGAGGAAATGGGCTTCCTCCCCGCGCCGCTCCTGACAAGCAAAGCGGGCGACCAGAGCGCGGCGGTTCAAGACCACGGCAGCATTGGCGGGAAACACCATATCGGGCAGGCCGGGGACGCCGGGCAGCAGCGAAACCTGTGCCCCTGCTGTGATGAGAGCGGCGTGGAGGGCGGCTGAGGCCGCTTCGGCCTCATGGCGATGGGTCTCTGGATCGTTGCCCCAAGCAGTTGGCTGCATCCAGGGATTGATGACGTAAGAGACCTCATAATGGCTCGGCGCGACCATCAGCAGCGAAGGCATCAAAGACGGTGTGCGGTGCATAGCGGGTCCCCTGGGTTCAGCAGCCAGAATGCGCTGCGGGGGCGCTAACAGAAAGACAGCAACTTATGCAATTTTGCGGTAACTTCTGGCATAATGCCAACATAGGCTGACGAAAGGGCAGTGCCATGGATGATACGGACCGCCGCCTGATCGGGCTTCTGCGGGACAACGCGCGGGCTTCCATCGCCAGCCTGGCCAAGAGCTTGGGCGTCTCGCGCGGTACCGTGCAAAACCGCATCGATCGCTTGCTGGCGCAAGGCATCCTCCAGGGCTTTACCGTGCGGGCCAAACCGGACGCAGGGCCACCCAGCATCCGCGCCATCATGATGCTCGCAGTGGAAGGCGAACGCTCCGATCATATCCTGAAGGTTCTGCGCGGCTATCCCGAGGTGCGTGTGGTGCACACCACCAATGGGCGCTGGGATATGGTGATCGAACTGGCTACCGAAAGCCTGGAAGGCTTCGACCGCGCTCTCCACCGCATCCGTCAGATTGCCGGCGTCTCAGCCTCGGAGACCAGCCTCTTGCTGTCGAGCTATTATCTGTAGAGGGAGGGGATATCGCTTTTGGGTATCATGACCCTTCTTGTCATGGCCCGCAAAAGCGGGCCACCCAGCTCTCGTGGCACGGCTGCTTCAGGAAAACGCTGATCTAAAGCTCATACAGCAGAGCGACACCCACTGGATGGCCCGTTGTAACGGGCCATGACAAATAGGGTTTGGTCCATAAGCGATAGCCCTGCCCTTGAGGGAGGGTTGGAGATTCTTTCAACCTGCAATTCGCTTTTCAGGCCTTACCTCTACCCGAACGCGGTGTCGCGCAGTTGAACGATGTCGCAGAGATTGGTCAGTTCGGCTTCAAATTCTTCCGCATCGACGACACCATTGGACGGCCGCGGGAAAAGATAGAGGAAATACGACGTCACCTGATCGAAGAGAACGACGTTCATCCCCACCGCGGAAATATGATCGGCCATATCGCGCAATGTTTCGGACAGTTTGCCCGCCGATTGGTCGCCCAATATAGCACCCACGACTTGCGTCAAAGCCACACGAATATAGCCGGTGGAGCCCTCATGCAGCTTATAGAGATTGCGGGCGAGATCGCGTTTTTGCTCTTCGATCCGCGTCGCCAGAACCTGCGAAGGGCGCATCCTGGGCGTCGTCTCTCGCAACACCTGCAAAACCGCATCCAGCCGGGTGCCGGTGCCGCGCGAAACAAGGTCGTAATAGATCAGTGCCTTCCAGGAGAAGATCACATTGGCCCATTCGCGTTGCGGAATCTGTAACGCTTCCAGGAACAGATTGTCGGTGGTGCCAGCCGAGACGTTCCATACCTGATCGACAAAGCGGGCCATCTCTTCGGGCGACGCTGTTTTGCCGAGGGCTTTTTGCAGCAGCGGCTGAAACACCTGAAAGACTTCGGAAGAGGTTTTGCCGGCGAGACCATAACTCTCGGCGAAAAACGCCGGCTCCGCCCGCAACCCTTCCGAACGCATGTACTCGGCCACGATGAAGGGGTCCAAGGTCGGCGAACGGCTCAAAGCCTCCAACACCTTGATGTCGTGCAGAACGCTGGGATCGCCCTGTGCGGGATCGAGGTGCAACAGGTCGCGCAAATGGTCCTTGAACTGGAATTCCTCGATGAAGAAGGAGCGTCCGCCAATCTCGAGCCGCTTGGGGTCGAAAGGAATGAAGATCTTGGTCGCCACATGCAGGGCACGGGCAAACAGATCGCGTTCATTGTCGCGCAGATTGTGTTTGGTCAGAATCGCGTAATTGAGAGTGTTGGAATAAAACAGCTTGGGGATCTTGGCTGGGCGCACGCCCGCATTAGAACTGGTCGCAGCATCGCTCAAAAGGATGAGATTGAGCACACGCCCGGAGCTGGTCCGCCTCAGCTTGTGAAAACTGCGAACCTCTTTGCGCTCTCGAAAGACTGCCGCTACCCGCATAGGCCCAATACACCCTGATTTTATTGCTCTTGGGGCGAATTTGGGCGCCGAGGTCTTTCTGGATCGTCAAGCATGCAAACATGTCCCACCGATACTGCAATGTTTGCTCAAGAAAGTGTAAAGACGCCAAAGCACATTAACCAAGGGCAAAGCGCAGAAAGTCCTGCCGCCCCCTTAAAGTTCGCCGCTACGTCACCTATCTTGCTATCAAGTTGGCCAGGAGGGGCATTTGAACGAGCAGTCCGGCGGGGCATTTGGGAGCCCCGGAATTAATGAACGCCTTGGCCGGACCAAACCGAGGCCCTGGTGGCGCCGCTATCTGTGGTGGGAGATTGCAGCGGCTGTCATCCTCGCCATCATTCTGTTCGTGATGTTCGGCCCCAAAGCGCACCCAACCTACACCTTCCAGCCGGTCAGCAAAGGCGGTCTCACCCTGATCGTCAGTGCCACCGGCACCTTGGCACCGCGGGTCTCCGTGGATGTGGGCGCCGAAGTCTCCGGCCGCATCGACGAGCTTTACGTCGACTACAACGACCATGTTGCCAAGGGTCAGAAGCTGGCCCAGATCAACACCGATCAAATCGTCGCCCAGCTCGACCAGCAGCGTGCGACCTTGGAACAGCTGCAGGCGACGCTTGTCCAAAGCGACGCCAGAATGAAACGCTTGGCCGCGCTGGTCCGTACCAACTCGATGTCGCAGCAGGATTACGACGTCGCCAAGGGCGATTATATGCGCGCCAAGGCGGGTGTCGCGCTTGGCCAAGCCCAAGTGCAGCAGATTGAGACCAGTTTGCAGAAGGCCACGATTTATGCCCCCATCGATGGCGTTGTGCTCGATCGCAAAGTCTCCAAAGGCCAGACCGTGGTTGCCTCGTTCAGCACCCCGGTGCTGTTCACGCTGGCCAGCGATCTGAAACAGATGGAGCTGGATGTCGATATCGACGAAGCCGATGTGGGTGTTGCGCACAGCGGGCAGACGGCGCATTTCACCGTCGGCGCCTATCCCGACAAATCCTTCGACGCCCAGCTGATCCAAGTGCGCACCAACGCGCAGACCGTCCAGAATGTCGTGACCTATAAGGGCGTGCTGCTGGTCGACAACGCCAAGCTGCTGCTGCGGCCCGGCATGACGGCGACAGCCGAGGTCATCATCGGCCACCTGCCTATCGCAGTCCTGGTGCCAAATGCTGCCTTGCGCTTTGTCCCCCCCGCCACAGAGACCCAAGGCATTGCACCCGCACCGGTCGGCACGGGCCTTGGACGGGTTTGGACCCTGGTCAACAAAACGCTGAAGCTCCATGATCTGAAACTCGGCGGCACGGACGGGCACGTCACCCAGATGCTTCACGGCGATCTCAAGCCCGGCGACCAAGTGGTGACCGACTCCAAGATGCCCGGGACGCCATGACCGCGCCGCTGATCGAGCTGCAGAGTGTCTATAAGGTCTATGGCGAGGGTGAAGCCCAGGTGGCGGCTCTGGCTGGCATCGATCTGACCATCCAGGCGCATGAATTCGTCGCGGTGATGGGCCCTTCGGGCTCAGGCAAATCGACGGCGATGAATATTCTGGGCTGCCTCGATACACCGACCTCGGGGCATTATCTGTTCCACGGGACCGATGTGGGCTCGCTCAGCCGTGACGAACGCGCGCTGCTGCGGCGCTATTACATCGGCTTCGTCTTTCAGGGCTTCAATCTTTTGAAGCGCACCACCGCGGAAGAAAACCTCGAACTGCCGCTGATCTATCGCGGCATCTCGCAAAAAGAGCGGCACAGGCGTTCGGAAATCGCGCTGAAACAGGTGGGGCTGGAATCGCGCGGCAACCACACCGCCTCCCAGCTCTCGGGCGGCCAGCAGCAGCGCGTCGCCATTGCGCGAGCGCTGGTGAGCGAACCCGACGTGGTTTTCGCCGACGAGCCCACCGGCAACCTCGATTCGGTGATGAGCCATGAGATCATGGCGCTCTTACGCAAACTCAATGACGAGCGCGGCCTGACCATTGTTCTCGTTACCCACGAGGAAGACGTCGCCGCTTACGCCAAGCGGCAGGTGCGCTTTCGCGACGGGCGTATCTTTTCGGATTCGGGATCAAGTTCGGGAGCCGGCGCATGATCGGCAACGCCTTCATCCTGGCTTTGCGGGAAATCCGCAACAATCTGATGCGCGCGATATTGACGACGCTGGGCATCGTCATCGGCGTGGGCGCAGTGATCGCGCTGGTCACGCTGGGCAATGGCGCCACCGCTTCCGTCACCAATACGGTTTCCTCAATCGGCAACAACCTTTTGTTTGTCACGCCGGGCGCACATCGCGATGGCGGCCCGCCAACGGTCGCGCCGAATTTCCAGATTGCCGATGCCGATATGCTGCGGCGCGAGGTCTTGAGCCTTTCCCATGTGGTGCCACTGGCGCAGGCCTCGGCCTCGGCGATCCTGGGCAACCACAATCACACCACCACAGTGACCGGCGGGACCACCGAATATTTTGCAGCGCGCAACTGGAAAATTCCTTCGGGCCGCCCCTTCAACGAAACCGAAGACAAAACCGGCAAGTCGGTTTGCGTTATCGGCGAGACGGTGCGCCACGAATTGTTCGGCGCGCAGGACCCTGTCGGCCAGCACATTCGCCTCAACAAAATCACCTGCGAGGTGATCGGACTTCTGGCCGCCAAGGGCCGCAACACCTTTGGCCAGGACCAAGACGATTACGTCATCATGCCGATCCGCGCGGTGCAGCGCCGGCTGGTCGGCAACAACGACGTCGTGACCATCATGGTCGAAGTGCAGAGCGAAGCTGGCATTCCCCATGCCAAGGAAGAGATCGTCAAGGTGATGCGCATGCGCCGCCACATTTCGGGGAATCTGAAAGACAATTTCGACGTTCAGGATTTGGGCGAGTTCGGCAAAATCCTCTCCAATATCACCGGCGTCTTGACTCTTTTCCTGGCGGCGATCGCGGCGGTCAGCCTGTTGGTCGGTGGTATCGGTATCATGAATGTCATGCTGGTCTCGGTTACTGAACGCACGCGCGAAATCGGCATTCGCCTGGCCATCGGAGCGCGTGAGCGCGACGTGTTGTTGCAATTTTTGATCGAGGCCGTGGTTTTGTGTGCGCTTGGCGGCATTGTTGGGCTTGCCCTGGGGTTGGGCGGTGCGGCAGCGGCCACATTCGCCTTGGGCTTGCCCTTTATCTTCGATCCGGGGATTGTTGTGATCGCGGTGTTGTTTTCGGCGGCAGTGGGGGTTGCCTTCGGCTTCTTTCCGGCACGCCGGGCGGCCCGGCTGGACCCAATTGAGGCCCTTCGGCACGAATAGCACTTGCCGTGCGACGATTGACCCCTTAAACGCCTGCGCACTGGGCGTAGACAGCGCTGTCGTCGTGTTATGGTCGCCGCCCTGGGGCTGAGCCGCCCGCACAGTTAACCTTCCCGGACCGCCGGAGTGACACGCGCGTGACCACCAAAAACTGTCTTGTGGGCGATATCGGAGGCACCAATGTGCGCCTCGCCCTTGCCGATCTGACCGACGGCTCACCCAAAATCTCCGCTCCCAAAAGCCTGCCCCGTGCCGGCTATGCGACCTTTGAAGAGGTGGTTGACCTCTATCTGAAGGAAAGCGGCGGCCCCATCCCCGACGCCATCGTGGTGGCCGTGGCGGGACCCAGCAAAGACGGCGTGGTCAAGCTCACCAATGGCAAATGGGTGATCAGCGAGGCGGTTTTGCGCGCCCGCGGTTTCAAGGACGCCCTGGTCATCAACGATTATGCAGCGCTGGCTTATGCCGTGGAGCATTTGAGCGGCGACGATTTGGCCACCATTGGCGGCGATCATCCCGGCATCCCCGGCGAGACGGTCGGCGTGGTCGGGGCCGGCACTGGCCTCGGCGTGGCCGCGTTGGTGCGCGACAAGTTTTCCAGCTCGGTCATGGTCACCGAAGGTGGCCATATCGCCTTTTCACCGGTTGACGATACCGAATATGCCATTCTGAACGTGCTGAAAGTGCGCTATGGCCGCGTCTCGGCCGAGCGGCTGCTGTCCGGCCCAGGGCTTTCCAACATCCATTGGGCGCTGACGCGGCTTTCAGGGCTGGACATCGCCCCGCTCGACCCCGCCGAAGTCGCCAAGCGCGCCGTTGCCAAAGCCGATCCCCATTGCCAGAAAGCCTTCGAGGTGTTCCTCGGCATCTATGGGCGCTTCGCGGGCGATATTGCGCTGGCTTATGGCGCCCGCGGCGGCGTCTATCTGGGCGGCGGCATCGCGCCGCGCTTTATCAGAGAACTCAACAACGGCACTTTCCGCCGCTGCTTTGAGGATAAGGGGCGCTTTGGCAACTATGTCGGCATCGTTCCGACCAAGGTGATCGTCCACCCCTATGCCGCATTGCTGGGGGCCGGTGAGGCCGCATTGCGCGCCTTCGTCCGGCGCTAACGGCTCCGCCGCGTCTCCAAGACGTTCCAAAGGCCCAACGCCGGCAGGCCGATGAGAAGCTCGCGGGCGCGCCGGGCCAGCGAAAAGGCCATCGCGGGCGCCGCCCCGATGCCGAGCGCGGCGCAAACGAGCACATAAGCCCCCTCTTGCACCCCGGCAGCCGCCGGAATGAGGAAGGCGAAAGTCTTCAGCGTGTTGGCGAGGCTGTCGATCACCACCGCTTCAGCCAAGCTCACCGGATGGTGCAAAAGCGCGAAGACCACATAGGTCTCCAGCGAGCCCAAAAACCAGCACAGCACATGCAAAGCGAATGACGGCAGCAAGCGGGCGGCCTCAAAACCCTGTGCGATGAGGCCGCTGCTGTCGGCCTCTGCCCAGCGCGACAGAATCCGGCGCGCCGCGGCGGCACAGGCTTGACCCAAGCGGCGGCGGAACAGAACGGCCGCGGCGCTGGCGAGGACCAAAGCGGCAAGCAGAAGCGCCAGCGGCGTCGCCAGGGCGGAGCCGGATACGAAGATGATCAACAGGACGAGGCCCGTGGCAGTGTGCGGGGCTTTGGCAGCAAACTCCATCACCAGATCGAGAAAAATGGTGAGCGCATTTGCCAGGACGGTGCCGCTGCGCAGCTGCAAGATACGCAAGCCCGCGGCAAAGCCGCCAAATTGCGAGAAGGGCAGAAGATCGGCAGCCGCATCGCGCACCACGCGGGCCGCAATATAATCTGTGAGCGGAGCAGTTTTACCGCCCGCGAACCAGAAGGCCACGCCCATCAAAGCGACAATGGGAAGATGGATAAGACCTGCAACGATGAGCCCGCCGACACCCAAATGGACCAGGGCTGTGGCAATGGCGGCCGCCCCCGCGAACCAGGCAAGGGCGATGAGGAGCACACAACCAACGGCGAAGATCAGCGCCCGCTTCACACCAATTCCCCGGCGTGGCGCTCCATGGGCACAGCGAAGCGAGTCATGTAGCCGGAGAAGCGTTCGCGCAGCACCCCCGCCTTGAGCCCGAATTCGGCCAGATTATAGCTGTGGCGGGTGCGCGTGCGCGGGCAGCGAGCAAGCCAGCTCAGCATTTTGAGCTTGGCCGCAGGCGACAGGTCGCGGCCGCAATGGGCATACACTTTCGCCACCGCCGCCATGGGATCGGCGATGACATCGCGGAAATACAGATGCAGGATATTCTCGGCGCCATCGGCCGCTGCCATGCGCTGCGCCGAGGCCACCAGACGGTCGGCAACGTTTTTGCCCACCACCAGCGGGTCTACGGCGCGGCTAAAGGGTTTGCGCAAAGCTTCTGTCAGCTTGGCACAAGACGCCACCACGCTGAGCGGATCGCGGTGCAAAAAGACGATGCGCGCATCGGGATAGGTGGTTTGGATGGCATCCAAACAAAAAATATGATCCGGCGATTTCAGCACCCAGCTTCGGCCAGGCGCCTGCGCATCCAGATTTTGCAGAAAGCGGCGGTGGAAGCGGAAGGCGTCATCCTGCCCATGATCGTCAAGCCAGGCTTGATAGGAAGGGATGTGGTGGGTGCTGTCGAAGCGCAGACTCTGGAAGACCTGGGCGGTGATGTCGGTGCATTCCTGCGGCGCATCGGCGCTCAAGGGATGCAGATCGGATATCCCCGGCGACAACAGTTTGAAAATACGAAATTGTCCTTCGACGATATCGCGGCGGCGATCCTTCCCGAACCATGGACGGCGCGGCGGGAAGGGATAGATGAGTTGCCAGCACAGCGGCACGGCCGTGGCCGGATCCTGGGCCAGTAGCGTGTGCAGAAAGGTTGTGCTCGAGCGCGGCAGGCCGGTAATGAAAAGCGGCGCTGTGATCGGACGCCGCGTGATGCTGGGATCGGCTTCCTCAGCGGCGTCGAGTTGAAGCAAATTGGTGAGGCAGCGCAAGATGTCGAAACGCGCCGCGAAACGTCCGAACAGGCTTAGCTCGGCTTCCTCTTCATAGGCAGTGAGAAGTTTGATCAAGGGCTCGTGAAACGATGTGTCCGAGTAACGGGTCCGCCCCGCACGGCGAAGCGCAGTCTCGGTCAAGACAGCGGTGTCGAGGCGGCCACCAAGAAAATCAAGCACTGAAATGTCCTTCCTCGCGCTGTGATCGCGCCCGGCACGGTCAGGCTAAACGATCCCATCGCGTCCTGACAAAAATATCTCTGAACGGCCACCCGGGCGGCTTTCGTTTCTCTCTCGGTGGGGAAGGTTACGGAAAAGCAGATTGCACTGGCGCCGGTCTTTGCCTAAGCAGCCCCAAACCTTTGGGGGCGAAAGCCGTGTCGCAGTCCAGACCCGCTGAAATCACCATCGTCGAAGTCGAGAGCAAGGCGCAATGGCGTGCATTTCATGCCTTGCCGCAGACGATCTACCGTGATGATCCAAATTTTGTGGCGCCGCTGCTGCTGGAGCGGCAGTTTCACTTCGACACCAAGCACAATGCCTTTTTCAAGCACGCCAAGGGCAAGTTCTGGCTGGCGCTGAAAGACGGCGTGCCGGCAGGCCGCATCACTGCACAGATCGATGCCTTGCATCTGGCCCAGCACCACGACGCCACAGGCCATTTCGGTTTTCTGGAAGGCATTAATGACCCGGCGGTGTTCGCCGCCCTCCTCGCCACCGCCGAAGCTTGGCTCAAGTCTGAGGGCATGACGCGAGTCCTGGGGCCGGTCAGCTTCAATATGTGGGATGAGCCGGGGCTGTTGGTCGACGGCTTCGGCAGCCCGCCCAACGTGCTGATGGGCCATCACCTGCCCTATTACCAGGATCTGATTACGGCGCAGGGATACGCCAAGACTCAGGACCTTCTGGCCTACACCTATCCGGTGAAAAAGCCCTTTGCCGAGAACGTCCAGCGCCTGATCGGCAAGATGCAGGAAAAGCATAGCTTCGTCTTCCGCCCGGCGCGGATGGACAAAAAGAACTTCCCCGGCGAAGTGGCGCTGATCCGCGATATCGTCAACGACGCCTGGGCGGAGAATTGGGGCTTTGTGCCCATGACCGAGGCCGAAGTCGAAGAAATCGCCTCGCTGTTCAAGGTTTTCCTAAAGCCCGAGGCGCTGGTAATCGGCGAGTACGATGGCGAGCCCATTGGCGTTGCCATGATGCTGCCCAACATCAACGAATGCGCCCGCGACCTCAACGGCAAGCTGTTTCCCTTTGGTATTGTCAAATTCCTCTGGCGGCTGAAGGTCAGCGGCGTGCGCTCGGGGCGGCTGGCCCTGATGGGGGTGCGGCGCAAATATTGGAGTTCACCGGTCGGTGCCATCACCGCGTTGATGATGGTTCAGACCTGCCAGAGAAGCGATTTCGCCCGCAAGGTGGAAACCGGCGAACTCTCCTGGGTGCTGGATTCGAACGAGCGCATCAAGGCCGTCATCGCCCAATTCGGCGCCACCGCCTCCAAACGCTACCGCATCTTCGAAAAGCCGCTGGGCTAGCCTTTAGGCCAGCGCGGCTTGGCTTTCGACCGGCGCTTTGGCGAGCGTCGCCGAGAAGCTGCGCAGGAGTTCCACCGTGCGGTCGATCTCGTCGAAGCTGTGGCGGGCCGAGATGAAAAAGCGGATGCGCGGCAGACCCTTGGGCACCCCCATCTGCACGATCGGCGGCGCGTAAACGCCGTTCTTCATGAGATGGTCGGAGGCGGCCATGGTGGTACGCATGTCGGAGAAATGCACCGGCACGACGGCATAGCCTTCGGCAGGCCCGGTCGACAGGCCCGCAGCCTTGGCCTTTTCGAGGAAATGCTTGGAATTGGCTTGCAGCTTGCCGACACGCTCAGGCTCTTTGATGATGAGCTGCAAAGCGGCATTGGCCGCCGCGGCAATCACCGGCGGCAGGCCCACACTATAAACAAAGCCCGGCAAGAGGAACTTCATCCAATCGAGCACCGGCTTCTGGGCGCAGATGAAGCCGCCGCAGGAGACAAAGGTCTTGGACAAGGTGCCGATGATGAGATCGATCCGCTCGGGATCTTCCTTGAAATATTCGCAGATGCCGCGGCCGGTCTCACCCAAAACACCGATCGAATGGGCTTCATCGACGAGCAGCCAGGAATGGAATTCGTCCTTGAGGTTCAAAAGCTCCGGCAGATTGGCGATGTCGCCATCCATGCTGTAGAGGCTTTCGACCACGATCAGGCAGTTGCGATAATTGCCGCGCGCTTCCGTGAGCAGGTGGCGCAAATGGTCCATATCGTTATGGCGGAATTCCATCGGCGTGGCTTTGCACGAGGCAACGCCGGCCACGATGGAGTTGTGGCTAAGCTCATCATAGATGACGAGATCGCGCTTGCCGAGCAGATGCGAAATGGTGGTGAGGTTGGTGAGATAGCCGCTCACCAAAGTAAGGCAAGCCCCAGTGCCAACGAATTTCGCCAGCGCATTCTCGAAATCGGCATGAATCAAGCGCTCGCCGCCGACAAGGCGCGAACCCAGAGCACCGACGCCAACGCGATCCAGCGCCAGATGGGCTGCGTCGCGAATCGCGGCGTGGTCGGAAATACCCAGATAATCGTAGTTGGCAAAGCTGGTGAGAACACCGCCAGCACGTATGGCATCGGCCTGCAGGCGATCCAGCGGCGCGAAGAAAGGATTGCCGTTTTCTAAAACCGCAGCCCCAGCCAAACGCGCCCGCCGGACGATATGGCCCGCCAATGAGTAATCAGATGCCATTACGCGTCCCAACCCCAAGTGTGGTCAATATGATAACCCCTGGAAACGAAAGCAAGTCCCGGCAGCCATAGCACGTCTGCTCCCCATCCGGCCAAATGGCGAAAGTTCCCGTGTGGGGAGTTTGCCTGCCTTTTGGCTTCGGGTTTGGGAACTGTGACAATTGGCTCAAATTCCTTCTTTGGCTCTCGCTCAAACACCAACATGGTCTGCGTTAGACTCTCATATTCATTAACACTAGGCCCCAGGGGCTCCGCATAAGCGGATTTATGGGCCAAGCGATAGGGAAGCCGCCCGGCGAAGAGTGCACCAAAGTAGTTCCGCGCGTCCACGTCAAGTTGGGAAGCTGCAAGAACCTTTTGCACAATTCGCCCCCGCCCCGCCAGATGGGAAACATCATCGCGGTAAACGGCGACCCAGGCAGCCGGGACCACAAGGAAGCGCGGCTGGCGGCGAAAGAGCGCGCCATAGGGCTCGCGAAGTTCGATGACGCCAGGAAGCGGATTGCGCGCCTTGAGCGGTTTGGGGCCGACGCGCGTGAGCGCGAGCCCTGCCGGAAAACGCGGCAAATAGGTGTTCAGACCGTAGATTTCGACCTTATCGCCAGGGCGCATATGCGCCGCCATCCAACGCTCTGCATCGTAGCGCGGATCGGCCAGAAAGGCGGCGCTAATGCCCGCACAGCGCGTAAAAGCCAGAAAGACCGCAACCACGCACAGCGCCCTTAGTGCCGTGCGGCGCCAGCCTTTCGCCACATGCTCCACCCCGTCCACGGCAATACCGATATAAACGGCAAGAAACACCGACTGCGGCAGGAAGAAGCGAGGCTCGCTGCGAAGCGCCACAAAATTGAAGGCAAGGGTGAAGGATAGTGCCGCCAGAAGGGGCAAGAATCCCGCTGGATTGGCACCAGACTGCAAATGAAAACGGCATGCGAGCCGGGCCATGCCCGCCAGCGCCAAGAGAAAGAACAGACCCGGGTAATAGCGGCTGGAGAAATTCAGCATATCGACCAGCAACGCCCCCCACCCCGCCGGGCCCGCTTCGTATTGGGCGTAATCCTTGCTGGCGGGGCCGGTAAGGAAAGCGAGACGATCGGCGAAGCCATGCGGGTTGGTAATGGCGCCATCGACCAGCAGCACCGCCAACAGAGCGGCAACACTCCACAGAAGAATCGGGATGAGAAGGCGGCTTGCATGGGCTCTGGCCCAAGCATCGGTGACAAACCACAGCGCCAGACCCGCAGGGAAAGCCAGCGCAAAGACTGCATAGGCCTGATCCTTGGTGGCCACGGCGGCGGCGGCACTTAAGAGGGCCCACCGAATCGCGGGCAACTCCTTCAGCGCCATTACGCGCATAAAAAAATAGACCGCCAGCACCGCCCAAAAAATCGCAGGCCCGTCGAGATTGGTAGCGACGCCGTAATAGGTGAGCGCCGCATTGAGCGCCAACGCTGCAGCGGCAAAAAGCCCCGCCCTGCGCCCGGCCAGCAGCTCCGCCATTTTACCGACGATGACGATGGTGCCGAAGCTGAAGGCAATACTGACCAGCCGGGCCACCACGGCAAAGAACGTCATATAGGGGACGTGCGTGATCGTGCCGATCACATCCTGCGGATGCAGGGAAGGCGCCGAGGCAATGGCGATGACGATTCCCGGCAGGCTGAGGAGGCCCAAAATGAACATATGGAACGGCGGATAAGTGAAGTGCGCGCCGGGCGTGTAAGTCTGCGCCAAGCCAACGAGGAAATTGCGCGGCGCCACCCCATCATCATCCCAGCCATCCGCGCCCGGCAAACCCCAGAAGAGACCAGCGATGCGGAGCAGCCCGGCCCCAAGAAGGATCCAAAACAGCGGCGAACGGCGCCAAGTAGAAAGGGTTGCTGCGATCCGCATGGGCCCTCAAAGCTTGGCTGCGCTGCGGCGCAGAGGCAGTTGTTCAAGCAGCCACGGCAAACCCACGATGAGAAAATCCTGACAGCGGTCGATCACTGTGATCAGCACCAGAACGGCCGCCACCTTGGGAGCGGAGATATGCATCAGCCCCGCCGCCGCCACACCGACACCGACAAACACCAGCTCCTTATTGGGCACCAGCGGCAGGCGCGTCACCAACAAGCGCAAGGCGACGAATTTGAGGCAATCGCCGGTGCTGGGCAGAGCGCCCGAAAACAGCCAAGTCAGAAATTCGAGCCCCATCACCGTGAGGGCGCGGGCAAAATGAAGGACGAAGGTGATGACCATGTCCTTGCGGCTGGTCTGGCTGAGTTGCTTTTGTCCAAGAAACAGCGCCGCCGCGAAGACCAGCGGCAAGGAGCCAGCCGCCACCACCCACCAGGTGCCGCGCGAAACCACGGGAATTTTCACGATGCCGGCAACCACAAGCGCAAGCAGCATTACCCACAGCACAATGAGCCCGGCCGAGGCCGAGAGCACGCTGGAATCCTTCACGGCGTGCAACAGCGTCGAATCCTTGATCTTCAGATTCTTGCGGGCCCAGAGGAAGAAATACACCTCGCCGGAATAATCCAGCATGATGTTGTTCATGTAGCGCTTGCGCAGGAAGATGGTGAGCGGCAGTGCGCCGCCAGCCCTTAAGAGATTGCGATAGATGCAAAGATCGGCAATCGGCTGCACGAAGAACGGCACCAAAACCACAAGATAAAAGCTGAGCGCGGTCGGCCGGGCCTGATAGATATTCGCCCAGCCCACATGAGTGAGGCCGTAGCCGATCAGCGCCAGCAGCAGCAACGGCACGCCAAAGCGCAGCGCGGGACGCAAAACCCTGCCCCAGCGCGCGTAGAAGTCTTGTGCCGGGGCCTTCAGCCTCAGCCCCCACTCCTTAAGATACGTGTGCAGATTATTCAGGACCGGCCTCTCCGCCATTTTCGCAAAACCTATACCACAGAGCCGCAAGCGGCCATGCTCCGCGTCTGCGCTCTTAGAACGCCGCCAAAACGGCCCGCATCACAACGCGCGGTACGCATTTGGACACCGCCAGAATCATTGCAAATTGCCAAGGTATGACAACGCGCCGGGCGTGACGCGCCACTTTGCGCGCAATGATGGCAGCAGCATGGTCGGCGGTGATGAGAAAGGGCCGCGGCTCGGTCAGAGACTGGCTCATGGGCGTATCGATAAAGCCGGGCGAAACCAATGTAACAAAGACGCCATGGCGCTTCAGCCTGAGACCAAGCGCTTCGGCAAACATGGCAAGACCGGCCTTAGAGCCCGAATAAAGCGGTGCCATGGGCAAAGGAAAGGATGCCGCCACCGAGCCTACCAGCACAATTTGTCCTGCCCCGCGCTTTGCCATGCGCTCGGCCATAAGATTGGCGCCAATGGCGGGGGCGGTGAAGTTCACACCCGCCATTTTCTCGGCAGTGTGCGGATCCTGACCCGCGCGATCCTGCGGCAGACTGCCGCCAAGCCCCGCATTGAAGAAGACAAGATCGAGCGGATTTTTGCTATCGAGCCCGTCGAGTTCTTGGATCAGCGCGGAAAAATCCACGATATCGAAACATCGTGTTTCTACGTATGCGCCCCGCGCGCGGCACGCCGCGGCGACCGTCTCCAGGCGGGCGTTATCGCGGCCCCAGAGAAAAAGGCGCCTGCCTTGCCCGGCATAAACTCGCGCCAAAGCAGCCCCAATACCGCTGGAGGCGCCGGTGATGAGAATGCTGTTGCTGACCATGGTTATGCGCTTAATGCGAAAGGGTTTTACGGCGGAAGGTTGACAAAGCCATGGCTGCGACCTCTTGTAAAGTCCGCCACAGGGGCAAGCAGAAAAGCATACGCAGCGTGTTCGTGACAGACCCATCCCATGATCAAGCACGCGCCGCAGGCAGGACAAACGGTTCACCGGACCGCAATGCTCCGCTGCGCATCGCAATCATAGCGAGTTCTTACAATTACATCCGGGATGGCGTCGCGCTGACGCTGAACCGGTTGGTGGCGTATTTGGAAAAGCAAGGCGTGGAGGTTGTCGTCTTCGCGCCGGTCGGCAAGACCCCTGCCCTTGAGCATGCCGGAACGCTGGTGGCGGTGCCTTCGATCGCGGCGCCGGGACGGCCCGAATACCGCATTGCCTTCGGCCTCACCAAAGCCAATCGCGCGCGGCTGAAAGCCTTTGCGCCCGATGTGATTCATCTCGCGCTGGCGCCCGATCCGCTGGGCTATAGCGTGCTGAAAACCGCCAGTGCCATGGGAATTCCCATGGTCGCCTCTTGCCACACGCGCTTTGAAACTTATCTCAAGCATTATCCCTATTCGCGCTGGGTCGAGGGGCTGCTCAAGGCCTATCTCAAATATGCTTATGGCAGATGCCGCGAAGTCTATGTGCCGTCGCAATCCATGGTGGATGCGCTTCTGGCCGATGGCATGCGGGACAATTTCAAACTGTGGCCGCGCGGCGTCGATACCGATTTGTTCAGCCCGGCGCAGCGCCGCAGCAATTTCCGCGCGCACCACGCCATCGCGCCAGATGAATTCGTCGTCACCTTCGTCTCGCGGCTGGTGCGGGAGAAAGAACTCGACACCGTGGTGGCGACATTGCGGCGGCTGGAAGCGCGCGGCATTGCACATCGCGCCGTCATTGTCGGCGACGGACCCGACCGGGCCCAGATGGAGCGCGATTTGCCCACGGCCATCTTCACCGGCTTTTTGAAGGGCAAAGACCTGGCCGAGGCTTATGCGGCGGCGGATGTCTTCCTGTTTCCGAGCGAAACTGAAACATTTGGAAATGTTACGTTAGAAGCGATGGCCTCGGGCCTGCCTTGCGTCTGTGCCGATGCTACGGGAAGCCGCTCGCTGGTGGTGCAGGGGCAGACGGGATTTCTGGTAGAGCCGCGCAATAGTGATATGTTTGCGATGCGCCTCGGCGAAATAGCGGAGAATGCGGGTTTGCGGGCACGGCTGAGCGAAGCCGCGAGGGCGCGGGCGCTGACCTTCAGTTGGGATGATTGCATGGGGCGGATTCTGGGTTATTACCGGGCGCTGGTTGGTAAAGACGAGGCGGCCGCGTGAAGATCGTCGACATTTCCGAATTCTATTCGCCGACGGGCGGCGGCGTGCGCCAGTATGTGAATCGCAAATTCCTGGCGGCGGCGCGCCATGGCCACGATCTGGTCGTTATTGCTCCGGGTACGGAAGATCGCGTTGAGATGCGTGTGGGCGGCAAGATCGTCTGGATCAAGACCCCGCAACTGCCTTTCGATGCCAATTACCGCATGTTCTGGTCCAAGCGCGCCGTGTTTGCCGCCATCGACGCCGAAGCGCCCGACGTCCTGGAAGGCTCGTCGCCCTGGCGCGGCGGCTGGCTGGCGGCCAAATGGCCGGGCAAAGCAGTCAAGCTTCTCTTCATGCATGCCGATCCGGTGGCGGTGTATCCGCAGACCCTTTTGATGGGGAAAATGAAACCCGCCACCATCGACAAATTGTTCGGCTGGTATTGGGCATATTTGCGCAGGCTGGCGGGCCATTTCGATGGCACGGTGGTGGCCGGTTCCTGGCTCGCCAAACGCTTTGCACGGTATGGCCTCCGCAATCTTCATGTGGCGCCCTTTGGTGTCGAGACGAGCTGGTTCAAGCCGGGCCTTCGCGATGAAGCCCTGCGCACGGCGATGCTGGCGCAATGTGGCCTTGGACCCGAAGCGGCACTGGTGCTGAATATCGGGCGGCATCATCCCGAAAAGCGCGTGCATACGTTGATCGACGCGGTCAGCATTGCGCAACAGGATCGTGCAATCGGATTTTATGTTGTCGGCGACGGCTTCATTCACGGCAGTATCAAAACCAAGGCGGAAAGCGCGGCCCATGTCCATCTGGCAGGCTGGCTGAAGGATCGCACCACACTGGCGCGCGTGCTCGCCAGTGCCGATGTGCTGCTGCATGGTTCGAGTGCGGAAACCTATGGCTTTGCGGTCGCCGAAGCCTTGTGCTGTGGCACGCCCGTGGTGGTGCCCAATAGCGGCGGTGCTGCCGATCTGGCATCTGCGGCCTATGCCGAGACGTATACTCCGGGCGATGCTGCGGCGGCGGCAAAGAGTCTGCTCGCGCTTTTGGAACGCGACCGCACTGTGCTCTCTGCGGCAGCAGCCGAGGCGGCCAAGCGGCGGATTGGAGATCTCGACAGCCATTTCGATACGCTGTTCGCCCTCTTTACCCAGGCTATGCAGCGCAAGAAATTGAGCGGCGTGGTCAGGGACACAAGGCCCGCTATTCCTGAGGATGCCGATGTTGCGCCAGAAGCTCTGTAGAATTGGCCAGTTTTTGGCGCTTGCCGCCATCGTTGCGGCGGGCCCGGCGCTCGGCGCCAGCATGAAGAGCGAGATCAGCGAACTCGACAAAATCCCGCGCGTGCATCCCGAATACCCGGTGCCGAACGAGCCGAACCAAGTTTTTTATATCGAGCGTTCGTCAAATGCGAACACCGTGGTCTATGCCGCCAATCTGGGGCCAGACGGCAAGCTCAATAAAGACGAGCCCATTATCGGC
This sequence comes from Alphaproteobacteria bacterium, assembly GCA_015654635.1. Classification (GTDB taxonomy): domain Bacteria; phylum Pseudomonadota; class Alphaproteobacteria; order Micropepsales; family Micropepsaceae; genus Rhizomicrobium. The sequence continues at coordinate 46,627 of JAATGP010000069.1, read as the reverse complement.
TATTGGCGCTGGTACAATGTCGATGGCCACAAGAAAGATCTCAACTTCGCCGAACGGATGATGGCCTATGGCGTCAAAGCGGTGAAGCATGACGGGCCCAATGGCGCCTATAGCTTCAAGATTGCCGCCATGCCCGAACGCACGCTCTATATCGGGCAGGATGCCAAAGGCGTGCCCGAAGTCTTCGGCAGGATCGGCAATCGCTGGGCCAAGCTCTCCTACATTTATCTTGAAGTGATCGATAAGGGGCTGTTGCCGCAAGTCCCCTCGCTCGACATTTTCGGCACCGATCGCGAGACCGGCAAAGCGCTGCACGAGCATATCCTGCACAACTAGGCCCCTAACGTGCGCGGGCTTGGCGGGCGCAGATGGCAAGCACCATCGCGGTGGCGGCAAAGAGCAGCGCCGGCACGGTGAAACCGGCCAGGAGCGGCGGAATGAATCCGTTCTGCCCCAGGATGAGGCCCGCCTTGATGGCGAAATGCGCAGTATAGCCCGCAAACACGATGCCGATCAGCGCCGGTGCCGAAGTGCCATAGGCCAGAAACAGCATCGCCAGAGAAGCAGCCAACAGCGCCATGCCAGCAGGCAGGAAAGCTTCGGCGATGACGACATAGTAGCGCGTCGCATATTGGCCGTGGGCATCGGGAATATTGCTCGAATGCGCCAAGCGGTGGAGAATTGGCAGCGGGATATATTGCGGCACCAGATTGTACCAGCTGAGCCATAAGGGGTTGAGAGCGAGCGCGACGCTGCGTTCTTTAAACGGCGTCATGGTCTGATGCGTGGCACCACCGAAGGCGACTTGCGGTGCATGCGGGTTCGCGGCCACCCAATATTGGCCGTTGGACAATTGCCAAAGGCCGGTGACCGTATCGAGCTGGGCTATGGGTGCGCTATCGACTTCCAAGAGGCGGCCATCGCTATCGCGCCGGAAGACCGCAAGATCATGCAAGACCGGCGGCGGGCCGAATTTGATACTGGCCTTGAGGAGGTCATTCGAGAGGGCGATCCAGGCGGGTTTGGAGAGCGCGCTGCGATCCAGAGTTTCGCCATCGCGGCCCAAACGCTCATGCATTTGAATGCCCATGGAGGCCGGCCCCAGAAACGCATCCATGGTGAAATCGGCGGCACCGAGAACAAGGCCGAGGATGAGCGCTGGTGCCAGGCAATCGAGCGGCGCGCGGCCACTATTCCACACCAGCATACGCTCGCCCGATTGGGTATGGGCGACCTCGGTCCAGACCACGCCAATGAAGGTGGCAAAGGGCAAGAGCGGCGCAATCAATCCCGGCGCGCGCAACGCGGCAAAGCGCACCACGCTCCAAAAGGCCATCAGACCGGTCGAGCCATGGGCCGCCACCGACTGAAATTGCGGCCACAGATCGATGGTGAGAGCGATGGCGAGCAGAATCGACAGCACGGTGAAGACGTTGCGCAGATAGCCGCTGAGGAGATAGCGGGTGTGACGGCCAAAAGGCGCCAGCACGATACGGCGCTCGGCTTTGGCAACACCATCCGTCGGGGGCGGGTTCATGGGCGCCCCAATTGCGGTTGGGCGAGCTTGCCTTGCTCGCGGTAAATTTCGGCCAGAAGCAACACTGCCAGCAGCCCGGTGACGATGGCGGGAGCCCGCACCGCACCCCAGGGGTCCAGTGGAACAATGACGCGGATCAGCCAGACGCTGGCGACGTTGAGACTCATCAGCGCCATGCAGGCAAGCGGCAGGGCGAAGTAATTGGTCCTCCGATTGGTCAGACAGACACAGGCGAGCGCCACGAACGGCGCCAGCAGGCAGAGAAAACAGCGCGCCAGCCGCTCGCCCAAAAGGCGCATATCTTCGCGGTGGCGCGGATCGGTCGAGTATCCCGTCTCGGCGAACTGGTCGAAGATCGACAGCTCGTCGGCGCTGCTGCCGCGCGGCTCGAAGGTGAGAAGCTGATCGGCCATCATCGCCTGGGTGACGTCGCCCGAGAGCAGCGCCATGCGCGAATTCGATTTGTCGTCCGGCGTGCAATTGGTGCAGCCACCACGCCCGGCGCTGGTGAAGGTTTGAGAGGTAAAACCGCCAAGCTTTAGGACAACGCGGCCAATCGCATCCGGACCTTCGAGGCTGGCATGATCGGCCGTCACAACCCGGAATTTGCCCGGCGCCACATCCTCATAAACAAAGAGGCCGCGCGTCTGATAGGCGGCGGCGCGTTTTGCCACCCCGGCTTTGCGCGCCGGGGCAAAGGCGACGCGGCCAGAGAATTCGTAGAACTGGCCGGTGTTGATTCCGGTGCGCAGAGCCTGAAACTCGGCATTGAAAAGCAGCTGGCGCTCGGCAAACCGGGCAGCGGGATCCAAAATGCCCGAAACAGTGATCGAGGAAATCAAAGCCAGCACCGCCACCATGACGACGAGGTTGATCAACTGATACGGCCCCGTTCCGGCCGCGACCAAAACCAGCAGCTCACGGTTTTCTCGAAGGCGCAAAGTGGTCCAATAGACGGCGACGAGCACCGCAATCGCCAACGCCAGATCCACCACCTGAGTGCTGTTCCATAGCAAAAGGATCAGCGAGGCGCTGGGATCGGCGTGATGCTCGAACACGGCGCGGAATACCATGGGGAAGCGCTCGGCCAGGAATACCGCCTCGAACAGCACCATGACGATGAAGACCAAGAGGGCCACGCCGCTGAAAAAACGCTGGGCAAAAAGCTGGGCCAAAGGACCGGCCAGCAAGCGCACAAACCAGGAGGCGGCACGCGCCAGAACACCGGAAATGCCGGGGCGCCTCATATGCGGAACTCCTCGCCGAGATAGACCCGGCGGACATCGGCATTGTCGAGCAGCTCCTCCGGCGTGCCATGGGCCAGCACCCGGCCGCTCTCGATCACATAGGAGCGCGCCACCATGCCCAAGAGTTCGCGGGCATTATGATCCGTGATCAAGACCCCGATGTTGCGTTCGGCCAGAGCCCGCACAAGGCCCGCAATCTCCTCGATGGCCTGGGGATCGACCCGGGCGAAAGGCTCGTCGAGCAAGGCAAAACTGGGCTCGCAAGCCAGTGTGATGGCGATCTCGCAGCGCCGCCGCTGGCCGCCCGAGAGGGTGCCGACCGGCAATTTGCGCAGATCGGCGATGTGGAATTGCTCGAGCAGGCCTTCAGCGATGGCTTTGCGTTTTTTGGCCGAGGGCTCGCGCACCTCCAGCACCATCATCAGGTTGGTTTCGACCGAAAGGGCGCGGGGAACGAAGGTATCCTGCGGCAGATAGCTGATCCCGCGCCGGGCCCGCTCGTAAAACGGCAGCTTGGTAATGTCATTGCCATCAAGGGTGATATGCCCCGAATCGGGCACGATCAACCCGGTCAGCATCTTGAAGCTGGTGCTTTTGCCCGCCCCGTTGCGCCCCAATAGGCCGACGATTTCACCGCGCGCGACCTCTAAGGTCACGTCCTCGATGATGCGCCGTCCCCCGAGCGACTTCACCAAATGCTGTACGGATAACATGACCTCATCCAGCCATGCATGGCCGCCTTTGGGCGACGATACAAGGCCATTGGAACTGCTGTACAGGCCTAAAACCAAGACCTGTCAGGCTGTTAACGAAGAGCCACGATTACGGTACGCACCCTTTAACAGAACAGGCCGGGGACGTCACCCAATCCGATAGTGGCAATGCCCTGGCGGGCGGCAAAGGCCAGCAGGCCGTCGAGCCGGTTCAGTATGGCGTCGGCCTCCGCTTGGCTTTGGGCATAAGGGCTGAGGCCCGGCATGATTTCCACATTATGGAACATGCAATTGAGCAGGATCGGGCGGCCGCTTGCGGCGGCGATTTCGTCTTTGGCCACGGAAATGAGCCCGCCAAGGCTGCCTTTGGTGGGCCGCAGCCAGCGCGGCTCGAAATGCCGCCCGATCAACGGCAGCCAGGACAGCGCCCCCGGGCGGATGGTAACGGGCACCTCAAAGAGCGAGCCAGGCTCAGAGGCGATTTGGGCGGGTTTTTCCAAGACCGGCCAATAAGGCTGGGTCGGGGCTTGGCGAAAAGAGGCTTCCGGCGCGCCGGCCTGAGCCCAGTCCTTGAACGGTGTGACGCTGGAATCCACCGTATAGCCAAGATCGGCCAGGATACCGAGCGAATGGCGGCCGATGCCGAAACGGCCCGCCCGGAAGGAGCGCGGCTTGGTCAGGAAGGCATCGGCGAAAAGCGCCGTCAGACCGCGCAGCTTTTCCTGCTCGGTGGCGCGGTCGTAATGGCATTGGAAGACGGACGTTACCTCCGGCTCGAAGGCGCCGGGCTCGGCAAATTCGCCATGCAGATGGGTGCCGAGTTCGCATTCGGACGCGATGGCTGTCAGCGCTTCAACCGAAGCGGGATCGCGGATCACTTCCGGCGACAACAGATAGGTGGGCTTGGCGCCATGGCGGCGGAACAAGGGCTGCAGGCGCTCGGCTATGCCGGTGGTGATGGCAGCAAAGGACAGCGGCTTTCTGGTCTTCCAACCCGGCCCCTTATCGCACTCACAATCAATGGAAACACAAAGATAAATCTTGGACCCGTCAGAACCAGCGGACATGCTCATGCACCAATGAAATTTCGGTATGGGAAAAGCCATACTTGAATTCCGCGTTGCTAGCACGTTTGGGGTCGGGTTCGCCTTCGAGCGGGATGCAGGCCGCTGTCACCACCGGGGCTCAGCGACCAACGCGCATCGCGAGAAATGTCGTAAATTGCACCCACTCCGTGCACTTCGCCGACTTTGTGTGGAAGAGGCGGAGAATGCCGCGGCGGATGTCATCCAGGAATGTTGCCACCTCCCGAAACTGTCGCAATTTGTCGCAACATGTTGTGCCATAAGTAAAATTTGGACAATTTTGGGCGCCTTACAGCGTCCGCAGCGGCGGGATTTACCCCCGGCGGCGGGCTCGCCGGGCTGGGACTGGTGTAAATTGTCTCTTGCCTTAACGGGATGGGCTATGCTCCCACCCTCCGCGAGCCGCCGGACGGCGGCGTTCCACTTCATCAAGACTCCAGAGAAGATATTTATGACGGTATTGGTGACGGGAGGGTGCGGCTATATCGGTTGCCACTTGGTCTGGGCCTTGCGCGACCGGGGCGTGCGCGCCGTGGTGCTCGACAACCTCTCCACCGGCTTCGACTGGGCGATTCCCGATGATGTGACGCTGGTGCGCGGCGATATCGGCGACGGCAGACTGCTCGACCGCACCTTGCGGGAGCAGGCGGTCGACACCATCATTCACTTTGCCGCTTCCAGCGTGGTGCCAGAGAGTGTCACCGATCCCCTGGCGTATTATGGCAATAACACCGGCAAATCGCGCACCCTGATCGCGGCGGCGGTGCGGGGCGGCGTCAAAACCTTCCTGTTTTCGTCAACCGCCTCGGTCTACGGCAATCCCAAAACCGTTCCCATTCGCGAAGATGCCCTGACCAATCCGATGTCGCCTTATGGCGCCTCCAAGCTGATGACCGAGATGATGCTGGCCGATACGGCGCGGGCGCACGATTTTCACTATGCCGCGCTGCGTTACTTTAATGTGGCCGGTGCCGATCCCAGCGGACGCTGCGGCCAGTCGACCGCCAAAGCCTCGCACCTGATCAAGGCCGCCTGCGAAACCGCCCTGGGTCTGCGGCCCGCGATCGAGGTCTTCGGCAGCGATTTCGAGACCCCCGATGGCACCGGCGTGCGCGACTACATCCATGTCTCGGATCTGGTCGAGGCGCATCTGTTGCTGTTGGACCATCTGCGCGAGACGAAAAAAAGCCAGATCGTCAATTGCGGCTATGGGCGCGGCTTTTCGGTGCTTGAGGTGTTGGGCGCGGTCGAGCGCGCGGCAGGACGAGAATTTCCTGTCCGCTTCAGCCCGCGGCGCCCCGGAGACCCGGCGGTTTCCGTCGCCTCGACCGATCTGCTGCATCAGTTGATCGACTGGCAGCCCAAATGGAACGATATCGATGCCATCGTTGACCACGCCCTGGCTTGGGAAAAACGGCGCTTGGGAAAGTGATGTCGCGGCCCAAGGTTTTGCACGTTGTTGTGGCGGGGGCGGTGGGCGGCGCGGAGCAATTCCTGGTCAATCTCGCCAGCCGCCCCGCGCTTTCCGGGGCAGAGCATGCGGTGGCGGTGATGACGCCGAACCCGAAGCTGCGGGCGTTATTTGTCGAAGCGGGTTTGGCGCTGCGCGATAGGGGGCCGGTGCGGGAAAATCCGCTCGCCACGCTGACACGCAGTCTAGGGCCTTGGGACATTGCTTGGCTGGCGCGGGTGGCACAGGAAGAGAAGGCCAGTCTTCTACATGCCCATACCTATGGCTCACACCTCTTGGCGGTGCGAACCGGATTGCGCCTGGGGCTGCCGGTGCTGCGCACCGAACATGGCACCCGCCATTACCGCGATCCCAGTTGCGGGCTCTATCGTCACTGGGCGCTGCGACACACCAGCCGCATCGCGGCCGTCAGCCGCTATGTTGCAGACTTCGTGATGCGCGTGGCGCCAGAGGCGGCGGAAAAAATTGAGGTCGTTCTCAACGGCATCGACATGGCGCGCTTTGCGCCTGTACCGCCGCCTGAAAGCGGCCCCTTCACTTTCGCGGCAGTGGGGCGCCTGAACCCGGTCAAGCGGCTGCCAATCGCCATTGCGGCGATGGCAAGGACCCAAGATGTGCATCTGAACATCGTCGGCGACGGCGGCGAACGCAGCATGCTGGAGGCGCTGGTGCGCCGCCATGGGCTGGAGTCCCGCGTGCATTTTCTCGGTCATTTGTCCGATCCGCGGGCGGCGATTGCTGGCTGTGATGCGCTTCTCAACACCACCCGCGCCGAGGGCCTGCCTCTCGCGGTGCTGGAAGGTGCGGCGATGGCGAGGCCGACGCTGGGCTTTGCCGGTGGCGGCATGCCCGAAGTGGTGCAGGATCAAAAGACCGGCTGGCTGGTACGGGACGATACGACCGAGAGCTGGGCGGCCGCGCTTCGCCAAGCCGGGGCGCGCCGTGATCTTGCCGAACGCTATGGCCATGCCGCCCGCACTTGGGTGGAAAGCCGCTTCGATATCGACACTATGTGCAAACGCTACGGGCTCGTTTATAGCGCCCTGATCGAGCCCGCTCCTGCAGCGCTCTAGCGCTTGCCATATTCAACCAGCGTGATCCCGCTATGCCATCCAAGCCTTTGCGCGTTCTGTTCATCAACGACACCTCGCGCAATGGCGGCCCGGGGCGGACCATTCTTTACATCACCAAATTCCTCGATCCCACGCTGGTTCACCGCACCATCTTGATCCCGCGCGAAGGCATCGTCAGCAAGCGGCTGATCGCAGCCGGTGCCGCCGAAGTGCTGTTCCATGAGGCGGGCCTGATCGAGCATCCCTTCGAGCCTTTGTCGCGGCCGATGGAGCGCGAGGATTTTGCCGCGCCCCTGCCCCTCAAATTGGCGCGTCTGGCGGGCAATATCGGGCGGGCAACGGCTGGCTTTGTGCGGCTGTGGCGGCGCATAAGACGCGAGAAATACGATCTCATCTTCTGCAATGGCACCGCGGCTGGATTTCTGGGCGGAGCCTTGGCAGCCGTAACCGGCGTTCCCGCCATCTGGCATGTGCTCTACCCCTCCGTGGCGCCCGCCATCCGCGGACTGCATCGGCGCCTGGCTGCGGGCAAATATGTGAAGCTGATCATTTGTGTTTCCAAGCCCTGTGAGCCGCAATTCGATCATTGCCGGGACAAGGTGCGTGCCATCCAGACCGCACTCGATATCGAGGAATTCGATGGGCGCGGCGTCAAACCCGCGTTGCGGCGCGAACTGAAGTGCTCTGCGGACACCGTGATCTTCGGCAGCCATGGCCGCATCGTGCCGCGCAAGGGCTATATCGAAATGGTCCGCGCCGCCAAGATCGTCCATAGCAAGCTGAGCGAAGAAGAGCGCTCGCGTTGCCGCTTTATCGTGCTCGGCGACACACCGCAGGATATGCACCCCGACCACCGGGCGGAGTGCCAGACCCTGGCGGAGGCGCTGGGCCTGAGAGGTTTCGTTCAGTTCATCGGTTTTCGTGCCGATCCCAGAGCCTATGTCGCCGATTTCGATGTTGCCGTGGTCCCCAGCATCTATGAAGACCCGCTGCCGCGCGCCGTGATGGAAGCCATGGCGATGGGCAAAGCCATCCTCGCTTTTGCCATGGGCGGCATCGCCGAAATGGTGGCGGACGGAACCGAAGGGCGGCTTTACAGCGGCAATCCCCCGGACATCGAGGGGCTGGCAGAGGGGTGCCTGGCCTATTTCCGCGATTCGGCACTGCGCGAGCGCCACGGCGCTGCGGCACGAGCGCGCATCGAACGGGACTTTGACTCCCGTAAACATGCCCGCCGATTGCAGGAAGAAATGTTCCGAATCACCCAGGAAGCGCCTTAACCGGCGCAAAGCGCGGCCGGGTGAAGGTTCATGCCCAGCAAATCCGCCAGCCAGCCCCCATTGGGGCTTGGTTCGGATGGGGTTTTCCCATTAAGAATGAGGCCGTTAGAACCAAAACGCCTTTCGGGCTGCCTGCGCGCAGCCCCACCGCCGGGGACGCCAGCTCATGATCGACGAAAGGGACATTTTCGAGATTGTCGCCAAGCAAGCCAAGGTGGAGCCCTCGGCCTTGACGGCGGACGTCCTGCTGACCGACCTCGACCTGCAGTCCATCGACGTGGTCGAACTCGTCTTCGCCATCGAAGAGAAATTCGATATTCAAGTGCCCTATTCGCCCAGCGATCAGGACACCGCCGGGATCTCGTTCAAATCCGTGGGCGAGATCGTTGTGGCCGTTAACAAGCTGGTCGCTGAGCAGCACCCGCCACGGCCTGACTCGCCTTGAAAGACATAGCCGCATGAATCGCGTCGTCATCACGGGCATGGGGATTGTCTCGCCGCTCGGCAACAATGCTGATGAGATGCGCGAAAGCTTGGCGAAGGGCGCAAGTGGTATTGGGCCGATACAATCGGTGCCCCATGACGGCCTCCTCATCAAGATCGGCGCCGAGGTCAAAAATTACGATCCCGCGGCCCATTTCACGGATAAGCAGCTGGGGCTGATGGACCGTTGTGCGCAGCTGGCCGTTCTGGCATCGCGCCAAGCCGTGGCCCAAAGCGGCCTTGCCTTTCGCGACGGGTTGGGGGTCAAGACCGCCACCATTATCGGCGCCGGTGTCGGCGGTATGCAGACCCTGGATGAGAGTTTTCATCGCATCTATGCCGAAGGGGCGCGCCGAGCCCACCCCTTGACCGTTCCCAAGCTGATGATCTCCGCCGCCATGAGCCATATCACCATGGAACACGGCATCACCGGGCCGTCCTTTACCGTGGCGAGCGCTTGCGCCTCCTCCAATCACGCCATCGGCCTTGCTTATCAGATGGTGCGCTCGGGCATGGTCGAGGCGGCGGTGACCGGCGGGACGGAAGCGATATTCTGCTATGGCAGCTTCAAAGCCTGGGAAGCCTTGCGGGTGATGGCGCCCGACACCTGCCGCCCCTTCTCCAAAGGCCGCGCCGGCATGGTGCTGGCGGAAGGTGCCGGTATTTTCGTGCTCGAAACCTTGGAACGGGCCCAGGCGCGCGGCGCCGAGATTCTGGGTGAGATCATCGGCTTCGGCATGAGTTCGGACGCTGCCGATATTGTGCTGCCTTCGGTCAGCGGAGCGGGCGCGGCAATCCAGGCTTGCCTCGACGATGCCGGGCTCAATCCGGGCGATGTCGATTACATCAATGCCCACGGCACCGGCACCTATGCCAATGATGCCACCGAGACCAAAGCCATTCATGCCGTGTTCGGCGAGGCCGCAAAAAAGATTCCCGTCTCTTCCACCAAATCCATGCATGGCCACGCTTTGGGCGGGGCCGGCGCGCTGGAATTGGCGGCCACACTGGTGGCGATGCAAGGCGGCTTTATTCCGCCTACGGCCAATTATCAGGAACCCGATCCGGCCTGCGACCTCGACTACGTGCCCAACACAGCACGGGACGCGAAGGTGAAGGTCGCGATCTCCAACTCCTTCGCCTTCGGCGGCCACAACGCGGTCTTGGCGATTAAGCGGTAGAGCCGGTTGCGATCGCCCCACGCAACCACAGTTGTCATCCCCGGCCAAGAGCCGCGAACGCAAGTGAGCGGAACGAGGGGTGCCATAGCGACAGCGTAATGGCGGGACCCAGGTGGAAACACACGCACTATGCTGACAGTCGTGCGCAGTTCCTGCTGGTCCTACAATATATTGTCTGGCCGTCCAAACCTGGGTCCCCTTTCCCTCATGCTCCTCGCTTGCGCTCGGATCATTCGGCCGGGGATGACAATTTCGGATAATGCCGAAGACAACCACGCCTAACCCAGCAACGGCCCCGCCGCTGCGAAGAAGGCCGTACAGGCAGCGGTGGTGAGGCGACATCCCCTCCGTCCAGCTACGCCACGCCGGTCACCCGCACGGGTCGAAGCACGCAGCGCTTCGAGGTTGCGTTACGCCACTTGTCGCCATTCGTCAGTCCGGGGAGAGATGCTGGCAACAACCAATTCCGGGCATTCGACGTGGTGCGTAATTCAAGAATTATGCACCACAAAACGGTGAGAGGAAAATCAGCGACTTATCTGGTGCAGAAATTCGGTGCGAAAGTCCGCCTTTGAATTGCTCCCCTGAGTGGGATTGCATTGGATGAGTATTGGCCCAAAGCGGACGCTCCCCCTTGAACCTATCCGCTGCGCTCCCCATCTTTGGTGAGCTCTTTGACTTGGTGAAACGACGTTTGCGCAGGCGCCTCGCACCGCTCGCTGCGCCCTGGTTTGGCGAGGTGGTTAATTTTCCAGCGAAAATCGCGCGCATTCAAAGGGATAAGGCTGGAATCGGGGAATTGAACCTCAAAAAACGAAACTCCCCTTTCTCTATCCCATCCCGGCGCGGACCCTCTGCCCTCCTCTTCTCTCCCGGATTCGTACAAACAATGATCAAGCGCTTGCGGTTTGCACCACTGCGGCACCAACTTCTGGGTTCGAGCGAAAGGCTTTCACGCTAAACCGGCAAGGGCTCTTCCGTCGCGAAGAAGGCGGTGAAAGCGGCGGTGGTGAGGGCGACATCGGCGGCACCGGCCAGTTCGCGCGCCGAATGCATCGCCAGCATGGGCGAGCCGACATCGATACCGCTGATACCGAGATTGGTGGTCATGATGGGGCCAATCGAGCTGCCGCGGCCATGATCGCAGCGATAGCGGAAGCGCTGCAGCGGCACGCCCGCTTTCTGGCAGATGAGCGAGAACCATGCCTCGGCGCCGGGCCCGATGGCATAATTGCCCATCGAACCGCTCTTGAGCGCGAGGCCTTTGTTCAGCTCCGGCACATGGCCGGGATCGGTGGCGCTGATGAAGCCCGGATGCTCGCCATGGGCCATATCGGCGCTGACCACGATGGAGCGGGCCTTGGCACGCCAGACATCTTCTTCGGCCGTGGCATCAACGAGCCGGTGGAGGATGCCATCCACCGTGTTGGAGCGCGCGCCGGTGTAGGTTTGGCTGCCGATCTCCTCGGAATCATAAAGCGCCACCACTTGCGTCCACGGCGCGGCATCGGGCGCGGTCAGAAGCGCTGCCAGCGCCGTATAGCAACTGAAAAGATTGTCGAGGCGGGGAGCGCTGATGAGAGAGCCGCCCGCGCCGATGCGGCGGGCGGGATCGGCATCCGATGCTTCCAGATCGAGGCTGAGAATGGGACCGGGATCGCGGCCCAATTGGGCTTTCGCGGCTTCGGCAATGAGTTCGAGACCGCTCGCCTCGCCATCGCCGATGACGAGGGCGAAATCCTTCTCGCGGTCAAAGCTGTAGCTGTCGCTGGCTTTGTCCTGGCGCAGATGAATGGCGAGCGAGACGGCGCGTACCGGCAATTGGTCGAGTGAGATGAGCACGCGGGTGATGGCGGTGTCGCCGCAGTAAAGCGCGCCGGAGAGTTTCAGATCGCGATCCATCCAGCTATACAACAGCGGGCCGCCATAAATTTCGGTCGTGAGATAGCGAAGGCTGCGGGCCTTCATATCCGGGCGCGGGCGCAGCTTCAGCGTGGGGCTGTCGGTATGGGCAACGACGATGCGGAAACCCTCCTCCGCCGCAACGCCAGTACCTTGGCGCCAAGCGACGATGGTCTTGCCGCCGCGGATGACGAAGTAGCCTTTGCCCGCCTCGAGCTGCCAGCGCCCGGCTTCATGCAATTCGCGAAAACCGGCGGCCATGAGCAGGTCTGCGGATTCGACCACCGCATGATAGGGCGACGGCGCCTTGTTCAAAAAAGCAAGAAGATGGTCGGCGGAGGCTGTCATCGTCAAAGACCCTGCGAAGGATAGGCAATCGAGAGCGCCAGCATAAAGATTGAATTGGGTTTTGTCCGACCTAATATGCTCGCAAAGGCGCCGCAGCAGCGGGACAAAACGGGGATGGGATCAGCATGTTTACCGAACAGATGATACGCCGGGCGGGCCTTTGCGTGTTCGCCGCAATCGTGCTGAGCTTGGCAGCCCAAGCAGCGGTGGAAAAGGCCAATTTCGGAACCACGGCGGACGGTCAGCAGGTGGAAATCTACACCTTGACCAACAACAACGGTCTGGAAGCGCGCATCTCGTGCTTTGGCGCGGTGCTGGTGTCGCTGAAAGCGCCGGACCGCGCGGGAAGGCTCACCAATATCGTGCTCGGCTTCGATAATGCTGAGGCCTATGAGCAGAGCGGATCGTATTACGGCGCCACCATTGGACGCTACGCCAATCGCATTGCCGCGGGCCGCTTCACACTGGATGGCAAGACCTATCAACTGCCGATCAATAGCGGGCTCAACACTCTGCATGGCGGCATCAAAGGCTTCCACAAGCGGTTATGGACGGCGGAGCGCCTGTCCGGCAGAAATGGCGTGAAACTGACCTATGTCAGCGCCGATGGCGAAGAAGGTTTTCCCGGTACGGTGACGCTGACCGTGACCTATCAGCTACGGCAGGACAATGCGCTCAGCATCGGCTATGAGGCGACGGCGACCAAACCGACGGTGATCAATTTCACCAATCACAGCTATTTCAATCTTTCGGGCAATCCCGAAACGCCGATCACCGGCAATCTGCTGTCGATCAATGCCGACCGGTACACGCCGGTGGATGGCACGCTGATTCCGACCGGCGAGATCAAGCCCGTCGCGGGCACACCGTTTGATTTTCGTACCGCCACCGGGATTGGTGCCCGCCTCAAAGAGGCCGATGCGCAAATGGCCCTCACCAAAGGCTATGATCTTAATTGGGTGCTGAACAAGCCCAAGGCCGGGGGCATGACCGGGGCGGCGGTTCTTTCCGATCCGGTGAGCGGGCGGGTGCTGATCGTGCGCACGGAAGAGCCCGGGCTGCAGTTTTATTCCGGCAACATCATGAATAGTGCAAGCTCGGGGCACCCTATCGGCGTCGCCCTCGAAACGCAGCACTTCCCCGACTCCCCCAACCACGCCAATTTCCCCTCGACGGTGCTGCGGCCCGGCGAGACCTTCCATAGCGAAACCGTGCTCTTGTTCCGCACCGAATAACGGGGCAGTTACTGCAGCGTCAGCACGACCACGCTTTTCGGCGGCAGGGTCAGGCTGAGCTTACCGCCGGAGAGGCTGGCCCCTGTGAAGGCCACCGGATAGACAGTGTTGGGGGCATCGAAAGTGTTGTGTGCATCCATGGCGTCGGCGGTGAGGATTTCACCCGAGACGGAGAAAAACGTGGCGCCAGCGAGAAGCGCAGAGACATCAGCGGCTTGATGCGGATCGAGATTGGCAAGGCCGATCACGATCTTGCCGTCTTTGATCCTGGCAGCGGAAGCGCTGACCTGCGGCACCGACCATTTGCCGTAATTGTAGGCCTGGGTCTTGATCTCGAGCGGCAGTGAAGTGGCACCCTGGAACGGCCTATACATGTGAAAGACGTGATAGGTCGGCGTCAGCAGCATCTTCGGACCATCGGTCAGGATCATGGCCTGCAGCACATTGATAGTCTGAGCGATGGAGGTCATGCGCACGCGGTCAGCGTATTTGTGGAAGATGTTGAAATTCGCCGCCGCCACGAGCCCATCGCGCAAGCTGTTCTGCTGCACCAGAAAGCCGGGATTGGAGCCGGGATCGGGCTTGTACCAAGTACCCCATTCGTCGATGTAAAGACCGATCTTGCGCGGCTTATCGAGCTTCTTTTCCAGCGCCGTCATCAGTGCGTCGTGGCTTTTGATGAAGTCTTCGATCTTGAGCGTGTTGGCCAGGATGTTGATCCAGCCGGATTCGCTGAAACCGGTGGCGGTGTCCTTGTCTTCCCATTTGGGGCCCAGGATCGTGTAATAATGCAGCGAAACCGCATCCAGCGGGGCGCGCGCATTTGCGAGCAACGTGGCAGTGAAATCGGTTTTGCCATCGGAATCGCCCACCGCGAGCATCTCGGGCCGTGGGGTCTGTATGGTCTTCACGAAGGACGCATACTGATTATAGAGATCGGCGTAATATTCGGGCCGCATATTGCCACCGCAGCCCCAACTCTCATTGCCGATGGCATAGATTGCTACCTTGAAGGGCTTGTCGCGGCCATTGGCTTTGCGTTCTTTGACAAGCGTGGTGTCCTGATCGCCTGTCATATATTCGAGCCATTGCGCAGCTTCGGCGGGCGTGCCGCTGCCCATATTGGCATTGACATATGCTTCGGCGCCGATTTGTTCGGCAAATTCGAAAAACTCATGGGTGCCGAAGGCATTGCTTTCCGGCACCCCACCCCAATTGGTATTGACGCGCGTGATACGCTTGGGGCCGATGCCATCGCGCCAATGGTATTCGTCGGCATAACAGCCGCCCGGCCAGCGCACCAGCGGCACCTTCAGCTCTTTGAGGGCGGCGATAACGTCGTTGCGCATACCTTTGGTGTTGGGGATGGGGGAATGCTCACCAACATAAATGCCGCCATAGATGCCGCTACCAAGATGCTCGGAGAATTGTCCGTAGACGTTTTTGTTTATGACGGCGCCCGGCCGATCGGCATGAATCGTCAGCGTCGCCAGTGGGGCGGCAGAGGCCGATGCGGCAGCAAGAAATAGAGCCGTTGCCAGCGCTTTGGCGAATGCCATCTCAGTTACTCCCTGTATCGAACAACGCCGAAGGTCAATTTGCCGCCACAGATAAAAGAGATTTCTGACGCCCGGCAGCATCGAAATTTTCGGGCGCCAGCCATGTCAGGAAGCCAGCTTTGATCGACGGCCAATCGCCATCGGTCATGGCAAACCACGCCGTGTCGCGACTTTGGCCCTTGACCACCATATGATTGCGGAAAACGCCTTCGAAACGAAAGCCAAAGCGTAACGCGGCGCGCTGGGACGGCGCGTTAAGCGTGTTGCACTTCCACTCGAAGCGACGGTAGCCAAGGTCTTCGAAGACATACCGGGCCGAAAGAAAAAGAGCTTCCGTCACCACCCTGGTGCGGGCAATGGCGGGCCCCCAGAGGACATGGCCGAACTCAATGGCGCCATGCGCCGGGACAATGTGCATAAGAGCTTGGCGGCCACCGGCAAGCCCCGTGGCATTGTCGATTACGGCAAAGAAGAGGGGATCCGTGGAGGCGCAGGACGCCGTCATCCAAGCATGAAATGCAGCGCCGTTGGCGGGCGGCATATCGGGAAGATAGCGAAAGCGATCCTCGGCATCGGGGGCGATGGCTAGGGGCAAAAGATCGCTTTCATGGCGCACGCAATCGAGTGGCTCAAGGCGCGTGTAGCGCCCTTCGAACAGCACCCGTTGCGGCACAGCCGCGCCCTGCCACGCGCCTAGATCGGCCCCTTCCGTCATTTTGGGCGCGGCCCCAAGTAGGTCGACGGAATGGGGCCGCTGGCGATCACCAGCTTTTGCAGCACCACATCGTCGTCCAGACGCCAAATCTTGATGGTGTGACGGCCAGCGGCAACACCGGCGAAGGACGCGGTGAGAAGATGCGCGTTGTTCGACACCGCAGCCTCCCAGGCCTTCTTCTCGATCGATTGGGCCGGATCGGCCGAGGGGATCAGGTTGAAGGTGAGGCTCTGCACGGGCCCGCCATCGAGCGAGACACCCAGTTTGAGGCCCGATGACCCAATCGTGTCGAGCGTCGGCACCAGGTAGATTTGCACATTGGCGTCGCCTGCCTTTGCCAGGGTGACATCGTATTCGAGTCGCACCGCATCCGCTTGCGAAGTCGGCGGCGCGCCTTGCGGCAAGGCGGTGACCGCACCATCCGTCCGCCCCAGATGCGGGATAACCGCCCAGTTCAGCCCTTGGCCGCCAAAGCTGCGGGTGAAATTCGGTGCCTCGATGGCGATGACGTCTTCGATCTGCACCGTTGGTTCTGCGAAGACCGGCGCAGGGGCGGTGCCCGGCACGCGCGTAACAGCCGGCATGATGTCCGTCTTGGGATCGCGCCAGCTGGTGTAGCCGATATGGGTCTGCAGCATCATGCCATCCCATTTGCCGCCTGCAATGTGATGATACTGATCCGACAGTTCATGATCGTGGCGGAAGGCGGCCTCGGCCGTGTCGGCAAAGCCATTGGCGCGCGGGTCTTTGGCCGCGGCCAAGCGGCGGTTCCAGGCCACGGCATAGTAAAGCTGGTAGAGGTTCGACATCGCCAAGACGGGATGCTCGACAAGCTCGAAATAGGCATCATATTGCTCTTTCGGCAGCTTGGCCTTCACCGCTTCGGCATCGCGCTCGAGCTCGAGCCATTCTTTCATCATCTGGCCGAATTCACCGCCATTCAGCGTGGCGCCAGTTCCATCGCCGAGCGCAAAGCTGGACGCGTCGATCAATTCCGGCTTGCGCCGTGCGACGAGTTGGGCATAACGCGTGATGATATGCCCGATGGCATCGGCCTCAGACGGCACGAAATTGGCGCGGGCCCAATCTTGCGGATAGGCATCAAGCGCGGCGATATTCATCGCCTCCGGATTCCACGCCATCTGGAGGAAGAAGTTGATGGGATATTCCATTGGCTTGATGTCACCGACATTGACGATCCACAGTGTCTTGGCGCCGCGGTTGTAGGCCAGATCCATCTGCTGCCAGGTCTTTTCGATCTGATTGGTATTGATCCATTTGTAGTTGCGCGGACCACCCACGTAATCGAAGTGATAATAGACGCCAAAGCCACCTTTGCGGTTCAGGTCCTTGGTCGGCAGGCGGCGGTTCTGGCCCCAATTGTCATCCGAGAAAAGCAGCGTGACATCGTCCGGCACGGTCATGCCAGCATCGTAATAATCCTGCACCTCTTTGTAGAGCGCCCAGGATTGCGGTATCTGATCGGCCAGTTTGCCAGTGACGTCGGCTATAATTTTGCGCTGATCGGTGACGATGGTCTCGAGCAGTTTGGTGGCCGTGCCCTGGGACATCGGCTCATCGCCATCGCCGCGCATACCCACGGTCACGACGTTTTCGTAACCCTTGCCGTCGCCTTTGGACATCATACGCTCGATGCCGCCGCGCCAGAACTTACGCAAGTTTTCGGCATTGGCGGTGTAATCCCATTTGCCGCCGGTGACGCCCTGATCGGTGTTGCGATGCCACTCGTCGTGTGCGCGCGTCATCGGCTCATGATGGCTGGTGCCCATCACGACACCCATGGCGTCCGCCAGAATATAGTTCTGCGGGTCGTCCGCATTGAAGGCGCGAGGGTCCCACATCGCGGGCCAGAGATAATTGCCCTTCATGCGCAGGATAAGCTCGAAGATATGCTCATAGGCTTTGGCATTGGCGCCGCCAAATTTTTCCGTCGTCCAGGTGGAAAAGGCGGGCGCTTCGTCATTGATGAAGATGCCGCGGTATTTCACCTTGGGCTGATCGCGGCGGCTGCCCGCGGTAACGAAGAGATTGGCGCTTTTGACCACCGGGACATCGGCAAACCAATAGAGCGGCGATACCCCCATTTTTTCGGAGATGTCGTAAGTGCCGAACACGGCGCCGCGGCGATCGGCGCCAACGATAACCAGGGCTTCGCTCACATGCGCAAAGGGGTTTTTCACCACGATTTGACGGAACGCTTCCCATTGACCGGAAATATCCCGCACATCGATCTTACCGCTGCGTATCAGACTGTCGATCACCGGACTTTGGCCTGTCACGCCGATCACCACCAGCGGGCCTTTGGCATTTTTCAAATTCGTCAAGCGCACCGGCGCCTGCCCGCTGACGCGGACGAGATCAGCAGCGAAACTATCCGCCACGTGCTGCACCGCAGGATCGGCGGTGCTGTCGATATAAAGGGCGGCAGGATGCCCCCCTTGGATCAGCGCGAAGCTGCCCGCTTGGGCCGAGGGGCAGACGGACACGGGACGATCGCAGCTGGCCGCATTGGCCGCCGAAACCATCATAACCAAGCCGGTGACCGCCCATCTGATTTTCATTTTATTATCTCCCTGTCCGCGCGGCATCGTTGTAGCCAAGCTGAATGCCCACATACAACGTCAAGAGCCCGGAGCGGACACAAATCACCGTGTGGTGCTTCGCCGCCAGTCCGTTCGCGAAATCAGGCCTCGATGGGCAATCCGGCCGCAACCCAGGCTTGGATGCCGCCCTGCAGGTGGCTGTCGAGAGTAAGGCCTGCCGCCTGACACACCGCTACCGCTTTGGCCGAACGCGCGCCGATACCGCAGTGAAATACAATCGGCTTGCCGCCGCTATTCGGAAGCGCCTGGGGATCAAAGGTTGAAAGCGGCACCAGCTTGGCGCCTTTGATGTGCGCTGCGGCGTACTCAACCGATTCGCGCACGTCGATCAGGACAATCGCGTCCTGTGCCAGCAGATCGGCAACCTCTTGGGGCGAAAGGTGTTTGAGGACCATGGCCGGACGCTGCGGGGTTTCGGGCATGAAGCGGCCCAAGCCGCTTCGCTAATGCCACTATAGCAGAGGGAACGGCGGTTGTGACCTGCCAACACTGCCTGCGCTCGGCAGAATTGCTTACACCGCCGGTTCGCCCGTCCTAATCGAGGCACCGCCCTTGTGATCCTCATTGCGGCCCAGATTCGATTCCAGCACGTGCAGCAGCTTCTTGGCGGCACCGGTCCAGGCTTCCTCCAACGTGGCCGCTTCGTGGCTCACGACCACTGCTGGATGTCCACTGCGGTGCGCCTCAAGAAGACAACGCTTGTCGATGGGACCCTGCTTGGCGCCGTTTTCGTCGCTGAGGTGAATGTCCAACCGGGAGAGATTGTCGCGAAACCGGCTCAAGAGGCGGTCCATTTCGCCCTCGACGTAACGAACGAATTTTTCACCACCTTCGATATTGGCGTCCGTGTTCACCTGAATGAGCATAAGGCTTCTCCTGCTGGTTGGGCGGGCAATACGGTATTGGGCGATGTCACCCTGCGATAGCTTCGGAAGCTACTCAGAGCGGTTTGAAATCGTGGCCCACATCCGGTACGGCTATTACGGTGCAGCACGACGCGAGGATTGATATGGCTGAGACGATAAGCCCTTTGGCGGGCAAACCGGTTCCCTCTTCCCTGCTGGTCAATGTTCCCCGCCTGGTCAGCGCCTATTTTACGCAAACGCCCGATCCTGCCATTGCGGCACAGCGCGTTGCATTCGGCACCTCCGGCCATCGCGGTTCGGCCTTCAACACAGCGTTCAACGAAGCCCATATTCTGGCCATCACCCAAGCGGTTTGCCTCTATCGCAAGAAGGCGGGCAATGACGGTCCGCTATTCCTCGGCATGGACACCCACGCGCTGTCAGAGCCTGCATTCATCAGCGCTCTCGAAGTGCTGGCCGCAAATAGCGTCGAGACCATGATCGATGCTGACAGCGGCTATACGCCGACGCCCGTGATCAGCCATGCGATCCTCGCCTATAACCGGGGCCGCACGACAGGCCTTGCCGACGGCATCGTGATCAGCCCCTCGCACAACCCGCCGGATGAGGGCGGCTTCAAATACAATCCGACCAATGGTGGCCCTGCGGATGTCGATATTACCCGTTGGATTCAAGATGCGGCCAATGACTTCCTGGCCAAAAAACTCGACGGCATTGCGCGCATTGCTTATGAACGCGCGCGCAAAACGGCATGCATTCACGCCTACGACTACGTCATACCCTATATCGCCGACCTCGCCGCCGTGGTGGATATGGATGCGATCCGGTCTGCGGGCGTCAAGATCGGCATCGATCCTTTGGGCGGCGCTGCCGTGCATTATTGGCAACCGCTGATCGAACACTACAAGATTGATGCCAGAGTGGTGAACCCGGCCGTCGATCCCACCTTCCGCTTTATGACCGTCGATTGGGATGGCAAGATCCGGATGGATTGCTCCTCGCCTTACGCCATGGCGAGCTTGATTGCGCTGCGCGACAAATTCGATATCGCTTTTGCCAATGACACCGACGCGGACCGCCATGGCATTGTCTGCCCCAGTGGGCTGATGAATCCGAACACCTATCTGGCGGCCGCCGTGGCATATCTCTACGCCCATCGGCCCGAGTGGCGCGGCGATAGCGGCATCGGCAAGACCGCGGTCTCCAGCAGCATGATCGACCGCGTGGCGGCCAAACTTGGCCGTAAGCTGGTGGAAGTGCCCGTGGGCTTCAAATGGTTCGTACCCGGCCTCAGCGACGGCTCGCTCGGCTTCGGCGGCGAGGAGAGCGCAGGCGCTTCCTTCTTGCGGCGCGACGGCGGGGTGTGGACGACGGATAAGGACGGGCTGATCCTGGGTTTGCTGGCCGCCGAAATCACCGCCAAGACCGGGCAAGATCCGCAGAAGCTATATGATTCCGTCACCGCCGAGCTGGGCCATTCGCATTATCAGCGCATAGATGCGCCCGCCTCGGGCGAGCAGAAAAAGAAGCTGGCAGCTTTGAACCCGGAACAGTTCGAGGCGACGGAGCTGGCCGGTGAAGCCATCGAAGCGAAGTTGACCCTCGCCCCTGGCAATAATCAGCCGATTGGCGGCCTTAAAGTCGTGACCAAAAACGGCTGGTTCGCGGCGCGGCCATCGGGCACCGAGGACGTCTATAAGATCTATGCCGAGAGCTTCGTCAGTGACGAGCACTTAAAGAAAATTCAGAGTGAAGCACAGACAGCGATCAGCGCTGTATTCGCCAAGGCTTAGCTGCCGCGATAGGTGGAATAGCCGAAAGGCGAGACCAGCAGCGGGATGTGATAATGCCCGCTCTCCGGCGCCAGGGCGAAGATCTTTTTCGCTATCGCGCTATATGGCGACAAACTGCTGCGCTCCATGAAGTGGATAGGATTAATCCGCTGTGGCGTGGAGCGGCGGATAGAAACGTGCGTCTCAGACAGATCAAGATGTCAGCCAGTGCCGCATCGCCGCGCTGACGGCTTCGGGCTTTTCCATCGCAATCATATGGCCAGCGTCAGGGAAGATCGTGAGCTGGCTTGCCGGAATGGCGGCGGCCATCGCCTGGTGAACAGCCACAGGACGCATGCTGTCCTCTGCTCCCGCGCAGATGAGGGTTGGACTAGTGATCGTAGGCAGCAAACTGGCGAAATCGGGACGTGTCAGCCCTGCTTGGATTTGCGCGGCAAGCTCCGCCGGGCTCTGCCGGGCCGCCATGGCGATAATGGCAGAGACGAGTTCGGTGTCTGAAAGCCGGGCTGGCGGCAAAACATGAGCGGCCCATTTCCGCGCCACCCCAAGCATCCCCTCCGTCCGCGCGCAGTGGAGCAGATCGCTCCGGGCCGCGATTTCTGCAACCCGCGCCGCTTCGCTGACATGGCCGCGATAATCCGTACACAACAACCCCAGTTTGCGGACGCGCTCAGGGACATGGGCATAGACGCTGAGCGCGACCCTGCCGCCCAAGGAATGGCCGGCCAGTGCAAAGCTCCCGGCGGCATGGGCAAGGACCGCTTGCGCCATAGCGCCGATGCTGCCCGCCGCGCCGTAGCGCACCACCGTGACGGGACAAATATCAGCCAGTGCTGCCGTCTGCGCCCGCCAAAACACGTCGTCGCACAACATCCCAGGAAGTAAGAGCAGATGCTGCCGGTCGCCCATCACCGAGCCCTAATTTTCTACCGAGAACGCGGTTCGCCCAATGCGCCAACCTCGATTGCACCGCGGGGTTGCCGCCTGCGGACCAGCTTGGCCACCGGCCGAGCATTTCATCGTTCTTCTTGCCTGTGGTAATAGGCCTCTGGTCTGAATGCCCAACGATATTCCATTTATTCGATACCCGGCGATATATTCGATAATCGAAACAGTGGACCCGCCTGCAGGATTGCCATCATGATCAAGCGCCAAGCCCTTACCCCGCCAACACCGGTCAAGCGCCGTTCCGCCAATGCCGACGAAAACGGCGAGACGCTTGCGGATAGCGAGTATCTGTCGACCTTGCAGCGTGGCCTGTCGGTGCTGAGCGCGTTTGGCCGCGATACGCCGCAGATGACGCTCAGCGAAGTTGCAGAAGCCACCCAGCTTTCGCCGGCGACAGCGCGGCGCTGCCTCAACACGCTGGTGAAGCTGGGCTATGTTGCCAAGCATCACCGTCAATTCCTGCTGCGGCCGGAAGTCATGAGCTTTGCCTCCGCCTATCTCGATTCCATGAGCCTGGGAGAGCTGGTGCGCCCGCATCTGCAGACCTTGCGGGACGAAACAGGCGATAGCTCGTCCCTTGCGGTGCTGAGCGGCAAGGACATTCTTTATCTGGTGCATGTCTCGACCAACCGCATGGGGCGGCTCGCAGCTGGGGTCGGCACCCGCTATCCCGCCTATGCCACTTCGATGGGGCGTGCCTTGCTGGCTTTCGAAGGAGAGGATGTTTGGGCCCATTATCTCAATACGTGCACCTTCACCGCGTTTACCGAACACACCGTGACCTCCAAAACGGAGTTGCGGCGCATCCTGGAAGAGGTCCGCAAAGCCGGTTTCGCCGTGATTCAGGACGAACTCGATTACGGACTGATCTCGATCGCCGTTCCGATCCTCGATGAAACCGGCCGCTCCCTGGCCGCCATTAACTGTTCCACTTCGACCTCGCGCGTCGGCAAAGAGGAATTGATCCGCACCCGTCTTCCGGTCTTGCGCAATGCCGCGCGCTTTATCGAAACGGGCCTGCGCCGCCAGCCTTTCCTGCTGCACTCTGTACACCCGGGCTGATCCGCCTCAGAAGTTTTTGGTCAGATCGATTCCCCATGTGCGCGGTTCGCCTTTGAAGATAAAACCGCCCGTCGAGTATTCGGTGTTGTATCTCTTGTCGAAGAGATTCTTCGACCAGACGATGATTTTCCAGCTCTGCGATTGCAGCCCGGCGCGCAAATCGAACAGATTGACCGGATCGCGGGCAATAGGGGCCGGCTCGCCCGCCGCCGGCACGGGAATGACAAAGGTGGTAGGGCCGATCACATTGTCGTCAAGCCGAATCACGGCGCTCACGCCATCCCAAAGCGGGTGCAAATATTGTAGCCCGAAGTTGGCTGTGTAATCGGACACCAACGGTGCCTTTGACCCCACCACCAGGGCGCTGGAGGCGCCAGGAAATTTGGTGATCTTACTGTCGGTATAACCAAACCCGGCATTGAACGTCAGATCGTCGGTGAGGCGGGCGGTAGCATCCAGATCGAAGCCCTGGAAACGTGTGCCCTGGATGTTGCCGAGATTTTGTGTCGAGTTCGAAGCCAAGAACACGAAATAATAGTCGCCATGGTCCTGGGTGGTATAGAGGCTGCCGTTCAGGTTCAGCCTGTCCCCGAACAGGCTGCTCTTGAAGCCCACCTCCCAGGTGTTGGCGGTTTCCGCGTTGAACATATCGCTGACATTGTCGAAACCCGCAGCAGTGGCGGCGGTGGCGACGCCGGTCTGGTTGAAGCCGCCACTGCGAAAGCCGCGGCTCCAGCTGGTGTAAAGGTTGAGATTGTCGGTCACCTGATAACGCAAGATTGCCTGGGGCTGAAAAGCGGACCAGGTATGCGCGCGCGTGTCGCCGGTCGCGCCCGGAATACCGGCCATGGTGAGGAATATCTGCGGCGTATCGGTCGTATTCTTGCGATGATCATTGTCGTAGCGGATGTTGAGCGAGAGTTCTAAAGCTTCGGTGAGATTGGCCGAGGCATCGAAATAAGCCGCCCACGCGAACTGCTTCTGAGAATCTGACAGGAATGAAATCTGACCGTGCGGGCCGAAAGCGGGCGAATTGGGTGTGCGGTAGATCGGTGTGACGCCGCCGTCGGCAATGTCATACATATTGCCGGTCGAGATGAAGCGATCGGTGCTGAAGATTTCCGCACCGGTGATCCAACGCACGTGCGAATCGGATGGTGAGGTGAAGCGCAGTTCCTGGCTGAAGGTCTTTGCCGTCAGAAACTGACTCTGACTGTAATCGAAATTGACTTTCGACTGGCTGAACGGATCAAAGCTGTACCCGTCGCCGGTGAGGATTTCGCGAACGGTGCTGTAACCGGTGATTGAGGTGAAGGTGCCAAAACCGGCGTCGTAGTTCAGCTTCAAGGCGGCATCATAAATATTGCGATCGTCCTTGCCAGAATTGTTGAGGTTGATGGGCTGACCGGTAAAGTTGGGATTGTTGAAGTTGGGTGAGCCGAAGGGCGGCACGATATAATAGAGCCCGCGGGTGAGCAGCTGGTCCATGGACAGGCGCAAATCGGCGCTGAAGGCATCGCTTGGGTCATAGAGGAACGAAACCCGGGCATTGAAATCCTTCACCGGATCGGCATTGCGCGCTGCCGATTGGTCTTTGGTGTCGATGTTATCCAAATGCCCGTCGGTGTTGAAATACGATGCTGCGGCGCGAATCTTCAACGTGTCGGTGACGGGGCCGCTGACCACACCCTGCACCTTGCCACCAGGACCATCCTCATATCCCGCCGTGAAGTGGCCTTCCCAAGTGTCGGTCGGCTGCTTGGTAGTGATGAGAATGGCACCACCGATCGCGTTGCGGCCATAGAGAGCGCCTTGCGGCCCTTTGAGCACTTCGATCTGTTGGATGTCGAGCAGTTCCTGATTGAACTCCGCCGGCTGGGTCATGGGCACGCCATCGACGACAATCGCGGCGGAGGGCTCGCTGTTGCGCGCCTGTGAAATGCCGCGAATAACGATGAAGCTGGTACCGGCATTCTGAGTCGCCACGAAAGTGACGTTCGGAACCGCATTGAGAAAATCCGAAGGCGTTTCGATGCCTTTGGAGGCAATCGTATCCGCCGTGAAGGCCGTCACCTGGGCCGGGACTTTTTGAATATCTTCTTTGCGCTGACGCGCGGTGACAGTGATGGTTTCCAACATTGCGCTATCATTCGCGGCAACTGCGCCGGTATCCGGATCCTGCGCCCTTGCCTGCGCCGTGCCTAACAGCGAACCAACCAGCGCCGAACTGCACAACAGACCTCTGGCGACCCGGCAGCGAATCCCCTGACCGAAAAGCATCATGTGACGGTTTCCCATCTCCTGGCGTTTCCCTCGCCCATGTCCGTCACCTGCGCCACTGCGGAACTATTGAACTCGCTGCGGCTCCCGTGTGGAGAAGCGCCATTGGCGCACTCCGGCCGGGACATGCAGTCCGGCATCATAGACTCTTCCTGTTCACCGAAGGTACGAATTTCGATTTACGAAGTCAATTTCGATATACGAATTTTCTCGAGGCGCGCGATTTTACTCCGCCGCGTCATTGGTGCGCTGGTCGCGCCAGAAGCGCGCCGGATGCGCTTTGGCATCCGCGTCATGCTCGCCAAGTGTCGGCGGCGGCTCAATTTTGGAAAAGGTTTGGCCGTCGAAATTGACCGGGAAGCGGACGGTACGGAATCGCCCCATCGTCGGATGCAGCGCTTCTATCTCTATGCCGAGATGT
Source organism: Alphaproteobacteria bacterium (assembly GCA_015654635.1). GTDB lineage: Bacteria > Pseudomonadota > Alphaproteobacteria > Micropepsales > Micropepsaceae > Rhizomicrobium. Next base: position 20,804 of record JAATGP010000069.1, on the reverse strand, counting down.
TTGGCCTGCGGGTCCTGAAGGGCTTCGCTGGAATCATAGACCGGAGCAAAGGGCACCCCCTCTTTTTCCAGAACGCTGCACCACTCCGCCCGAGAGCGTGCCTTGAAGATGGGCGTCATCAGCGTAATCAGCTCATCCTGACGGGTGATCCGCCCTGTGCGGTCGGCGAAACGCGGGTCCTGCAGAAGTTCGGGGCGATCCATCGCCGCCGCCAGCCCCTCCCAGAACTTTTCCGGTGACGACATATGCAACGCCAGCCATTTCGCATCGGCGCACTCGAAGACATAAGACTGCGACACGCTGGGGCGGCTGAACGGTCCCATGATCTCCCCCATGGAGAAATAGTGGGTGAAATCGTCAAGGTTGAAGTGGCACATCGCCTCCAGCATGGAAACCTCGACCCAGCGGCCACGCCCGGTCTTTTGTCGCTCGTAAAGAGCGCCGAGAATGCCGAAGGCGGCATAGAAGCCAGTCATCGCATCGGCAATGGCAGGCCCCACGACACGCGGATTTTTGGGATTGATGAGCAGCCTGAGCCAGCCGCTGGCGGCCTGCGCCACGGTATCGTAAGCTGGCCGGCCAGAAGCGGGGCCATCCTTGCCGAAGCCAGAGATGCCGCAATAGATGAGCGCCGGGTTGATCTTCTGTAGCCGTTCAGCCCCGACATTGAGATCCTCGGCCACGCCGGGACGGAAATTCTGGATGAAAACGTCGGCATCGCGGACCAATTGATCAAGCCGCTTAAGCGCGTCCGCATCGCGCGTATCCACCGTGATACTGCGCTTGTTGCGATTGTAGGTCTGGAAATGGGGGCTATAGAGACCGCCCTTGAAAGCCCGGAAGGGATCGCCCGTACGGGGGCGCTCAATCTTGACGACGTCTGCGCCCATATCGGCCAGAAACATGGCCGCCGCCGGGCCGGTGATAAACGTGCCCATTTCCAAAACACGGACACCATCCAGGACCTTGATCATATCGCCTCCAACGACGTCGCCGGACGCGCCGCTTCCGCAAACAGCAGCATGCCATCAACGACCGGCGAGGCTGAAAAGGAGGTTATCTTTTTTCGTTTGCCGAAGTCAATTTCGTTATATGGTATAATTTTGAACGTTGTTGGTGCGTCCCATCGGAGGACTAGCGAAAGGAAGCCATAATGCGTATTGGCAAGCAGGATGCACCTTATACCGCCATTTCGACCGCCGACGCCGCCTCCATCACCGTGCGCGGCCGCGATCTATGCCAGGATCTTATCGGCAAGATCGATTTTGTCGATTATTTCGTCCTGCTCATGCTGGGAACTCCGCCGACGGAACATCAACGATTCTTCCTCAACGCACTCTTGGTCGGCATCGCCGAGCATGGGCTCGTCCCCAGTGTGCAAGCGGCGCGCATGACACTGGCCGCAGCTCCAGAGGCCCTGCAAGGAGCGGTCGCGGCAGGCTTGCTTGGTTCCGGCTCCGTCGTGCTCGGCAGTGCGGAAACGGCAGGCCATTTGCTGGATGAACTCGTGCGGGCGGCAGAGGGCGGAAATGCCCATGAAATCGCACTCGAACGGGTTCGGCAGATGCGCCAGACCAAGACGCCTATCCCTGGGTTCGGCCACCCGCAACATTCCGGCGGTGATCCGCGCGCCAATCTTCTTCTTTCCCTTGCCGAAGAGCGCAGTCTGAATGGCCCCTATCTCTCCATGCTGCATACGATTGCGCAGGTCCTGCCCGAGGCGCTGGGCCGTCCGCTGCCGATCAATATCAACGGTGCCATCCCCGCCATCCTGCTCGAAATCGGCTTTCCGGTAACGGCCCTTAAAGGGATTTCCATCCTGGCCCGCACCGCAGGCCTGCTGGCCCATCTGCAAGAAGAACATGAGCGCCCGATTGGCTTTATCCTTTCCCATGCCGCTGCCGAAGCGATCCATTATGACGGCAAAAAAGCCCTGTAGTGAGGCCGCGTCCGACAGCAACCTTTACATTTTGGCCACTATCGCGATATCCTTATACCGAAAGATACTTCGATATACGGATAAATTATGCCGCGCAGCTCGGATCGCTTTCGGACGACGCATACCGGCAGCCTGCCCCGCCCGGATGATCTGATTCAGATGATGTTCGCCAAAGAAGAGGGCGTGCCAGTGGATGCCGAGGCGCTGGGCGCGCGGGTGCAGGCAGCGGTCGGTGAAATGGTGCGCCGCCAAAGCGAAGCCGGAATCGACATCATCAATGACGGCGAGATGTCCAAGCCCAGCTATGCCACCTATGTGAAGGATCGCCTTGACGGCTTTGGCGGCGCCGGCAACAGCTTTGTCTTCCAAGATCTAGTCGATTTTCCCAAAACCGCGGAGCGTGTCTTTGCCAATCCGGGACGCAAGAGCCGCAAGACCCCTGCCTGCAACGGCCCGATCAGCGTCCGCGACTGGGTATCGCCGGTCACAGACGTCGACAATTTGAAGGCAGCGGTCGTGGATTATGCGCCGGCGGGTCTGTTCTCCAGCGCTGCTTCTCCTGGGGTGATTTCGCTCTTCTTCCGCAACGAATATTACAGGTCGCACGAAGATTATCTCTACGCCATCGCCGAAGCGATGCGCTTTGAATATGAGGCCATTGCTGCGGGCGGCCTGACACTGCAACTCGACTGCCCGGATTTGGCGATGGGGCGGCATGTGCAATACGCCGAGCTAAGCCTGACCGAATTTCGCAAGCGCATGCAGCTTCATATCGAGGCGCTAAACCATGCCGTGCGCAATATTCCGCCGGAGCAATTGCGGATGCATATGTGCTGGGGCAATTACCCTGGCCCGCATCACTGCGATGTCCCCTTCGCCGATATCATCGACGTGCTGGCCCTTGCCAAGCCGACGGCCATCCTGTTCGAGGCGGCCAATCCGCGCCACGCCCATGAATGGCAGATGTTTGAAACCGTCAAACCACCGGAGGGCAAAGTGCTGGTGCCCGGTGTAATCGAATGCCAGTCAAACTACATTGAGCATCCCGAACTCGTGGCCCAGCGCCTCGAGCGTTATGCCCATCTGGTGGGCCGCGAAAATGTCATGGCCGGGGTCGATTGCGGCTTCAGCATTCACGTTGGCCAAGGCGGGGTCGATCCCGATGTCGTTTGGGCCAAGCTCGCAGCCCTGGCAGAGGGCGCAAGGATTGCATCCAAGAAATTCTGGTAAAATAAGAACGCCATAGGCGCCACGCAAAAGGGTCAGGAAACGCAAAGGGATTAGACCGATGGGCAAAGATGCAACGCTACCCTCCCGCCTTCATCATACGGCCTATGTTACCCGCGATATGGAGGCAACGCGCAAATTCTACGAAGAAGTCGTGGGGCTGCCGCTGGTGGCCACATGGAGTGAATCCGACGAACTGTTTGGCAAAGTCAGAACCTATTGCCATTGCTTCTTCGGCATCGGTGATGGCGGGGCGCTGGCCTTCTTCCAATTTTCCGATCCAGACGATCAAAAAGAATTCGGGCCCCAAATGCCGCCCTCGCCGTTCCATCACATCGCGCTCACGGTCGATGCCGAGACCCAAAAAGGCATCGAGGAGCGTGTCAAGCTGGCGGGCTACAAGGAACCGGATACCTACATCCTGGAACACGGCTATTGCCGCTCAGTCTATATCACTGATCCCAACGGCATGATCCTTGAGTTCACACTCGATGCGCCTGAGGCCGATGCGATCAACAAGACCAGGCGCGCCAACGCCCATCAGGAGCTATGGCGCTGGCTGAATGGCGACCACACCTCCAACAACACCTATCGCTGAGAGGCAGCAAGACAGCTCCGCCAAGCCGACCTATTTCCAGCGAAAGGCTGCAAAGTCGGCGACCGCTTCGAGGGCGAAGATGCGGCTGGGAGTTTACCGCTATGATTCAGAAAGGCCGCTAAACGCGGCCTGCCGCTAAGCCATTCCGGGGGCCGTGAGAAACGGAATGGTGGGTGATGCAGGAATCGAACCTGCGACCCGCTGATTAAGAGTCAGCTGCTCTACCAACTGAGCTAATCACCCAACTAAGGAGGCGGGCGTATAACAGAGGTAGCCTAGCCTGTCTACGCAGGAGTGTGCGCCAATTTCGCCCTCCGCCCAGGATTCTGGGGATAGCCCCCAAAGCTGGCCCAGAAGGCTGATTTTTCAGATGATTCCCGTGGAGTGACGGGGGATTTCCACCAGCCTGTGCACATGCACGCAGAGCAGCAGGCCGAAGCCGAACATCACCGCCAGCATGGCCGTCCCGCCATAAGAGATCAACGGCATCGGAATGCCCACCACCGGGATCAGGCCCATCACCATCAGCCCATTGATCATAATGTAAAAGAAAAAGTTGAGGGTGATGCCCATGGCCAGGAGGCGACCGAACTGGCTGCGGGCCTGCACCGCCGTCTGCACACCATAGCCGATGACGGTCGCAAATAGGATCAGCAGCGCGATGCAGCCGACAAAACCGAATTCCTCGGCATAGTTGGTGAGGATGAAGTCGGTCTGCTTTTCAGGCAGGAAGTTAAGACGGCTCTGGGTTCCCTCCAGAAACCCCTTGCCAGCAGCGCCGCCCGAACCTACCGCGATCTTGGCCTGGGTGATGTTCCAGCCCGCGCCCAAAGCGTCCGATTCCGGGTTCAGGAAGGTCATGACCCGGGCCTTTTGATAATCGTGCAGCACAAAGCGCCATGCCAAAGGAACGGCGGCCGCCACCGCAGCGACGACCGGTACGATCCAGAACCATGAAAGCCCCGCCAGAAAGAGCAACGAACAGCCATCCAGTGTCAGGATGATGGTGGTGCCGAGGTTCGGCTGGAGGGCGACCAACACGGCCGGCATGGCGATCATGGCGAGCGGGATCAACAAGCGCAAAGGTTTGGAAATATCCTCCACACTCTGGCCGTGCATGAATTTGGCAAGTGCCAGAATGAGGGCAATCTTCATCGGCTCGGATGGTTGCAGTTCTAAGGGGCCCAAAGTGATCCAGCGTTGCGCACCCAGATGGGCCATGCCCATCAACTCCACCCCCAAAAGTAGGAGCAGGGAAGCGGCGTAAAAAGGATAGGCGAAGTTCATCCAGACGCGGATATCGACCATCGCCACCGCGATCATGATGCCAAAGCCAATAATGAAGCGGACAAGTTGCTTGCCGGCCCAGGGATCCCATGAGCCGCCCGCCACCGAATACTGCATGGCAAAGCCTATCGAGGCGATAATGGTGATGAGCAGCACCAAGCCCCAATTGATCTCATAAAGCTTATCGGCGACCGAAAGCGTGCGTCTGGCGGCGGCATAGGGTCGAAGCATCAGGTCTTCTCCCCGACCAGATCAGTCTCCGCAGCACGCACCGGATAGGCAGTGGGTAGTTTCGCCGGATCGCGCCGCTGGGCAAACAGCAAGATATCGCGCGCCATCTGGACATGAGGATGAGCGCCGACCGCGCCATGTTCCATCAGCACCATACAGGCGTAACGCGGTGCATCGGATGGGGCAAAGGCGAAGTACAGCGCGTGATCGCGCAAATTCCACGGCAAGGATTCGTTCTTGCGCACGCCGGCGTCATGTTCCTGCTTGGTGATGAGGCGGACCTGGGCGGTGCCGGTCTTGCCCGACATCTCAAAGCCCGGCTCATTGATGCGCCAAGCGAATGCGGTGCCGCCCGCTTCATTGCACACCTTCCACAGCCCTTCGCGCACCACCGCAAAGGCCTCCGGCGAAAACGGCAGCGCCCCCGGCATCGGCTGGGGCTGGAAACGACTACCGACCACATGGGCAATGCGCGGCACCAGCGCCTTGCCCGAGGCGATACGCGCAGCCATCGTGCAAAGCTGGATCGGGGTCACCACCACATAGCCCTGGCCAATGCCGGCGCTGATGGTGTCGCCAAGCTGCCAAGGCACGCCATAGCGCGCCAGTTTCCAGGATTGGCTGGGAATAAAGCCGCCAACCTCGCCCGGCATCTCGACGCCAGTGGGCGCACCAAGACCCAATGCGCGGGCCGCCGCTTCCATCTTGTCGATACCCAGCCGGCGCGCCACTTCGTAGAAAAAGACGTCGCAGGAGACTTGGATGCCGCGTTTGAGGTCGACGTGGCCATGTCCTTCCTTTTTATAACAATGGAAGGTGTGGTTGCCGATTGTCACCGAGCCGCTGCAGAAGACTTGCAAATCTGCCAAGCCGTTATCGTAGGCGGCCAGCGCCATCGCCGGCTTGAAGGTCGATCCCGGCGGATAGGCGCCGCTGAGCGCTTTGTTGACCAATGGTTTGTGGTCGTTGTGTAAAAGGTCCTGCCACTGGGTATTGGTAATGCCGACATTGAAATGGTTGGGGTCGTAGCCCGGAGTCGAGGCCAACGCGAGAATATCGCCATTGGCGACGTCCATCACCACGCAGGCCGCGCTTTCCTCGCCCAGCCGTTCCTCGGCATAGCGCTGCATCTGACAATCGAGGGTGAGATAGACATCCTTGCCCGGCGCCCCGGGAATATTGGAAAGCTCGCGAATGACGCGGCCATAAGCATTCACTTCGACGCGGCTGCCACCCGCTTGGCCGCGCATTTGGGAATCGTATTGCTTTTCGATGCCGCGCTTGCCGACCCGGAATCCCGGCTGGGTCAGCAGCGGATCGTCATCGTTCTGCTGATCCTTCACGCTTGCGGAGGCCACATAACCCAGGACATGGCTCATCTCCGTCCCGTAGGGATACGCCCGCGTCTCGCCAACATCGGGCTGCACCCCCGGCAGATAGGGTAGATGCAGATTGATGCGGGCAAATTCGTCCCAGGTCAGATTCTCGGCAACAGGAACCTGGGCAAACTTCTTATTCTGGGCAATCTCGTGCAGGACGCGGTCGCGCTGGCGCGGATCGATTTCAATGATCTTGCCCACCGCGTCGAGGGCGGCCTCGACACCTTGGGTGGCCTGCTCGGCCACGATTACGACGCGATAATTGCGCCGGTTCGTGGCGAGCTCCACACCGAACCGGTCGAAGATGCGGCCGCGCGGCGGAAAAATGAAACGCTGGCTGACGCGATTGTCCTCCGCTTCGACGCTATACTCTTTGCCCTTCAGAATCTGGAGCTGATAGAAGCGCCCGCCCAGGACGGCAAGAATGCCGCCCATGCCGCCCGACAGCATCAGCGTGCGACGGGTAAACGTCGCGTAGCGGCTTTTGTCTTTGCGGTCGAACAGCGGCATCAGAATTCTCTCCGCAATGGACCAACAAAACGGCGGTGCACAGAGGCGAGGACGACCACCACCGGGATGTAGAGGATCGAGGTGACGGCGAATTCCTTGATCGAGCCGGTTACCGGCATCAGCTGCCAACGATAAAGCGAGAAGATGACGTAATGGACACCGCAGGCCACCAATGTGGCCGTGGCAAAGCCCAAAATGGCACCCAGGCCCGAGAGTCCGGCAAAAGCGTCGCGCTGTTTGTCGATCGCTGCATAGGTGGCGACGAAGGCCGCGGCCCAGATGCCCGGCGGCTCACCCGAGATCACATCATGGGCGACGCCGATCAGAAAGGCCCTGCCCGGCGTCATCAGATCTGGGCGCACCAGACACCAGTAATATACCGGCATGAGGGCGTACATCGGCGACGGGATCCAATTGCCCAGAACCGAGAAGGGTAGATTGGTGATGATTACCCCAAGCAGCCCGAACAGCACAGGAATGAGGTTTGCGAAGAATTTCCCCCCCCACAGACTGCCCAATCGTTCCACGGCGGCCCTCACTGATTGCCTGGGTCGGCGTCAGCGCCGGGTTGGGGCGCGGGTTGCACCGGGGTTTTCTGCGGCGCGGCCTGTACTGGCGGCGGTTTGAACAGAGGCGGTGGCAACGGCGCAACCTGTTGCTGGCTCGTGACCTGGGGCTGTGGCGCGACTGGGGCAAGACCCGCGGCCGTCACCGGCAGTTCCTGCTGCGCCACACTGGGAGGGTGTTCCGGCTTTTGCTTGTAATCGACAATTTGCACATCCTGCGCCGTGGTCTGGTCGGCAAAGAGCGCCACGCGATAGCTGCGCCCGTCGGGCACTATTACACCGATGGGAATCCCGGCAGGCAGAATATCGCCGTCGCCCGAGGTGACGACTTGCGAATCGGCCTTGAGTTGCACGCCATGCGCCATGGTTTCGATCAACGGCATCGGTGAGTTGTCGCCGCCCATGATGGCCTGATCGGTATTGGGCTCGATCGACACCGGAACCCGGCTGTTCAGATCGGTGAGCAGAATGACCCAAGAGGTATGCTCGCCCGTGAGGTAAACCCGCCCGATCATACCGCGCTGATCCATCACCGCCTGACCGGGTTTGACGCCATTGGCCTTGCCAGCATCGAGGATCATGGTCTGCAGGAAGGGATGGTTGGCACGCCCGATGACCCGTGCCACCACGGTGGAGAGGGCCGGATCCGGCACAGCATTCAACAAAAGCTGGTAGCGCTGCAAGCGCTCGGTCAAGACCTGTGCCGTGTTATGCCACTGCTTGAGGCGCGCATTCTCTTCCTTGAGCTTCAGATTCTCCTGATAAACCCAGAAAATGTTTCCGATGGAACCAGCCCAGCGGCTCATGGCCTCCATAGGCACACGCGTCGTCACCAGGGCGGGGCGCATCCAATCGATCACATCGGTGCGGGCCCGGTCAAAGAGAGAGGTTTCCGCTTTGCCGAACAGGATGAGGATGACGGCCAAGGCGCCGACAACGGCCAGCGGCAGATGGGCTCTGCCGCGCGCGCGCGAAATCCTCCAGATCCCATTGCCCATACCAACTCCGACGCACGGCCTCCTTAAACAACTAGCAGGCAGTGATTAAAAAGCCGTCGATAGAACGTGCCGCATACCTTTCGTATTTTCCAGAACCCGCCCAGTGCCGAGCGCCACGCAGGACAGAGGATCATCGGCGATGGAAATGGGCAACCCCGTCTCCTCCCGCAAAACCTGATCTAGATTGGCCAGCAGTGAGCCGCCGCCCGTCAAAACGATGCCCTTATCGACGATGTCGGCCGCCAGCTCCGGCGGTGTGGCCTCAAGCGCAACCTTTACCGCCTCAACGATGGCCCCAACAGGCTCAGCCAAGGCTTCGGCAATATGACGCTGGGTAATGGTAATCTCTTTCGGCACACCGTTGAGGAGGTCACGGCCCTTGATTTCCAGGGTGACCCCGGTGCCGTCTTCCGGCGGACAAGCCGAACCGATTTCCTTTTTGATGCGCTCCGACGAGGCTTCGCCAATCAGAAGATTCTGGTGGCGGCGGATATAAGCGATGATTGCCTCATCCATCTTATCGCCGCCCACGCGTACAGAACGCGAATAGACGATGCCGCCGAGCGAGAGCACAGCCACTTCGGTGGTGCCGCCGCCGATATCGACAACCATAGAGCCTGTGGGCTCGCTGACCGGCAAACCCGCGCCGATCGCCGCCGCCATCGGCTCTTCGATCAGAAAGACGCGGCGGGCACCGGCCGACAAGGCCGATTCCTGAATGGCGCGCCGCTCCACCGCCGTCGAGCCGGAAGGCACGCAGACGATGATCATCGGATTGGCGAAGGACCGCCGGTTATGCACTTTGCGGATGAAATGCTTGATCATCTCTTCCGCAATTTCAAAATCGGCGATGACGCCATCGCGCATTGGCCTAATCGCCTCGATATTGCCGGGCGTCCTGCCCAGCATCATCTTGGCGTCGTTGCCGACCGCGCGAACCTGTTTCTTACCCCCTCGATTGATGGTGGCAACGACCGAAGGTTCATTGAGAACAATGCCGCGGCCCTTGACGTAAACAAGGGTATTCGCGGTTCCTAGATCAATTGCCATATCGCTCGACAGCGCGCCGAGAAGACTGCCGAACATATTTAACCTGCCATTCCTTTCCCAAACAGATGCATTGAAACCCGCAACGAACGTAACCGGCCCCGGCACTGATCACCAGGGCCGGATCGATTCATTGTGCGACGTTCAAGGTTTCAGGTGCCTGCTTCCTGCGTTTCACCAAGAGCTTGTTGAGAGCATTAACATACGCATAGGCAGATGCCACAAGCGTATCTGTATCTGCCCCGCGTCCAGTCACCGTGCGACCATCTTCCTCAAGCCGGATGCTGACATCGGCCTGGGCATCCGTGCCCTCGGTCACCGCCTTCACCTGATAAAGTTGCAGATTCACGGTGTGCGGGTAAATTTCACGGATGACGTTAAAGATGGCATCCACGGCGCCGTCGCCGCTGACCTCAGCCGTCTTTTCCTCGCCCTCGACCAGAAGCGTCATGGCGGCGGTTGGCGCAATACCCACACCGGTGGAGACCCGCAGGGCTTTGACGGAAATGAAATCGGCGGCGCGGACGATCTCATCATCCACCAAGGCCACAATATCGTCGTCAAAAACGGTTTTCTTCTTATCTGCCAATGCCTTAAAGCGCCGGAAGGCATCTTCGAAGGCGGCATCGGTCAGCTCGTAGCCCAGCAAAGCGAGCTTGTCACGGAAGGCATGGCGGCCAGACAGCTTGCCCAGGACCAGCGAAGTCTCCTTCACCCCAACCGTCTCAGGGCGCATGATTTCGTAGGTCTCGACGTTCTTCAGCATACCATCCTGGTGGATGCCGCTCTCGTGGCTGAAGGCGTTCTTGCCGACGATGGCCTTGTTGTACTGCACCGGGAACCCAGTGACGTTGGAAACGAGTTTGGAAGCCCGGGACAGCATCGTGGTGTCGATGCCGGTGAGGAATGGCATGCGGTCCTTGCGGACCTTGAGTGCCATTACGATCTCCTCCAAGGCGGCGTTACCCGCCCGCTCGCCGATACCATTGATCGTACATTCGATCTGACGGGCCCCAGCCAGCACCCCGGCCAGGGAATTGGCCACGGCCAAGCCCAAATCATTGTGACAATGGGTGGCGATGACGGCTTTGTCGATATTGGGCACGCGATTGAGCAACATCGTAATGAGTTCAAAGAACTCCTGCGGCGTGGCATAGCCCACCGTATCGGGAATGTTGATCGTGGTGGCACCGGAGCGGATTGCCAGCTCCACGCAACGGCAGAGAAAATCATGCTCGGTGCGGGTGGCATCTTCGGCGCTCCACTGCACGTCATCCACCAGTTTGCGGGCGTGAGAGACGGAAGCCCCCACCGCATCCAACACCGCATTAGCGCCCATATTGAGTTTATGTTTCATATGAACGGGACTGGTGGAAATGAACGTGTGAATCCGCGGGCGCTTAGCCTGTTTCAGCGCGGCAGCCGCGCGATCGATATCCTTGAAACCCGCCCGCGACAGGCCGCAGACGGTTGCATTTTCGACCCGTCGCGCAATCTCGGCCACGGCGTCGAAATCGCCTTGGCTGGCAATGGGAAAACCGGCTTCGATGATATCAACACCCATGGCGTCGAGATAATCGGCGACCTCGAGCTTTTCCTCAAAGGTCATCGCTGCGCCGGGCGACTGTTCGCCATCGCGCAAGGTGGTGTCAAAAATCCGAACCCGCTGAGCTTCGGTGCTATTGGGGATGTCGGCTGGGTGGGGAGTGTCGGTATTCGTTGTCATGGTCACAAATTCCTTCCGCTTGCCGCTCTTGCGGCTTCTATCGCTCCTTTCATTCGAAAGTCCCCTAAACACCCGGTGTGGATGACCCACACCCGCCGGCGCCTAGGGGCCCCTAAGGAGGAGAAGCACGCCATTCAGCAAACCGAGGGAAGGACGGGGCGTTGCACGCACGCCGACGCTAGCGGAGAATCCGCTCTTTACGTCATGCTCTGTCGCACCTTGCGTCATCGCCGGATCGCCGTTCCGCCCGCCGAGTTTTCTGCTCGCTAAACTTTAACGAAATGTCCTAAAACACTCACGAAAAGCCGGACATTGCCCTTCGCGCGGTATTTACGCTGGAACGACGTGGACGCGCAAGTCAAACCCCTGTTTGTGCGAATAAATTTAAGGTCCGCCGGAAGACCGGAAAATCCTCAGCGACGAGTGCAGTTTGTTCGGAAATTCACTTGGCGGAGGGCTCCAACGCATGGTTACGTGGCCCACAATTCTACCCTTAGAAGCGCCCCGGACATGAAACTTTTTCCCCCCGTCTCGATCGAGACACGCCGGTTGTTGCCGCGGTCTTGGGACCTGTTGGCGGGGATTTTTGTCCTTGGTGCTATCATCTTCTGTGCTGAAGCAAGCCGGGAAGTGATCCAGCCGCTCTCGAGCTTGGCGCGCCATCCTGTCTCGCTGGACCCCGCAAACCTGCCCAATTACGCCTTCCGCACCGCGCTTAGGATGCTGGTGGCGTTGGCTTTTTCGCTAATTTTTACCTTCACCTATGCGACCTGGGCCGCTAAGAGCAAACGAGCCGGAATGCTGCTTGTTCCGCTGCTCGACATTCTACAATCTATTCCTATTTTAGGATTTTTGTCTGTCACCCTGGTTTTCTTTCTGTCCCTGGCCCCGGGCCGGATTCTGGGCGCCGAATTTGCGGCCATCTTCCTGATCTTCACCAGCCAAGCCTGGAACATGGCCTTCAGCTTCTATCAGTCGCTGCGCACCGTCCCGATTGAGCTCGATGAAGCCGGAAGAACCTTTGGCATGTCGGGCTGGAGCCGATTCTGGCAGATCGAAGTGCCATTCGGCATGCCCCAACTCATCTGGAACATGATGATGTCGATGTCGGGCGCTTGGTTCATGCTGGTGGCCTCCGAAGCCTTCACGGTCGGCAATACCTCTATCACTTTACCAGGAATCGGCTCCTACATCGCTGCCGCGGTCCAGGCCAAAAGTCTGACGGCCATTTTCTGGGCCATCGGAGCCATGCTGGTGGTGATTGTGATTTTCGACCAGCTTCTCTTCAGACCTTTGGTTGCCTGGGCTGACCGCTTCCGCATCGATGCGGAGCCCGGCGATGAGGAGGCGGAATCTTGGGCGCTGAAGATGTATCGCCGCTCCAGGCTGATCGATGCCATTGGGACGCCGTTCGATATATTGATGCGGCGCAGCTACAAGATCGCGCCACCGAAAAGCAAAACGCAGATCGTAACCAAGAGCATCATCCCGCCATGGCTTGCCGTGGGCCTCTGGTATGCGATCCTGGTGGTTTTCGGGGCCTATGTGGTGTGGCGGGTAACGAGCTTTGTCGGCGCTGCCCTGGGCTTTTCCGATGTCGTCGGGGCTTTCTTGCGCGGCATGGCGACCCTGACACGCGTCATCGTTCTGATTGCCTTGGCCAGCCTGATCTGGGTGCCGGTCGGAATCTATGTCGGACTGCGGCCGCATCTGACGCGCGTGGTCCAGCCGATCGCGCAGTTCCTTGCCGCCTTCCCAGCCAATCTGGTCTTTCCCGTCGCGGTATCTTTAATCCTGCTCTGGAATGCCAACCCCGACATCTGGCTGTCGCCGCTAATGGTGCTAGGCACGCAGTGGTACATCCTCTTCAATGTCATCGCCGGTGCATCGGCCCTGCCGCGCGAAATGCGAGACGCCGCTGCCAACTTCCAAGTCAAAGGCTGGCTGTGGTGGAAGAAAGTCGGCATCCCCGCGGTCATGCCCTATTACGTGACAGGCGCCATCACCGCCTCTGGCGGTTCCTGGAATGCGGCCATTGTCGCCGAGGTGGCAAGCTGGGGCAATCGCACGCTGCATGCCTATGGCCTGGGTGCCTATATCTTCGATGCCACGGTGGCCGGGGATTTCCACCGCATCGTGCTCGGCATTTTTGTGATGAGCTTTTTCGTGGTGGTGGTGAACCGTCTGTTCTGGCGGCCACTCTATTGGTACGCCGAACGCAAGTTCAAGATGACATAACAGGAGGCGCGAATGGACACTTTGCTGCAAGCGACCGATGTGCGCCGCTCCTTCCCGCGTGTAGGCGGCGAAGATTTGCTGGTGCTGGATGGCGTCAATCTCAGCTTGAATGAGGGTGAGATCGTGGGTCTGCTCGGCCGTTCGGGGTCGGGCAAATCCACCTTTCTGCGTCTGATAGCGGGGCTCGCCCAACCGCAAGGCGGACATCTCGACTACATGGGAGCGCCCATTAACGGACCGGCGAGCGGCATCGCCATGGTGTTCCAGAGTTTTGCCCTGTTCCCTTGGCTAACCGTGCTGGAGAATGTGCAGCTTGGTCTGGAGGCGTTGGGCCTGCCAGACAAGAAAATCCGCAAGCGCGCGCTGGCTGCCATCGATCTGATCGGTCTGGACGGTTACGAGAGCGCTTATCCGCGCGAGCTTTCCGGCGGCATGCGCCAACGCGTCGGCTTTGCCCGGGCCCTGGTGGTCCATCCCAATATCTTGCTGATGGACGAACCTTTTTCGGCCCTCGATGTGCTGACCGCGGAAAACCTGCGCACCGATCTCATCGAGTTGTGGCAGAACAAAAAGCTTCCGATCAAATCCATTCTGCTGGTGACGCATAACATCGAAGAAGCGGTACAGATGTGCGACCGCGCACTTCTGTTTTCCTCCAATCCGGGACGGGTGACGACCGAGATCAAGATCGATTTGCCGCATCCGCGCGACCGTTCCGACCCACGTTTTGAGGATTACGTCGACCGCATCTATGTCGAGATGACGGCGCGCAAGGTCGAGCGCCAGCGCACCGTGCAAGCCATCGATGTGATACCGGATGCGCCGATCAGTCCGGTCTCTTCCAACTCCATCGCCGGCCTGATCGAGGCGCTGGCCAATCCGCAATATGACGGCAAGGCCGACTTGCCCGACATCGCCTATGACGTGCAGCTCGAAATCGATGAACTCTTTCCGATTGCCGAAGCGCTACAGATGCTGCGGCTCGCCGATCTCGAAGGCGGTGACTTGAAGCTGACCCATATGGGCAAGCGTTTTGCCGATGCCGACACCAATGAGCGCAAGGAAATCGTCAACCGCGCCCTGATGAACAATGTGCCTTTTGCCGCCCATATCCGCCGCGTGCTCGACGAACGCAGCAATCACACCGCTCCACGCCGCCGCTTCATCGACGAGCTGGAAGACAAAATGAGCGAAGACGCCGCGGATGAAACACTGCGCGCCATGATCAGCTGGGCCCGTTTTGCCGAGCTGTTTTCCTATGACGACGAAAGCGAGACCTTCAGCCTGGAAAACCCGACCTAACTATGTGCTTCGAGGGCTAGTGCGTCCTTCGAGGCTCGCTTCGCTCGCACCCCAGGATGACGAAAGGTTTATTGCCCCTCATGCCATTCGAGGCCGAGAAGATCGAGCGCCCATGGCAGTGATGACTGTGCCCAGATTTGCTTTTGTGGCTCTAACTCCCGGCGCTGGGTGAGTGTGCCGAGGCGCAAGCTTACGGTTTCCAAACTGCCGTTGGTGGCGCCGGAATAAATCGGTGAACCGCAATCGGCACAGAAGGAATGGACCCGCTGGCGCCCGCTTTGCGCGGTCTTGATCCAGACCTTGGGCGTGCCCGAGAGAATTTTTAAATTCTTGGCGGTGACCACGGCGCGATAGGCCGAGCCGGTCAATTCCTGGCAATCGGTGCAATGGCAAATCACCACCGTGGCCGGATCGGCTGCGGCCTCAAAACGGATATTACCGCAATAACAATGACCATCGACGTGCATAGGTCTCTCCTAGTTCGCCGGCTGCGCCCGGAAATCTATCGCCGAATCTGCCAGTAGATACAGTGTTGATGCCCAGGCGGCGACGTTTTGATTGAGCCCCGCGGCGTCCACGATGGCGAGCGTATCGTCAGCGCTGTGGTGGTAATCGAAATAACGGCTGGCGTCCTGGTGGAAGCTGAACACAGGGACGCCCGCGCCTTGCAGGCTTTCGATATCCGAACCCGCATATCCCGGCGCGGTGGATGCCACAATAATTTTCAGGGGCGCCAACAGAGTCGGCAGGATCGCAAACTCCGGCGCCTTGACGGCCCCTTCCGGCAATTCGAGCTTGAGGGCGCGGTCGGCGCCGAGATCGGCCTCGCTGGCCAAGACGATGTGGGCGAGTTCGCCTTTATGGGCTTCGAGATAAGCGATATTGGAGCCGCCGTTTTCTTCCGAACCGAACAAAACCACGCGGATAGTGCGGCGTGGATGCTTGGGCAACGCACCGATCAGATATGCAGCAGCGGTGGTGATGGCGACCCCCGCCCCATCGTCGATAGCCCCGGTGCCAGGATCCCAAGAATCCAGATGCCCACCGATAACAATCACTTCGTCCGGCTTTTCGCTGCCTTTGATCTCGCCCGAGATATTCCAGCACACCGATTTGGGATCGGTGGTGGAAGCAAGATTAAGCCGAATACGGACGGGTCCGCGCGCCGCCATATGCTCCAAAAGGTCGGCATCGGGAACACCGAGCGCGGCCGCAGGAATATGCGGGCCAGGGCCATCGGAGGTGCCGGTATGCGGAGTGCGGCTCTGGCTGGTGGAGACAGAGCGCAACAGATAGGCCAGCGCGCCACGCTTGGCGGCTTCGCTATCGCCATAGCGGGCGCGCACCGCGGCGCCATAACCCGAGCCGTCTTCGGTGCGCACCATCGGTTGGTTGACGAGGACGATCTTGCCTTTAAACGCGCTTTGCGGAGCCGCCAGCAACTCGGCATAGCTTTTGAGAACGACGACCTCCGCCTCGATACTTTTCTTGGGCGTGGGCAACGAATTGCCAAGACCGATGATGGCGAGCTTCTGCGGGAAAGGGGCGATCACCTCGGCGCTCTCGGCGCCACGACGCCATGCCGGCTTGGCAAAAGTCTCGACATGCACATTGCTGAAGCCGAGCGCGGTCAGCTTGGCCACACCCCATTCGCGGGCGCGATCATAGGCCGGGCTGCCGATGGAACGGGCGCCAACCTCTGTGGTGAGCGATTCCAGGATACTCCAGGCGGTCGGATCGCTGAGTGCCTTATCGCGCAGATCGGCTGCAGTTTTCAGATCTCCAGCCAACGAAGACGTACAGATACAGGCGGCTGCCACCATTACGGCCAGCGGAAGTTTGAACATAGCGAGGCAGCCTTAAAAGCGAATAGAGCGATGATGCCCTTCCTGGCCTGCGCTTGTCGAACCGTTTCGGCGTCGCAACACGAAATTGTTACGGTCCCTTTCCCGCGAGGGCAGATGCGAACAACGCATAAAAGATATCACGCGAGGGTATGGGGCCATCGAAGCAAGGTGTACCGCCCGTCAGCACACCATCTTGCTTGCTGCGCGTGAATATATGAGCAACCGGGACCAGCCAAGTCGGATCGTCCAGCGTGCCCCCCATGAGGGTGAACAGCGCGCGATCGGCCGGGGTGTGATAAACGCGGACATGACAGTTGGGGCAGAAGAACATCTCGGCTATGCGACCGCTGTCGGTGGGCTCACCATGTCGGATAGCCTCCGCGCCTGATAAGGCCACATCGCTACGCCGCGTGAGCACCGCTAGCGTGCCGACACCGCCATAAACTTGGCAACGTTTGCAGTGGCAAAGATAGACCGACAAAGGCCGCGCCTTGAGGCTGTAACGAACGCTCCCACAAGCACAACCACCGGAGATGGGAAAGGCGGGAAGCTTCATCGCTCATTTCCTTTGCTATGGGCAAACAAAAGGCGGCGCTTGCGACGCCGCCTCTCATGAAAGTCCTTACTCGAGGGCTTAGCCTTCGCCGCCTGTTTTATCCTTGTCGACCAGCTTGTTCTTACCGATCCAAGGCATCATGGCGCGCAGCTTCTTGCCCACCTCTTCGATGGGGTGAGCGTTGTTGTTGGCGCGCGTGGCTTTAAAGGAGGGTTGGCCCGCCTTGTTCTCCAGCACCCAATCGCGGGCGAATTTGCCCTGCTGGATGTGGATCAGCGCTTCCTTCATCGCCTTCTTGGTGTCGGACGTCACGATCTTGGGGCCAGTGACGTATTCGCCATATTCGGCGGTGTTGGAGATCGAATAATTCATATTGGCGATACCGCCTTCGTAGATCAGATCCACGATCAGCTTCACCTCATGCAGGCACTCGAAATAGGCCATCTCCGGCGCATAACCAGCTTCCACCAACGTTTCGAAACCGCCACGGATAAGTTCCACGAGGCCGCCGCAGAGCACGACCTGCTCACCGAAGAGATCGGTTTCGGTTTCTTCGCGGAAGCTGGTCTCGATGATGCCCGAGCGGCCACCGCCGATGGCGGAAGCATAAGAAAGCCCAAGCTCATGAGCATTGCCAGTGGCGTTTTGTGCCACGGCGATCAGGCAAGGCACGCCGCCGCCTCTCTGATATTCGCTGCGCACCGTGTGGCCGGGGCCTTTGGGCGCAACCATGACGATATCGAGATCGGGACGCGCTTCGATGAGGCGGAAATGGATATTGAAGCCATGCGCGAAAAGGAGTGCTGCGCCCTGCTTGAGATTGGGAGCGAGATCATCCTTGTAAATGTCGGCCTGTAATTCATCGGGCGTGGTCATCATCAGCACGTCGGCCCATTTGGCGGCCTCCGCATTGGTGAGGACTTTGAAGCCGGCAGCTTCCGCTTTTTTCCAAGAGGCACCGGGACGGGCTGCGATGACAATCTCTTTCACGCCCGAGTCGCGCATATTAAGCGCATGGGCATGCCCCTGGGAGCCGAAACCGATGACGGCAACCTTCTTGTTCTTGATGAGATTCAGATCGGCATCCCGATCATAGTAAACGCGCATTGGCCTTTCCTTTCGCTGTCTTGTCGTGGCCCAAAGGCCATCAGATGGCGTGAAACGCGGCGCCGGAATGCGCCGCTTGATGATCGGGGTCAAGCCGGAACATCGGCCCCATCCCAAAGCGCTTACGCGCGTTGGACCTCCCCGCAAGGGGGAGGTTAAGCGTTCACATCGGGTCGGGGCCTCTTGATATGGCGACGACGCCGGTGCGGGAGATTTCGACGAGACCGAGCGGCTGCATAAGCTCGACGAAATTGCTGATTTTCTCCGGGCTTCCGGTGATTTCGAAGACGAAGCTGGTGTGAGTGGTGTCCACCGGCCGGGCGCGAAAAGCGTCGGCGATGCGCAAAGCCTCAACCCGCTTTTCGCCGATACCGGCCACTTTGACCAGCGCCATTTCGCGGGCGATGGAGGGCTTGTCGACCGTCCAATCCACCACCCGGTGGACGGGCACGAGGCGGCCGATCTGAGCTCTAATCTGCTCCAGCGTTTCGGGCGTGCCCGAGGTCACGATGGTGATGCGCGAGGTGTGCTCGGAGGGGTCGATTTCGGCCACCGTAAGGCTCTCGATATTGTAGCCGCGACCGGAGAACAGACCCACGACGCGGGCCAAAACGCCGGCCTCGTTATCGACCAGCACGGCGAAGGTGTGACGTTCAATTCTTGGCGTAGTCATCTGCGCTTCAGCCATATTTTTTGAAATTCCTCTGCCTCGATAAATTTGGGCTGAAATTCCGGTTGTGCCGCAATTTCCTTCAGCGAAGGGACCTTCATGCTGCTGAGGCTGGCGCCCTTTTCTTCGCTTTCATCGGCAAAGCCCTTGCGCCCGTCAGCCCAAATTTCGACCCGGCGGCGCTCATAGGAATCGTCGCCAATCTCGCTATAGAGATGCACCGGGTCGCTGGGATTTTTGTGCACCCACTTGATATAAAGATACCGCATCGCGCCCTCGTTCAGACCAGCATCTTGCCAGCGTCGGTGACCGTATGATCCTCGGCATCGCAGAGGATCATTTCGTTATGGGCGGCGCCAGACGGGATCATGGGATAGCAATTTTCCTTTTGATCGACGACGCAATCGAAGAGAACCGGGCGTTTCACATCGATCATTTTCTGAATGGCTGCATCAAGCTCATCGGGCTGTGTTGCGCGGATGCCGACGCAACCAAAGGCTTCCGCCAGTTTGACGAAATCCGGCAGCGTTTCGGAATAGGAATGCGAATAGCGCCCGCCATGCAGCAATTGCTGCCATTGACGCACCATACCGAGATAGCGGTTGTTGAGGATGAAAATTTTGATCGGCAGATTGTACTGCACCGCCGTCGACATTTCCTGCATCGTCATCTGCACGGAGCCTTCGCCGGCAATGTCGACGACAAGACTGTCCGGGTGGGCCATCTGCACCCCCATGGCGGCGGGTAAGCCATAACCCATGGTGCCGAGGCCGCCGGAGGTCATCCAACGATTGGGTTCGTCAAAATGAAAGCGCTGCGCGGCCCACATCTGATGCTGACCGACTTCGGTGGTGATGTAGACGTCGCGGCCTTTGGTCAATTGATAGAGCCGGTCGATGGCATATTGCGGTTTGATCAGATCATTCGAGCCGCGGTAATCGAGACAACGCTTAGCGCGCCAGCGGGTTATCTGCTCCCACCATTCGGAGAGCGCGATGCGATCGGCTTTGTAATCGCGGAATTTCCATTCTTTGACCATCGCCTCGATGGCGCGGCCGGCATCGGCGATGATGGGCAGATCGATATGGACATTCTTGTTGATCTGCGAAGGATCGATATCCAGATGGATCTTCTTCGAGCCCGGGGAGAAGGCATCCATGCGGCCGGTGACGCGATCATCGAAGCGCGCGCCGAGGCAGATCATCAGATCGCAATCATGCATGGCATTGTTGGCTTCGTAGGTGCCGTGCATCCCCAGCATGCCGAGCCATTTGTCGCCCGAAGCAGGATAAGCACCCAGCCCCATCAAGGTTGAGGTAACGGGAAAGCCGGTGAGTTCGACCAGTTCGCGCAGGGCTTCGCTCGCCTTGGGGCCGGCATTGATGATGCCGCCGCCGGTATAGAAAATCGGACGCCTGGCGTTGGCCATCATCTTCACCGCTTGCTCGATAGCCTGGATGTCGGGCTCATAGGGCGGACGATAGGTGCGGTGCACGACCGACTCAGGGCCGATATAGCCGCCGGTCTTGAATTGGATGTCCTTGGGGATGTCGACCACGACCGGGCCGGGCCGGCC